>NZ_BCWP01000008.1 GCF_001592265.1 Curvibacter delicatus NBRC 14919 | reverse complement strand
CCCTAGACCCGGCGACCAGGCGCCTGCCCATGGCCGTGCGCCCTGCGGCACCAGGGCGAAAACTTGCGCCATGTCATACGGCCGTCAAGCGGGCGGCACTAAGATGATTCCGATGTTTGGGTTCAGTCAAAGGAGAGTGTCATGCTGAAGAACAAGGTGGGTCTGGTCACGGGCGCGTCGTCGGGCATCGGCCGCGCGATTGCGCTGGTGTGGGCGCGCGAGGGCGCCAAGGTGGTGGTGTCGGACGTGGATACGACCGGCGGCGAGGAAACCGTGGCGCTGGTGCGGCTGCAGGGTGGCGATGCGATTTTTGTGGCGGCCGATGTGGGCAAACCGCAAGATAACGAGGCGCTGGTGGCCAAGGCAGTGGCGCACTACGGCCGGCTTGACATGGCCTGCAACAACGCCGGCATTGGCGGCCCGCAGGCGCCGCTGGCCGACTACCCGCTGGATGGCTGGGCGCAGGTGATCAACATCAACCTGTCGGGCGTGTTCTACGGCATGAAGTACCAGACCGCCGCCATGCTCAAGACCGGGGGCGGCGCCATCGTCAACATGGCGTCCATTCTGGGGGCGGTGGGTTTTTCCGGCTCGCCGGCCTATACCGCGGCCAAGCACGGCGTGCTGGGGCTGACCCAGACCGCCGCGCTGGACTACGGCCCGCAGGGCATTCGCGTGAACGCGGTGGGGCCGGGGTTCATCCACACGCCCATGATCGGCGCACTGGAGCAGAACGCCGCCGTGAACGCCATGCTGGTGGCGGCGCACCCCATCGGCCGCCTGGGCCGGCCGGAAGAGGTGGCCGAGCTGGTGGCCTGGTTGTGTTCGGACCGCGCGTCCTTCGTCACCGGTTCCTACTACCCGGTGGACGGCGGCTACCTGGCGCGCTGACGCCACAGACCCCTTGGCCGCGGGTGAGCGGCGGCTTGTTCCTACAATGGCTGGCATGAAGATGTCGCGTTGGATCGTCAAGGCCTGGCTGTCATGGTGGGTGTTGCCCGCGGGGCTGGTGGGCGCGCAGGGGGCAACCCCGGCGCCAGATCCCTGGCCGCAACAGCCGTTCTTGGGCATCGATTCAGCCGCCCATACCGATGAGGCTGGCTACATCGTGCTCACGCCGGACGAACGGCATGCGGTCACGGCCTCTTATGACGGTACTTTGCGGGTGTGGGACGTCCAGACCGGCGAGCTGCGTCAGCGTTTCTTTTTTCCCAAAACGTCGGCCAACGGCGCACGTTTGCGCGGGCTGGCCATGGCGCCGGACGGGCAGCGTGTGGCGGTGACGGGGTACGACCTGCGCCACATCATCATGATCCTGTCTTTGCAGACCGGGCGGGTGGAGCGGGTGATCCAGGCGCCTGAAGACACGGCGTCGTTGGCCTGGTCGCCGGACGGTCGTTTTCTGGCGGCGGGCAAACCGCGCGGGGTGTCGGCGCGTGGCATTCGTATCTACAACGTGGACAACGGCGCCGAGGTGTTTCGCGATACGGACTATGACGAATCCGACGTGACCGGCCTGGCGTTTCGCGCAGATGGCACCTTGTTTGCCGCCACCTCCAGTGGCCGGCGCAACAGCACCGTCAAGCTCTACCGGCCCGAGCGCGGGACGTGGCACCTGGCGGCCAGCAAGGTGCCGCGCTGGGGAGACGCCAGCAGCCGCTGGGACGCGGCTGGCAAAACGATTCTGGTAGGAGCGCGCACCCGGCTGGATGGCGAGACTTTGAATGAGCTGCCGCACGACCCCGACCGGCGCGGCACCCCGAGTTCCATGGGGTTCTCGCGCCTGGCGCAGTCGCCCGATGGCAAGTATTTTTTTGGCGCGACCTGGTCGTTCCATCACGCGCACGGTTTCATGCGCCGTTGGAGCGGCGGCGGGCGCAGCGACAGTTTTGTGCAGTTGCAATTGCCCGATCCTCGGGTGGCCGATCTGGCCGTGACGCGCAAGGGTGAGGTGGTGTATGTGTCCGACCGCGGTGCGGTGGGTCTGGTGGGCGGCGATTTCAAGCTGGCCTGGCGGGTGGCGCACGACACGCCCAACCTGGAAAACCGACCGCAGGCCTTGAAGGTCACCGATGCGGGTTGGGTGGCCTTGCCGGTGGCCACGGCTGAGGGCGACCGTGAGGTGGCCTTCAACCTGGCCTCGCCGGAATTCGCGCCGTTGTCACGTGTGCGCGAGCGCTGGAATGCCCCCGCCACCAGTGGGCGCGGCGTGAAGGTGCTGGCTTGGGAGGGCACCCGTGATGGCACGGTGAACGATGTCCGACTGCCTTTGAAGGGCAGCAACGAACGCTCTTTGTGCGTGGCCGTGCATTCCACCGATGGCACGGTGGCGGTGGGCAGCAACCGCGAACGTTTGTACCGGGTGTCGGCCAAGGGGGAGCGCCTGTGGGTGACCTACCTCGGTTCAGACGTGACGGCAGTGAACCTGATCGAGCCGCGAGATCTGGTGGTGGCCACCACGTCCAACGGCATGTTGTGGCTGTTCCGCTGGTCGACCGGTGCGCCGGTGATGGCCTATTACCTGCAGCCGTTGAGCCGGCGCTGGCTGGCCATCAGCAGCCAGGGCTATTACGAGGCCAGCACCGGTGCCGAAGACCTGGCCGGCTGGATCGTCAACCCCAGCGACAACCGTGTGGCCGATTTCATGCCCATGTCGCGTTTGCGCTCCACGTTGCTGCTCAGCGGCCTGGGCCGCCAGGCCTGGGAGAGCGGCAAAGAGGACGAGGCCATTCGCCTCTTGCTGGCCCAGCGCAGTACGGCGCAGGGTGATGCGGCATCGCCCAAGGCTGCGCCGGCGACCCGCCCGGACGCTCGCCCGAGTGTCCCGCCGCCGGTGGTGGCGGCCAGCCCCCGGCCCGCACCGCCTGCTGCGGCGCCGACGCAAGATAACGACGACGAGGCTGATGCCGTCAGCGCGTCCGAAGCGGGCGCCCCGCTCATTGCGGCTTCGGCCGTGCGCCTGGAGGCCTTGCCGCCACGCATCGAGGTGATCTCACCCGGTTTCGAGTTCAGCTCCGAGAAGCGGCAGGTGCGTGTGCGCTTCAAGGCCGTGTCGGCCGCGCAGGCGCCGGTCACGCATCTGCGCACCACGGTGGTCTCGGCTTCGGCCACCAGCAAGCGTGAGGAGGCGACCACCATGGCCGCAGGGGACGAGCGGGAGTTGGTGATCGATGTACCGGCCGAGGATGCCGAGATCCGTCTGGTGGCGGAGAACCGCTACGGCGCGTCGGTGCCCACGCTGATCCGTATGAACTACACCGGCCCCCGCCAACAGCTGGGCAAGGGCAATCTGTTCCTGCTGGCAGCGGGGGTGTCGCGTTATGACAATACGGCCTTCAACTTGGGTTTGCCGTCCAAGGATGCACGTGATTTTGTGGCGACCCTGCAGGGCCAGCGCGGCGCCAGGTACAACGAGGTGTATGTCAAGCAGTTGCTGGACAAGGACGCCTCCAAGAAGGGGGTGGAAGCCGGGTTCCAATGGCTCAAGCAGAACGTGACGGCGCAGGACACGGTGATGGTGTTTTTTGCCGGTCACGGTTTGAACGAGGGGTCGGCCTATTACTTCATGACGCATGAGGCAGATCTGGACCGCCTGCCCCATACGGCGGTGCCGTTCAACACCATACGCGACACGCTGGCGGGCCTGCCGGGACGCGTGGTGATTTTTGTCGACACCTGTCATTCGGGCAATGTGATCGGCAAGACGCTGCCGCGTCGCGCCAGTGATGCCACGAACGCCATCAACGATCTGGCCAGTTCGGAAAACGGCTTGGTGGTGTTCGCGTCGTCCACGGGGGAGCAACTGTCGCAGGAGAACCCGGCCTGGGGCAACGGTGCTTTTACAAAGGCCGTGGTAGAGGGGCTGCGTGGGGCGGCCGATTTCAAGCAGCGCGGACGTGTGACCTACAAGGGGTTGGATGCCTATGTGGCCGACCGTGTGGACGAGCTGACCCGGGGCGAACAGACCCCGGTGACCCCGGTGCTGCAGGGGGTGCCCGACTTCACGCTGGCCGAACTGCGGCGCTGAAGGCGGTATGCGGCCCGCCTGTACGCGGCCGGGCCTGTGTCGTCTCTTTACACACTGAAACGCAAGTCACATCTGGGTGGTCGGCCAAGCGGTCTGGCAGTCGTTGTAGGTAGCAGGGGCTTGTGACACGGCCCCGCTTGATCCCTGAAAGGAAATGCGATGAAAGCCAAAACGTCCGTCAAAACCCTTGCCGCGTTTGCATGCGCAGCCGCGCTGACACTGGGTGCCAGCGGCGCGGCGCACGCGCACGGCGACAACATCTACTGGTCCATCGGCGTGGCCTCGCCCGGTGTGCAGGTGGGTGTGGCCAGCGCACCGCCGGTGGTGGCCTACCCGCCCGTGGTGTACATGCCACCACCGCGCCCGGTGGTCTACATGCCGCCGGCCCCGGTGTACTACGGCCCGCCGCCCGGCTGGCGCCATCACCACCACCGTGGCTGGGACCGTGGCTACGCCTATGGTGGGCGCGAAGGCCGCTGGGAAGGGCGCCGCGGCTGGGACCGCGATTGAGCGCGTGACCGAGCCCCGCGGGCCAGGGTTGGCCCAATAAAAAAGCCCGCAGGAAAGGAGCACCTGCGGGCTTAAGACCAGACCCTGATAAAGCATGGCCGAGGAGACAAACCGGCACCACCCCGAGGAGTGGGCCACCGGGCAGTTCGCCAAAACCGGGCCCGATGTTTTTATTAACGGCAGCTGGCGCGAAGACTTGAGGCCGCGCTTGAAAAACGTGAGGCCTGGCTTGCTTACATGGCCTTGAACAGGTGCGCGTAGAGCCGGCTCACGGCCAGCCGCGCCGTGCTGCCGCGCAGGCGCAGCCAGAGCTTGCCGGCTTCGTCGCGCGCCACGGCTTCAATGGCAGCCGCGCGCACCACGGTGCCGCGGTGCACCTGCCAGAAGGCCTGCGGGTCGAGCTGCGGCAGCAACTCCTTGAGCGGGGTGCGTAGCAGGTACTCGTGCTCGGCCGTGAGCACGCGCACGTACTTGTCGGCGGCTTCAAAGTACAGCACCTCGTCCACCGGCACCATGCGGATGGCCGTGCCCACGCTGGCCTGCAGCAGGCGCAGCGGTGCCGCGGGTACCGGTGCGGTGCCCGCCTGCGCGCCAAGCAGGTGGCGCAGCTGTGCCAGCGTTGCTTCAAAATTCATAGCGGCTGGCGCATGGTTGGCAAGGGCCAACTGCACTTTGGCCACGGTTTTCTGCAGCCGCTCGGGTTGCACCGGCTTGAGCAGGTAGTCCACCGCCTGCGCTTCGAAGGCCTGCACGGCGTACTGGTCGTAGGCGGTGACGAACACCAGCGCCGGAAAAGGCTTGGTCTGCGGCCCATCTTGCGGCCAGGCATCGGCCAGCGCAGCGGCGGCTTCCAGCCCGCTGAGGGCCGGCATGCGGATGTCGAAGAACAAGACGTCGGGTTGCTGTGCCAGCGCTTGTGCCACCGCCGCTTCGCCGTTGCCGGCCACCCCCAGCACCTGCAGCGCCGGCCAGGCGCGCGCCAGCTCGGCCTGCAGGGCCTGGGCCAGCAGCGGTTCGTCTTCGGCAATCAGGGCGGTGGGGTGGTTGCTCATGGTTTGCAAGGAAATGTGATGGTAGCCCTTGTTCCGCCTTCGCCACCAGCTACAAAATTCAGAGCAGCCTGCGCGCCGTACTCGGTGGCCAGCCGTTCGCGCACCTGCGCCAGGCCGAAGCCGGTGCCGTCGGAGCTGCCTTGGCTGGCGTCCAGGCCCAGGCCGGTGTCGATGACCTCCAGCACCAGCTGCGCGCCGTCGCGCCGCGCCTGCACGGTGATGCTGCCGCCCTCCACCTTGGGCTCCAGCCCGTGCGCGATGCTGTTTTCCACCAGCGGCTGCAGCAGCAGCGCCGGCACCGGGCAGGTGGCCAGTTCGGGTGGCAGGTCCAGCGTGTAGTGCAGGCGCGGGCCCATGCGCACGGCCATGAGTTCCAGGTAGTCCTGCAGGCGCTCGAACTCGGCCGCCAGCGGGTGCGTGCCCTGGCGCGAGGCACTGAGCGTGGCGCGCAGGTAGGCAATCATGCGGTCGAGCATGGCGGTGGCGCGCGGCGGGTCGGTGGTGATGAGCGCGCGCAGGTTGGCCAGGGTGTTGAACAGCATGTGCGGCTCGAGCTGCGTTTCCAGCAGGCGCAGACGCGCTTCGTCAGCCTGGCGGCTGGTCTCGTCCATCTTGCGTTCGAGGTAGGCGCTCTTGTGGCTGCTGTAGAAGTAGTAGGTGCCTGCGATGCCGGCCAGCGCGGTGATGAGGATGGAACTGCGTGTGAGGTTCTCGCGCACGCCGATGTCGGACTGCTGCCAGCCGAACAGGAAGCACAGGCGGTCAGCAATGCCGCTGCCCAGCAGGTAGCCGACGGCGATGCCGCCCACCACCAGCGCGATGCCTGGCCAGCCGTGGGGCCAGCCGGTCTCGGCGCTGGAGGGGAAGAATTCGCGCCCGAGGTCAATGATGGCCCAGGTGATGGAGGCGATGAACAGCGAGTAGACCACCGGCGGGCCGTAAGGCCGCTCGGGCATGAAGGTGTATTGCAGGGTGGCCACGACCAGCGCGAAGGCCAGCACCTGCAGGTAGGTGCGGAGTTTTTCGAACCAGTCGATCTTCATGGCGGGCCGTTCAGCGCCGGTCGGTCGTGCCTTGCAGGCGTTCGCGCTCTTTCTGCACCATGCGCTCGCGCAGGCCGCTTCCTTTGCCCAGCAGGAAGACAGAAAGGCCATGCAGTGCCAGCCCGATGCCCCAGCCCAGCAGCGGTGCCACCGACCAGGGCCGCGTGCCAAAGGCGTAACGGGAGATGGCAAAAAGAAACAGGTTCACCAGCACATACACCGCCGCATGGGCGTACCAGCCGAGCTTGGCACTGGCGCGTCGTTGCGCCAGGCGCTCGATTTCTTCAGGGGAGAGTGGTGAGGACATGCGCAACGATTCTAGGGCAGCAGGTGTTTTTGGAAGAAGCTGCTGATGTGCTGGTAGAGCGCGGGCAGCTCCGCCCGGTCGAAACCCGGCGGGTCGGCCAGCAGGCGCGCGACGCGGGGCGGCAGTTTGTCAGCTGGCGGCAGGGGCGCGAGCAGCGCGCCGTGGCCGCCAGTGGGTAGCAGGGCCAGCCGGGTGCAGCTGCTGCAGGCGGCCAGCACGGGGCCGCTGTGGAATTGCGGCAGCAGCCAGCGGTCTTGCCCGGCTTCGATCAGGGCCAGTGGCACGACCGGATGGGCCAGGCTGTCCAGGTCGAAGTCCACCGCGAAGGGCACGGCCGCGACGACGGCGCGGATGCGCGGGTCGGTGTGGCCGTAGAGAGTGTCGTCCTGCAGTTTGCGATGGATGATGAAGCGGGCAACGCTTTGCTTGAGACTGTCGGTCCAGCCGCCGGTGAGTTCGCTGGCCGCGCCGGTGCAGCCCACGAAGTCTTCGGCCAGGTGCGCGTCGCAATGCGCACGCAGGCGCGCGGGGGACCAGCGCCCGCCGGCCAGGGTGAGCGCGGTGTGGCCGCCGGCCGACATGCCGTAGACACCGACGCGCTGCAGGTCCAACAGCGGGGCGAAGCGCGGGTCGTGGCCCAGTGCGTCGATGGCGCGCGTGACTTCGAGCGGGCGCAGCTTCCAGCTTTCGGGGCCGATCTTGCTGAGGTCGCGCCAGTTGTCGCCGGCGTGTTCGGGCAGGGCCACGACAAAACCGGCGCCAGCCAGGTGCAGGGCCAGGTCGCTTTGCGACCAGGGTTCACCACCGGATCCGTGCGAGAGCACGATGAGGCGTCCGTTGCCGCGTTCGGGCACGCCTTGTGGCGCGACGGACAGCGTGAGTCGGGCGCGTTGCACAGGCTGGGCCGGGCTGCTGGAGGGGTAGAAGACGGTGACGGGGCCGTCACCTTCGCGGCCAGGCAGTTCGTCCAAGCCCACGGCGGCCTGGGTGGCCAGGCTGATGAGCGCGCCTGCGCCCAGGGCGGCCAAGCGCAGCAGAGGGAGCCAGAGGGTGTTTGTCATGGGGAGCCCCTTATTTACCACGGGTCGCGTCGGGTTGCCAGGCGTTGGCGTTCGCGCTCCACCAGGCGCTCATGCAGCTGGTGGCCGTGGGTGGACAGCAGCACGGCCAGGCCGTGGATGGCCAGGCCCAGGCCCCAGCCCAGGGCGGGGTAGACGGCCCACGAGCGTTCTCCGAGGCTGGACAGGCCGGCGAGCAGCAGGTTGACGAGGATGTAGATGCAGGCGTGGAAGTACCAGCCGAGCTTGACCTTGGCGTGGCGGTGGGCCAGGCGTTCGATCTCGTCGTGGCTCAGGGTGTTGGATGGTGTGTTCATGGTGGGTGGTTTCAGGCCTGGGTGGCAGGCGTCAACGTGGGGGCGGGGCTACGGTGGGCGGCCAGGACCAGGCGCAGCAGGCGCAGGGCGCGACCGGCGAACAGACCGGTGAACAGGCCATAGAGCATGGCGATGGGCAGGGCAAAGGCCAGCTCCTGCTGCAGCGCGGGGCGCAGCGCGAGGCCGACGCCGACACTGTATTTGGTGAGAAAGATGCCGAGGATCAGCAACATCGGTACCCAACTGCCAGGCAACTCAATCATGCGTCGGATGGCGTCGTAATGGGTGCCGCCCGTAGCGGGCAAGCGGGCCATGCAGGCGACGGCCAGCACAGTGCTGAGCAGCCAGCCGGCCAGCACGGGGACGGAGGTGCCCAAGGCCGAGATCGTGCCGTAGAACGACAGCGCGCCCATGGCCAGGGGCATGGCCAGCGTGCGGGTCGGACTGGTTTGGCGCGGGCGCGTCTGCGAGTAGCCCAGGATCAGCAGGCCGGCCAGCAAGGCCCAGACCCAGAAGGGTGTGCTGCCGAGGATGCCGGCCAGCATGCCGGGCCTGGCTGCGCCGGGCGATAGCAGGCCCAGCCACTCGCCCCAGAGCACCTGTCCCAGGTAGCGGCTGGGCAGCAGGGTGAAGCCGCCGGCCACCACGCAGGAGGCGACGTAGGTGATCTGCATGGTGCGGCGGTGGCCGGCGATGTTGCCGCGCGCCAGGTACCAGAAGGCGCCGAACAGGGCGACGAAGACGATCGGGATCAGCAGGTGGATGGGGCCGTAGCCGTAGATGTGCGGCAGGTTGTTGCCATGGATGAAGAGGGCCGAGACGGCGGTGGCGATCATCAGCGTGACCCAGGCATAGCCAAGGGCGCGGTGCAGGCGCGGGCGCTGGGTGCGGCCGCGGCGCGCCCACAGGGCAAAGGGGCCGATGACGGTGGCCGCCAGGGCGGCGCTGAGATGGATGGCGATGACGGGTGTCAGTTGCATGGTGTCCTCCAGGGGTGGGTTGAACCGTGGAGCGGACTGTGCGCGCACGGTGCCGGCGGTGCCAGCGCCGTGCGACGGAATGCAGCCGGCGCGGCGTGAAATGCCATGGGCCGGCGTGAACGGCGGCCAAGGGAGGGCAAGAAGGCGGCCAGGTTTGCCGCGTCTTTACATGGCGGATACCTGACTTGACGCGGGGACAGGGGCGCCCTTTCTACAATGGCCGCATGAAGAAAACATATCTCGTGGCAGGTGTGGCGGCGGCGGTGGTGCTGGGTGCGGCCGGCTGGTGGTGGTTTCAGCGCGGCGGCGCCGACGACGTGCAGTACCGCACCGGCAAGATCGAACGCGGGCCGCTGCAGGCGGCGGTGGCGGCCACCGGGGCGGTGAGCCCGGTGACGCAGGTGACGGTGGGTACCCAGGTGTCGGGCCAGATCAAGGAGATCCTGGCCGACTTCAATTCCGAGGTGAAGGCCGGCCAACTGATTGCCGTGATCGACCCCGAGACCTTTGAATACCGCGTGCGCTCGGCCCAGGCCGATGTGGACGCCGCGCGTGCCGTGGTGATGACAGCGCAGGCCAATGTGGCGGCCAGCAAGGCGCAGGTGTCGCGCGCGCAGACCGACCTGGCCGAGGCGCGCCGCACGCACGAGCGCAACCTGATGCTGGTGAGCAAGGAGTTCATCGCGCGCAGCGAGGCCGACAAGTCGAACGCGCTGGTCAACACCTCGCTGGAGGCGGTGAAAGCGGCCGAGGCGCAACTGGGCGTGACCGAGGCGCAGGTGAAGAGCGCACAGGCTTCCGTGGCGCAGCGCGACGCGGCGCTGGCGCAGGCCCGTATCGACCTGGCGCGCACGCGCATCACCTCGCCGGTGGACGGCATTGTGATCAAGCGCGCCATCGAGAAAGGCCAGACCGTGGCCGCCAGCCTGCAGTCGCCCGAGCTGTTCATCATTGCGCAGAACCTGCGCGAGATGCAGGTGGAGGCCGCCATTGACGAGGCCGACGTGGGCCGCATCCGCGGCGGGCAGAAGGCCAGCTTCACGGTGGACGCCTACCCCGGCCAGACCTTCGAGGGCCAGATCAGCCAGGTGCGCAAGGCCGCGACCAACGTGGCCAATGTGGTGACCTATGTGGCGGTGGTGACCTTTGCCAACAACGACGGCCGCCTGCTGCCCGGCATGACGGCCAATGTGCGGGTGGTGACGGATGTGCGCGAGAGCGCGCTGAAGGTGCCGAACTCGGCGCTGCGTGTGCGCATCACCGGCGTGGAGCCGGCACCGCAAGCGCAGGATGCTACTAAAAATGCAGCGGCTGGCGCAGCAGGGACGGGGGCTTCAGCCCCAAATGCTACCGAGAAACCGGCGGCCGCAGCCCCTGCGGCACCGGCGGCCGGCGGTCCCGCCACCGAGTTCCGCAACCGGCTGGTGAAGGAGCTGCAACTGGATGCGGCGCAGACCGAGAAGGTGGACGCCATCTATGCCGACGCACGGCCGAAGTTCATGCAGCTGCGCGACGTGCCGGAAGCCGAGCGTGCGAAGGCGCGCGAGCGCATCACGGCCGACATCCGCGCCCGCATCGGTGAGCTGCTGACGCCGGAGCAGAAGACCCGCTACGCCGCGCTGGTGATGGAGGCCGCGGGCCGCACCGTGACGCGTGGCCGCATCTACGTGATGGACGCCAGTGGCAACCCGAAGGCGCTGAATGTGCGCCTGGGCATCACCGACGGCACCAGCACCGAACTGCTGGTGCTGCCGAACTCGCCCGATGCGGCTGAGCTGAAGGAAGGCGCAACGGTGATCACTGGCACTGTAAGTGCCGGTTCCGCTCAAACGACGACGCGCCCGGCCACCACCGGCCCGCGCATGATGTTCTAGATATGGCTCTGATCGAAGCGCGTCAACTGACCAAGACCTACCGCATGGGCACTGCCAAGCAGCAGGCGGCGGGTGGCGGCATGACGGTGCATGCGCTGCAAGGCGTGTCGCTCGACATCGAGGAAGGTGACTTCGTGGCCATCATGGGGGCGTCGGGTTCCGGCAAGTCCACCTTGATGAACATCCTGGGGTGCCTGGACCTGCCCACCAGCGGCGAGTACCGGCTGGCGGGTGAAGAGGTGGAGGCGATGGCGTCCGACCAGTTGGCCTCGATCCGCAACCGGCGCATCGGTTTCGTGTTCCAGCAGTTCAACCTGTTGCCGCGCACCAGTGCGCTGGAGAACGTGGAGCTGCCGATGGTCTATGCCGGCGTGACGGCGGTGCAGCGGCGCGAGCGCGCGCTGGCCGCGTTGCAGCGGGTGGGGCTGGGTGAGCGTTGGCAGCACACGCCGTCGGAGCTGTCGGGCGGGCAGCAGCAGCGTGTGGCGATTGCGCGCGCGCTGGTGAACAACCCGCAACTGATCCTGGCCGATGAGCCGACCGGCGCGCTGGACAGCAAGACCAGCGAAGACATCATGCACCTGCTCAACGAGCTGAACCACCAAGGCATGACGGTGGTGATCGTGACGCACGAGCCCGACATCGCGACCTGGGCGCGGCGCAAGCTGGTGTTTCGCGATGGCCAGATCGTGGAGGACAGCCAACGCAGCCCGCTGGCCGAATGGCGCCAGACGGAAAAACATGCGCGCGTGGCCGGCACGGTGAGCGCGGCCGATGTGGGGCAACTGGCCGGGGCGGTGCAACCATGAACCTGCTTGCTGCTTTGCGCAGCGCCTGGCGCGCTCTGGCCGCCAACACGCTGCGCAGCATCCTGACCATGTTGGGCATCATCATCGGCGTGGCCGCGGTGATCACCATGATTGCCGTGGGCAACGGCGCCACGGCGCGTGTGCAGGCGCAGATGAAGGGGCTGGGCTCCAACATCATGCTTGTGCTGCCCGGCGGCGTGTCGCAGGCCGGTGTGCGCCTGGGCGCCCAGACGCGCCAGCGTCTGACGGAGGAAGACGCGCAGGCCATCGCTTTCGAGATTCCCGAGGTGCAGGTGGCGGCACCGACCTCGCGCACCAGCGGCCAGGTGGTAGCCGGTAACAGCAACTGGGGCACCACCATCTTCGGCGTGACCAACGACTACCTGGAGGCGCGCGACTGGGGCCTGGTGTCGGGCCGCTTGTTCGACCCCGCCGAGCTGGCCGGTTCGGCCAAGGTGGCCTGGATTGGCGCCACCGTGGCGCGCGAGCTGTTCGGCGAGCAGGACCCGGTGGACCAGATGGTGCGCGTGCGCGGTGTGCCGATGAAGATCATCGGCGTGCTGGCCACCAAGGGCCAGAATTCGATGGGACAGGACCAGGACGATGTGCTGATGATCCCCATCAGCACGCTGCGCAACCGCATCTGGGGTGGTGATGCCACCAGCCGGCTCAAGCGTGTAGGTTCGATCTCGGTGAAGATCCGCGAAGGCCAGAGCATGAAGGTGGCGGAAGAAGGCATCAAGGACCTACTGCGTCAGCGCTTCAAGGTGCAGGCCGGCGGCGAGGACCCGTTCATGGTGCGCAACCTGACGGAAATCCTGCAGGCGCAGGAAGAGGCCAGCCGCATCATGACGCTGCTGCTGGCGGCGGTGGCCGGCATCAGCCTGATCATCGGCGGCATCGGCATCATGAACATCATGCTGGTGAGCGTGACCGAGCGCACGCGCGAGATCGGCCTGCGCATGGCGGTGGGCGCACGCGGCAAGGACATCCTGGCGCAGTTCCTCATCGAAGCGGTCACGCTGTCACTCATCGGCGGCGCCATCGGCGTGCTGCTGGGCGCGGTATCGACCTGGGCGGTGGGCCGTTTTGCCGGCTGGCAGGTCAGCATGTCGATTGGCGCCATCCTGCTGGCGGCCGGCTTCTCGGCGCTGGTGGGCGTGTTCTTCGGCTTCTACCCGGCGCGACGCGCCTCCAAGCTGCTGCCGATTCAGGCGCTGCGCTACGAGTGATCGCCGTGTGAGACAGATGGGGCGGTATGGCCTGCCGGCATGGCCGCGGGCTCAGGTTTCTTCGGTTTGGGGCGGCGTTGCCGGTTTTTCCGGCGCCTCCTTGCCCCAGTCTTCCCAGCCCTCGCCAAAAAGTTCGACAGGGTGCTGAGTCCGGTCTGATCCATTGCCGCAGCGCATGGAGCTGGCGGGGCAATACAGATCGCACCCCCAGCAGATTCGCTCTGGGTTGGCCGGATTCGAGGGAAATTTCTTCACCATGGCAGATCGTTCAAGCGGCATCCATATGGGGCCGTTGCCAACATGCAGGCTACCGTCTTGAACGGCTCCAATCTACAGGATATGGTCTCAAAGTCAACACGCTCCGGCCGGGACAGCGAGCGGGCGCCGGCATCGGGTCTCCCGCAGCGATAATCCAGCATCTTTTTTCGGGAGTTTCCGTGGATATTGCGTTGCTGATCAAGGCCGCCCTCATGGGTGTGGTCGAGGGCCTGACCGAATTCCTGCCGATCTCGTCGACCGGCCACCTGATTCTGGCCGGCGCGCTGCTGGGCTTCGACGACGACAAGGCCAAGGTGTTCGACATCGCGATCCAGACCGGCGCCATCCTGGCGGTGATCCTGGTGTACTGGCAGAAGATCCGCGACACGCTGGTGGCGCTGCCGACGCAAAAGCAGGCACAGCAGTTCGCACTGAATGTGCTGATCGCCTTCGTGCCGGCGGTGCTGCTGGGCCTGCTGTTCGGCAAGGCCATCAAGGCGCACCTGTTCACGCCGGTGGTGGTGGCCAGCACCTTCATCATCGGCGGCTTCATCATCCTGTGGGCCGAGAAGCGCCAGGCCAATGCGGCCACGGCGCCGCGCATCCTCGACGTGGATGCGATGGGCTGGAAGGATGCGGTGAAGGTGGGGCTGGTGCAATGCCTGGCCATGGTGCCGGGTACCAGCCGTAGTGGTGCCACCATCATCGGCGGCATGTTGTTGGGCCTGTCGCGCAAGGCGGCCACCGATTTTTCGTTTTACCTCGCCATCCCCACGTTGATCGGCGCCGGTGCCTACAGCCTGTACAAGGAACGCGCGCTGCTGTCGATGGCCGATCTGCCGCTGTTCGGCGTCGGGCTGCTGCTCTCCTTCATCAGCGCCTGGCTGTGTGTGCGTTGGCTCTTGCGTTTCATCTCGACACACAACTTCAACGGCTTTGCCTGGTACCGCATCGTGTTCGGCATCGTGGTGCTGGCCACGGCCTGGACGGGTGTGGTGCAGTGGACTGCCTGAGGCCGTACTGACGCACAAAAAAGGCCGCTGCATGCGGCCTTTTTTGGGCTGGCAACTCGCCGAGCGAAATGGCGATCAGCTGAAAATTTCTTTGACCAGGGTAATGCTGGACTTGTAGAGGTACAGGACAAAAAGAATCAGATCAAGCACCAGCAGGGCATGGGCCATTGTTTCGATCGCCAGGTAGGTGAAGTGGCTGACGCCGCCCAGACTGACGATGGCGTCTGCCCCGATGTCCAAGGCGACCGCAATGGAGGCCAGGCAGACAAAGAGCAATGAGCCGAACAGCATGTGTTGCAGTTGTTCCTTGACCAGTTGGTTGTGGTTTGCCATGGCTGAAGAGACGAAGTAGTTGAATGCGGTGAAGGTTTGCTGGGGTCAGTGCCCGCTGTGCTTGAGCTCGCACACGCGCTGCAGGTTCAGCAGCGAGGCCTCGATGGCCGCGGCGGTGGCCACCGGTTGCTCCATCGGAAAGAGGTGTGAGCCGTCGAGCATCATGATGCGGCCCTTGGTGACCTTCTCGGTCATGGTCATGCCGACCTGGCGCATCTCCACCGAATGGCGACCGCCAATGAAGGCCACCGGGCACTTGAGCGGGTGGCGCTTGAGCAGCTTGTCCAGGTTGTCGGGGATGGTGTTGTAGATGGCGGTTTCCACCTCGCGGTCGAAGCTCAGCACGCGCTTGCCGTCCTCGTCGTGCATGCCGTGCTCCACGTAGTCGCGCAGCACCTGCGCGTCCCAGTGGGCGAAAGCCTTCTTGTGGCGGAAGTGTTCGAAGGCGGTGTCGGTGTCGGGCCAGCTGTTGCGCCGCTGGCGGCTCACGGCGCCGGGCGACACCGCGCCGATGATCTGCGTGGTCTTGGCCACGCTGACGCCGGTGGCACGCCAGCCGCCCAGGATGGGCGAGTCGATCAGCAGCACCGCTTGGGCCAGGTCGGGGTGGCGTGCGGCCGCCATCAGGCTCAGGAAACCACCGAGCGAGTGGCCGACCAGAAAGACCTGTTCGCCGGTTTTCTGCTGGTGCTCGGCCGCGAAGTCGGCCAGCTGCTGCACCAGGTGCGGCCAGTTGCTGGTGACCGGATAGCGCTCGTCATGGCCGAACTTGTCCACCGCCTTGACCTTGAAGCCGCGCCGGCGCAGTTCGCCGAAGAGCATGCGATAGGTGCTGGCCGGAAAGCTGTTGCCGTGCGAGAAGATGATGGTGGGCAGGTGATTGTTCATTTTTTGTCTCCCAATTTTTTCAGGACGTACAAGGCGTCCAGCGCTTCGCGCGGGCTCAGGGCGTCGGGGTCGATCTCGGCCAGGCGTGCCTCCACGGCGCTGGGGGTGCCCACGGCCTCGGCCGGTGGCGGAGCGAAGAGATCGACCTGGGCCTGCGACTCCGAGGCATTGGCCTCCAGGTTTTCCAGCGCATGGCGTGCGTGGTTGACCACGGCCGCCGGCATGCCGGCCAGGCGCGCCACCTGGATGCCGTAGCTGCGGCTGGCCGGGCCCGGCTGGATCTCGTGCAGGAAGACGATGTCGTGGCCCGACTCGGTGGCACTCACGTGCACGTTCACCGCGGCGTGGTGTTTGGCCGGGAACTCGGTGAGTTCGAAGTAATGGGTGGCGAACAGGGTGAAGGCCTGGGTCTTGTCGTGCAGTTGCGTGGCGATGGCACCGGCCAGCGCCAGGCCGTCGAAGGTGGAGGTGCCGCGGCCGATCTCGTCCATCAGCACCAGCGAGTTGGGGCTGGCGGCGTGCAGGATCTGCGCTGCTTCGGTCATCTCCAGCATGAAGGTGGACTGGGCGTTGGCCAGGTCGTCGGCGGCGCCGATGCGGGTGTAGATGGCGTCGATCGGCCCCAGGCGGCAGCTGGCGGCCGGCACGTAGGAGCCGATGGAGGCCAGCAGCACGATGAGCGCGACCTGCCGCATGTAGGTGGATTTACCGCCCATGTTGGGGCCGGTGATGATCTGCATGCGCTGCTTGACGCCCAGCCGGGTGTCGTTGGCGATGAAGGCGCCGCTGCTCGTCTCGGCCAGCCGCGCCTGCACCACCGGGTGCCGGCCCTGCACGATGTCGATGCAGGGTTCCGTGGCGAACTGGGGGGCGTTCCAGTCGAGCGTGAACGAGCGTTCGGCCAGCGTACACAGCACGTCCAGCGCGGCCAGCGCGCGCGCCGTGCGCGTGAGTGCGGGTACATGCGGCTGCAACTGGTCGAGCAGCTGTTCGTACAGCCACTTCTCGCGCGCCAGCGCGCGTTCCTGCGCACTCAGGGCCTTGTCTTCGAAGGCTTTCAGCTCGGGCGTGATGAAACGCTCGGCGTTTTTCAGCGTCTGGCGGCGGCGGTAGTCATCCGGCACCTTGTCGATCTGGCCCTGCGTGACCTCGATGTAGAAGCCGTGCACCTTGTTGAACTGCACGCGCAGGTTGGCGATGCCGGTGCGTGCGCGTTCGCGCGTTTCGAGGTCGAGCAGGAAACCGTCGCAGTTGGTCTGGATGGCGCGCAGTTCGTCCAGGTCGGCATCAAAGCCGTCATTGATGACGCCGCCGTCGCGCACCAGCGCGGCCGGTTCGGCCAGGATGGCACGCTGCAGCAGTTCGGCGCAGCCCTGCGGCGGCAGAAGGTGCTGGGAAATTTGAGCCAAAAGTGCCGTCTGGCCAGACAGGACGGGCGCGAGAAGCTCCGTTTTTTGTAGCGTCTGTTGCAGGGCCACCAGCTCGCGCGGGCGCACCTGGCGCAGTGCGATACGGGCCGTGATGCGCTCCACGTCGCTGCAGCCCTTGAGCTGTTCGCGCAGTTTCTGCCAGGGACCGGTGCGCAAGGCGGAAATCGCCTCCAGCCGCTGCTGCGCCGGCGCGCGGTCGCGTTGCGGCGCCAGCAGCCAGTTTTTCAGCAGGCGGCTGCCCATGCCGGTCATGCAGGTGTCGAGCAGCGAGAACAGGGTGGGCGCGTCCTCGCCGCGCAGGGTCTGCACCAGCTCCAGGTTGCGCCGCGTGGTCTGCGGCAGGTCGATCAACTGGTCGTTGCGTTGCACCCGCACGCCGTGCACGTGGGTCAGCGCGCGGCCCTGGGTGTGTTCGGCATAGGCCAGCAGCGCGGCGGCAGCGGCATGGGCCAGGGGCAGGTCGTCGGCGCTCCAGGAGGCCAGGCTGGCCGCGCCCAGCAGCTCCAGCAGCTTGGCCTGGCCCAGGGTGGCATCGAACTGCCACTCGGGGCGCAGGCTCAGGGAGACGGGGCTGGCCTGGCGCAGGGCCTGCAGCCGCTGCTCGAAGGCGGGCGTGACGCCGGCGCTGTAGATGAGTTCGCCCGGCGCGATGCGGGCGATCCATTCCTCCAGCGCGTCGGGGCTGCATTCGGCCAGGAACACCTCGCCCTGCGTGACGCTGAGCCAGGCTAGGCCGCAGCCGTGGCGCGGCCCCTGGTGCACCGAGAGCAGGAAGGATTCGGACTTGTCGCTCAACAGGGCGCTGTCGGTCAGTGTGCCGGGCGTGACCACACGCACCACTTTGCGCTCTACCGGGCCTTTGGATGCACCAACTTCGCCCACCTGCTCGCAGATGGCGACCGATTCGCCCAGCTTGATGAGGCGGGCGAGGTAGGTCTCGACCGAGTGGAAGGGGACGCCAGCCATGATGACCGGCTTGCCGGCCGACTGGCCGCGCTGGGTGAGGGTGATGTCGAGCAGGCGGGCGGCGCGCTCGGCGTCTTCGTAGAAGAGCTCGTAGAAGTCGCCCATGCGGTAGAACACCAGCGTCTGGGGGTACCCGGCCTTGATGGCCAGGTACTGCTGCATCATGGGGGTGTGACTTTCGAGTTCTTTCATCCCTTCAGATGGAAGCTTGCTTACACCGCCATGATCGTCTTTTTTCTTTGTCATTCAATTACTTGTCGAGACCCTGCCGTCGTCGCTCACCTTCACTTACCGTCAATTGACCTCATCTGTCAGCAGCAGTGACGGGGACCAGATGGGGACGATTGTCTCTGACTGCCGGCTGTGATAGATTTTAATCCCCATTAAAATAATAAAGTCAATAAAATCAAAGACTTGGCTCAAAAAATCAGTCCCCAACCCAGCCTGCAGTCGATCTGAGTTTCATAGGCCATGCAGAAAGACCAAGAAACCTTCGTATCCGAACCCTCGGGTGTCCCACCCAGCCAGCACAAGGACAAGGATCGCAGCCCATCTTGGCGGGCAGAGTTGAACGACAACTACTGCAAGCTCAGGCGGCTGGAGCTGCCCCCTACCGGTTACGACGAAAAGGGCAAATTGGTCTTCGCGGCAAAGCCTGTCGCATCTTCGCAACCCTACATCTTATGGGACGTCTCCCGAGACGCTCCGCCCGGTTTTGGACTGAAGGTGGGCAGGAAGAAGGTCTACATCCTGCGCCGCAAGGTCATGGGCAGGTCGATGCTCGCCACCGTTGGTAACTTCGCTGACTTCAATCGCATCCAAGACGCCCGAGCAAAAGCGGCGGAGCTGGCCCGAGCGATGATCGAAACGGGCCAGAACCCCAACACTCTGGCTCGGCAGATCAATGCTGCTGAGGTAACACTGCGCCAAGTGATGGCCGCTTATCGTGAGCACTGGACCACGCGGACACAAAAGCCAGCTAGATCCGAGTCCCTAAGGGTCTTTGATCGAGTGGCACGCCGGCACGAGGCTTGGGGCTGGGCCGATCGAAAGGTGAGAGAGATCGACGACAAAGAGATCGCCAAGAAATTCTTGGAGACCCACAAGGCGACCCCGACTGCAACGGAGCAGGCCTTCCAGTGGCCTGCCCGGGCGATCGACTGGTTCATCGAGAACGAGAAAATTAGGGCTGAGGCGCAGGATCGCGAGCCCGCGCTCAAGGGCAATCCGTTCAAGACCCTGGCTCTCAACCGCTTCTACCGAACCAAAGAACAAATCGAGCAGGAGCGTCAGGAGAAAGGCAAGCGAAATCCCCTTCGACCCTCTGCGGACTTAGGGCCATTTCTCGAAGCGTGCTGGTCTAAGCGCCTTGTGAATGACAACATGACCGGCATCCACTACTTGATGCTCATGCTGCTTTGGGGGTGCCGCAAGAGCGAGCATGCGTGCCTTGTGTGGGGTGAGTTGCTGGATGAGATTGGCGAGACTGGTAAAGGGAGGAGCACAACCAGCCATGTCTGGCTCAAAGATCATCCGGATTGGGGGCCATACGTCTTTTTCTATAAGACAAAGAACGGCCGCTCTCATCGGTTGCCGATCACGCCGATGGTCTTGGAGTTGTTAAGGCAGCGCCAGCGCTGCGCTGCAGATGAGGTCATCCGCCGTGGCTTCCATGCAAAGTCCCGACCGTTCGTATTTCCTGCGCGCAGCAGGTTCTCGAAGACGGGGCATTACATGGACGCGACCGACCTGCTCGACGACCTGCGCGAAGAGATTGGCTTGGAAAAGCTCAACCGGCACGACCTGCGCCGCTCTTTCGGCGCGGTGATGACTTCGCTGGGCATCGACGAGGTGATCAAAAGTCGTTTCCTCAACCATGCCCGCGCAAACGTGACGGATACCTATACGCAAGCAGAGTGGCAGTTGCTGCGGGAATCGATGATGAAGATCGAACAAGCGATCCTCTCCAAAGCTCCGAACGTGTACAACGCCCTCAAGCCAGCGGATTGGCCGCCACTTCCTGCGCCCGCACCGCATGTCTGCCGTCCACCGAAACCCCGAACGGGACGACCGCGCAAGATCGGCAATCCTCAGTGATGATGCTGAGACTGATGGTCCCGATTAATCACCCCTCCGACTCAGGGCTCGGAGTGCGCCTATCATTTACATCGTACGAAATTCATGCAGCATGCCCGTGTAAGCAGACGATTCAAAACATGCTGCAAAAGCAGAAAGTTTCGGAGATTTGATCGTGGCTCGCAAAGATAAGGAAACGCTGATTCGAGATTTGGAAGTTCTCAGGGCACTTCATCTTTTGCCAGATCTTGCCGCTCTGACACCTGAGGAGGCCGCTGTTCTGTTGCGTGTGTCCTCAACGACGTTGGAGCGTCTGAGGAGGGACAAATCGGGCCCTGCTTACATACAGGGCGGCACGAAGGGAGCGAAAGGCACAAATCAGAAGATCACTTACTTCAAAGCAGATCTTATTGCATATCAGCAAAGCCTGAAAGTCCAAAGCAGTATGTCTGCCGCTGTACGAAAAGGACAGGCCTTCCTCCTTCCATACGCGAAGCCCATACCAAAGCGGTCAAATTTTGACCTCGTCACAAAGCGCCCCTTCTATATGATGAGTGGCGAATTGGAGGTTTTTCGATGCGTATTGAATGTGCCAATGTCCGAATTCATCGATAGCCTTGGGCAATTCAGGATTGCTTGGTTAAACCCGGTTCATGCTGCGATGTTGAGTTGGGGGGATTCGGGTTCAAAGGCGATTTACGTTGAAGAGATTCAGGGTGCTCTTGAGCAGACCATGAAAATCTTGAAGTCAATGTGACTTTTGTCCTCAGACGAACCCCATCGACAGTTTCGTCTGCGTGCGAAACAGTGTGGTCAGGTCGTCCAGCACGAGGTAGTTCCGGCCCGCTGACATGGCCGCTCCGACCGCCAACTCAAGCCGGACCTTCAACGTCCTTGGCGTCTGATCTCCGATCAGCGGCGCCAACTCCCGAGGTAGGCGTGTCTGGAAGTGGATTTCCAACTCCCGAACGGTCGATTCCAACATTCGTTGGGCGATGCTGAACATCGCATTCCCACTGGGTGGTTCAATCTCGTAAACCAGGACCCTGCTGAGAATGGGCTCCGGGATACGGCGGATGTCGTTCGCGGTCAGGATCCATCGAATCAGCGAAGCGTCGAAGACGATGCCTGGCAGTGACTGGTCCTCAAACACACGCGCGGTTTCCTCCTCAAGCAGGGTGTACAGCGGACCCATTGGGTCGTACCGGTCGGTCGAAACTTTGTCGATCTCGTCCAACACAATCACAGGGTCTGCAACGGGTGGACGCCCCGGGAGACCATACGCGATGGCGTTGAACAGCTGGGAGGGTTGTGAGTTGGACCAGAACGTGCTGCTGCCTGCCAAGGCGGCCCCGTTCGTCGCGCTGGCCATGTCAATGTTCAGACATCCCGTGCCCAGCATTTCCGCCAAGCGGCGCGCGAACGCGGTCTTGCCTACCCCTGGAGGCCCAACCAGCAAGATCGGAGGCATACGGACACGCCGGGCACCGGCGGCGATCAGGCTCAGATGCGGCTGCACCACCTGATCCAACACCGCGGTAAATCCTGGAAACTCACCCCGAAGTGTTTCCAAATCCTTGAGCCATGAATGATCCGGTTGGCTCCTCGGGCGCGTGGTCCCGTAGGCCAGGATCTTCTTCAGCGCCGTCTGCATCTTCTGGCGGGATTCGCCGTCGATCGGCAGTTGTTGAATCAGCGCAGCCGGATCGGTTAGCCCCGGATCAAACACTTGCACCGTCCTGCGATCCACATCCTCGTCGATTAGCGATCGCACAAACGCTTCCATTGATGCCTCTCCCTCCGCATTCGTCTCCGTCCCCGCTTCGGTACTTGGCTCCAACGGCTCGGCCTGGCGATACTCGTCTGGCTGCGCGGATTTCGGCATCCAAGGAAACATGAACTCGAGATTCCGAACCAATGGCAGCAGAGACTGCCTTTCGCGCCGGGACAGTGCTGGGGTCGTGTGCACTTTGACTCCCAGCCAGAGCGGACCCCTGCGCAGTTCCAAGGCGAATACAGCTCGTCGACCGCTCAGGTGAATGGCCAGACTGACGGCCAGCATCTGATAGGCCTCGAGCGTCAAAGCATCATCCCCATCCGGTAAGACCACCGACAGCTCCGGAAACCGAGGGATTGGCAGCTTCATTGTTGCGCTCCTTGCAGTGGTCCAACGACCAAGGGAACGCAAGCGCCGGCGAGCAGAATCAAAACGCTCGCCACCAGAACCTCCCGTGATCCGCCGGCCAGGGCGTAGATCACGGTGCCCAGGCAGGCGATCACGTTGAGGGCGTGAGACTGCCAAGGTAAATGCCGCAGCAAGGCGGTAAAAGTGGGGTAGCGAAGCCCCTCTTCAACGCAGAGAGCTGCGCGCAAAGCGCTGACGGCGCCAAGGCATACCGCCAAAGAATCAAGGATCGGGGACACAAAAACTCCTGAAGCTGATCTCAACCGGGAGAGCCATGCCGTGATAGCACAGATCCAAGTAACGAATTCAGTTCAGGGTCTTATGAAATGAAAAACGGCAAGCCCGACCAGGTCGACACGAATCAACCCCTGGTGTTGCTGAGACACCTTGGCTGGGTTGAAAGACGTGACGCTTAGATTCATGTCCGGAATCGTACGCAAGTGAAGGCTGGATGTCGAATGTCTTGTGGTGACCAGGCCGCGTTGTAATTTGCCCCGCCATCGAAATTCATGTAAGCCGCCTGCAATGACCATCTTCCGATGGGAAATGGTGGAGGTGTCGTCCGTCACAACGGTTACGCGACTCCATGGGCAGCCATCCAGTCCCTGGCGCCAACCCCAACCTCCCAGCTTCAGGAATCCACAGCTTGTTTCAGAAGTCGAAGCGCATCACGGAGTTGGGACTGGAGCTGGGCGGTCCTCTTTCGTTCGGCGACCAACGCATCCACCAGAGCGTTGTGCTCCACCACCAGTGCGTTGTACGAATCCACAGATACCCCTTGAGGGACTTCGGGTTGCCAGCGGTAGTAGCTCAACAGCGGACGCTGCGGCATGGTCAGTCGGTTCAACCCCGCCTGCAGACCCACCATTCCGAGCTCGACGCCCTGCATTGCATTCAAGTAGCCCATCGATGAATCTCCAGAATCTATTGGACGGCCAAAGTGGCCGAATGATCGGCCTGTTTGGTCATGTAATCGGTCCACCCGGCACAACGAAAGGACGAACCAATCCATTGATCGGCTGAAGGTGTACATCAATTGGCCACAAACGTCAAAAACTGACAGCTACAGTCGACTGGCTGTGATGTCCAGCTTCGGATAACAGCAAAGCGGGTCGGAAAAGGAGGGGTATTGACCGGTGAGGTATACGGTCAGATGCATGTGACGTACTGGTTCAACCGAATACGCCGTACCTCAAAACCCGAGGGGCTTGTACCCTGCCTGATGACTCGGCGGGGTAGTGGTGAACCCTACAATAACCACTCTGCCTGGGTACAGCCAAACCTCACAGTAACGTCACCATAGAGCAAAAGCGGATCGCTCAATCAGTCTGGTCGCGATTTTTGGGCGATTGAGCCGGGTGACCTGAGGTCAGCGGATGTAACCGTGCGCGATGATTCGGTTTCGTTCGCGAAATCACCTCGCATTGTGCACAGGTCACTTGCGCTGTGATTGGATCAGAAGCTTCAGGCCAAGGGCCCCGATGGCCACAGAGGGCGATGTGATGCCCCGCGGCGACGAGGTGTGTTTCGCTGTCGAATCCCGTCGCGACGTCGAAATCGCCTGTCTGTGTACGACGGGTCATACTGGCGCCAAAGCTTCGCATTTCGCGCACGGTGTCATCCGCCACCGCGAGGATCTCCCGCGAAAGCGTCAGAGTACCGGTTGCGTAGTCCTTCGACACCGAAGCCACCGGTACGTCCGCAGGTGTGATGTCGCGGATCACGAACCGGCGTCCCATCCAAGCGCCATGGAAGACGAAGCCGCCGATTCGGGACGGAAGTTCTTGGAGAAGGGCGGCAATCTTTGTCGCACCTTTGGCAGTCATCGCGTCAAAGGCCTTAGGCATGACTGTGTCCTCCGATTCCAGGCGCCTTCCGGGCCCGATGGTGAGCTTCGTGCGCGTGCTTGGCATCGATGTCGAGCGCTCGATCGTTAATGAAGCGGATTTCGTCTTCGGTGTAACCGAAGAGAAGCTTCGCGATGAGTCGACTGACCGTCAAAACCAGATCATTAAGGTGGGGCAGTCCCGTCGCATCCACCTCGACGTCGGCCAATCCATTCCTCTGTGGCAGTGCAGCCGGTTCTTGTGCCATGACCTCTTTGAGCTGGCCTCTCAATCTCATCAGATCAATAGCCAACTCACTGTTGTCTGAGCACGACTTCACGTTGTTGCTCAGGTCCTGGAAATCTTCGAACCCATGGCGCTGAGCCAGTTGATCGATATCTGCTTTTGTGATCCGTTTCATGAAACGCTCCCAAGAATCGCTGAGATCAGTCGTGGGACGGACCAGCTCAGCTGCAACTATTCTTGATCACCAAAGCAGTGTCCTCCTGCACAAGTTTCAGTTAAGGACGTTTTTCTTCAGGTGCCAGTTGTCGACAAAACGTCCTTAGATGCACACGTTGCTCAAAAAATGAAAAATCGGTTGGTAACATTTCTCCGTGGTTCGAAAGAAGTCGAATCAACCGTCAGGTTCATAGGTCAAGGAGCATCAAGCCATGCAAGAAGTGAAAGTTGAGGTCCATCGTTTTATTGCCAATGACGACTACGCTGCCAAAGTTGCCTTTGGAGGTGATGGTGGTGAATGTCTGATTTCTCCTGCTTGGCTGCGCGATCAATACCCCAGCTTCGATCAGCTGAAGGCGGACGGGGAAGTGAACGCCGACGGATCGGTGACCATTGGTTACGCGGTCGAGGTTGACGCTGAAATTCGTCAGCTCGTGTACAAAAATGGTACGGAGAATACGTATATCGACTTCGAGGTCGAGCGCGCAGGGAGGTTGGGCTTCGAAGAAGTGGATGTGTACGAAATCCGCGTTACTGAGTCGATGCACAACGAAGCGAAAAGGGCCGTGTGGAATGCACTTCGGGGATCAGCCGCTATCCGCAATCGCGGCGACGCCGATGTCCTTGAGGCAGCCATCCTCGCCTGGTACTGGAACCCCGATCGTGAAGAATGCGCCCGAATACTCGATGCGATTGAATACACTGTCGCCAACGACCGCGGAGCGATCGGTGAAGCTGATGTGTCTGGGTGGGAAGAGGCCACGGGCTATAGCGGCGCTGACTGACGAAGCAGCAAGAGATCACCGGTGCGACGCCAATACCAGCGGAATGAACTTCGGTGGCGAACCCCGCCTCGCCCAAAATAGTGGGGCTTGAAAAGGCGGCGTACCGATGTTCTGGCACGCCGCCCTTGGTCTGAGGATTCACTCCTAACTCTGGAGTTTGTCCGCGAGGTGACGCCATTGAGCGTAATACTTCTCGAGCATCGGTGTCCCAGTGGATAGATTGAAGGCGCTGGTGCAAGCCGCTGCCACGTCAAAAAGCTGTCTGCTTGAAAACCTGAAGACATCCCAGACATCGCCACCAAATACCGGTGTCGCAATCACTGCGTGCACATGGATGTGCTCCGTATCGCCGTGCGCGACAAAAACAGCCGGCTGAGTCCTGCCCCACCCCAGAAAATCCAAGGCATCACGCGCAATGCGGATCGCGTTGGTCGCTGAAGATGCGTTTCGTCGCGGAGACTGGTGGTAGTCCGCCGGGTTTCGAATCTCCGGTGATGCGATCGGCGCAAAGGCGAAGACGACATGCGCGTACCAGTCGCGCGGCCGAGGCCGTCCCACACATGCTTTAAGGCCTTTACACCCCTCAATGCCCGCACACCTTTTTTGGCACACGCCTGCTTCGCGGACATAGAAATCGAATTGGTTGGCTAGGTCATCGGCAGCGGCTTCAACATCATTGCCCCAGGGCATCTGATTGAGAACAAGGTGATCAAGCTGCGGGGGGCCGAGCAGTCGATTCGATGCCGCATCTGCATCCGCTTTGGGCGTAAACAGATACTTGAACAGCCGACGCAAATCAGCCGGCCGTCTGGGCGACTTTCGCTTGAACCTGATGATCTTGATCAGCACCCGTGGTCCTCGCGCAATTTGGCCAAGTGCAATCGAGCATCCAGATGAATCCGTGCAGCCTCTTCGATCAGTTTGGGGTCTGTCGGTGCCTTGATCAACTGCTCCAGAAGAAAACCGAGCGCCAACAGCTGATTGGAGATATCCACAAGCTCTGCGGGTGGGACGATGGTTCTGTTTCGTGAAACCGCATTGCGGGCCCTGGGGTCCCAGACGTCGTCTTTGAGGCACCTCTGAACCGCTCCTGTCAGGAGATCGGAAAGGCTCGAATCGTGACGCTGTGCGGCCATTTCGAGCTTTTTGCGCATCTGCTCTGCAACGTTGAAGTTCAGTTTGACCTTTCGCACACCCCTTTGACGGGGTTGGCTGACCCTTCTTTTTCTGGGTGATGCAGGTCCCTGCGGGCTGCCAGGTAACTCCTTTGCCGTTCGTTTTTTGGGTGTCTTGGGCTCAGTCATGGCGCTTTTTGGATTTTCTCTTGTCGTTCATTCTTGATCCTATATATCTTGCCATGTATCGACTCAGCGACCCCATTGCGGTGGAGTCGATGACATGGTTCAGATCGGATCTGTCTCATGCATGTCGATGAGCGCTGAGCAGGGAGGTTCGACCCGATGCACAGCTTCGCGGGGAGGTGGGTATGCATTGAAGACCTCGTGGGCCGCCCGCAGCGTTGAATCTGGGTCATGAATTAGGTTCACCGACTTGGCTACCTGCGCCGGCACGGGGTTGTGCGCAAATCAGCGTTTTGTTATGCTGCGCAGCACCCCGCCATTTTTGGGATATTCCATGGTCCGCTGTCACCTGTCGACCCTCATGGGGCGCGACAAGCTTCGAATCTCTGACGTTTCGCGCCTGACCGGCCTGAACCGCAGCACGGTCACGTCCCTGTACAAAGAGACGGTGACGCGTATCGATGTGGCCGCTATCGATGCTCTGTGCAGCCTGTTCCGTTGCTCCGTGGGCGAACTCTTTGAGCACGTGCCCGACCCTGATGGGAGTGCGCCATGACTCTCAGCGCATCCCGATGGCATGTGATCGCGGAATCCAGCTTTGCCTGGGAGCGTGAGGCGCTTGAGTGGCTGCGGGCCAATTTGCCCGACCGAGATTCCTGGCACGTCTGGACCAACTTTGAGTTCATCGACGACGAAGGCAAAGTCAACGAGGTCGATGCACTGGTGCTTTCGCCAGCAGGCCTGTTCCTGGTCGAGATCAAGAGCCGCCCAGGGGTACTGCGTGGTGATGCCCACAGTTGGACGTGGACCACGGACGGCCGCAGCTTTACCTACGACAACCCCCTGATCCTGGCCAACCGCAAGGCCAAACGTTTGGCCAGTTTGCTGCGGCGTCAACCAGCCATCGTGAAGGCCAAGGTCAGGTTGCCGTTTGTCGAGCCTGCCATCTTCTTGTCCTCGTCCAGCCTGGCCTGCCAGTTGGAGGGCCTTGCCAAGACGGCGGCATACCAGAGGGGGCGGCCAGGGGCGCTGGACGACCCGGGCATCGTCGGGGCCCTCAGCAATGGCATCACCTCGCGCGCCACAACCCCTGTTGACTCCACCCAGGCTCGCGCCATCGGCCGGGCGGTGATTGAGGCCGGCATTCGCCCCTCCAACAAGCATCGCCAGGTCGGTGATTACAAGCTCACCAAGCTCATGGCCGAAGGCGATGGCTTTCAGGATTGGGAAGCCAGTCACGTCAGCGTAGACACGATACAGCGTCGTGTGCGCATCTACACCGTCGCATCTGCGTCGTCGCCGGAGGCTCGTGCTGCCCGGCTTCGCCAGGCGCGTCGCGAATTCGAGGTGCTCGAGGGGATCGACCACCCCGGCATCCTGCGCGTCAATGACCTCAAGGAAACCGAACTCGGCCCAGCGCTGATCTTTGATCACGATCCCAAGGCCGTTCGGCTGGACCACCTGCTGCGGGAGAGAGGCAAGACCCTCACGATCACGCAGCGCCTACAGATGGTCCGCGACATCGCAGAGACCCTGAAGTACGCCCACTCCAAGCGCCTGTACCACCGTGCCCTCGGGCCGCAAAGCATCACGGTCCATGGCTTGGACAGCGGCGCCATGCAGCTGCGGCTCATGAACTGGCAAACCGCCTCTCGCAACGTCGGCGGCTCCAGTTCGCCCAACACCGTCCACCGAACGACCGGGACCCAACACGTTGAGGACTACGTCGAGGATCTGGGCCTGCTGTATCTGGCCCCCGAGACCACACGGGCCGACCCTGCCCAGGGGGCCAGCCTGGACGTCTTTTCCCTGGGCTGCATCGCTTTCTACATTTTCAGTGGCCAGCCACCGGCCGAGTCCACTCTGGAGCTGTCGGAAAAGCTGCGAGTAGGCCAGGGCCTGCGCTTGTCCGACACCATGGACGGCTGCGGCGCCAAGCAGCAGGATCTGATCCAGTTCGCCACTGCACCGGACCTGCTGGCACGGTACGACACGATCCAAGGCTTTTTGGACGATCTGGATGCGGTCGAAGATGAGCTGACCGCGCCTGATCCTGAGACGACGAAAGATCCGAGCATCGCCAGCACGGGTGACCGGCTGGAAGGCGGATTCACGGTTATCAAACGCATGGGGCGGGGGTCATCCAGCGACGTCTTGCTTGTCCGCCGCGACGACAGCGACGACGAATCCATCCTCAAGGTCGCGTGCGACATCGCTCACAACGACCGTCTGGTTGCTGAGGGCGAAGTCCTTGCCCGCCTGCACCACCAGAACATCGTTGCCCATCGCGAGACCCTCACCGTCTCTGGGCGTACTGCCCTGCTGCTCAAGAGCGCAGGTGCCAAGACGTTGGCCGAAAAGCTCAAGGAAGAAGGGCGCCTGTCCTTGGACATGCTGCAGCGCTTTGGTGAAGAGCTGATCGAAGCGGTGAACTACCTCGAGTCCGAAGGGGTGGCGCACCGGGACATCAAGCCCGAAAACATCGGGATCGCTGAGAGCCGCACGCGAAAACTGCAGCTCGTCCTGTTCGACTTCTCCCTGTGTCGCACGCCGGCGGAAAACATCACTGCCGGCACCCACCCCTATCTGGACCCCTTCCTGTCCCTGCGCCGGCCGCCGCGCTGGGACCTCTACGCCGAGCGTTTCGCGCTGGCTGTCACGCTGTACGAAATGGCCGTGGGCCAGCCGCCGGTGTGGGGTGACGGACAGACGTCTCCGGCCATGCTCGACGTTGAAGCCACCATCGAGCGCGATGTCTTTGATCCCGTGACGCGTGAAGGCTTTGCGAAGTTCTTCGAAAAGGCGTTGCGGCGCGATTTCCGCGAACGTTTCGACAACGCAGAGGAGATGCTCCGCGCCTGGCGGGACATCTTCGCCGCGCGAAGCACCGTTCACCCGAGTGATTCGCCAGCGGAAACGGGCCTGGCCGCCATCGCTCCTACGGCGACGCCTCAGACCACGATGGCCGAGCTGGGCTACAGCCTCGAAGCCCAGGATGTCCTGGAGCGCATGGGCGTTCACAACGCGCGCGAATTACTCGCTGTCGATCGTGTTCGATTTCGATACCTCAAGGGCGTCGGCGACAAGATTCGCAAAGAGATTCGGCTCACGGCGAAGGAGCTGGCCCGCCTGCGGCCTGACCTGACCCAGGGCCGCAGCGTTGCGCACGACGCCGACGAAGAAGTCGAAGGCGCAGTCAGCGTCAACGAATTGGCCGCCCAACTGTTGCCGCGCCGCCCGGCGGGTGATGACCGCCCCGAAGAGGCTGCCTTGGCGCATTACCTGGGTCTGGACGACACCGTGAAGGCCGGCACCTGGCCCAGCCTGGGTGATTCCGCTCAGGCCGGTGAAGTCGATCGGGCCACGTTGACCGCCACCCTGATCAAGGCGCGAGAGCGTTGGCTCAAGACCCCGGCTTTCACCGAGCTGCGGCAGCAGATGGACTCGCTGGTGCGCAGCCAGGGCCATGTGATGAGCGCGCAGGAAGCCGCTTTGGCCCTGCTGGCCTTGCGAGGCTGTGCCTCGCAAGACGACACCGAGCGGATGCGCCAGGCCACGGCTGTGCTGCGGGCAGCCATTGAGGCGGAGGCGCATCTCGATCAGCCCCGTTTCGAAGCCTTCGACCACCAGCCCTATTTGCTGATCGCCAGCGCCGCCCCTTGGGCCGAGTATGCGCGCCAACTGGGCACCGCGGCCGATGCCTGCGCGTTGGCAGACCCCTTGCTGCCGCCGGCCCGCGTGTTGGAGATGCTGGAAGGCGTAGCCATGCCGTCCCCGGACCAGTTGGATGGCGTCACCCCCATGCCACTCACGCCAACGCGCCTGCTGCGTCTGGCAGCGTCTGCCTCCCGCAAGGCGGCCGTCTCCAGCCGGCAGGAAATGTATGCCCGCGGCATGGCGCCCATTCAGGCGCTGCGACAGTCCTTGGGTGCTCTGGTGGGGGCTCCGGAGCTCAAGGTCAAGGACATTCAGGATCGGGTGCGTGGCCGCTACCCAGAGGCCTCCCCACTGCCTGATCGGCCTGCGCTGGATCGCCTGCTTGAAGAGGCCGGCGCACCGTTGACCTGGGACATCACCGCAGCGGGCGGCCGGGGCGCTTACCGCTTGGCCACCCTGGGCAGCGCCCAGACCGCCGGCACCACCACCCAGTTCTCTAGGCACGCCACGCTTCAAACCCTTCATGTGATGGGTGATGGCGACGCCGCCGAGGCCGCCGCAGTCGAAGAACGCTTGATTCGGTCGCTGGATCAGGGCGGGCTTTTGGTCCTGACGGTGCACCCGCGGATTGCGCGGCATGCCGAAGCTGAGTTGCTCCGCCGCTTCGGTGAATCCGACCCGCCATCGGCCAACCCCATCAAGCGGATCAACTTCGATGCCCTGCTGCTGTCGGCACTGCGCGAACAGGCCCAAGCCCTGAAGGTGGACTGGAATGTCGTGCTCCAGGCGGACGCCGCCGACCGAGGCAGCCGCCATTGGACGAACCTGCAGCGCCTGGTGCAGCGCACCCTGCCCACCTTGCGTGCAGCCTTGCTCAACAGCCCGTCACCCGTTCTGCTGGTCTGCGCAGGGCTCCTGGCGCGGTACGACCTGATGGCCCTCGTCACGGAGCTGGAGTCAAACGCAGGCCGCCCAGGGCAAACGCCCACTGTGTGGCTGCTGCTGCCCACCAGCAACCAAGGGCTGCCCGTGATCGACGGTGTGGCCGTGCCCCTGGTCAACAACATCAACAACACCCGCACCCTGGCCTTGCCGCAGGCGTGGGTGGAAAACAAACACAGAGCGAAAAACGGGCTGCTTGCGAGCAGCCTCGTTCGTTCGTCCGACTCCTGAAAGACCCTGACGTGATCAACGCCACCCCACTGCTTTCGGATCTGACCAAGCTGCTCAAGCGCCTGGAAGGTGATTTGCTGGAACGGATCGAGCAGACTCCAGAGCTGAAAACCAGCCTGCAGACCGAATGGCAGGCCGCGCGCGATGCAGACCGTTGCGCCGAAACCTTCGAAACCTGGGCTGACCAGGTCATCACCCAGGCCGGCGTGCACTGGCTGCTGAGCTGCGTGTTTCTGCGTTTCATCGAAGACAACCAACTGGTCGATCGGCCCTGGCTGGGGGGCACACCCGAGTCGGGGCGCCTGGAGCTGGCGCGAGACCGGCATCACGCTTACTTTCAGGCCTACCCGCAGGAAAGCGACCGCGAATACCTGCTGGCTGCCTTCCGTGAGGCCGGCACGCTTCCCGGCCTGCACACCTTCTTTGACGAGGCCCACAACCCGGTTTTCCGCTTGGGCATCAGTGGTGACGCGGCCATGGCCCTGCGCCAGTTCTGGCAGCAGGTGGACCCCAGTACGGGCCTGCTGGTGCACGACTTCACCGATCCGTCCTGGAACACCCGCTTCCTGGGTGACCTTTACCAGGATCTGTCGGAAGCCACGCGCAAGCGCTACGCCTTGCTGCAGACGCCCGAGTTTGTAGAGGAGTTCATCCTTGACCGCACGCTCACGCCCGCTATACGGGAGTTCGGCTACCGCGAGGTGCGGATGATCGACCCCACCTGCGGCTCTGGCCACTTCTTACTGGGTGGCTTTCACCGCATGTTGGCCGAGTGGCAGCGCAATGAGCCTGGCCGCAACCCGGTAGACCTGGCGCAGAAAGCGCTGGACGCTGTGGCGGGGGTGGACCTCAACCCCTTTGCCGTGGCCATTTCGCGCTTCCGGCTGTTCGTGGCTGCGTTGCAGGCCTCCGGTGTTCACCGCCTGGTCAACGCCCATGACTTCAAGGTGCATGTGGCCATCGGCGACAGCCTGCTGCACGGCACTCGTTTTGGGTTGACTCAAAGTCAGGAATTGTTTGATGCGGCCGAGAGCCATGCCGAAACTGGACTGGCCCACGCGTACGCCAGCGAAGACTTGGCCGAAGTGCAACGCATCCTGGGCCGTCAGTACCACGCGGTGGTGGGTAACCCGCCATACATCGTCGTAAAGGACGCGGCGTTGAACGGGGCCTACCGGCAACGCTACGCCAGCTGCCACCGACAGTATTCGTTAGGGTGTCCGTTTACTGAGCGTTTCTTTGAGCTGGCGGTCACGGGACGCGGCATCGGCAGGCAGGCAGGCTACGTCGGACTGATCACCGCGAACAGTTTTATGAAGCGCGAGTTCGGCAGCAAGCTTATCGAGCAGGTGCTGCCGAGGGTGGACTTAACGCACGTAATCGATACCTCGGGAGCTTATATCCCCGGCCACGGCACGCCCACTGTCATCCTTTTCGGCCGCCACCGTGCTCCAGTGGACGATGTGGTCCGGACAGTGATGGGCATCAAGGGCGAACCAAGCACGCCGGAAGACCCGGCGAGCGGATTGGTGTGGTCGTCCATCGTGGGGCAGGTCGATCATGCCGACTCCGAGAGCGAATTCATCAGTGTGGGAGACACACCACGGGCTACGTTTGCTCAACACCCGTGGAGCATCGGTGGCGGCGGTGCCGGGGAAATACGCGAGGAGATCGAGGCACGCGCGATCAGTCGCCTCGGGAACGTCGCAACTGAAATGGGGTTTGGCGTCGTTACCAGAGAGGACGATGCTTTTGTCATTGGGGAAGGTGCCTTACGGCGAATGAGGATACATGCCGAATTCGCGCAACCTGCTGTCGATGGAGAGAGCGTTCGCGATTGGTCGATTGGCAATGTTGCACACGCCTTGTGGCCGTATCGACAGGTAACCTTTGAAGCCTATCGGTCCCCCGAAGTTAATCGGGCACTTTGGCGTTACCGCACCGGACTGTCCGAGCGTGTCGCCTATGGAAAGACGCAGATCGAGCGCGGTCTGGAGTGGTTCGAATACTCAATGTTCTTCAAGAACCGCTTCGTGGTGCCCATGACCATTTCGTTCGCCGAAATCGCCACCCACAACCACTTCGTCCTCGACCGAGGCGGTAAGGTCTTCAAGCAGACGGCGCCTGTGATCAAGTTGCCTGCCGGCAGCAGCGAAGACGAGCATCTGGGCCTGCTCGGGTTGCTCAACTCATCTGTCGGATGCTTTTGGCTAAAGCAGGTGTGCTTTCCCAAAGATGGTCAGGGCCAGATGTGGGAGGAAAGGTTCGCATTTAACGCCACCAACGTCGCTGAGTTTCCTTTGTGTGAGGGGCGGCCTCTGACGATTGCGCGCCGCATGGACGGGTTGGTGCAACAGCTCAAGTCTCTGGAGCCCGCCGCTCTGTTGGCTGTAAGCCAACTGCCGACACGCGCCAGTCTGGATGCGGCGCGTGCGCGTACCCTCCAAGTGCGGCAACGCATGGTCTTCGAGCAAGAAGAGCTGGATTGGCATTGCTACCGTCTGTATGGGCTTTTACCGGCCGATGTGAATGTTGACCAGGCGGAGCACGGTACCGCTGTGGAGTTAGCGCTTGGCGAAAGAGCGTTTGAGATCGTGCTGGCCCGTCGAATGGCCGCTGGTAGAGAAACCAGCAATTGGTTCGAACGACACGGCTCAACGCCCATTACTGAGATTCCGGCGCGCTGGCCCGACTCTTACAAGCAGGTGGTTCAGCGCCGCATCGAACTGATTGAGCGTGATCCCACATTGCGGCTGTTGGAGCGGCCGCTTTACAAGCGGCGCTGGAGCTCTCCAGAGTGGGAAGAACTTGAGCAGACTGCTCTGCGCAGCTGGCTGCTGGACAGACTGGAAGCACCTGCTCTTTGGCCAGCTGGCGCAGAGCAACCGGCGCAGCTCACCAGCACCAGCCGGCTGGCCGAGGCCGTGGTGCGTGATGCGGATTTCATGCAGATCGCTGCCTTGTATGCCGGTCATGCGGACTTCGATGTGCCGCAATTGGTGGCTGAGTTGGTCAGCAGCGAAGTTGTTCCTGCCTTGCCTGTGCAGCGGTACACCGACACTGGCCTGCGCAAGCGTGCGCAGTGGGAAGACACCTGGGCATTGCAGCGGCGCGAAGACGCAGGTGAAAACGTCGGCAAGATTCCCGTGCCGCCCAAGTACCAGAACAAGGACTTCCTGAAGGCTGACTTCTGGCGCCTGCGGGGCGGTCTGGACGTACCCAAAGAGCGTTGGGTGAGCTACCCCGGCTGCGAACGCGGGTCAGACGGCAGCCTGGTCATCGCCTGGGCCGGCTGGAACCACCTGCAGCAAGCCACCGCCGTGGCCGGGTACTACATGGACATGAAGGACAGCGAAGGCTGGGAGCCAGCGCGCCTGCAACCCCTGCTGGCCAGCCTGCTGGAGCTGGTGCCATGGCTGGAGCAGTGGCACAACGAACTGGACCCCGTGTTCGGTGAGCGCATGGGCGACTACTACCGCGGCTTCGTGACCGAAGAGGCGCGTGGCTTGGGCTTCACGCTGGACGACCTGCGCGCATGGAAGCCAGCGATGACTGCGGCCAAGCGTGGGCGCAAAAAGGCTGCCGCATGAAAGTGACACCGATTTATCAACGCCGCACACCCGTGGCGGGACCGACTGACCTGCAGATGCAATGCGTCGAGACCAAGAGAAACAGGCCGCTGAAAAAACAATGGAGGAGCTGAAGAATGCCGCTGATTAAAGATCTCATCTCGATCCCGGAGCGGGTGCACCAAGGTGACTTCGTTCTCCAGCTGTCCAAAGGTGTCACCGAGCCAGAGCAGACCCTGCGGGACTACGTTGTCACACCGCAGTTGGTGGACGCGTTCGCCAACGCCCTGGGCTTCATCCAGCAGGCGGTGCAGACCGGGGGCAGCAAGGCCGCCTATCTGCATGGCAGCTTCGGCTCGGGTAAGAGCCACTTCATGGCGGTGCTAAACCTGCTGCTGGCTGGCAATGCGCAGGCCCGCGCAACCCCTGAGCTGGCTGATGTGGTGGCACGCCATGGATGGACCGAAGGGCGCAAGTTCCTGCTGGTGCCGTATCACATGATCGGTGCGCGCGACATGGAGTCGGCCATCCTGGGGCAGTACGCTGAGTTCGTCCGCAAGAAGCACCCGGACGCCCCGGTGCCGGGCTTCTATTTGGCCGAGGGAATGTTCAAGGATGCCCGTGACCTGCGCGAGCGCATGGGTGACGACGCCTTCTTTGCCAAGCTGAACGAAGGCGCCAGTGGCGGTGGCGATGGCGGCTGGGGTGCCTTTGAGAGCGGATGGGATGCTGTCTCTTTTGAGGCGGCCATGCTGGAGCCGCCCAACGGTGAAGAGCGCGCGCGTCTGGTGGGGGACTTGATCACGCAGTTCTTCTCGGCCTATCGCACTCTGGCGGGCAGTGGCGAATCGTACGTTTCGCTGGATGACGGCTTGAGCATCATGAGCCGGCATGCCAAGGCGCTGGGTTATGACGCAGTCATTCTGTTCCTAGACGAGCTCGTCTTGTGGTTGGCCAGCCATGCGGCAGACGTCAACTTCGTCAGCCGCGAAGGCACCAAGCTGGTCAAGCTGGTGGAGGCCACCAACGCTGACAGGCCTATTCCGCTGATCAGCTTTGTGGCTCGGCAGCGTGACTTGCGTGACCTGGTGGGTGAGAACCTGGCTGGCTCGGTGCAGGTTCAATTCAGCGACGTGCTGAAACACTGGGAGGCGCGCTTCCATCGCATCACCTTGGAAGACCGGAACCTGCCGGCCATTGCTGAGAAGCGTGTGCTACGGCCGGTGGACGAGGCCGCACGGCAGACCTTGCAGGGCACATTCGACGATCTGCTTCGGATGCGGCAAGACGTTCTTCAGACTTTGCTGACCACGACCGCTGACCGGGACATGTTCCGCAAGGTCTACCCGTTTTCTCCAGCACTGGTGCAGACCTTGATTGCCGTGTCGGCGGCTTTGCAGCGTGAGCGCACAGCACTGAAGTTGATGCTGCAGTTGCTGGTGGACCGTCGCGACGATCTGGAATTGGGGCAGCTCATCCCCGTGGGGGACCTGTACGACGCGATTGCCGAAGGAGACGAACCGTTCAGCGAAGGCATGCGTCTGCACTTTGAGAACGCCAAGCGCCTTTACAACCAGCGTCTGTTGCCCATGCTGGAGCGACAGCACAGCGTGACCTGGGAGGCGATTAAGCTGGGGCAGGCCGACCCGGCGGCGGCCAAGAACCTGCGCAACGATGCGCGGTTGCTGAAAACCTTGCTGCTGGGTGCCCTGGTGCCCGAGGTGGAGTCGCTCAAGGCGCTGACAGCCCAGCGTCTGGCGGCCCTGAACCACGGCACTTTCCGCTCCCCCATTCCGGGGCGGGAAGCGCAGGACGTGCTGCGCAAGTGCAGGGATTGGGCGAGCGAAATCGGCGAGATCAAGATCACCGAAGACCAGAACCCGATCATCTCCATCCAGGTGACGGGCGTTGACATCGAGCCGATCCTGCGTGCGGCTGAAGCCAACGACAACCCCGGCAACCGCCGAAAGCGCATCCGCGAGGCCTTGTTCAAGGAGCTCGGGATTGAGGACACGGGTGACCTGTTCAGCACCTACGAGTTCAACTGGCGCGGCACGCGGCGAGAGGTCGAGTTGCTGTATGAGAACGTGCGTGAGATGACGGACGACCGTCTGCGCGGACGCTCAGGCATTTGGACCGTGGTGCTGGACTTCCCATTTGATGAGGCCAACTTTGGCCCAGCTGATGACCTGGCCCGCCTTGCTGCGTATCGAGGTGGCGACACCAAGACACTGGTGTGGATCCCCTCGTTCCTGAGCAATAAAGCGATGGCGGACCTGGGGCGCCTTGTGGTGCTGGATTACATCCTTCAGGGCGAGCGCTTTGAAACTTACGCCGGACATCTGTCTTACGTAGACCGCGTGCAGGCGAAGGCGCTGGCACGCAACCAGTTGGACCAACTGCGCATCAAATTGCGTTCCCAGTTGGAGGTGGCGTACGGCATCAGCACCGAGCCGCGAGATGCGGTCAGCAACCCGCTGACCGCGGACCAGCAGTTCCGCTCGCTCGACCCTACCTTGTCACCGCGCCCGCCGGTCGGTGCTGACTTCAAGTCGGCCTTCGAGAGTCTGTTGGGCCAATTGTTTGCGCACCAGTATCCGGCCCACCCGGAGTTCGATACCGAAATCAAGCCGGTGGTGATCCGCAAGATCTGGCCGGAGGTTCAAAAGGCCATCGAATCGCCTGGCCAGCGCGGACTGGTTCAAGACGCCGGCCTGCGTAAGCTCGTTCGGTCCGTCGTCAACCCATGCCAGCTCGGGCAGATGGCGGAGACGCACCTGCTGATTGAGCCGCACTGGCAGTCGCGCTTTTCCCAGGCCCACGCGCGAGACGGGGGCGGCCCGATCACGGTGGCCAAGTTGCGCCAGTGGATCGACACCCCTGCACCGATGGGCCTGCCGCTGGAGTTGCAGAACCTCATCATCCTGGCCTTCGCGGCATCCACCAGCCGGCGTTTCACCATGCGTGGGGGGCCTTACGAGCCGTCAGTGGACAGCATGCCGGATGAGCTGGAGTTGCGGGAGCAGTCCTTGCCCTCTGCCGGCGACTGGCAGCTTGCGCTGCAACGTGCATCCAGCCTGTTTGGCTTGACGCTTGGTCAGACGCTCAACGCAGCCAATGTGGGCAAGCTGGTAGACGAGATCAAGCTGAAAGTTGGAGAAAATCGAGATGCGGTGACGCGCCTGGTGGTGCAGGTGCGTGATCGTGCAGTCCGATACGCAGGCGGCGCCGCTGGAGCGCGCCAACAAACGGCGGAGTCTGCCCAGTCGCTTCTGGCCGCTTTGGCGTCGGCTGCCGATTCGGAGTTTGTTGCTGTGCTGGCGGGGGCCGATTTGCAGACTTCCGAGGCTGCTGTTGGCCGCGCTCTGGGTCAGGCGAAGGCTTGTGCCGATGCGCTTGAGCTGGGGAGCTACTGGCAGTTGTTCGATGTGGTTTTGAAGCTCAGTGACAACCGGGCGGAGGCGGCCCAGGTGATCGGGCGGCGGCTGGCCGAGGTCCTCACCAGCGATGAGCATGTGCTCGCGCTCAAGGGTCGGCTGGAGGAATTGCACCGCGATGCGATGTCTTTGCTGGCCGCTGCTGCGCCCGCGCCAGCTCCGGCTGCGGTGCCTGCTCCGGTGCCTGGTGTGCCCGTACCTGCTCCGGCGCCGGTCACGATCCCACCCGTGCCTGCCAATCTGGCGCCCGAGGTGGTGGCGGAAAAGCAGCAGCTGAATCTGACCGCATCTGAAGCCGTTGCGGCCCTGGAGGAACTGAAGGCCCGCGTGACCAGTGAGCGAGATCTGGAGCTCACGCTGAGCTGGCGCCTGCAGCGCAAGGGCACGCAGCTATGAGTTTGTCCACGCCTCAGATCAAAGCGCAGCTGGAGCGCGTGCTGGACAGCGATCCGGCAGCGCAGGCGGTTGCGATCCGAGCGACGGCAAAACAGGCCTGGCCGGACTCGATCAGTCCGTTGGGAAGGCCGTTTGCGATTCGGTGGTGCGAATCGTCGCTGGCGATTCGCGAGGCTCTGTGCGAACTGGAACAGCATAAGCATCCGACCACCGGCATGGTGGTGATCACTCCACTGTCCACCCATGAAGTAGCCGAGGACATTGCAGCCCGTTTGGCCCGTGCCCGGGTGTTTCAGCCGGAAGGATGGGACATCGTCCGCGTGATGTTCCAGGCAAAGGAGACGGACGCGCGTTTGGGCCGGTTTGCCTGGATGCCTCAAGCCCTGATCGACGGCGCGGCCCAGGGTGATTACCAGCCAGTGGCCAACGGTTTTTTGGACTTGGAGACGGCCTGGCGTGAGGTTTTAGCCCGATTCCTGGGGATCGAGGTGGCTCGACCAGACGCAGTGAGTTTGCTTACCTGGTCATTGAGGCCCGAGGCTGAGGCCAGGCTGGGGCCTTTGCCGGCTGCGATGCGGGCATCCATCTTGAGCTGGCTTGCGGAGACATCCGGCGCTGCTGGCGCCATGGTGTTGGGGTGTATCCAGGCTGGACGTACAGGGGATGCACTGTCCCTGGGACTGGTCAGTGGTGTGATCTTCGCCCCCGACGGCGAAGGGCAAACGGCCTTGGGTCAGGCGGCCATTCGTCTGGAGCGGTTCGTCAATGACCAGCACGTGGGCGTCAAGGAAGGCCGTGAGTGGGCGGAGGCTGCGGAGCGGGTCGTGCGCAGTCTCGGTGTGGAGGGCTGTCGTGCGGCACTGGATCGCGCCGATGCCTTGCTCCAGGATCTTCGGATCTCGGAGTTTGCGCATTTGAGCGATGTCCTGCCGTTGGCGTTGGATCAACGCCTGACGGACTTTGCGGTGGCGCTGAGTACCCATGCAGCGGAGCCCACCGAAGCGAACCTGCAGCAGGTGGAGTTGCATGCTGACCGTGCCTTGAGGCACATGCTGATGAATAGCCAGCTTCCCCGCAAGGAGCGTGTCGAAATGGCGCGGCGCCTGGCTCGCTGGCTCATCAGTCCGATGCCTTCAGGGGCGGCGTTGCCGGATGCCGTTGAGTGGCAAGCGGACGAGGGGGCTTATGTGGATTGGGCCCGCTTCAGGTTGTTGGGTGGGGATGAACTCAGCGAATTGTCCGAGGCCTATGCTGCCTGTCGCCGGGCAGCGATTGCTCGGCGGGATGGATTCGCCAAGTCTTTTGCCCATGCGCTCGTGCAGTGGAACACTCAGCCCCCCGCTAACAGCGGTCGAGTTGTCCTGCTCGAGCAGGTTTTGGAGCGTGTGGTCGCCCCGATTGCGGCAGTTCAACCCACGTTGCTGTTGGTGATGGATGGTTTGAGCAACAGCATCTTCCGCGAACTGTTTGCACGGGCATCCACTCACGGCTGGACTGAATTGGTGCCGACCGCGCAGGGCATGCCGTTCGTTGGAATGGCGGCTATCCCGACGATCACCGAGGTCAGTCGGACCAGCTTGCTGTGTGGGCGGCTGACCACCGGTAACCAGGCGCAAGAGAAGCCCGGATTTGCGTCGCATCCGGCGCTGATGGCTGTCAGTCGAGCGGAACTTGCCCCCAAGCTCTTTCACAAGGGGGACTTGGCCGACGGCGGAAGTCTTGCATCGGAAGTTCGTTCGGCCATCGCTAACCCGAAGCAGCAGGTTGTCGGGGTGGTCTACAACGCGGTGGACGATCATCTCAGCGGGCCTGATCAACTGAACCAGCGATGGGCATTGGAGGATCTGCGACTGCTGTTGCCCTTGTTGCGCGAGGCGCGTGAAGCCCGTCGCGTGGTGATCATCACTGCGGACCACGGTCATCTGCTGGAAGATGGCACGACGCAGATTCCGGGCGGGGAGAGTGATCGCTGGCGCTTGGGACGTACCGCCGCCTCACCCCAAGAAATGGCCGTCAGCGGGGGGCGCGTGGTCACCAGCGATGGCTCGAATGCGGTGGTGTGCCTTTGGGGGGAAAGCAGCCGGTATGCGGGCCGCAAGAACGGCTACCACGGCGGCCTGTCACCGCAGGAGTTGACGGTGCCCTTAAGCCTGTTCGCTCCCCTGGGCTCGAACCTCCCGGGCTGGAATCCCGCTCCACCCACTCAACCGGATTGGTGGGAACTGCCGCCATTTCTACAGCCCAAAGGCGCAGTCGCTGTGGCAGCTCCGCAAGCCAAGCCCACACGCAAGAAGACGGTGCCGACAGAAGCGCAGCCAGGGCTGTTTGCCGCTGTCGATTTGCCGCCGTCAACAGCTGACAGCGCCCCCCAAGACTGGATTGGGCTCCTGCTGGCCAGTCCGATTTACGCCTCGCAGCGACAACTGGCAGCACGTGTCGCGTTGCCCGACGACAAGATGAGGCTGCTGCTCGAGGCGCTGTCGGAACGTGGTGGAAAGCTGTCTCGGACGGCCTTGGCAAATCGGCTGTCGCTGGCCGAGGTTCGGATGGGTGGGCTGCTGAGTGCCGTGCGACGGATGCTGAACGTAGACCAGGCACCGGTGCTCACCGTTGATGAGACCGCAGGATCAGTTGAACTCAACATGACCCTGCTGCGCCAGCAGTTCAGGTTGCCTACGCAGGGGGGATTGTCATGATCAGCGCAGCTCGACGGGAAGACATCGTCAGCGCTCTGCGCCGTGGCACTGTGCCCAACAGTGGCCTGGATGCGCTTGCCGTTGGGATTGAGACGTTTGCGTCCACCCTCAATGAAGAGCTCGATTTGGTGGCGACAGGCCGCGGAGGATTTAAGGCTGTCCGCGGCGAGTACGGCACTGGCAAGACCTTTTTCGGCCGCTGGCTGCAGGAGCGGGCGCGCAGCAAAGGGTTCGCCGCAACAGAGGTACAGATCAATGAAACCGAGACACCCCTGCATCGGCTGGAAACGGTCTATCGGCGCCTGGTAGAGCACCTCGGGACGGCCGACATGGCCAGCGGTGCTTTCAGAAGCGTGATTGACGGCTGGTTTTACGCGCTGGAGCAGGATGTTCTGGCGGACCCTTCGGTAGACCCGGACGATGCGCAAGACCTTCTGAAGCGGACGGATGCGCTCATGGAGGCGCGCCTGAGCACCATCAGCAAGACGGCACCGGCGTTCTCCGCTGTGCTTCGAACCTATCGCCAGGCTTTGGCGAGCAACGACGGCATGCTGGCCGAGGGTCTGATCAGCTGGCTGGCAGGTCAGCCTAACGTGGCGGCCAGCGTCAAGCGTGCCGCAGGTATCAAGGGCGATTTGGACCACTTTGGGGCCAGCAACTTCCTGGTTGGCCTGCTCACGATCCTGCGTGACAGCGGCTTCTCTGGGTTGGTGCTGGTTCTCGATGAAGTAGAGACCTTGCAGCGCATGCGTACCGACACTCGCGAAAAGGGGCTCAATGCTCTGCGGCAGTGGATCGATGAGATTGATGCGGGTCGCTACCCTGGGCTCTACCTGGTCATCACCGGTACACCTGCCTTCTATGACGGTCCACAGGGCGTACAGCGGTTGGCCCCCCTGGCGCAGAGACTGCATGTTGACTTTGGCACTGACCGGAGGTTCGACAACCCCCGCGCGGTGCAGATCCGACTGGCGCCGTTTGACCATGCAGCGCTCTTGTCCGTCGGGCGCCGCGTGCGTGACATCTACGCGGAGGGGCGGGCGAACGAAACTCGCCTGCGATCGGTTGTCGATGACGCATACCTGGACACCCTCGCCCGTGCCGTGGCGGGGGGGCTCGGAGGCAAGGTCGGCGTGGCACCGCGGCTGTTTTTGAAGAAGCTGGTGGCAGACGTTCTGGATCGAGTGGACTTGCATCCGGACTTTGATCCGCGGCAGCACTATTCGCTTACGCTTTCCGAGAGCGAAATGTCCGCGTCCGAGCGTGCGGCGGCCAGTGCGAATTCCGTGGACGACATCGAGCTGTGAGCGAATTCGAGCAGCTGCACCCATCCCTTCAGTACCACGTCGTCAACACGCTGGGCTGGAGTACCCTGCGTCCCACCCAGCTGGCGGCCATTGCGCCGATTCATGCCGGAGCACACTGCCTGTTGCTGGCACCTACGGCGGGCGGAAAGACGGAGGCGGCAGCCATCCCGATCCTGTCCAAAATGTTGAGAGAGTCTTGGGCGGGCACCAGTGTCTTGTACATCTGCCCCATCAAGGCGCTGCTCAACAATCTTGAGCAGAGACTGACCCATTACGCTGGACTGGTGGGTCGAACAGTAGCGGTTTGGCACGGCGACGTTTCGCAGTCGCGGAAGATGAAGGCGATGAAAGAGGCGCCCGACATTCTTCTGACGACGCCGGAGTCCATTGAGGCGATGCTGATTTCCGTGCGCGTGGATCGGCCAACCTGGTTTGGCAATCTGCGGGCCGTTGTGGTGGATGAGCTGCACGCCTTTGCCGCTGATGATCGGGGGTGGCACATGCGTTCGGTACTGCAGCGGCTAGAGCATTACCTGCCGCAACCGCTGCAACGAATCGGTCTGTCTGCAACGGTCAGCAACCCACAAGAGCTTTTGCAATGGTTCGCGCCAGTGGGGGCGCGGCAGGTTGTCGGTACCGCCACCGTAAGCACCGATGCCGATGTCACGATCGATCACGTAGGCAGCCTCGAAAACGCAGCAACGGTGATTTCGCGCCTCCACCGAGGTGAAAAAAGGCTGGTGTTTTGCGATTCACGCAGCAGCGCAGAACAGCTGAGCAGTATGTTGCGCGCCAAGGATGTCCGGACCTTCGTGAGCCATGCATCGCTGAGCGCGGCGGAGCGCAAGCAGGCCGAAGCGGCATTCGCTGAAGAAAAGGACTGCGTGATCGTTGCGACATCGACTCTGGAGTTGGGCATCGACGTCGGAGATTTGGATCGTGTGATTCAGATCGATTCGCCGTCCACGGTGTCGTCCTTCCTTCAGCGCATGGGGCGAACCGGGCGGAGGACGGGCGGTGTGAGGAACTGCTTGTTCCTCACGACGAACCAGGATGCTTTCATGTTGGCTTTGGGAGTCACTCAGCTGTGGTCCCAGTCTTGGGTCGAATCGGCGCGGCCTCCGGATGAGCCCTGGCCCATCGTTGGGCAACAAATCCTCGTTTCCACACTGGAGCACGGTGAGTGGCCAGCCAGCGATGTCATCGCACTTTTGTCGCGCTGCTTCCCTGAGTTGCCTGAAGACGGCTTTCAGTTGATGGTGACCCATATGGTGCAGCAGGGGTACCTGGATTCCAGCGAGGGGCTGTTGCGTATCGGTCCCCAGGCTGAGCGCGACTACGGCCGTGGGCATTACCGAGACCTGTTGGCGTCATTCAGTGGGGCGCAACTCCTGACTGGCCGGCATGGCAGTGCCGAGGTGGGCTACATCGACCCCACGGTACTTACTGGTGATGAACCTCAGCGGCTCTTGCTCTTGGCGGGTCGAAGCTGGACGGTCAAAGAAATCGAGTGGTCCAAAAAGATCGTCTGGCTGGAGCCGGCGAAAGAAGGCGGCAAGGCTCGGTGGATGGGCGGTGCCCGCAGCCTGAGCCGTGAGGTTTGCCAGGGCATTCGGGCTGCCCTCATTCACGGAGTGCCGCCCGCAGTCCACCTCTCGTTACGTGGCAAGTCCGAGCTTTCTGCGTTGCAGGAGGAACTGGCGTTGTCTCCAGACGCCGACTTCATGACCAGAGCTGAAGGCAATCAGGTTCGCACCTGGACCTTTGCCGGCACAAAGCAGAACCGGACCTATGCCCGTACCGCTTCGTCTGCGGGGAGGAAGGTCAAATTTGACGCGCTCAGCGTTCAGGCGCCGGCAGCCTTACTGGCTTCCCAGACCAGCAAGGAGTCAGGTGCCCAGCTGACCTTGGAGGATGTCGCGCAGCTGGCCGATGGAGTCAAGTTTGCAGACTGTGTGCCTGCAGACCTCCTCTCTCGCACTATTGCTGCTCGCTTGTTTGTGTCCACGCTCTAGTCAGTCGAAAAGCATCACCGTCACTGACCTTGGCGTCGTTAGTCAGTCTTGCTTTGATTTGTGGGATAATCATCTTAGTCCAAAGTGGACATGATTTTTATCTATATAAATCAACAAGTTACAGAAGTGATGGGCGAAATGAAAGAAGAGCAGGCGGATTTAGCCCAGATGGTGCGTCTGGCTCTGGCCGAGCAGACGGAAGATGTGCGCCTGTTCGCAGCACGGCTGGTCCGCAAGTACCGCGGAACGGCGCCCGACTTGGCTGAGCAACTCGAGCTGTTCCTGAAGTCGAAGCCGGCACGCAGCGTCTCACCCATGCGCAAGTTCTCGCCTTCGCAGCCGACAGCTCAAGCCCTGCCGGTCGATGATGAATCCCGCCTCTCGCTCTTGAAACTGTTTAAAGACGAACCGACGAGAGACGCGCCGCTGCTATCCAGTGACGTTGAGGAGACCTTGGGGCAGCTCGTTGCCGAGCGGCGACAGAGTGATCGGCTGCTTGCCATGGGACTGACCCCGACCCGCTCCGCCATCTTTGTCGGACCGCCCGGGGTCGGTAAGACGCTCACGGCACGTTGGTTAGCCACGCAGCTGAAGGTGCCGCTGTACGTGCTAGATCTGACTGCCGTAATGAGCAGTCTGCTGGGTAAAAGCGGTGCCAACCTGCGGGCGGCTATCGACTTTGCAAAGCGCGAACCCTGCGTGCTGCTGTTGGATGAGATCGACGCCATTGCCAAGCGTCGCAGTGATGACACCGACGTGGGCGAGCTCAAGCGCTTGGTCACGGTGATCCTGCAGGAGGTCGACGAATGGCCTGCCAGCAGCGTGTTGCTGGCGGCCACAAACCACCCGGAGCTGATCGATCCGGCGTTGTGGCGCCGTTTCGATTTGGTGGTGGAGTTCAAGACGCCTGATGAGCAGGCCGTTAAGGAGGCCATCAAACGATTCCTAGGGCCGGACTACGCCCTTTTTGCGCGCTGGATTGACATCCTGGTTTTTGCATTCGCGGGGCACTCGTTTAGCGATATCGAGCGCGATGTGCAGCGTTTCCGGCGAGCTGTGGCCCTGGGCACGACTACCGATGCCGATCTGGTCGAGGACTTCATAAAGGCGCGCGCACTGGCACTCGATAGGCAGGGCCGCATCGATCTTGCCGTGATGCTGGCCAGGCAGACTCGCCTGTCCCAACACGCCGTCTCCGACATCACGGGCGTGAGTCGGGACACCATTCGCAAGTACACCAACGATATCCCTGCGCCCCGGAAGAGCGTACGAGCGAGAAAGGCTAACGCATGAGCCAAGCCAATTTCCTGATCGGTCGGGGTGAGCTGCTGACCCACGACATCGTCGGACCGCGGCGCATGCCCGGCAAGGCCGAGGTCTACACCTTCGCACAGGCGCGAGAACTGTTGGTTCCTCAGTTCCGTCGTACTGCCCAGGCGCTGGATGAACTGCCAGCTGACGCTTGTCCGGGCGACTTTGTCGTGGCGCGGTTGATGATGAATCCCAGCTTCATCGCTCGCTCTTACTTCCCGAGCGGGCTGTTGCGTAGCACGGGGCTGGAGTCCATCGGCAGCCGTACCGTCAAGGTCAAGCCGCAGGCTTGGACCCGCAAGGGGCAGCCGCAGGAGACCACGACGACTGAGTTATTCGTCGCTGGCAAGCGTCAAGCTTTTCGCAACCTCTCGCAGTGGACGGAAACTATCGATGCTGAGTCTGACGAGGGCAGTGATCTAACTCACATTGAACAGTTCGCTGCGTTTGCCCCGGCCGAGCGCATCGTTAGTCTGGGCGGCCCAAAGGATCGATTCTTCGAAGTGGGTCTTCATCTGCTGCCGGACGAAGACCCGGGGCTTGTTCAAAAGGCATTCGTGAAGTTTGCCCAACGTGCGGGCGTTAAGACCCACAGCGAGTTTGATTTCGTCGCCGGCAACCTGTGGTTCGTTCCGGTCGAGGGGAAGCCAAGCGATGTGGAGGACTTGGCGCGATTCGCTTTCGTTCGTGTGATCCGGCCGGTGCCTAAGCTGCGCGGTATCCGACCTTTACAGCGTAGCGGTGGTCCTTCGGTTGGGTGTAGCCTCCCCACCGAACAGGCCCTTTCGTCTGAGCCTCGCGTTGCCATCCTGGATGGCGGCTTGCCAGATCATCACCCGATCGGTCCTTGGTTGCGCTCGTACCGAAAGCTCGACGAGGACGCTGAGGATGCTCCGCATGGCGCGGAGCATGGCTTGGGAGTAACGTCGGCCCTGCTGTTCGGACCGATCCAGCCTAACGGTAGTGCTGCCAGACCGTTTGCCCCAGTGGACCATTTGCGTGTACTCGACCAGGAATCGAACGGCGAAGACCCGTTGGAGCTTTATCGCACGCTCGGTCTCATCGAGCAGGTTCTTCTGTCGCGGTCTTACGAATTCATAAACCTGAGTTTGGGGCCTGAGCTCGAAGTAGAGGATCAAGAGGTCCATGCCTGGACGTCTGTTATCGATGACCTGCTGAGTGATGGCGACACACTTATGACCATCGCCGTGGGTAACAACGGGGAGCGCGACCGCGCACTCGGGTACAGCCGTGTGCAGGTTCCGTCGGATTGCGTGAATGCGCTCGCGGTTGGTGCGGCCGATGACACCGGCTCAGGTTGGGCGCGCGCACCTTACAGCGCGATTGGTCCAGGCCGTAGCCCTGGCGTTGTTAAGCCGGACCTGATGGCCTTTGGTGGCAACCCGGCGTCCAAATACTTCCATGTCCTTGCGCCGAGTGCAAAGCCAGTCCTGACACCACAGCTCGGTACCAGCTTCGCTGCGCCGTACCTGCTACGCAGTGCAGTTGGCATCCGTGCGATTCTGGGCGCTAACCTGACGCCTCTTGCGATCAAGGCCTTGTTGGTCCATGCGGCCGATCCTGGCAAACATGACCCAATCGAGGTGGGCTGGGGCAAGATTCCGGAGGACACCTTCGACATCATCACCTGTCCGGATGGTGTGGCCCGAGTGGTCTACCAAGGAGAGCTCAAACCCAGCAAATACCTGCGTGCCAGCTTGCCGCTGCCGAAGGAGGGTTTGACGGGCAATGTCCGCTTGAAGGCTACCTTCTGCTACGCATCTCCCACCGATCCCCAGGATGCTGCGGCCTACACCAAGGCCGGTCTCGAAATTGTCTTCCGTCCCAACGACGAGAAGGTCAAGGACGGCAAGAGCAATGCCGACACCAAGGGCTTTTTCGACTTAAAGAAGTTTGCCACTGAGCAGGAGCGCCGGTCTGATCAGGGCAAGTGGGAAACCGTGCTCCACGGCTTCAAGACCTTCCGAGGGGCGAGCCTCAAGAACCCTGTGTTTGATATCCATTACAACGCCCGAGATGGTGGCGGCCGGGCCACCGGGGCTGAGAAGATCCGATATGCACTGATCCTCTCCGTTGAAGCCCCGAAGCACGCCGATCTCTACAACGACATCCTGCGCGCTTACGCCAAGACTCTCGTGCCGATCCAGCCGCAGGTGTCCTTGCCGATCCGCGTTCGATGACCGCGAGCGAAGTAGAGCAGGCATAGGACGGACTGACGACACGGAGGAGATCGATGCCGGAACCGTTGAAGAGCAGAGACAGACACGGGTCTCCGTTCAATCGGCCGCCCGAGATTGAGGCCTGCTTAACAAAGCTGGAGTCGCTTGATGCCTCGGCCCGCCTGCAGGCCTTTGCCATTGGATCGAGGAAGAGTACGGGCTATGTGCCGTCGGAGGCGCTGACGTATTTTCTGCGGCGCGCCCACGCGACGGGCTCAAAGAACGAGTTCAAGCAGATTTTCGGAGTGCTCATGAAGCGAGTCGGGCAGTCTTTGATTGCAACGGTTTCGGACTCCCGCATGGCCGGGGCGCAAGGCATTCGAGATGAGATCATGGGCCGATTCGCAGAGCGAATCGCCAAGGACTGCAACGGCCGTTTCGTCATGCTGGACTTCTTTGAGGTGCGGTTTGATCTGGCGTTCGCCAGATTCCGGAAATCTGTGCTGCGGCAGATTGGCCCCTTGTCGGTACTCACAGAACCTCTGGCCGCGGATGGAGAAGCGGGTCAGGAGATTTCTCGGGAGGTCGAGGAGGCGGCGGCCGACTTCCTGGGAGGGGACCCACAGAAAATTGACGACCCAGCTTTCCGGTTGGAGTTGAGCGCCGCGATTGATGCATTACCAGACGATCAGAAACGGGTCGTGGGATTGCTGCAGCAAGGCTTCCAGATCGACTCGAAGGACCCCAACATCATGACTATCGCGAAGATGCTCCAGTGCGATGAGAGAACCGTACGCAATCGCCGCGACCGCGCGTACAAGACCCTCAAGACTGTTCTGCAGGGTGACGCATGAGTACAACAAAGCCTTTCGCTGCTGACGAAGAGTCTGTGCTGATGGCGTTCTCTATGGAGCCCAGCCAGGGGCGGGAGACGCTTGAGCGCTACATCAGGGAGTACCCACAACATGCGACCGCGTTGGTCGATTGTTCGATCGATCTGCTTCATGAGCTTCCAGCAGCCGATGTTTCGGCGACCGAAGTGCCGGACAGCTTGGTGGACACGGCCTGGCAGCGGTTCGAGCGAGCTGTCCAGCAGCACGACGCAGAGGTCGCGAATCCGTTCGCCAAGCTGAATACCAGCAGCTTCAAATCACTCGCGCGCAGCCTTGATGTCAGCAATCTCTTTCTGATGCGCGTGCGCGATCGGGCCATCCGTGCCACCACCATTCCATCCCGATTCATCGAGAACCTTGCGTCGGAGCTGGGTACCACCGTCCAAGCTGTAGGCGCATACCTGCAGGGTCCGCCGGGCATGGTTTCTGGTCCCGCGCTTCGGTCAAGTGTGAAGCCAAGCATTGGCGAACAGATCACCTTCGACCAGGCGGTCGCGACTTCACAGCTTACGCCGGAGCAGCAGGCGACGCTGAAGGCGTTGTCGGACTGAGCGATGGACGCCACCTAGGCCGTTAGCCGGGAAGCAGAACGCGTGCACCGTGCGAACGTCGCGGCCGGCGTCGATCATTGTCAGCCTGAATGGAATAGCTCACGAAGCCGGTGTCTGCGCCAAGACCGGTAAGAAGCGCTCGAACGCTATCGATGCGATCGAGCGAGTGGGTACAAGAAAAAGTTTGACCGGCCTTTCCGGTTTGTGTTGGGACTGCGATTGACTGAGTAAGAGGGCCAGAAATCCTGCAATCCCGCAGGTGGGGCTCCCCAAGAAAGGCAATCAAATGCAAACCCAAACCCACAGCGGCGATGACCGCACCGATGTCGAAGATGTCGCCGCGGCGATCCGCGAAGGCCGAAGCCTGCGCGCGGCGGCGCTCTATCGGGTTGTCGTCCTGGACCATCAGCTCCACGAGCGTCAAGTCGATCTCGCCGACCCGGTGCCGACAGCGCGCCAGATCCTCCAGACCGCCGGCGCGCGCCCGGTCGATGAGCACAGCGTCTACGCGATCCTGACCTCCGGCGACTTTGAGGACTTGCGTCTGGACGAAACCTACGATCTACGCGCCCGCGGCGCGGAGCGTTTCGTCATCTTCCAGACTGACCGCGCGTTCAAGTTCACGATCGACGACCGCCAGCTGGAGTGGGGCAAGCCCAGCATCAGTGGCCGCGTGCTCAAGGCGCTGGCCGGCGTCCCGCCGGAGACCTACGACGTTTACCTCGAAGTGCGCGGCGGCGGTCAGGACGTCCTGATCCGCGACGGCGACCTGATCGACCTGAGCAAGCCGGGCATCGAGCACTTCATCACGCTGATCCGAGACACCACGGAGGGCCTGCTCGCGCTGCCCGACGCGGACGAGCGCTATCTGAGCAGCCATGGCGTGGTCTTCGAGATGGTGAGCGACGGCGCGCACACGGGCGTCATCTTCAAGCAGCTACCGCTGCCTGCCGGAAAGTTCACCCATGCCGCCGCGGACGTGCTCGTTCTCCTGCCGCCCGGCTATCCCGATGTCGCGCCGGATATGTTCTATTGCGACCCCTGGCTGACGCTGCAAAGCGTGGGGCGCTATCCAACCTGCGCCGACCAGGCCCACGCATTCCAGGGCCGCAACTGGCAGCGCTGGTCGCGCCACAACACGGCGTGGCGCCCGGGCATCGACGGCCTGCACACCATGCTCAAGCGCATCGAGCACGCCCTGACGGAGGCGAAGTGATGTCGCCGGCTGCTCTGGACATCGTCCTACTGGAGCCGCACGAGGCGGCACTGCGCTCGCTGCTGCATAGGGAGAACGGGGCCGAGGCGTCCGCCTATGTGCTCTTCGGCAGGGCCGACATCTCAGCGGACCCCTGGTCGGGCCAACCTCGCACCAGGCTGATCTCGCACGAGGTCATCCCCGTCGCGGCCGATGAGATGGTCTCGGCATCGCCGGTCCATGTCACATGGTCCACCCGCGGCTTCATGCGTGTTCTCGGCATCGCGAAGGAACGCGGCTTGGCTGCGGGCTTGGTGCACACGCATCCGAGCGACGCAGCGTTCTTCTCTGACCAGGATGACCGAAACGAGGAGGAACTCGCCCGGACGACGTTCAACAAGGGCGTTTCCGGCCTCGCCAGCATGGTGTTCGGCCGCGATGACGCTATGGCGGGCAGGCTCTGGATCGCACCCGGCGAGACGGTCACGGCATCCTCGATCTCGCTGGTAGGCAGCCAGATCAAGATCGCGCGCACGGTGGCTGCAGCTGATGAAGAGCAGTTCCTGGCGCGGCAGGCCGCGCTCTTCGGCCGCGGGTTCAATCCTGTCGTGCGCGCGTTGCGGGTCGGCGTCGTAGGGGGCGGCGGCACGGGCAGTGCTGTCGCGATGCTTTTGGCGCGACTCGGTGTCGGCTTCTTGGGGCTGATGGACAAAGACACCATCGATGTCACCAACCTCAACCGCGTGCATGGCTCGCGTGCCGCGGACGTTGCCGCCGGCCTGGCCAAGGTGGACATCCTCGCGCGCGAGATTCGCGCGGCCGGCCTCGGCACCCAGATCGTCACCAAGAACGAATGGGTCGGCCACCCTGATCTGCTCGACCTGCTGCGCTCCTGCGATGTGCTGTTCGGTTGTACCGACGACCATCAGGGGCGGTTGATGCTCAACCGCCTGGCCCACTACTACGGCATCCCGCTGATTGATGTAGGCCTGCGCATGCGCGCGGCACGCAGCGGCGCGGACTACGACATGACGGGCCGCGTGTCGACGATTCGCCCTGGCAATCCCTGTCTCATGTGTCTTGGGGTGGCCGATCCGCTCCGCGCTGCGGCCGAAGGGCTCCGGCGCAGCGACCCGGCCGAGTTTGAGCGGCGTAAGGCGGAAGCGTATGTGGATGGCGGCGGCGATCCCGCGCCCGCCGTGGTCACGTTCACAACGGCTATTGCCTGCGCCGCCGTCGATGAGCTTATTCAGGGCTTGACCAGCTTCCGAGGCTCCCAGGGCATGACGCACAACAGGATTCGCCTGTTCGACCGCGTGGAGGATCGTTCCATGACCTGCCGGCCTGTCGCCTCGTGCCCGGTTTGTGCCAGCCAGGCGACGTGGGGGCGCGGTGATGTCAACCCATTTCTTGGCGTGATCTGATGCCCATGAAGCTACTCATTGCACATGCGCTACGCTGGCTTGGCTGGCTGGACTATGACCTGCTCGTTATTCCGGTGGCACAGCACCCGGGCAAGTCTCCCGTGCCGCCCGGCGAACTTTGGTTGGTTACCGACACCGGCGTCAAGAAGTGGGCGTGCATGAGCTGTCCAGGCGGTTGCGGGGTCCAGATTTCGCTTTCGCTCAACCCGGATCGACGGCCGCGGTGGTCGATCGAAACGGACTTTTGGGGTAGGCCGACGCTCTCCCCATCTGTTCATCAACAGCGGTCATGCTCCTGCCACTTTTGGATAAAAAATGGAGCTGTAGAGTGGTGCAAGAAGGCAGCGTCAGACGCTGATCATTAAATGTGAGTTCACTTTCGTGGCCCTCTAAATCAGCGAAATCTGCGAATTTACAGTTCAGACAAGCACTTGCTTTTGATTCTGGGGCTGCGAGGGCAGCGGAAAAATCCCCTGGTGCATCAAGCTTTCGCCAAGCTATAAAGCCGGAGCGGCGCCCCTGGTGCACCGTCGTTGCGTTCGACGGTCTGCACGGTGATCTTGGGGGGCGTGCTGGCCAGCAGTGTCTCAAGGCTCGCATCGATCATTGGCTTGGAGACCTTTCCCCGGAAGCATTCGGAGTTGATCTGACTGCGCGTGGCTTGTCCGCGTTCACGCAAGAATGCCAATACCCGGGCCGAGAGTTCCAGCGCCCGTGCAAGCTTCGCCTCGTCAGCGGCACTGACAAACACATATCGCGCAGATGCAGTGGCGAACTGCATCCACGCCATGGCTGCATTGATGTGGTGCACGTCGATGCGGGTTTGCAAGTCCGTCAACGCAAACAGCATGGCCAAGCGCAGCAGCATCGGCGCACGCCGTTCCAGCATCGCGTTGACGATCTCACTCCCCTGATCCTCGTTGAGGTCAGTCCGGTACAACTGGGCGTAGCGCCACTGCGCCTGGGCGGACAACTCCATCCGCAGGTGGTCTCGGCGAGCTGGCTGGGCGGACCCTGTGAATCTTAGGACTTCTATTACCCTACCGGCCAAAGCGTCCACGATCGTCTGTGGTGTCGGCTTTGGGAAGGGCAATATTTGTGACCGCTCTGCCCAGATCATCAAGAACCGATTGGCAAACCCATTGGTCAGTTCGCGAGCCGTCAGCATGCCTGTCAGCTCCGAGGGCGAGATGGCGCCGCTGAGGCACACGTGGGGATGGCTGGCGTACATGCGGTTGGACTTTGTGGCGGGCTTCAGGCTGACGCCATCCCAGCAATCGCGCAGGGCAGCGGACAGTGTGTTTCCCTCACGGCGCCCCTGGTGCAGCACATTCGCGAACTCCGATTCGACCACCCACAGTCTTTTGTCATCGATGGCCGGGACCTCCTGTTTGCCTCGCTGGTAGCCATCGTGCATCAACGCCACAAGACCTTCGCGGCTGGACAGACCCCCTCTGTGAATCTGGGGCGCCAGCCTGTCGTCAAGGCCACGCAGTGCCTGGTCGATTCGCAGGACCAACTGCACCGCATCGCCCTTACGGCCTCGGCCAGATCGGCCAATGTGCAGGCAAAAAAGCCGGGGGTGATGCCATGTGTTGCCGATCGGTAAGTAGACCCCGCGGCCAATGGCGCAGGACAGATAGGCCATGAAATTGGCGGCGATGGCGTAGGGGTTAGTTTCCGTGCCTTCGCCGCCAGCGCAGGCCACCTCGCCAACCAGACCGTACAGACATGACCGGTGTGGGTGAGGAGCGTTCCGATGCAACCCCACGTCCGCAACGGCGAGTGTTGACTCGTCTGCGGTCTGGCCCTGATCGGGCTCCGCGCCGTCCGCTGGGTGCATGTCCGACCCCGGCATTCACTACTTGTCCAGGGCCGTGGCTTGGACGATCCCAGAAAACTCTCGCAGGATGTCCTGGTTGTTTTGCGATAAGAAGCGGATCACGGCCTCGTTGTCCAGCAGTTTCGTCAGGTAGCCCCTGGCCAGAACCAGGTTGAGGACGTCCTGCCCATAGGACTGCTCGACCAGCTTGAACTGGCTTTCCAGGTTGGCCATTTCGCGCTCCATCTTCGCCATTTGATCGGGGGTCACGCCCTTGACCTTCTTGGCGCCACCCTCGTTGACCAGCATGTTGGGTGGTGTGGCCGCCAGCAGTGCTTGGGCGTAGGAGACGGTGATGTTGTTGGTGGCCACCATCAGTTCGACGCATTCGACCTGGCGGGTCGGCTTGAGCTTGCGCAGCACTGGGCTCAAGTTGGCCGAGAAGTGCTTGTCCCGAAGCAGTCGGACCGCCTCGGCACAGATCCCGTCCAACAGATTGATCTTCTTGGTGATGTGCTCCAGGTCCAACTCGAGTGACTTCGCCAAGCGCTCGGGCGTTACGCCCCGGTCGACGGCGCGCCGGATCATGAAGTGCTCCTGGATGGTCGACAGCCGGTTGATCCGGTTGTTGTAGGTGTAGCTTTCGTCGTCCTTGGCGATCAGGCACGGCGCGTTGGTGAACCCGAGTTCCTGCAACGCGAGCATCCGGATGTGTCCATCGAGCAGCAGGTGCATGCCGGTGGCCTTGTCTTCCTTGGCAATCGTCAGTGGTTCGATCAGACCCACGGTATCGATGGACGAGATGATCTGTTTGAACTTGCGTGAGCTCATCAGCCCTTCGGGCGCCTTCCGGGAGGGCAGTAACTTGTCAAAGGCCACCGTGATCGGATCTGGGATGAATCCCAGCTTGCTTTGGGTCATGCAGCGCCTCCCGCGGGCCAGACGCGCTCGGCTATGTACTTGGGCAGACTGTCCAAGCCTTCGGCACGCAGCAGATTGGTGAAATTCTCATTGGCCATGAGTTGGCGCATGGCTTCAGCGACGAAGAGCAGTCGCTGCTGGGCGAATTCCGCCTTTTTGACCATCAGCTTTTGCCGTTCGACCTCGTGCTGGTAGGTCCGAATCAGGCTGGAAGAGGTCACATCCTGCACTTTGCGCGGCGCTCCCCTGGCAATGGTCCGCCCCAGGGATCGACGTTTTTCGATGACTTTGCGCGCCTGGATCAGGTGGTTGCCTCGCAACTGGCCGTTTTCATACGCCTCTTGCAGGGCAGCCTGGATGTCCTTGTCGTTGCTGCCGGCTCCAGCGATGGCCAGGGCGGCGTTGAGAGGGATGCGCCCGCTTTCCACAGCGATCAACAGTCGCTCCTCGCCATTCTTGAGCAACTGCAGGATTCCGTAGACGTAGTCTTGGCCAAGTCCCGTCTTCTCGGCGATGGCCTTTTTGTCGTAGCCCTGGTCGCGCAGTTGCTCAATGCCTGCCAGCAACTCTAAGGTCCGGCCCTGGCGGCGGGCGATGTTTTCAGCGAGGCTCATGATGAAGCCTTCTTCGTCGCTGACGTTGACGACCATGGCCGGGATAGTCGTCTCGCCCAGGGATTTGAATGCCTTCAGCCGGCCTTCGCCGCAGATCAGTAGGAATTTCTCCTGGCCATCGGCGTCCTTGCGGGGCGTGACGGTGATCGGCTTCTTCAAGCCGATGTTTTTGATGTTGCCGACGATGTCATCGAAGATCCGGCTGTTGCGCTCACGCGGGTTGAGGATCTCGATCTTGTCGATCGGGATCATCTGAAGGTTGCTGGACGGGTGCTCCTTGCTCATGCGGCCCTCCTGACGCGGGTGCGCTCAGCCATACCGTGGAGATAGTCCAGGCTGTCGAAGCGGTAGCTCTCAAATTCGATCCCGTTGTGTTCAGCCAGGCTGATGCGCGGCAGGCCGAAATCCAGACGCGGGAGCAAGTAGTAGTCCAGCGGGGTTTGATTGGGCTGGTCCAGGCGTACGGCCACCGTGATGTCCGGTGCCAAGCTGGTGTCGAAACGCACTTTCCAGCGCAGGCGTCCGTTGTCGTGGGTTTGACACCGGGCCAAAACGACCGAGATGCTGAACTCCCGATTCACCATCAACAGGTCGGTGGCCGGGTCCCGCACCACCGTGCCGCCCAGTTGTGCGATGGTCCGTTCCGTCTGCCCGATGATTTCCGGGTGAAGCTTGCGCAGGAACTTGTTGACCTCCAGGAACTGGTAGTCCCGATCGGGGGTGAAGCCCACCGCCTCATACGCCCGGATCAGGCTGCCGAAGCGGTGGATGTACGCGGCGGCCGACGGCATCCCTTCGGCTTCGTCGATGATCAGGCCCGACAAAAAGCCACGGTGTTGATAAAGATTGCGCAGCTTTTCGATCAACTCCTCGCTGCTGAACCGGTACGCCCGCGCCCGGATGATGCCTTGAGCCATGTAGAACACCTCCGGCGGCACGATCGCCTCGAACGCGCCTTCCTTCTTGATCCACATGTCCGGCTGGTTTGTGATCCGGTGCTTCTTGAGCTTGAAGGAGATGCGGTTGTAGACGTTGTTGCCGATGTACTTCTCGTTGGTCAGCACCTCGCGCACCGTGGATCGGGTCCAGTCGCGGTTGAGGTCGGTTCGAATCCCCTGGACATTGAGCCGGGCGGCGATTTCTGACTCCGGTAGGCCGTCATCAATGAACCACCGGTAGATTTGGTTGACGGTCTGAACTTCAGGATCCGGGCCTGGCATCAGGATCACCCGATCCGTCTGCAGGCTTTTATGCTCACCGCGCGTCAACTCACCTTTGACGGAGCCGCTTTGGTCAATCAGAACCCGGCGCAAGCCATACCCGGCCGGACCGCCTTGGCGGTACCCCAGTTCGATCAGCCGGCACTGACCGGCGAACACCTTGGCCGACAGTTCCCGGCTGTACTCGCCTGCCATCGCCCGCTTGACACCCTTGACGATGGTGGACACCGGTGAGCCATCGTTCTCGAACTGCTCGGCCACGTAGGTGACGTGGATGCCCGCGCGGCGACAGATGTACTCGTAATAGGCGCTTTCGTCGGCATCCTGGAATCGTCCCCAGCGACTGACGTCGTACACCAGCACCATCTGGAAGTCGGCAGCGCCCGACTCCACGTCTTTGATCAGTTGCTGCAGCGCCAGCCGCCCGCCGATGTTCAGGCCGCTTTTGCCTTCGTCGGCATAGGTCCGCACGATGTCGATGCCACGCTGCGCGGCGTACTCACGGATCTTGTCGGCCTGGTTTTCGGTCGAGTATTGTTGGTGCTCGGTCGACATCCGGACGTACTCTGCGGCCCGGAAGAGGGCCGGCTGGTCCGGTGTTTCTGGTTTGATTTCTTCTGGCAGCATAGGACCCGATCGCACAAAGTTGTGTGGGTGCTCTCGGGTCTGCCGTCCACTTCATCGATCGTTGTGGCGCCAGCGTTGGCCGGCGCCAATGTACCGTTGAGGCGTTTGCCATGCAGGTGCTCGGGAGCTCATTTGCAGGCAACGTTAATGCCCGGCATGTGGGATGACCATCACGTCCTCTCTTTGCACGCGTCCTTTTTGCAGAGGCAGTCCGCGCACGCAGGGGTGATTTCTGCAATCCACGCGTCACTCTTTACAGACGCGTCCTGCCGGAATTTGATCCAGTACAGACCTGAGAGTGGGGTGCCGGTGGCCACCATGACCGTCGAAACGGGCGGCGAACTGGTCTTGTCCGCCTGGCTCCTGTACGTCCGCCAGTAACCGGGATTACGATCCAGCCACGCACGCTGGCTGCGTAATTGGTTGTCGCGGTAGTCGGGATCGGACTGCATCTTGTCGCGTTGCCAGCGCAGACGTCGTTCGCGCTGACAGGCCGGTGCTGAGCAGAAGGCCTGATCGCGGACCTGGGGACGGGTGGTGAACGGTTGGCCGCAGCAGGCGCAGATCTTGGTGGGCATCGAGTTTCTCCATACGAAAATTCGTATGGAACCCCCAGACGACTTTGCCAAAGCTGATACCTCGCGCAATGTGCCGAGAGCTTCTGCTGAGCTCGTGAGCGCCAGGGCTTGGCGTTCCTCAAAATGCGTCAGCGGGATGTATGAGAGGCTCCCTCTGTCCGTGGAGCCCGGTCAAGATAACCTGGCGCGCGATGTACCCTTACCTTCAACGGGGGCCCTCAAGGACGTTGAGACCGATCAGGCGCGACCTGTAGAGTCAGGTAGATCCGGTGCTGTTGCCTGCTGGAGGATCGATGGGGTGCGTATTCCACGCGATGGCGGACACGATTCCATGCTGATGGCGGACAGTGTTCCGGCGTGATGGCGGACACCGTTCCACGCTGAAGGCGGACAGCATTCCAAACTGATGGCGGACACCTGCGGGGTGTTCTGAGTGACCCGAACGCGGCATACGCTGCCCGGTTCTTTTTTTGACCGGAACCAGCGATGCCCACACCCAGGGTCACCATGAGCAAACTACGACACACTCTGCAACTGCTGCACGGCGGTGCCTTGAGCACCCGTCAAATCGGTGCCGCCCTCGGCATCTCCAAATCCACTGTCAGTGAGATAGCCAGCTACGCGCGCGTGGCCGGCGTGGACTGGGCACTGGCCCAGAGCCTGAACGACGACGAACTCCAGGCCCGGCTTTACAAGCCACCCGTGGCGCGCGAGTCCCGTCACCTCGAACCCGACCACGCCCATATCCACCGCGAGCTGCGCCGCCCCGGCGTGACCCTGCAGCTGCTGTGGGAGGAATACCAGCAACAGCACAGCGGTCAGGCGTACAAGTACAGCGCCTTCTGCGAGAAGTACAAGGCCTGGGCCCGGCGCCTGCAGCGCTCCATGCGCCAGACCCACACGGGCGGTGACAAGCTCTTTGTGGACTACGCCGGCCAGACCGTTCCCGTGGTGGATGCCGACACTGGCGAGATACGCCACGCCCAGGTCTTCGTGGCCGTGCTGGGCGCATCGAACTACACCTACGCCTGCGCCACCGCCAGCCAGAAGGCCACCGACTGGGTGGCCAGCATCATTGGCGCGCTGGAGTACATCGGCGGCGTGCCCCGCCTGCTGGTGCCTGACCAGCCGCGCGCCCTCATGGCCCGCCCCGACCGTTACGAGCCCACCGCGCACCGCCTGCTCGAAGAGCTCTCGGCGCACTACAGCCTGGCTGTGATGCCCGCGCGCCCGGCCAAGCCACGCGACAAACCCAAGGTGGAGGTCGCCGTGCAGGTGGTCGAGCGCTGGATTCTGGCCAGGCTGCGCCACCAGAGCTTCTTCAGCCTGGCCGAGCTCAACCGGGCGATTGCCGCCTTGCTGGTGGACTTGAACCAGCGCGCGTTCAAGAAGCTGCCGGGCAACCGCACCAGCGCCTTCGCCGAACTCGACCGGCCAGCCCTGCGTCCCCTGCCGCCGGTGCGCATGCCCATTGCGCGCTTCAAACCCGCCCGCGTCAACATCGATTACCACGTCGAGCTCGATGGCCACTACTACTCGGTGCCCCACGCGCTGGTGGGCGAGCCGGTGGAGTTGCGCATCACGGCCGGCACGGTCGAAGTCCTGCATGGCGGCAAACGGGTGGCCGCCCACGCCCTCAATCCCCGCCGGGGTGCACACACCACCACGCCCGAGCACATGCCGGCCTCGCACCGGGCGCACCTGCAGTGGACGCCGGCCAAGCTCATCGCCTGGGGCGAGCGCGTGGGTGCGGCCACCGCCGCCGTGGTGCGCTGGCAGATGGAGCACCGCCAGCATCCCGAGCAGGGTTACCGCTCCTGTCTGGGCCTCATGCGCCTGGGCCGTGAGTACGGGGCTGACCGGCTGGAGGCCGCCTGTGCGCGGGCGCAGTCGATTCGCTCACCGTCCTACAAGAGCATCGCCTCCATCCTGGGCTGCGGCCTGGACCAGCGGCCGCTGGATGCACCGATGGCCGTGCAGGCGAGCCTGCCGCTGCACGAGAACGTGCGCGGGCCGGGCTACTACCACTGACACCGCGATACAGACAAACAAAGCACCAACGACCATGCTCAACGAACAGACCTTGAACCAACTGCGTGCCCTGCGCCTGGACGGCATGGTGGCCGCCCTCAGCGACGCGGCCACCCACATCACGGCCAGCGAGCTGCCCTTTGAACAACGCCTGGCGCTGCTGGTGCAGCGCGAGGTGGACTGGCGTGACAGCAAACGCCTGGAGCGCCTGCTCAAGGCCGCCCGTTTGAAGGTCTCCAGTGCCTGCCTGGAGGACATCGACTGGCGCGTCAGCCGGGGCCTGAGCCGGGAGGTCATCACCAGCCTGGCCGGCGGGGACTGGCTGCGCCATGGCCACAACGTGCTGGTCACCGGCGCCACCGGGTGCGGCAAGACGTGGCTTGCCTGCGCACTGGGGCAGCAGGCCGCGCGCCTGGGCTTCTCGGTGCTCTACACCCGCGCGCCACGGCTGCTGCAGGAGCTGCACGTGGCCCACGGCGATGGCAGCCTGGGCAAACGGCTGGCGCAACTGGCGCGGCTGGACCTGCTCATCTTGGACGACTTCGGCATCGCGCCGATTGCCGCGCACGAGCGAAACGACCTGCTGGAGTTGCTGGACGACCGGGTGGGTGCGCGCTCGACGCTCATCACCAGCCAGTTGCCGGTGACGGCCTGGCACGCCTGGCTGGACGAGCCCACGCTGGCCGACGCCATCCTGGACCGCATCGTGCACGGCTCACACAAGATAGCCCTCAAGGGCGAGTCGATGCGCAAGCTCACCAAGGCCGTCTGAGCCGGCCGCGCCGACCGCCATTCCACGCTGATGGCGGACACTTCGGCTACGATTTGAGCGTCACTCAGGACACCCGCGCAACGTGTCCGCCATCGCCTGGAACGCTGTCCGCGATGGAAATGGAATCACTGTCCGCCATCAGTGGAATGCGCAATGGGGTATTCGCGTCGCCGCTCGAATTCACGGTACTGCTGGGATACTTCAGCGTCCTTGTAGTTGCCTGCGACGGCATCGTCTGTCCCCTTGCCGTCGAGGCCTGGCAAACCGCCGATCATGCCGCCCCAGGCTTCGCGTTCTTGGTTCTCACCAACGAATTGCAGCAGGTACTTGTCCAGGATACCTTTGCCCGGCGTGGCGATCTCGGCGCTCAATGAGGTCAAGTAGTCAGATTTTTTTGTGCGGTGCCATTCAATGCAGAAACCGGCTCGATGGCATAACTCGCTGTGGACCACCAGCATGGTGCGGCCGTTGCCATCCAGAAACGGGTGACCATAGGCGAAAAGGCCCATCACCTCGCCGGGACGCTGCCGCAACAGGCGCTTGTCGCTCCCGATGCGCAATCCTTCCTGCACCGCTCGTCTTGCATCTGCAGGATGGCAGAACCAGGTCCCACCCTTGGTCACGGCGATATCCGGTGCCGTGACAGCACGATCCTGACCTGCCCACGGATAGAAGCCCTCAAAGAGGATTCGATGGACGGCGAGGAAGTCTTCATAGCGCAAGGCACTTCGCCGTCTCGCCAAGTACGCGATGGCTTCGTCCAAACCGACCCGGAACATCTCATGTTCCAGTTGCTGGACGATCTGCGGATCCTTCTCGGAAAACTTATTTCGCAGGTAGCCAGCTGTCTCGAAATCCTTGAACGGATCAAACACTCTGCTTGTGCTCCCGCAGGTAGTTCACGAGCAATCCTGCCACCTCATCCTTGGTCAGCCTGCCTGCACGTTTAAGAGCGACCAGCAAGTCCTGCACCGGGCCGGAATGAACTTCGTCCCCGGCTAGGCGGGTCACCGTCTCGGCCCACTTATCGACAGCAGTCGGCGTATACCTGACCCCGTAACGGCCTGCAAGCTGACGCACATAGGTGCCCACATTTGTGGTCGGAAACTTCGATGTGTCCCCAGGCTTCATTCTTAAGGTCGTGAAGGTCCTGCGATTTCGATTGTTGACGTATTGCACGGTACTCTGGCCCAGGGCCAGCTTGCGGGAAACGCGGCGGTCACCTGTGTCCAGTACCAGCGAGCCCTTCGTGTCAGTAGTCACTTGAGCCTTTAGCTTGAGAGCCACCTCACGAGCCAGCGTCTCTACATCTACTGCCGGCATCACCTCGCGCGTGGATTCATCCCGCAGAGCCTTCGCGTAAACGCCTGCGCCCAAGCGGATCAGTTCCCCGTCGCGCTGAAGCGCCTTCAGCGCTTCTGAAACCTGCGATGCACTACCCAGCGGCGCGAGTTCAGCGCGCAGTACGACGTGGCCGGAGCGGCGTCGAATTGACTGGCGCATCCGGTCTACAAGCTTCATCGTGGAACCCATTTTTTTATTTTAACACCTTCAGTCTTATTTGGTGAAAAAAACCAATGGATTCAATGGGTTGGGAGTTCAAAATATGCCGGCCGTCAGGCAATTTGTGCAGGCATGACTCTAGAAATGAAGCAGGCTGACATCGAGCTCACCCTCCGGTGCAAACCATCGCGGGATCCCTCGAAGCATGGAGCTGATCCAGATATCTTTGCTGACCGCGCTGGCGAAGATCACGCAGCACCGTCATTTGTCGTCATGTGTCTCCAACGGCAGGGTGGCGCAGCAGGGGATCGATCAAACAGACTTCATAAGAAGTTGATTTGCGACAACAACTTAGAAATCACGCCCATGTACTGCTGCATCATGGGGGTCGGGGTATCCAAGGGCGTGCCTGACTGTTTGCGATTGCGGACTGGGCACTGACTGTATCAGTTCGCCCCTGTCGCATTGGGGCAACTCCGGGGGTGAAGTCGCCCGACAGCGCGGGCGCATGGGGTAGGATGCGCGCTGCCGAGAATGAACAAGGAACAAGCGACCTTTTCCAGGAAACGACGCAGGCACCGCGAGTGGCTGGCGTTGGGCTTGGTCTTTCTGCTGGCGGCCGTGCTGCTGGGCCTCATGCTCTGGCACGACTTCCAGAACACCAGCCATACCGAGCGCGACCGTCTCCAGGTGCAGGCCCGGGTGGTGGACGAATACCTGGAGCAGCTGCTCGGTGGCGTCAACAATGCCTTGCAGGGGGTGCGCGAGGAAGTCCCGCTCTGGAAAGGTGCCGAATTCAGCGCGCGCGCGACCAAGCGGCTTCAGGCCCTGACCGAGGCCATGCCCGGCGTGCGTTTCATGAGCATCGTGGACCGCCGTGGTGTCATCGAGGCCAACAGTGTGGAGTCGCTGGTGGGGGCCGACCGCAGCGAGCGTGAGTTTTTCACGATACCGCAGGCCAGGCCGGATCCGCACATGCTCTACATCTCGGAGCCTTATGTCGGGGCGCGTGGTGTCACCAGCCTCATGGTGGGACGGGTGATGCTGGATGCCGACGGCAGTTTTGCCGGCATGGTGTACGCCAAGCTCGATCCGGACTTCTTCGGTGTCGTGATGCGTTCCGTGCTTTATGCCGCCGACATGCGCTCGACCCTGGTGACGCAAAGCGGGCAGCCGTTCCTGCAGGTGGGCCGGGGCGTGACATCGGATGCCCCGGAGTCAGGCCGCATTGACAGCCTGTTCGCGCAGCATCAGATCAGCGGCATGACCAGCAATTTCTATCGGGGCCGCAGTGCGGAGGCCGCGGTCGACAGCCTGGTGGCCTTGCGGACGATCCGGCCGGCCCGTTTTCAGGTCGACAAGCCCCTGGTGGTGCAGGTCAGCCGCGATGTCTCGGCCGTTTATCTGCCCTGGTTCCAGCGCATGTGGCTGTCGCTGCTGCTCTATGTGGTGCTGGCCGTGGTGTCCATGATGGGGCTGCACCAGTTCCAGCGCCAGCGCCGTGTGCGCGAGCAGGACGTTGTCGAGCAGGACAAGGAGCGCCGCGCCAATGCGGAGCGGCTGGAGCTGGCCTTGAGCGGCGCTGCGCTCGGCCTGTGGGACCGCAACTTTGTCACCAATGTGCGCACCTACAACGCGCGCTGGAGCCAGATGCTGGGTTATGAAGCCGGCGAGATCGATCCGAGCGGTGCCATGTGGCAGGAGATGCTGCATCCGGACGACCTGATGGCGGCCACCGATGCCCTGGGCGAACACATCCGTGGCGAGACGCCGTACTTCGAGTCCGAGCACCGCCTGCGCCACAAGCACGGGCACTGGGTCTGGATCCTGGCGCGCGCGCGCGTGGTCGAACGCGACGAGGCGGGCCTGCCGGTGCGCATGGTGGGTACGCACATGGACATCACCGAGCGCAAGCGGGTGGAAGAGGGCATGCGCGAAAGCGAGCAGCGCTTCCGCAGCCTGACCGAGCTCTCCTCCGACTGGTACTGGGAGATCGATGACCAGTATCGCTTCACCCGCATTGACGGCAACCTGGAGGCCAGCACCGGGCTGGCACGCTTCGACGACATCGGCCGCACCCGCTGGGACATTCCTGCCCGCAACATGAGCGAGGCAGCCTGGGAGGCGCACCGCGAGGTGTTGCGCGCACGCGAGGTGTTTCGCGAGCTGGAGCTGGAACGGGTCGGGCCGGATGGCGTCAGCGTCTGGATCTCGGTCAGCGGGGCGCCCATTTTTGATGACAAGGGCCGCTTCCTGGGCTACCGGGGGGTCGGGCGCAACATCACGCAGCGCAAGCAGGTGGAGCAGCGCATCGAGCAACTGGCCTTCTTCGATGCCCTGACCGGCCTGCCCAACCGCCGCATGCTGACCGACCGGCTGACCAAGGCGCTGGCCACGGTGGCGCGCAGCCGCCGCCACGGCGCGCTGATCTTCATCGACCTGGACAACTTCAAGGACCTGAACGACACCAAGGGCCATGATGTCGGCGACCTGCTGCTGCGCCAGGTGGCGCAGCGCCTGCGCGACTGCGTGCGCGAGATCGACACCGTGGCACGCCTGGGCGGCGACGAGTTCGTGGTCATGCTCGAGGAGCTCAGCCCCTACGCGGGCGAGGGCGCATTCCAGGCCGAGGCCTCGGCCAAGAAGATCCTGGCGGCCATCAACCAGCCGTTTGAACTGCTGGGCCATTTCCACCACAGCACACCCAGCATCGGCATCGCCCTGTTCCATGACCAGCTGCAAAGCGTGGACGAACTGCTCAAGCGTGCCGACCTCGCCATGTACCAGGCCAAGGCGGCAGGCCGCAATGCGCTGCGCTTCTTCGATCCCGGCATGCAGGCCGCGGCCTCGGCGCGGGCGGCGCTGGAGGACGATCTGCGCCAGGGCCTGCAGCGCCAGGAACTGCGGCTGCACTACCAGCCGGTGGTGGACGAGAACGGCGCCACCATCGGTGTGGAAGCGCTGGTGCGCTGGCAGCATCCCGAGCGTGGCCTGATCCTGCCGGGCGAGTTCATCGACCTGGCGGAGAAGACCGGCCTGATCATCCCGCTCGGCCAGTGGGTGCTGCAGGCTGCCTGCCAGCAACTGGTGGCCTGGTCGGTCGATGTGGCGACACGCGACCTGAGCATTGCGGTCAACGTGAGCGCACGCCAGTTCCGCCAGAGCGACTTTGCCCAGCAGGTGCTTGAGCTGCTGCGCACCTCCGGCGCCAACCCCTACCGCCTCAAGCTGGAGCTGACCGAGAGCATGCTGCTGTCCGATGTGGAGGACGCGGTGCGCAAGATGCGCGAGCTGCGCTCCATCGGCGTGGGTTTCTCGCTCGACGACTTCGGCACCGGTTATTCCTCGCTGGCCTACCTCAAGCGCCTGCCGCTGGACCAGCTCAAGATCGACCAGTCCTTCGTGCGCGATGTGCTGACCGATCCCAACGATGCGGCGATCGTGCGCACCATCCTGGCGCTGGCGCGCAGCATGGACCTGATGGCGGTGGCCGAAGGGGTGGAGACTGAAGGGCAGCACCAGTTCCTGCTGGACAACGGCTGCTGGGCATTCCAGGGCTATCTGTTCGGTCGCCCGGTGCCGATCCATGAGCTCAAACTGGTGTCCGCCGAGCAGATCGGCTGAAGTGACGAAGCGTTCGGATACCATGGGTCTCGGCCGGGGGGCATTCCTCTTGCCGAGACACTCATCTTGGGCCATCCTCTGAGCACGCATGGAACCTGACGACGATATCGAGGAGATCAAACGCCTGCGCGCTGCGCTGGATGTGGCGCGGCTGCGTCTGCTCAACCTGGGCCAGAGTGAAGAAGCTGCGGCGCAGGACCTCGCCGAGATGGAGAAGCGCCTGCGTTCCGAGCGCTTGTTCGCGGTCGCATTCCAGGAAAGCCCCGAGGCGCTGGTGTTGTCGCGCCTGTCTGACGGCCTGCTGGTCGACGTCAACCAGGAGTGGCTGAACCTGACCGGCTACACACGCGAGGAGGCGATCGGCCATACCGTGGTCGAGCTGCGGCACTGGACCGATGCGCAAACCCGGCAGAAGGCGCTGACGCCGCTGCTCACACAAGGCCGGCTGCGCGGTCTGGATGCGACCGTGTTCCTCAAGGACGGGGCGCCCTGCCTGGTCCGGCTCAGCGGCTCGGTGATCGAGGTGTTCGACGAAAAGCTGATCCTCATGCGCGTGAAGGACATCACGGCCGAGCGCATGGCCGAAGAGGCCCTGCGGGCCGGCGAGATGGCGCTGGAGCGGGCCAACGAACAGCTCAACGCCCAGCTCGAACTTTACGAATTCACCGAACGGCTGGCGCATGTGGGCCACTGGACGGCCAGCCCGGATGGCCAGACCATCCACTGGTCCGATGGCCTGCTCAAGGTGGCCGGCATGACCCGCAGCCCGGACATGCCCATCCAGGAGTCGCGCAGCTACACCCATCCGGATGATCTGCCTGCTTTCCTGGAGGCGCGCCAGCGCATGGATGGTGAGGTGTTCGAATACCGCTGGTGTCATCCGGATGGCCGGGTGCTGTGGCTGCGCACGCGCATGCACCGGCAGTTCCGGCGCGATGGCAGCAGCACCGATTTCGGTGTGGTGCAGGACGTGACCCAAGAGCACCAGGCGCGGCAGGCGCTGCAGGAACGGCTTGACTTCATCCAGAAAATCACCAGCCGCATACCCGACATGGTGTTCCAGATGTGCACGCAGGCCAATGGCCGCATGACATTTCCCTTCGCCAGCGATGCCCTGTTCCGCATGTTCCAGATCCGGCCCGAAGATGCGCGGGAGGATGCCTCGTTTGTGTTCGCATTCATTCACCCGGACGATCTGTCGGGTGTCCGGGCCTCGATGAGGTTATCCGCTGTGGACGGCGGCACCTGGCACCACGAGTTCCGCGTCCGCCTCCAGGATGGCAGTGTGCGCTGGTTGCTGGGGAATGCGGTGGTCCATGTCGAAGGTGAGGGCGATATCGTGTCCTACGGCGCGCTCACGGACATCACCGAGCGCAAGAAATCCGAGATGCAGCTGCAGGAGAGCGAGGCGCGGTTCCGCAGCCTGACCGATCTCTCTTCCGACTGGTACTGGGAGATTGACGAAGAATTCCGCTTCACCCGCTTCGACGGTTACCGCAAGGGCAAGTCGGCCACCACGGCACAGGCCAGCATCGGCCAGACCCGCTGGGAGATCGGGGCGGTGAACATGACCGAGGAGGACTGGGAGGCGCACCGCCGGGTGCTGGCGTCTCACCAGCAGTTCAAGGATCTGGAGCTGCAGCGGCTGGATGCGGATGGGCAGTCGTACTGGATTTCGATCAGCGGCACCCCGATGTATGACGCCCAGGGACGCTTCCGGGGTTATCGCGGCATCGGGCGCGACATCAGCACGCGCAAGCGTGCCGAGGACGAAACCCAGCGCCTGGCCTTCTACGACACCCTGACCGGCCTGCCCAACCGGCGCCTGCTGATGGATCGTCTGTCGCAGACGATGGCCATCAGTGCGCGCAGCCACCACCATTGTGCGCTGCTCTTCATCGACCTGGACAACTTCAAGGACCTGAACGACTCGCTGGGGCACGACGTTGGCGACCAGTTGCTGGAACAGGTGGCCAGCCGCCTGGTGATGTGCATCCGCGAGGGCGACACCGCCGCCCGCTTCGGCGGCGACGAATTCGTGGTGATGCTGGAAGGGTTGAGCGAGGTGGCAGACGAGGCGGCCAGCCAGGCCGAGATCGTGGCCGAAAAAATCCTGGTGTCGCTGAACCAGCCCTACGAGCTGATGGGCAAGCAGCACAGCAGCACGCCCAGCATCGGCATTGCGCTGTTTTCCGGCCATGAGCCCGGGGCCGACGAGTTGCTCAAACGCGCCGACGTGGCCATGTACCAGGCCAAGGCGGCCGGTCGCAACACACTGCGCTTCTACGACCCCGAGATGCAGGCGGCCGTGATGGCGCGCGCAGCGCTCGATGCCGACCTGCGCCAGGGCCTGCAGCGCCAGGAGCTGCGGCTGCACTACCAGCCCGTGGTCGATGTCGAGGGACGCACCACCGGCTTCGAGGCGCTGGTGCGCTGGCAGCACCCGCAGCGTGGCCTGGTGGGGCCAGGGGAGTTCATCGACCTGGCCGAGCAGACCGGCCTGATCCTGCCGATCGGCCAATGGGTGCTGCAGGCGGCCTGCCAGCAGCTGGTGGCTTGGGAGGGGCAAGCGGCCACACAAGGGCTGACGCTGTCGGTCAACGTCAGTGCGCGCCAGTTCCGGCGCAGCGATTTTGTGGCCCAGGTGCTGGCCGTGCTGCACGACTGCGGTGCCGACCCGCAACGCCTGAAGCTGGAGCTGACCGAGAGCGTGCTGTTGTCCGATGTGGAGGATGCCATCCGCAAGATGAGTGCCCTGCGCTCCTGCGGCGTGCGTTTCGCGCTCGATGATTTCGGCACCGGCTACTCCTCGCTGGCCTACCTCAAGCGCCTGCCGCTGGACCAGCTCAAGATCGACCAGACCTTTGTGCGCGATGTGCTGGAGGATGCCAACGACGCTGCCATCGTGCGCACCATCCTGGCGCTGGCGCACAGCATGGACCTGATGGCGGTGGCCGAAGGGGTGGAGACCGAGGGGCAGCGCCAGTTTCTGCTGGCCAACGGCTGTACCCTGTTCCAGGGCTACCTGTTCGGCCGGCCGGTCCCAATCGAGACCATCGCGCTGCCGGCCTGAGCCGGCAGCGTCAGTCCAACACGTCTCTTATTCGAAGGCGCTCTGGTCGCGTTCGTCGTCTTCGGCGGGGGCCGACGGGACCGTGAGGGTGGTGACGTTGGCCGCGGCCTGGCGTGCAGCCGCCTTGTCGCCGGCGCTGGCGAACTTGCTGTACTTGTTCAGCAAGGGCACCAACTGGCCGTAGATGCGCGGGTTGCCCGCCAGACACTCCTTCTGCTCCAGGAAGTCGGACTCGCCGGTGAAGTTGCCGACCAGGCCACCGGCCTCGGTCACCAGGAGCGAGCCGGCTGCCACGTCCCAGGGCTGCAGGCCGGTCTCGAAGAAGCCGTCGGTGAAGCCGGCCGCCACATAGGCCAGGTCGAGCGCGGCCGCACCCGGGCGGCGCAGGCCGGCGGTGCGCTGCATGACTTCGCTCATCATGGCCAGGTAAGCGGGGAAGTTGTCGCCCTTGCGGAAGGGGAAGCCGGTGGAGATCAGGCTTTCCTTCAACTGCGTGCGTTTGCTGACGCGGATGCGGCGGTCGTTCATGTAGGCGCCGCGACCCTTGGTCGCAGTGAAGAGGTCGTTGCGCGAGGGGTCGTAGATGACGGCCTGCTCGACCTTGCCCTTGACGGCCAGTGCGATGCTGACGCAGTAGACCGGGAAGCCGTGGATGAAGTTGGTGGTGCCGTCCAGCGGGTCGATGATCCAGACGAATTCCGAATCCTTGGCACCGTGCGTGCTGCCGGTTTCCTCGCCCAGGATGCCGTGGCCCGGGTAGGCGGTCAGCAGGGTTTCGATGATGGTCTGCTCACTCGCGTGGTCCACCTCGGTCACAAAGTCGTTCACCTGCTTCTGCGACACGCGAACCGCCTCGACATCGAGGGCCGCGCGGTTGATGATGGCGCCGGCGGCGCGGGCGGCCTTGATGGCCACGTTGAGCATGGGGTGCAGGTTGGTCGACATAAATTGTGTGTGAGGTTTGCGGGACAGACCCGGAGGGGGCTGCCTTCAACGGACGAAGAGCGGGAGAGGTCGGTCCGGCGATGCGGGCGGCGACAATAGGGCGATTTTACCCGTTCGCCCAGATTCCGATGCCAATACCCTCATTTCGCACCCGTTTTGTCCTGATCCAGACCAGCCACGCCGGCAATGTGGGGGCGGCGGCGCGCGCCATGAAGGTGATGGGTTTCGACGACCTGGTGCTGGTGGCACCGCGCTGGGCTAATGTGCTGCGCCGCGAGGAAACCATCCAGCGCGCCAGCGGCGCGCTGGATGTGCTGGAGAAGGCGCGCATTGTGGAAACGCTGGACGAGGCGCTCGACGGCATGACCCACCTGTGCGCCACCGCCATGACACCGCGCGACTTCGGTCCGCCCACGCGCACGCCGCGCGAGCACTTCGATTTGCTATTAAAAAAGGAGCGTTTGGCGCATGAACCACAAGGCCAGGAGGCCGAAAAGACTTCGAATCTCGAGCCAGGGCAAGGCATCGCCTTCCTGTTCGGTTCCGAGCGCTTCGGCATGCGCAACGAGGACGTCTACCGCTGCCATGTGGCCCTGAGCATCCCGACCAATCCCAAGTTCGGTTCGCTCAACCTGGGCGCGGCATTGCAGGTGATTGCCTACGACTGGCGGCTGGCCTTGGGCGGTTATGGCGTGCAGGCTGCCACGGCGCCGCCGGTGCTGGCCGACGTGCCGCAGGTGGCTGGCATGCTGGCGCACCTGGAGCAGGCGCTCACCGCCATCGGCTTCCTCGACCCGGCGGCCCCCAAGAAGTTGATGCCGCGCCTGAACGCCCTGTTCAACCGCGCCGAGCTGACGCAGGAGGAAATCCATATCCTCAGAGGTGTTGCCAAGGCCATGCTGGAGACGGCAGAGAAGGCGAAAGGATAGACTCAGGCCTATGTTCTCCCGCCTCCGCTCCGACATCCAGTGCATCCTCGACCGCGACCCGGCCGCCCGCAGCGGCTGGGAGGTGCTGACTTGCTACCCCGGCCTGCATGCGCTGCTGTTCCACCGTTGGGGCCACTGGTGCTGGAACCACGGCCTGAAGTGGCTGGGGCGTTTCATTTCGCACCTCAGCCGCTGGCTGACCGGCATCGAGATCCATCCCGGGGCGAAGATCGGCCAGCGCGTCTTCATCGACCACGGCATGGGCGTGGTGATCGGCGAAACGGCCGAAGTCGGTGACGGCTGCACCATTTACCACGGTGTCACGCTGGGTGGCACCTCGCTCTACAAGGGCACCAAGCGCCACCCGACGCTGGGCCGCGATGTGGTGGTGAGCGCCGGTGCCAAGGTCCTGGGCGGCTTCGAGGTGGGCGACGGCGCCAAGATCGGCAGCAATGCGGTGGTGATCAAGCCGGTGCCGGCCGGCGCTACCGCCGTGGGCATTCCGGCGCGCATCATCCCGTCCAAGGCGGGTGAAAGCGCCGACGTGACGGCGCCGGAGAAGAAGTTCACCGCCTACGGCATCACGCAGGAAGACGACCCGCTCTCCCAGGCCCTGCGCGGCCTGATCGACAACGCCTCGTCGCAGGAGCACCAGATCGCGCTGCTGTGGCAGGCGATCGAAAAACTCTCGGCCGGCAAGCCGACCGCGGAGTGCGTGCCCTGTGACGCGGCGCGCGAAGAGCAGTTCGAAAAGGACAAGCTCAACCAGTTGGTCGGCAAGTAGACCGGTTGCCCTTCAGAAGAAGTTGAGTACCCAGATCGTATCGATCAGGGCAATCGGGAGCAGATAAAGCGCAAAGGCGGCCAGGCGGCGCAGTGCCGTGGGGCGCAACAACCGCGCTCCCAGCCAGGCAGAGAAGCTGCTGCCCAGCACCAACAGGACGACGCGCACCGGCGCCACCCATTCCAGCGACACCCGTTCGGCCTTGAGGTGGCCCAGTGTCAGCATGGACAGGCCGAGAAAAATGCCCATGCCGGCCAGCGGAATCAGCGCCAACGACAGGCGTTGCCAGGACAGGTCCGGCGCGGCGGCCATGCGTGCGGCCAGCCGGATGCAGGCCAGCACGATCAGTCCCACAGCCACACCGCCACCCAGGATGTAGGCCAGGATGCAGAAGCCGTCGAGCCAGGTGAACAGGTCGTTGGCTGCGGGGTAATGCGTCAGCAGCCACCAGGGCGCATCGTCATTCAGCGGCCACAGGATGTCGTGCTCGACCAGCCAGTTGGCGAGCAGGGACTTCATCTGCACCAGCCAGCGGCTGGACGACCAGAGGAAGGCCGCGGTGGCGATGCCCAACACGCCAAACAGGAGGGTGAACGCCTCTTCGGTTCGAACGTCGCGGTTGCGGGTGGCGAGGATTTCCTGTGCCGGCGAGCGTGCGGCCAGTTGCACAGCATCGCGGTAGCCGCTGCAACGGCCGCAGGCATGGCAGGCCGAGGCGCTTTTCATGTGGCGGATGTCGATCAGCGGGGCGCAGTTCACCATGGGCCGGCGCTCGGGGCTGGCCTTCCAAGCCTGCTCTTCGACGCGGAAGTGCACCGGGGCGATCTTGGCCAGCAAGGAGAACACGCCGTTGGCCGGGCACAGGTAACGGCACCAGACGCGTGAGCCCCGGCCGTAGACCAGGCCCACGGCCACGGCCGCGACACTGGAGCCGCCCAGCACCAGCAGCGCGGCCTGCGGGTATTCGTAGACGCTGACCAACTGGCCATAGACGGTAGTGCAGACGAAGGCCACGAAGGGCCAGCCGCTCCAACGGATCCAGCGCGGAATGGGGCGCCCCAGGCCGTGGCGGCTGGCGAGTTCGGTGAGTGAGCCTTCCGGGCAGAACACGCCGCACCAGATGCGGCCCAGCAGCATCATGCTCAACATCACGAACGGCCACCAGATGCCCCAGAAGATGAACTGTGCGAACAGGCGCAGGTTGTCGTAGAGGTGCGCGTCTTCGGGCGGCAGCGGCATGAAGGCGGGAATGACCAGTAGCGTCAGGTAGGCCACGACGACGAACCACTGCAGCGCGAGGATCGTGCGGCGGTGAGCCTGCATGGCTTGCCCCACCCGCGCCAGCCAGCCCGGGCGGGGTCGGCCGGCGCTGCCTGCCGGGTAGAGGGTGATGGGGGCCTCACGCATGGCGGTTCAGGCGGCGCTGCACCAGCAGAACGCTGCTCCAGTAGACGGCGTAGAGGGCCACCAGCATCAGCGAGGGGCGGGCGCGGTAGCCGGTGAAGGCCGAGACCATGGCACCCAGGCGGCTGGTGTCGTCCAGCAGGGCGCTGCTGTCCCAGACCGGATCGATCAGGGTCGGCAGCCAGCCCATGCCGATGAGGCGCTCCATGCCCGCCACCAGCAGGGCGATGGCCAGCAGCAACAGCAGGAAGCCGCTGATGCGGAAAAAACGGCGGTAGTCGAGGAAGCGCAGCCCGCGGTTGACCGCCCAGGCCGTGGCCAAGGCCAGCAACAGGCCGAGCGCGGCACCCATTGCCAGTTGTCCGGAGTCCGGGCTTTCCAGACCCATGCCGTAGAGGAAGATCACCGTCTCGGCGCCTTCGCGCGCGATGGCCAGCGCCGCCACGGCCGCGATGCCGAAGGCACCGGACGATGCCGCGGCGCGGGAGATGTCCTGCTCCAGGCTTTGCTTCATCTGGCGCCCGTGCTTTTGCATCCACAGCACCATCTGCACGATCAGGCCGGCTGCGATGAAGAGGATGGCGGTCTGGAACCATTCCAGCGCCTCGCCGGTGAGTTCACTTTGCACGCTCAGCATGGCCCAGCCCAACGCCAGTGCCAGCCCCAGGCCGGCCACGACGCCGCTCCACAGGGCGCGCAGGCCCGGGCCGGCGCCGCCGTTGCGCTTCAACCAGGCGTGCAGGATGCCGATGACCAGCATGGCCTCAATGCTTTCCCGCCAGACGACAAATAGTGAGTTACCCATGACGTGCTTTCATTTCGCGACAAACCGGCCCTGGGCCGTGTCGGGGTGGAAATCGCCGAAGAACTTGTAAGTGCCTTGCTTGAGCGGCTGGAAGATCAGAAAGCTGGAGGCGCCCGGCGCCAGCACCTTTTCCTTGCGCAGCTCGATGCTTTCGAACTCCTCGGGGCCCGGCCCCTCGTTCTTGATCAGCAGGCGGAACTTGGTGTTTGCCGGCACTTCCACTGTCTCGGGGTAAAAGCGGCCCGCCTTGATGGTAAGGTTGAAGCTCGGCATGTCCTGGGCCTGCAAAGCCAGGGGACTCAGCAGCAGTGCCAGTGTCATCAATGCAATACGGCAATGGTTCATGGTGGGGCGGTGCATCGTGTTGGTCAGAAGGTGAGTTGTGCGCGCAGGCCGATCAGGGCAATCGGTGATGCCCCGGGTGCCGCACCGGGCTGGCCGATGTACTGGAAGTCAGGCGAGAGCTCGAACTGCTTGTTGATGCGGAAGCGGTAGTAAAGCTCGACGACCTGTTCGCCGTTGCCGGCGGCGAAACCATAGTCCGTGGTCGTGATGGCATCGCGGGCAAAGTCGGAACTGGTCTTCAGCCAGCCCAGGGCCAGGCCAACCGAATCGCCGGCACGCCCCCAGCCGTAGCCGGCCAATTCGCCGCCGAGTGTCAATGCGCTGGAAAAACGTGCGCCACCACCGACGATGTGCTGGCTGTAGCGGCCGAAGAGTGTGGTGGCATCGCCCACGCGCTGGTCCAGCGACAGACCCCAGCCGCTGCGGGTGCGCGTCACGCTGTCATAACCCGCGGCCTGGCCGTTCTGCCAGTAGTAAAGGCGGTAGTTGCCGGGGTTGCCGTCCCAGCGCAACTGGGTTTCAGCCTGCGCCAGGACTAGCGGTGCGGAGAAGAACTGCTGGTAGTTGGCGCCGCGCCCGGCGCCGAACACGCCTAACGACAGGCGCCAGGCTTCGCTCTTGCTGCGGTTGTTCAGATAAGAGACGCGAAAGCCGGGCGAGAAGCCGTTGGCATCAACGCCGATGTCGCCACCGGCATCGAGCAAGGCGTTGTGAACGAACACGGTGTTGAGGAACTGGCGCGTCTCGTCGTTGGCCGCTGCGTTCTGGTCGAAGAAGACGAAGGGGTCCATCTTGCCGAAATTGATCTCCAGCTTCTCGCGCGAATGCGGCTGGAAACCGCCGAAAGGCAGCGGAATGCTGGCTTGGTACCAGGCCTGCCCCAGCACGGCGACCGAGTCGTCCGGCTGCGCCGAGAGAACGCGGAAGGCGCTGGCATTCGGCTTGGAATAACTCGTCATGCCGTTGAGCCCCGAGCCTTGCCCCATGCGGAACTGGGCGAAGATCCGGCTTTCTGTGTCGCCCACCTTGGGCAGCGGCAAGGTCACGAAGGCATCGGCGCGGTAGTTGAGCTGGCCGTTCTCGGTGCCGGCTGGCGAGTTGACCGCCGTGCCGTTGGGATGCTGCGCTACGGTGGTCAGGCTGATGCCGGCGGTCACGCCGTCGAGTGATTCGATGACCCGCGCGGCCTTGAGCGTGTTGAGCGACTGGTATTCCACCGCTTTCAGGCGCGAGGTCAGTTCCGGCTCGTTCTCGCTGATGCTCTCCGATTCCAGGCCCTTGTCGATCTTCACCTGCGCCTGCTCGAGCTGTTGCACACGCTGCTCCAATGCCGGGGATGGCGCCACGGGTGCAGCGGCACGTGCCTGCTGTGACTGCAGCTGCTTTTCAAGTTCGCTGTTGCGCTTTTCCAACTGGTCGAGCCGCTGGCTCAGCTTCGTCAGCAGCTGCAGCAGTTCTTCCTGAGACGGTGCAGCCCAGGCCGGTACGGCCAGCAGTGCGGCGCAAGCCAGGACCAGTGATCGGGTCCGCGCAGGGACGGCCGGGCGGCGCATGTTCAGTAGCCGCCTTTTTTGCCAATGCCGGCGTAGACAAAGTCGTATTCGACATCAAAAGGCTTGAACCACGGGCGCACGCCGGTTAGGCGGTCGGTATGACGGCCGAAATGGGTGTGGGCGTTCGCCGACGGCGGCAGCACGGAGATCTTCACGTGGTACTTGCCGGGGCCGAAGATCTTGACGTTGTCGCCATAGTGCGGGCCGTCATTGGCGACCATGGGCATCAGGTCACCGCTGACCTTTTGTGTGGAGCCCACTTTGCTGACTTCGTACTTGACGACCAAGTAGGGAATCCAGGCGCCTTCCTCAAAACCGTTCGGGTTGTTGGCCAGGGCCTTGATGTCGGCTTCGAGGTGGATGTCCGACTCCTCGGCCTTGCGCATCATGCCGTCCGGTTCCATGGTGACGGGCTGCAGGTAGACCGCGGCAATCTCCATTCCGACACGCTGGTGGGGGGTGCCGATGGGGTATTCCACGGCCCCGGCGTGCAGGGCCAAGGAGGCGGTGAGGATCAGAAGCAGGCGCTGGAGGTGGGTGGCGGTCATGATGGTGCCGATCTTTAAAAGGATTAGTAATCTTAATGATAGTAATTATTATTAACAACAACAAAGACCCCGATCTGATCTAGATCAGAAGCTGGTGTCGTCAGGGTGGGCGCGGGCGCTGACCGAGCAGCACATTGACGGCCAGGCCGGCCATCACCAGGGCTGCTGCCGCGAGCTTCCAGGCCTGCAGCGGTTCGCCCAGCAGCAGGGCGGAGGCGCCCATGCCGAAGAAGGGGATCAGCAGCGCCATGGGCGTGATGGTGGCGGCCGGGTGGCGCGCCAGCAGCCAGCCCCAGGCGCCGAAGCCGAACAGCGTGTTGCCCAGCGCCTGCCAGAGCATGGCCGCCCAAGCCGCCAGGCTGGCGCGCGGCAGGGTTTCGGTGATGGCGGCGGGGCCTTCAAACCACAGGCTCAGGCCCAGCAGCGGTGGCACGGCGAACACACTGCTCCAGACCATGAAACCCAGCATGTCCACTTTGCCGATGCTGCGCGACACCACGTTGCCGCAGGCCCAGCACAAGGCGCCCCCCAAGGCCAGAGCCAAACCGAGTGGCGTGACATCGTGGCCGGCCTGGGCAAAACTCTGCCAGGCAATCAGGGCAAAACCGAGTGTGGCCAGGGCCAGGCCGGCCAACTGCGCCGGTCGCATGCGCTCGTGCTGCAGCCAGGCCACCAGCAGCAGTGTGAAGAAGACCTGCGATTGCATCAGCAGCGAGGCCAGGCCGGGTGAGACGTCGGCCCGCATGGCCAGGAACAGCAGCCCGAACATGAAACCGATGAACACGCCGTAGCTGACCAGGTAGCGCCAGGCCACGGCGGGTCGTTGGATGAACAGCAGCCAGGGCAGGGCACTGAGCAGGAAACGCATGGTCGCCAGCAGCAGGGGCGGCAGTTCGGTCAGCCCGAACTTGATGACCACGAAGTTGGTGCCCCAGACCGCGACGACGGCCAAGGCCAGGAGTAGGTGTGAGACGGGCACAGGGTGGTTGCTGGGGGGCGTTGCGCAAGTCCTGCCCACCCGGCGGGTGCACGACTCGCTCAACTCAGAACATATTGTGCCATCCGGGTGTAGAGGGGAATGCCGAGCAGGATATTGAGCGGAAAGGTCACACCGAGCGACAGGCCGAAGTACAACGCGGGCTGGGCCTCCGGAATGGCGTGGCGCAGGACGGCCGGCACGGCGATGTAGGAGGCGCTGGCAGCCAGCACCATCAGCAGGATGGCGTTGCCCAGTGGCACGTCCAGCGCCCAGGACAGGGCCAGGCCGAGGCTGGCGTGCACCAGGGGGGCCAGCAGCGCATAACCAAGCAGCCAGGCCGGCTGCTGGCGCAGCTGCCCGAGGTTGCGCGCCGTCAGCAAGCCCATGTCGAGCAGGAAGAAGGCCAGCATGCCCTTGAACAGGTCGCCCGAGAACGGTTGCATCGCGGCCTTGCCGCTTTCGCCGGTCAGGATGCCGACCAGCATGGCGCCGAGCAGGAGCAGCTGGGCACCGTCAGTGAACGATTCACGCAGGATGGCTCCCAGGCGGGGGGGCTTGGCCGGCTGCAAGGCCGCAACGCCGGCACCGGCGCAGACCAGGGCCGGCTGCTCACGTTGCCGCAGTGCATTGGCCAGCACCACCCCGAAGATGATGGCTGGGGATTCCATCAATGCCATGGCAGCAGCCATGTGGCCACCGAATCCGATTTGCTGATTCTCCAGAAATTGGGTAGCGGTGACAAAGGTCACGGCACTGACAGAGCCGTAGGTGGCCGCAATGGCGGCGGCGTCATAGGGGGGCACGACATGCTTGAGCACCTGGTAGCTCAGCAGGGGGACGGCCATGGCCAGTGCGACCGCGCAGCCCAGGCTGGTTGCCACCTCGCTGGTGAAACCGGAATGGGACAGCGCGAAACCGCCCTTGAGGCCCAGGGCCATCAGCAGGTACAGGGAGAGGAAGCGCGCGATCGGCTGCGGGATTTCGAGGTTGGATTTGAGGGTGCCGGCCAGCATGCCGAACACGAAAAAGAGGATGGCGGGGTCGAGCAGGTTTTGCATTGGGTTCTCCAGACAGGGTGATCGTAGAAAAACCGGCATGCAAAGTAAAATCGATAATCAAACACATTGATATAGAGTTTTATTTATGAATGTCACGTTTCGCCAGCTGCGCCTGTTCCTCGCCTTGGCCGAGACAGGCAGCGTCAGCGCCGCGGCGCGCGCGATGCACGTCACGCAACCAACCGCGTCGATGCAGTTGCGCGAAATCAGCGAGTCCGTTGGCTTGCCGCTTTATGAGGTCGTCGCGCGCCGCGTCCATCTGACGCAGGCGGGACTGGAGCTGGCGCAGACCGCCCGAGCGATGGCGGCCGAGTGGGATGCCTTCGGCCAGAAGATCGACGGGCTCAAGGGCTTGACCCGTGGCCGGCTCAAGGTGGCGGTGGTGAGCACGGCGAAGTACTTCATCCCGCGCCTGCTCGGCAAGTTCTGCAGCCGGCATCCGGAAATCGACATTTCGCTCGAGGTGCTCAACCGCGACGGTGTGGTGGCGCGGCTGCGCGAAAACCTGGACGACCTGTACATCATGTCCCGCCCTCCGGCCGACATCGACCTTGAGGACCGCGTTTTCCTGCCCAACCCGCTGGTGCTGATCGGCAGTGCCTCAAGCCCGCTGGCCGGCCAGCGTGGCGTGACGCTGCCCTCGCTGCGGGAGGTGCGGTTCATCCTGCGTGAACAGGGCTCGGGAACACGGCTGGCGATTGATGACCACTTCCGCAAGCAGCGCTTCAAGCCGCAGCGCCTGATGGAACTGGGCAGCAATGAAGCCGTGCGCGAAGCCGTGGCAGGTGGCTTGGGTGTTGCCGTCATTTCCGTACATGCCCTGGCTGAGCGGCCCGCCTCGCAGGGGGTGGCCATCCTGGATGTGCGGGGGTTCCCCATCCAGTCTCAGTGGCACATCGTGCACCCCAGCGGCAAGCGCCTGTCACCGATTGCGCAGGTGTTTCAGGCGCATCTCGTGGCGCAGGCCGGACACCTGGGGCCGAAGCAGGCCCGCTAACAAGCGGGCGGCGGCTCAGGCCGGCTTCGGACTCCGGATCGCCGACTTCGGCCGGAAGGCCTTGCAGACCTCGTCGTTGGTTTCCAGGTAGGGGCCGCCGATCAGGTCCACGCAGTAGGGCACGGCGGCAAAGATGCCGTCCATGACCGACTTGCCGTTGGCGTCCTTCAGGCCTTCCAGCGTTTCGGCAATCGACTTCGGCTGCCCCGGCAGGTTGATGATCAGGCTCTTGTCGCGGATCACCGCCACCTGACGCGACAGGATGGCGGTCGGCACGAATTTCAGGCTGATCTGGCGCATCTGCTCGCCGAAACCCGGCATTTCCTTGTGCGCCACGGCCAGTGTGGCCTCCGGCGTGACGTCGCGCAATGCCGGGCCGGTGCCGCCGGTGGTCAGCACCAGGGCGCAGCCGGCGTCCACCAGCTCGATCAGTGCGGCGCTGATGGTGGCCTGCTCGTCCGGGATCAGGCGTGGTTCGAAGGTGATCGGGTTTTTCAGCGCGCGGCTCAGCCAGTCCTTCAAGGCGGGCAGGCCCTTGTCTTCGTAGGTGCCGCTGGAGGCACGGTCACTGATGGAAACGATGCCGATCTTGACCGGATCGCAGGATGAATCACTCATGGTCGTTGTCCGAAGAAGCGTCAGGGGTCGAAAGCTGTTCACGCACCAGCTGGAATACCTCGCGGTAGGCGCGGCCCTGGCGCGGTGCCAGGCCCTGCGAGACGGCCGCCTTGTCGGCCGGCTTGGCGTCCTTGCGTGCCTGGCGCACCAGGGCGCGCAACTGCTGGGTGTCGGTCTGCGGGAAGTTGTTGATCCACTGCGCCACCGCATCGTCGTCGGCAATCAGGCGGTCGCGCCATTGTTCGGCCGCATGCAGCAACTGCGTTTCACGCGCGGAAGGCGCACGCTGCTCGGCCAGGGCGGCATGGATGGCCTCGATGACGACGGGGTCCAGCAGGCGCATGAGCTTGCCGATGAACTGCATCTGGCGGCGCCGGCCTTCGAAGTTGGTGATGCGTTTGGCATCGTTCAAGGCATCGCGCAGCTTGTCCGACAGGTCGAGCCGGGCCATCAGGTCGGCGCGCAGCGTCAGCAATTCCTCGCCGAGCTTTTGCAGCTCGGCGCTTTCGCGTTTGAGGTCGGTCTTGCTGATCTCGGTGTCGCCCTTGAGCTCGCGTTTGAGCTCCAGGTCGAGTTCGCTGCCTTCGGCGACGAACTGGCCTTTGACGTAATAGCCTTTTTTGGGTTTGCGTGACATGTCTGGGGGAATCCGGTGGGGCGCGGTCGAGGTGCGCACGGCCAAGTATCATAGCTCCCGCTATGAACAAACCCGACCCTCGCGCAGAAAGCGGCTTCAGCTACAGCCGCGCCTTCTTTGAAGACCTGGTGGACACCGCCCTGGCGCATGCCAAAAAACTGGGCGCCACCGATGCCGGCGCCGAGGCCTCCGAGGGCTGCGGCCTGAGCGTCTCGGTGCGCAAGGGCGAGCTGGAAAACGTGGAGCGCAACCGCGACAAGTCGCTCGGTGTCACGGTCTACGTGGGCAACCGCCGTGGCAACGCCAGCACGTCGGACTTCTCGCGCGCTGCCATCGAACAGACCGTGCAGGCCGCCTACGACATCGCCCGCTTCACCGCCGAAGACCCGGTGGCCGGCCTGCCGGAAGAACAGGACATCGTGTCGCCGTCGGCCGCCAGCAAGAACCTGGACCTGTTCCACCCCTGGGCCATCAACAGTGCCCAGGCGGCCGAGCTGGCGCGCGTGACCGAAGAGGCTGCCCTCAAGACCGACCGTCGTATCACCAACAGCGAGGGCGCGGCGGTGTCGGCCCAGCAATCGCACTTCTTCAGCGCCCACACGCACGGTTTCCGCGGCGGTTATGCCAGTTCGCGCCATTCGATCTCCGTCTCGCCGATTGCCGGCAAGGGCGACGACATGCAGCGCGACTACTGGTACAGCTCGCAGCGTCACCCCGATGACCTGGCCTCGCCGCAGGCGATTGGCCGTTACGCCGCCGAGCGCGCCCTGAGCCGCCTGAAGGCGCGCAAGATCAGCACACGCGAAGTGCCGGTGCTGTTCGAGTCGCCGCTGGCCGCCGGCCTGCTCGGCGCGCTGGTGCAGGCGCTGAGCGGCGGCGCGCTGTACCGCAAGAGCTCCTTCCTGCTCGACTCGTTGGGCAAGCCGGTGCTGCCGAAACACATTGACATCCTGGAAGATCCGTTCGTGCTGCGCGGCAAGGGCAGCTCGCCGTTCGACGAAGAGGGTGTGCGCGTCAAGGCGCGCTCGGTGGTCGAGGCCGGGCGCGTGCAGGGCTACTTCCTGAGCAGCTACTCGGCGCGCAAGCTCGGCATGAAGACCACCGGCAACGCCGGCGGTTCTCACAACCTGACGCTGACCTCGCGTCTGACGCAGGCGGGCGACAACCTGGACGCCATGCTGGAGAAACTTGGCACCGGCCTGTTTGTCACCGAATTGATGGGCCAGGGCGTCAACTACGTCACCGGCGACTACTCGCGCGGTGCCAGCGGCTTCTGGGTCGAAAAGGGCCGCATCGCCTACCCGGTGCATGAGATCACCATCGCCGGCAACATGAAAGACATGCTCAAAGGCATCCAGGCCGTGGGTGCCGATGCCTACAACTACGGTGCCAAGACCGTGGGTTCGATCCTGCTGAGCAAGATGAAGGTGGCGGGTAGCTGACCGCCTCTTGGCAAGAGGTTTCTTCCCCTCCCCAGTCCCGGCTGGACAGGGGGAGGAAACAGCCCTTGTGAGGGAAAATCAGCCGGCCAGCGCGGCCTTGACGGCGGCCGACACCTGGCCCATCTCGGCCTTGCCGGCCAGGCGGGTCTTGACCACGCCCATGACCTTGCCCATGTCGCCCGGACCTTTGGCACCCAGTTCGGCCACGATGACCTTGACTTCGGTGGCCACTTCCTCGGCGCTCATGCGCTGCGGCAGGTAGGCTTCCAGCACCTTGATCTCGGCGCTTTCCTTGTCGGCCAGGTCCTGGCGTGCCGCCTGCACGAAGGCGGCGACCGAGTCCTTGCGCTGCTTGATCAGCTTGTCGACCACAGCCACCACAGCCACGTCATCGAGCGTGATGCGTTCATCGACTTCCTTCTGCTTCAGTGCGGCCTGCAGCAGGCGGATGGTGCCCAGGCGTTCGCTGTCCTTGGCGCGCATGGCGGCCTTCATGTCTTCGGTGATCTGGTCTTTGAGTGACATGGTCATTCCTTCAATCAGTTGAGGGCAGCGCTGGCGACGGTATTGCTGCGGTCTGTCCTGCAAGGTTATTGGCACAGAAAAAACAAAACCCGCGCCTGGCGTCCCGAGCGCGGGTTGTGGATGCTCTGAGGTCTCGGACCCCGGCGCGATCAGTACAGCTTCTTGGGCAGCTGCATCGAGCGGATGCGCTTGTAGTTGCGCTTCACAGCAGCAGCCTTCTTGCGCTTGCGCTCGGCGGTCGGCTTCTCGTAGAACTCGCGTGCGCGCAGGTCGGTCAGCAGGCCCAGTTTTTCAATGGTGCGCTTGAAGCGGCGCAGGGCCACGTCAAACGGCTCGTTTTCTTTAACACGAATGGTCGTCATTACGTCTTGATTTCCGAAATGTGCGGTCAGAGGGTGGACAGGAAGATCGGGCCTGCACGCCGTGTACCGCGAAGTGCCCCGCCTGTAACTAGTATTGGCCGGCGGGGCTATGCCAGCAAAGTCCAACATTATAGCGGTTTGGCCAGCGCCGGCAACCCGCCCGGTTTCCAACCAAGGCCACGCGTGGCGTGGCCTGCCCCCGGATGGGGGCAGACGGCCAACACAAAGTGAGGCCGTCCGGGGGAGATGCCTTAATGCGCCCCTTGGGCGACGGCCATGCCGCAGGCATGGCCGCTCGCCCATGCCCACTGGAAGTTGTAACCGCCAAGCCAACCCGTCACGTCCACCACCTCGCCGATGAAGTACAGCCCGGGCTGCTTCTGCGCTTCCATGGTCTGACTTGAGAGTTCGCGCGTGTCCACCCCGCCGGCGGTGACCTCGGCCTTGGCATAACCCTCGGTGCCGGTGGGCGTGAGCTCCCAGCGCGCCAGCCGGTCGGCCAGCGCGGCCAGGGCCTTGTCGGTGGCCTCGTTCACCGGGCGCTGCCAGGCGGTGTCCTGCTGTACCCAGGCGTCGGCCAACCGGCTGGGCAACTGGGTGGCGAGTTCGTTGACGATCAGTTTGCGCGAGCGCGCCTTGGCCTCCTGCAGGAACTGCAGCAGGTCCTGCTCGGGTGCCAGGTTGATGCGGATCGGGGTGCCGGGTTTCCAGTAGCTGGAGATCTGCAGCACTGCCGGGCCCGACAGGCCGCGGTGGGTGAACAGCAGGTCTTCCAGGAAGGCCATTCTTTCTTTCTTCGTACCCGTCTCGATCTGCACCGGCAGCGCCAGGCCGGACAGTCCGGTGTAGGGCGCCCAGGCGGCGCCGTCGAAGGTAAGCGGCACCAGGGCCGGGCGCGGCTCGATGAGTTTCAGGCCGAACTGCTTGGCCACTCGGTAGCCGAAGTCGGTGGCGCCGATCTTCGGAATCGACAGGCCACCGGTGGCCACCACCACGGCGCGGCACTGGATTGTGCCTTGGTCACTATCGATTTCATAGCTGCCAGCGCTTTTTCCATCAGGGCTGGAGGCTGAAAACCGGATGGCTTTGACGCCACAGGGCTGCCAGCGCGTGACGCCGCCCGCCTCGCACTCGCGCAGCAGCAGCTGGACGATGTCGTCCGCCGAGCGGTCGCAGAACAGCTGGCCCTTGTGTTTCTCGTGGAAGGGAATGCCGTCGCGCTGCAGCAGCGCGAGGAAGTCCTGTGGTGTGTAGCGGCTCAGCGCCGAGCGGCAGAAGTTCGGGTTGTCGCTGATGAAGTGCTTGTGCGGCGCGCGCACGTCGAGGTCGCGGTTGGTGAAGTTGCAGCGCCCGCCGCCGGAGATGCGGATCTTCTCCGCCACCTTGGGGCTGTGGTCGAGCACCAGCACCTTGCACCCGCGTTGGCCTGCTACCCCCGCACAAAACAGGCCGGCCGCACCAGCGCCGATCACCACGACATCGAATTTCTGCATGGCCCGAGTTTATGGGCTGATCCGGCGCGTGAGCAGCTGCGTACTAAAGGTCCAAGCGAGGAACGCCGTGGAACCGGCTTTGCCGGTCCACTGGCGTTGCCCCCTGCAAAGGGGGGTGGCGCAGCGACACGAAGTGCGCGCAGCCTGGGGGTGTTTGTTTCACGCCGCCAGCTTGTTGCGGTCGGCCAGCAGCATGGCCTTGCGTGTCAGGCCGTCGATCTCGCCGGTGATGTTGGAGAGCACGGTGGCCACCACGGCGAACTCGCGCCCGTGCTGGCCGGCGCGCGCTGCCATGACCTGGGCGTTGAAGCTCACCACCTTGGCTTCCTTGGCCACACTCTGAATGTCGCCCACGATGCCGCTGAGTTCACGCATCATGGCGTCGGACTTGGCCTTGGTGATCTCGTCGAAGGCGGTGGTGGCGGTGTTGAGCGCCGCCAGCACCTTGTCGGTATGGCTCACCAGCTCGGCCAAGGTGTCGGCCTGGTGTGCATTACGGTGTGCAATGTGGTCCAGCGTGGTGCGCACCAGGTTGATGAAGGCCTCGATCACGTGCGCCACGCCTTGGGCACCGTGGTAGGTCGCTTCGATCTTGCGCGCGCTGCTGGCTTCCAGGTGGCGGGGTGTGCCCTGCAGATGCTGCTGGCTTTCGGTGAAGACCTGCAGAGATTTGCGGGCCTCCTCCAGCTTGACGGCATCACCCTGTGACGCCAGCACGGTCTGCAGGATCATGCGCTGCGACAGCATGCGCTGGCGTGCCGCCAGGTTGACGAGCGACAGGCCGGCCACCGTGGTGGCGACTGCAGTTGCCGTGGGGAGAGTGGGTGTGACAGCGACGGAAAACTGATGGTTCATTGTGGACTCCCGCTTCAAGGCGGGGCCCAACGACCCCGCTCAGGTTCCCCAAGCAAAGGCCGGGCCAGTTTCCTGTTGCTGCAGTTGCAGCAGGCCCTGCAGTACGTCGCCCACCACGATGACGCAGGGGCTGCCCAGTTCTTCGCGCACCAGCGTGGTGTGCAGCTCGGCCAATGTGGTGACGGCGTGGCGTTGCGTTGGCAGCGACGCATTCTGGATCAGTGCCACTGGTGTGCTGTCGGGCAGGCCAGACAGCAGGCCGTGCTCGATCTGCTGCGCACCGCTGACGCCCATGTAGATCACCAGCGTGAGTTTGGCCGTGCGTGCAGTGGCGGCAATCGCGCGCCAGTCCGGCCCGCTGTCGCCGGGTTTGGCGTGGCCGGTGAGGAACAGTACACCGTGCGCGTGGTCGCGGTGGGTGAGCGGCACACCGAGCGAGGTGACGGCAGCCAGACCGGCGGTGATGCCGTTGACCACCTCGACCTGAATACCGGCCTCCTGCAGGTGTTCCACCTCTTCGCCGCCGCGGCCGAAGATGAAGGGGTCGCCGCCTTTGAGGCGCACCACGCGTTCACCTTCGCGCACCGCGGTGATCATCAGTTTTTCGATGAAGGACTGCGGCGTCGACTTGCAGCCGCCGCGCTTGCCCACGTGGACGATGCGTGCGGTCGGTGCAGCATGGGCGACGATGGCCTCGTTCACCAGGTCGTCGACGAACAGCACGGTCGCGTTCTGGATCGCCTTCAGCGCCTTGAGCGTGAGCAGCTCCGGGTCGCCCGGGCCGGCGCCGACCAGGGTGCAGCTACCGAGGGCTGAGCCAAGTGAGGAAAAAGAGGGCTGGGTCATGGCGGGCTCCAGGAGCGGGTTAGATCTGACGGATCAGACGCAAGATGTGTTCCACCTGCACCGCAATCGGCGCCGGCACTTCGTTGCGGCCGGCCAGCACTTCGCGGATGTAGGTCGCGGTGGCCGCGGCCTCGGGGCTTTGCGGCAGGCCGGGCAGGGCCAGCAGCGAGCCGCTTTGTGCTTCCTGCAAGGTGCTGCGCTGGCCGGCGATGAAACCGTCCATCTGCGGCATGCGGCGCGCATCGGCCACGGCCTCGCCTTCGGTGCCGCGTAGCAGCAGCGCGTTGGCCTGGATCAGCTCAAAGGTGGCAGCCATCGAATGGGCATATTCCGGGTGCGTGTAGCTGCTGACGATCAGCGCTTTGCCGGCCACCGGGTTCATGAGCTTGACCAGGCTGTGCGCCGGGTTGCGCAGGCCCACCACGCGGCGCACTTCCAGCAGGCGCTGCAGGCCGGGGCTCAGCAGGGCCGTGGGAACGAACTGCACCTCGCCGGGCGCTATGTTTTTGATAGCTGTTTGCGCAGGAACAGCAAGCGCCAACAGCACTTCCGATGTATAGACACGCGACGACTCGGTCGGCGTGCCATGCACCAGCACGCTCAGGCCTTCGCGTGCCAGCAAGAGGGCCAGCAGCGGCAGCAGGCCGGGCAGCTTGCGCGCGCCGTTGTAGCTCGGCAGTACCACCACCGGTTGCCGGGCCGGCACGTGCTGCAGACGCGTGTGGGTGGCATCGAGAAAGCCGGCCATCTCTTCGGGCGTTTCGCCCTTGATGCGCATGGCCAGGCAGAAGGCGCCAATCTCCAGGTCGCTCACCGTGCCGTCCAGCACCTGGCCGAACAGATCAGCCGCCTGCGCGCGCGACAGCGACCGCGCGCCTTCCTTGCCGCGGCCGATTTCCCGGATGTAGTTGCCAATGCCCATGGATGGAGATTTTGAACCCGTTGTTATAAATTTTGGTAATAAGTTGATTCACGCGCCATGCCCAGTTCAAGCCGCCTGTTGCAAGGGCATAGAGGCGCGCACCAGGCGCTGCAGCTCGGGCACGCAGGAGCCACAGTTGGTGCCACAACGCAGCGCCTGTTGTAGCTGGGTCAGCCGCTCGCTGTCGCTGCCGCCGCAGTGCGCCAGTTGCGTATGGATCGCGCTTTCGCTGACGTTGAAGCAGGTGCAGACTTGGCGGCTGCGCGGCGCCAGCGCCACCGGGGCGGTGGCACTGCCTTGAAGCAGCGCACGGCCAAAAGCCTGGGCCGGCAGTTCGTCCTGCAGCAGGGTCTTGAGCCAGGCCTCGGCACGCGTGTCGCCGGCCAGCAGAAAACCTTCCACGGTGGCCTGCTCCGCCGAACGCTGCAGTCGCACGGCACGACGCTGGCCGCGCTTGGGGTCGGCGTAGTGCAGCACGCTGGCATCGTTCAGATCCAGCAAGGCTTCCACCTCAGCCAGCAGCTCAGCCGGCGGGGCTTCATGCGCGGCAGCGCGCAGCAGCACACCCGTGCGGTCGCGCCCGAACGGCACACAGCTGGCAAAAGGAAAACGCAGCATCAGGCGGCGCAGCGCTTCGCGTGTGCGCAGCGCGCTGTCGGCCGGCAACCAAGCCATGGCCAGCAGCGTCCAGGGCAGCTCGGCCTTGAGGATCTTGACCGCCGCGTGCTTGAGTTCGGGCTGTTTGGCATCGGGGCAGAAGGCCGAGGTGGTGAGCGCGTTGACGCCGGCCAGCGGTTGGCCGGTGCTGCTTTGGCCGCTCAGGTACTCCGGTCCCCAGTGCATGGCCATGAAGGCCTGGCCGGCGGCCACTTCCGCGCTGGCCTGCAGTGGCACCACGATGGAGCCGCGTTTGCTGGTCACGTGCACCAGATCACCTTCGGCCAGGCCGCGGCGCGTCATGTCCTGCGCATTCATCTGCACGCTGGGTTCGGCCACGTGGCCGAACAGCCGGCCCAAGGTGCCGGTGCGGCTCATGCCGTGCCAGTGGTCGCGCAGGCGGCCGGTGGTGAGCGAGAACGGGTAACGTGACTCGCGCGGCTCGGCCACTTCTCTGTAGACGGTGTTGGCAAAACGGGCGCGGCCGTCCGGTGTGGGGAAGACACCGTCTTCGTACAGGCGCGCCTTGCCAAGTTGCCGGCCGAGGGCCGGCAACGCGGTCGCGTTACCGTTCGTCTTGTGGCCTTGGGCCGTGTCTGCAGGACACGGCCATTGCTGGGGTGCTGCTTCGAGCAACGTGTAGCTCAGGCCGGTGATGTCGAGGTCGCGGCCGCGCGTGGAGGCGCGGTGTTCGTTCCAGACCGACTCGGGCGTTGCGTAAGCAAAGAGTTCGTTGCGCGGGCCGATGCCGCGCGCCTGCAGGCGGCGCGCGAAGTCCACGACGATCTGCCAGTCGTGACGTGCCTGGCCCGGGGCCGGCACGGCCGCGCGCACGCGCGAGATGCGGCGTTCGCTGTTGGTGACGGTGCCGTCTTTTTCACCCCAGGTCGTGGCGGGCAGCAGCAGGTCGGCAAAGTCGCAGGTGGCAGGGGTGGCAAAGGCTTCCTGCACCACCACGAACTCGGCGCGCTGCAGGGCGCGGCGCACGGTGGCCTGGTCGGGCATGGAGTGGGCCGGGTTGGTGCAGGCAATCCACAAGGCCTTGATCTCGCCGTCGGCCGCGGCTTGGAACATCTCGACCGCGGTCTTGCCCGGTTTTTCCGGCACCGAGGGCACGCCCCACAGCGCGGCGACTTCGGCGCGGTGCTGCGGGTTGGCCAGATCACGGTGGGCGCTCAGCAGATTGGCCAGGCCGCCGACCTCGCGCCCGCCCATGGCATTGGGCTGGCCGGTGAGCGAAAAGGGGCCGGCGCCGGGCTTGCCGATCTGGCCGGCGGCGAGGTGCAGGTTGATCAGCGCGGCGTTTTTGGCGGTGCCGCTGCTGGATTGGTTCAGGCCCTGGCAATACAGGCTGAGCGTGGCACCCCGCCGTTGCGGGTCGCCGCTGGCACCGGTGGCAAACAGCCGCGCCGCTTCGTACAGCGTCTGCTTGTCGATGCCGCAGGTCTGCGCTACCAGGTAAGGCGTGTAGTCCTGCAGCGTGGTCTTGAGGGTCTCGAAGCCGCTGGTGTGGGCGGCGATATAGCTGCTGTCGAGCCAGCCTTCCCACAGCATGATGTAGAGCAGGCCGTTGAACAGCGCCACGTCGGTGCCGGGCTGGATGGGCAGGTAGAGATCGGCGCTGCCGGCGGTGTCGGTGCGGCGCGGGTCGGCGACGATGATCTTGAGATTCGGGTTGTTGCGCTTGGCTTCCTCGATGCGGCGAAACAGGATGGGGTGCGCCCAGGCCGCATTCGAGCCGACGATGAACAGGCAGTCGGCGTGGTTCACATCGTCGTAGCAGGCCGGCGGCGCGTCGGCGCCCAGCGTCTGCTTATAGCCCGCCACCGCGCTGCTCATGCACAGGCGCGAGTTAGTGTCGATGTTGTTGCTGCCGATCAGACCCTTGGCCAGCTTGTTGAAGACGTAGTAGTCCTCGGTCAGCAGCTGGCCGCTGACGTAGAAGCCCACTGCGTCGGGGCCGTGCTCGCGGATGATGTCGGCAAAGCGCGTGCTGGCAAGATCGAGCGCATCGTTCCAGTGGATGGGTTGCGGCGCCGCGTCGCGCTGCAGGCGTTGCATCGGCTGCAGCAGCCGGACCTGCTGCGTGATCTCAGGGCTGGCGGTCAGGTGCAGTGTCGAACCTTTCGAGCACAGGCGGCCGAAGTTGGCCGGGTGCGCCGGGTCGCCGCGCACGCCGGTGATCTGGTCACCCCGCGACTCGATGATGACACCACAACCTACCCCACAGTAGGGGCAGGTTGATTTGGTCTCCTTGACGGCGCCAGGGCTCATGCGCAGGCGGTCTTTCTCTGGCACGGTCCGGCCACCGGGGGCTGGACGTCGATCGCCAGCGTAGCGAGTTCCTGTGCATCGAGCTGCACCACACCGTCGGTTACCTGCACGGCAAAACGTGGTGTACTGCCTTCATCGGGTGCCCTGGCGCAGCCGGTGTCGAGGCCGATGGTCCAGTTGTGCAGCGGGCAGGCCACATGGGTGCCGAACACGATGCCCTGGCTCAGCGGGCCGCCCTTGTGCGGGCAGCGGTCGAGCAGGGCAAAGACCTGGTCTTGGTCGTTGCGGAACACCGCCACGTCCATGCCCTGCGGGCGCGCCACACGGCGCGAACCCAGCACCGGGATGTCTTCCACGCGGCAGATGGTTTTCCATTCACTCATGACTCTCTCCTTTTCTGTGCGCCTGCAATGAGCGAACTGCTACGCACGAACTGTTCCAGGCGGGGAACGCCGTGGAACCGGCTTTGCCGGGCCACTGGCGTTGCCCCCTTGAGGGGGAGGCGGCGACAGCCGCTTCGGGGGTGTTTCTCCTCACGCTGAAAGTTTTTCGAACTGGCGCGTGTCGACCGTGGCTTTGTCGAATTCGAACCAGGGATCAGGCTCGCCGTCGAGTGCGAACTGCAGCCGCTCCCACAGCGCCTTGCGGCCCTCGTGGTCGTCGAGGATCTTCTTTTTCACATAGTCCAGGCCGACGCGGTTCACGTAGTGCACCGTGCGCTCCAGGTACCAGCCCTCTTCGCGGTAGAGCTGCATGAAGGCGCCGGTGTACTCCAGCACTTCTTCCGCGGTCTTGAGCTTGGTGAAGAAGTGCGCCACCTCGGTCTTGATGCCGCCGTTGCCGGCGATGTGCATCTCCCAGCCGGAATCGACGCCGATGATGCCGACGTCCTTGATGCCGGCCTCGGCGCAGTTGCGCGGGCAACCCGACACCGCGAACTTCACCTTGTGCGGCGCGTACATGCGCCACATGGCGCGCTCCAGGTCCTTGCCCATCTGCGTGCTGTCCTGCGTGCCCATGCGGCACCACTCGCTGCCCACGCAGGTCTTCACCGTGCGCAGCGCCTTGGCGTAGGCGTGGCCACTGGGCATGCCGATGTCGCGCCACACCGCCTGCAGGTCTTCCTTCTTCACGCCCAGCAGGTCGATGCGCTGGCCGCCGGTCACCTTGACGGTCGGGATCTGGTACTTGTCCACCGCATCGGCAATACGGCGCAGCTCGTCGGCCGTGGTCTCGCCGCCCCACATGCGCGGGATCACGCTGTAGGTGCCGTCCTTCTGGATGTTGGCGTGGCTGCGTTCGTTGATGTAACGGCTTTGCGGATCGTCCTTGGCTTCCTTGGGCCAGGTGCTGATCAGGTAGTAGTTCACGGCCGGGCGGCAGGAGGCACAACCATTGGGTGTCTTCCACGCCATGAACTTGAAGACGTCGGCAATGGTCAGCAGCTTGTGTTCACGGATCGCATCACGCACCGCCTGATGGCCGTGCTCGGTGCAGCCGCACATGGCCTTGGTCTTGGGTGTGGCCGAGTAGTCGCCGCCGGCGGTGAACATCAGGATCTGCTCCACCAGCCCGGTGCAGGAGCCGCAGGAGGCGCTGGCCTTGGTGTGCTTGCGCACTTCATCCAGCGTGAACAGGCCTTTTTCCTTGATGGCCTTGCAGATGGTGCCCTTGGTGACGCCGTTGCAGCCGCACACCTCGTCCGTGTCGGCCATGGCGGCTGCCTTGCTGTGGCCTTCGTGGCCGGCGTCGCCGATGTTCGATTCGCCGAACATCAGCTTGTCGCGGATGTCGGCCACCGGGCGGCCGTCGCGCAGCAGCTTGAAGTACCAGCTGCCGTCCACCGTGTCGCCGTACAGGCAGGCGCCGACCAGCTTGTCGTCCTTCAGCACCAGCTTTTTGTAGACGCCGCCGGCCGGGTCGCTCATCACGATCTCTTCGGTGTCGTCACCGCCCATGAACTGGCCGGCAGAAAACAGGTCGATGCCGGTGACCTTGAGCTTGGTCGAGGTCAGCGAGCCGGTGTAGCGGCCGATGCCGAACTGCGCTAGGTGGTTGGCCAGCACCTTGCCCTGCTCGAACAGCGGCGCCACCAGGCCGTAGGCAATGCCGCGGTGCGCCGCGCATTCGCCCACCGCATAGATGCGCGCGTCGGTGGTGGTCTGCAGCGTGTCGCTCACCACAATGCCGCGGTTGACGTGCAGGCCCATGGACTCGGCCAGTGCCGTGTTGGGGCGGATGCCCACCGCCATCACCACCAGGTCGGCCGGCACCTCGCTGCCGTCCTTGAACTTCACGGCCTTGACGCGGCCTTTTTCGCCACCGACCAGCTCCTGTGTCTGTGCGCCGATCAGGAACTTCATGCCGCGTTCTTCCAGCGACTTCTGCAGCAGCCGGCCGGCCACGTCGTCGAGCTGGCGCTCCATCAGCCAGGGCGAGACATGCACCACGGTCACGCTCATGCCGCGTTTCATCAGGCCGTTGGCAGCCTCCAGGCCCAGCAGGCCGCCGCCGATCACCACCGCATGCTTGTAGCTGGCAGCGGCGTCGATCATGGCCTGCGTGTCAGCAATGTCGCGGTAGGCCAGCACGCCAGCCAAGTCCTTGCCCGGGATGGGCAGGATGAAGGGGTTGGAGCCAGTGGCCATGATCAGGCGGTCGTAGGGCGCACTGATCGTTTCACCGGCGGCGTTTTTCGCGTGCACCAGACGCTTGACGCGGTCGACCTCGGTCACGGTCCAGCCGGCATGCAGGGTGATGCCGTTGTCCTGGTACCAGGCCCAGTCGTTGAGGATGATGTCCTCCAGCTTCTGCTCACCGGCCAGCACCGGCGACAGCAGGATGCGGTTGTAGTTGGGGTGCGGCTCGGCACCGAAGACGGTGATGTCGTACAGGTCGGGTGCGATCTTCAGCAGCTCTTCGAGCGAGCGCACGCCGGCCATGCCGTTGCCGATCATCACCAGCTTCATCTTGTTTTTGGGGTTGACGCTCATGTCCATGATCACGCCACCTTTTCTACGTGGGCTTGCCGGGTGTAGAGGAAGTCGATCACCGCCTTGCGGCAGTTGATGTAACGCGGGTCCTCGGCCAACTGCACCCGGTTGCGCGGGCGCGGCAGGTCCACGGCCAGCACCTCGCCAATGGTGGCGGCCGGGCCGTTGGTCATCATCACAATCTTGTCGGACAGCAGTACCGCCTCATCCACGTCGTGCGTCACCATCACCACCGTGCTCTTGGTGCGCGCCACGATCTCCAGCAGTTCGTCCTGCAGTTTGGCGCGCGTCAGTGCGTCCAGGGCGCCAAAGGGCTCGTCCATCAGCAGCACTTGCGGCTCCATGGAGAGGGCGCGGGCGATACCGACGCGCTGTTTCATACCGCCGGAGATCTCGCCCGGGCGTTTCTGCGCCGCGGCGGTCAGGCCCACCAGTTCAAGGGCCGCGTCGGTACGGGCCTTGAGCTGGGCCTTGCTTTCGGCTGGGGCGCCGGTGCTTTTGCTGGCGGCGCCGAAGACCCGTTCCACCGCCAGGTAGACGTTTTCGAAGCAGGTCAGCCAGGGCAGCAGCGAATGGTTCTGGAACACCACCGCACGGTCGGGGCCAGGGCCGGCGATCTCGCGGTTGCCGCACAGCAGGGTGCCGGCGGTGGGGGTGGTGAGGCCGGCAATCAGGTTGAGCAGCGTGGACTTGCCGCAGCCCGAATGGCCGATCAGCGCCACGAACTCGCCCTTGGCAATCGTCAGGTTGATGTCGCGCAGCGCGGGGAACAGGCCCTTCTTGGTCTTGAAGGTCTGCTCGACGCCCTGGACCTCGATGAACTTGGATGTGTGGGATGCATTCATGACGTTCTCCTTTTCTTTCCGGGAGCCACCGTGGAACCGGCTTTGCCGGACCACTGGTGGCGCCCCCTTGAGGGGGTGACGCGCCCTTGGGCGCGGCTCAGGGGTGGGTTAAGTCTTCACCTCTTCGAACGTAAAGGCGCTGGCGAGCTTGATCAGGGCGTACTCGAGCAGCAGGCCGACGATGCCGATCACGAAGATGGCGATGATGATGTTCTTGACGTTGAGGTTGTTCCACTCGTCCCAGACCCAGAAGCCGATGCCCACGCCGCCGGTCAGCATCTCGGCCGCCACGATCACCAGCCAGGCGGTGCCCACCGCCAGCCGCACACCGGTCAGCATGTAGGGCAGCACGGCGGGGAACAGGATCTTGGTGGCGATCTTCCATTCCGACAGCTTGAGCACGCGCGCCACGTTCATGTAGTCCTGCGGCACGCGCTGCACGCCGACCGCGGTGTTGATGACCATGGGCCAGATCGAGCAGATGAAGATGGTCCAGATGGCGGCCGGGTTGGCGCCCTTGAACACCATCAGGCCGATCGGCAGCCAGGCCAGCGGCGAAACCGGACGCAGCAGGCTGATGAGCGGGTTGAACATACGGCTCAGGAACTCGAAGCGCCCGATCAGGAAACCCGCCGGGATGCCGACCACGGCTGCCAGGCCGAAGCCCAAGGCAACACGCTCCAGCGACATCAGCACGTTCCAGCCCACGCCCTGGTCGTTCGGACCCTTGCGGTAGAACGGATCGCTGAAGACATCCAGCGCCTGCTTGAAGGTCTCGGTCGGGCTGGGAATGCCGCTGCCGCTGCTGAGCGTCACCAGCGCCCAGATGCCGATCAGCAAGGCCAGGCCCAGCACAGGGGGGATCACACGCAAGGCCAGGCCGCGCCAGTCGTAGCCCATGGCCTGCACGGCGGCAGGCACCGGGGGGTCAGAGGGTTTTGCAACCCTGGCCCTGGTGGGGTGTGCGGCAGGCGCTACGTTTTCTGTAGCGTTCGAGGGGTGGAGCGCGACGCAGCCAAGCGGGGTTCGCTCCACCGGGGTATGAAACACGGCACTGACCATGATGGATTCCTCTCAGACCTTGACTTTGAAGCTGTCGGCGTATTTCTTCGGGTCCTTGCCGTCCCAGACCACGCCGTCCATGAACTTGGAAGAGCGCATGACGTCCTTCGGCACCGGCGCCTTGGCGGCGGTGGCGGCCTGCTTGTAGAGATCGATCTGGTTGATCTGCTTGGCCACACCCAGGTAGTCCGGGTGGTCCTTCAGCAGTCCCCAGCGCTTGTGCTGGGTCAGGAACCACATGCCGTCGCTCAGGTAGGGGAAGTTCACCGCACCGTCGTTGTAGAACTTCATGTAGTTGGGGTCGTCCCAGGTCTTGCCCATGCCGTCCTGGTAGCGGCCCAGGATGCGCTGGTTGATGGCGTCGACGCCGGTGTTGACGTAGCTCTTGTCGGCAATCGTCTCGGCCATCTTGTTCTTGTTCGACAGGCTGGCGTCGATCCACTTGCCGGCTTCGATGATGGCCGCCGTCACCGCACGCGCGGTGTTGGGGTACTTCTTGACGAAGTCGCCCGTGGTGCCCAGCACCTTCTCCGGGTGGTCCTTCCAGATGTCCTGCGTGGTGGTGGCGGTGACGCCGATGCCGTCGATGATGGCGCGGTGGTTCCAGGGCTCGCCGACGCAGAAGCCGTCCATATTGCCCACGCGCATGTTGGCCACCATCTGCGGCGGCGGCACGGTGATGACCTTGGCGTCCTTCATCGGGTTGATGCCGTTGGCCGCCAGCCAGTAGTACAGCCACATGGCGTGGGTGCCGGTGGGGAAGGTCTGGGCGAAGGTGTATTCGCGTTTCTCGCTCGCCATCAGCTTGGCCAGGCCGGCACCGTTGACGGCGCCCTTGTCGGCCAGCTTCTTGCTCAGCGTGATGGCCTGGCCGTTGTTGTTCAGGGTCATGAGCACGGCCATGTCCTTCTTCGGGCCGCTGATGCCCAGGTGCACGCCGTACACCAGGCCGTAGAGCACGTGGGCGAAGTCAAGTTCGCCGTTGACCAGCTTGTCGCGCACGCCGGCCCAGCTGGCTTCCTTGCTCGGGATGATCTTCACGCCGTACTTCAGGTCGATGCCCAGCACCGAGGCCATCACCACGCTGGCGCAGTCGGTCAGCGGAATGAAGCCGATCTTCACTTCCTTCTTCTCGGGGGCATCGGAGCCGGCGGCATAGACGGCGGCGCGCAGGGCGGGATCGATGCCGACAGCACCCACGGCGGCGGTCTGCAGCACGGCGCGGCGGCTGAGTTTGGCGTTCAGAAGATCAGGCATCACTAGCTCCTAGAGTCGACGAAGAAAACAAAAAAGGCGTCCTCACGCGGTGGGCACGTCATGACGACGGTGCCTACCGGTGGGGACGCCTTTGTCCTTTGTCGGCCGCCTCATCCGCCGTTGGATGGGGCTGCCGGCAGACCGTTAGTGGTCTTGTGTCTTCTTATGCAAGGGGCGTGCCAGCATTTGAATGCGCTTGATTGCTATTGATTTGATAGCTGGTAGCGCAATGTTCACAAGGGGTTGATGCTGTTTTGTCTTGATTTGCTGCAGTCGCACCGATTTTGTGCGGCGCACCAAAACAGTCACAGCAGGTCGGCCACGTCCAGCATGCGCTGCGCCACCTCGGCCAGTTTCAGGCCCTTGTCCATGGCCGTCTTGCGCAGCTTGGCGTAAGCGTCCGCTTCGCTCAGGCCCTGGCGCTGCATCAGCAGGCCCTTGGCACGGTCGATCAGCTTGCGCTCCTTCAGCTCGGTGCTGAGTTCGTCCAGCTCGCTGCGTGTCTCGGCCAGCGCCTGGTGCAGCGCCTGTTCGTGCTGGAAGCGCACCAGCGCCACATCCAGAATGGGGCGGATGCGTTCGGGCGACAGGCCGGCCACCACATAGGCCGTCACGCCTGCGGCCACCGCCTCGCGCACATGCGAGGTATCGCTGTCGTTGGTGAACATGACGATCGGGCGCGGCGCCTCGCGCGTGGCCATCACCACGTGCTCCAGCGCATCGCGCGCGTCGCTTTCGGCGTCGACGATCACCATGTCGGGTTGCAGTTGCGCCAGGCGATCGGCCAGAAACACGTCGGCCGGCAGGGTAGCCACCAGGTTGAAGCCGCTTTCCAGCAGGCCGATGCGCAGGCTGCGCGAGCGCTCGGCCTGGGCGATGGCATCGTCGTCATTCGGGTCGCTCACGGCCAGATCTGGGGCCACCACGACTATGCGCAAGGGTTCATGCATGATGCATTTTCTTGCAAGAATCGCGCCGGGGTATTCGCGCGGCATCCTTCAGGCGATCCGGGCCAGCAGGGGGCTGGGCGGGCAGACGCCGTTGCCTTGGGCGTAGTCGATGCCCATCGCCCGCAGGATGTCGAGGATGGCATCGTTCTCCACATGCTCGGCAACGGTCTTCTTGCCCAGGATATGGCCGATGCGGTTGACGGTTTCCGCCAGGGCCAGATCGATCTTGTCGCGCTCGATGTTGCGGATGAAACCGCCGTCGATCTTCAGGTAGTCGACCGACAGGTTTTTCAGATAACCCAGCGAGCTGTTGCCGATGCCGAAATCGTCCAGCGCAAATTCAATGCCGATCGACTTGCATTGCCGGATGAACTGTTCCGTGGCTTGCAGGTTGTTGATGGCGACGTTTTCCGTCAGCTCGAAACAGATGGTGCCGGCACCCGGCTGGTAGCGCTCGATCTGTTGCCGGATGAAGTCGAAAAAGCCCTCGGTATTGATCGACGAACCCGACAGGTTGATGCAGCAGGTCAGGGGCCCACCATTCCGCGCGTCGACCAGCTGGCGGTAGTGGCTGAACACCTGACGGATGACCCAGCGGTCGATCTCGGGCATCAGGTTGTACCGCTCGGCCGCATTCAGGAAACCCTCGGGTTCGATGAAGCCGCCATGGCCGTCTTCCATGCGCAGCAGCACCTCGAGGTGCGCGTTTTCGCCTGCCGCCGGGCTCAGGTTCAGGTAGGTCTGCTGGTACAGCACAAAGCGGTCCAGGTCAAAGGCCTCGCGGATGCGGGCCACCCAATCCGACTGAACCCGTCGTTGGGCCAGTTGCTTGTCGGTGTGCAGGAAAACACGAATCCGGTTGCGCCCCTGGTCCTTGGCCCAGTAGCAGGCGCTGTCCGCTTCGCCGATCACCTCCTCGGCACTCAGGTGCTCGGGGCTGATCACGGTCAGGCCGATGCTGACGCCGACCGAAAACACCTTGGACTCCCAGGTCATGCGGAAATCCTTGATGGCCGCCAGCAGGTCGGCGGCAATCCGCTTGGCGTGATCGATCTCGCAGCCATGCAGCAGCACGCCGAATTCATCGCCGCCCAGCCGGGCCAGCGTATCCGAGTCCCGCACGCACGAGCGCAGCAGATGGGCGAGCTGGATCAGGAACTGGTCGCCCGCCGTGTGGCCGCCGGTGTCGTTGATCACCTTGAAGGCGTCCAGATCCAGAAAGCAGATGACATGGTTTTCGCCGGACGCCTGCACGCCCAACAAGGCGGCTTTGACACGGCTTTCAAACTCACGCCGGTTGAAGAGCCCAGTCAAGGCGTCGTGGGTCGCCTCCCAGGCGCGTTGTTCGGTGAAGGCGCGGGTCAGGCTGACGTCGCGCAGCACCAGCACGCCACCGGTGATCACACCCATCTCATCAAAGATCGGTGCCGCATATTCCTCGACCGCCACGACGGACTGGTCCGGTCGGCACAGCTCACTGCGGCCCTGGCCGGCAATCACGGCCTGTTTCGCCATTGCCTGTGCCAGCGGGTCGTCCAATGGATCGTGGGTCTTGTCGTCCCGCAGGCGCACTACCGCCGCGATCGCCTGTCCGTCAACCTGTGCCAGCGTGATGCCGAGCATGTTTTGGGCGGTCAGGTTCACGTAGCGGATGCGGCCCTGCGCATCGGTCCGGATCACGGCGTCACTGATGGCCTGCAGCGTGGTCTCGGTCCGCTCCTTCTCGTCGTACAGCTCCTTCAGGATGCGTCGCAAGGCCCGCAAGGGCAGGGTGCGCACGATGAGGAAAACCAGTGCGCCGAGCAGCATGCCGTACACGGTGGCATAGACGGCGCCGTGGACCAGGCCGCGCAGCGAGGCGCGCACATCGAGCCGGCCCACCACGTGCCCGGCGTCATACAGCGGATAACTTTGGGTCAGGGTGGGGGCAGCCGGTGGCAGGCCGCTGCGATGGATCAACTGGTCGACGCTGTCGAAAACTTCAACCTGTTCGCCGGCCAGTGGCACCGGCTCCCGTGTGATCAGGCCTTCCAGCCGGTTCTTCGCGAACATCCAGGCATCGGGGTTTTCGGCAATCAGGCCGCTCAGGGCGGTGGCCTTGACTTTGGCTTTGAACTCAAGCTCGCGGTTGACATCTCTCAGTACGGTGAGGCTGTAGCCCAGGGGCGCGCTGATGACCGCCAGCACCGCGACACCAACCGCCAGACGGGTGATGACGCGCGCGATGCGATCTGAGCGGGCCTGCATGCGGCGCTGCTCAGGGCAGCCAGTGGCCTGTTTGCGTCAGGATGTCCCGGCCGGCGGGTGATCGGACGAACGAGATGAACTGCTGGACCGCCGGCGACGGCGTCGACTGCGTGATGAAAAAGAAATGCTTGGCCATGGGGTAGCGGCCACTGGCGCCGTTGTGCACCGTCGGCTCCACGCCATCCAGGGACAGGCTGCGCATCTGACGCCCCTCGGACAGGATCAATGCCAGGGTGGAGACGCCGATGGCGCCGGGCACGCTTTCGATCTTGTCGGCTGCTTCCTGGTCCGTCATGGCATAGGGCAGGCCCGGTCGCTTTTCGGCAACAGTGAGGGCCTGCTCGATGGCCGGTGACAGGGCTCTGAGCTGACGTGTGTTGTCGTCGCCCGGTTGCCGCAGAACCGGGCGAATCGTGATGCGGTCCGGCCATTGGGCCAGCTTACCGGTGTAGATGTCGGCCAACTGCTCACGGGTGAGACCGGTGACCTTGGTTTTTGGGGAGACCGCCAGTACGGTTGGCGTGCGCGCGTACTCGGTGGCGACGAGGCCTTTGCTGCGCTCTTCCTCGGTCAGCGTGCGGGAACTCAGGCCGATGTCGATGGCCCGCTGGGGCACGCCCAGCAGCGCGCCGCTGCTGCCAAGGCTGCGCAAGACGGTGACTTTCACGTCCGGGTATTTCCGGCTGTAGGCGTCGCCCAGCAGTTGCATGGTGCCCAGCGCATTGCCGGTGCCGCCGATCTTGATTTCCGTCGCCGTGGCCGTCCCAATCATGACGACGCAGGCACCCAGTGATGTGAGCCACACCCGAGCAGCATTTTTGAGTCTCAAATGCATGGATTTCCTTCGAGAACAGGACCAACGTCCCGAAACTGCGTTCATCTTCCCAGCTTATTTTGCGCAGGGCAAATTCCTTGGGATGAAACTTGATTCAGGTCAATATTGCAGGACGGCGGTGAACGTTGTGACACGTCCCTGGGCAACCGGAAGAGGCGTTGCCAGGGACGACTGCTGCCTCAGGCACTCAACCATCTGGCGGTGGCAGTTGGCCAACCAGGACCAAGTTGGTCAAGCGATTTTCTTCAGAACCTCGATCATCGTCGGGGTCAGCTGCTTGAACAGTTCCGCGTTGTAGGAGGCGCAGTACGGCACGCCATCCACGTTGCCGTAGTGGATGCTCGGATCGATGGAGTCGTCCTGCTGGCGTGTGGGGTCCATGCTGTCGACTTTGAGACGGCTACCGGGGAAATACACACGGTTGGGCTCGTTCTGTCGCAGGTTGTTCCGGGCAATCTGATGCTCGGCAATCGCGTACTTCCGCGATGTCGCGGCTGGCGTGCCTTCGGCCACTTCCGGGTCCACATTGACCGCCACGATGGACACCGTGTAGTCGCTGTTCAGATAGATCTCGAAGGTACGAAACTGCTGTGGAAAATGCTGCAGGGAGGAGGTCTCAACCTGCCAGAAACTCTTCTCAGGCACGAGCTGGGTGCGGGCTTCATCGCTGTAAGCGGGCAGCGCCTTGACCGTGTTCAAGTGCCGGTGGCCAGACATCCACATCAGCAGGTTGGGCGTGTCCTGCAGTTTGCGGATCAGGTCGGGCAACTTGACTGCGTTGTCCATGACCGCATGGGGATCATTCTGGGATGGCGATGCCTGTCCTTTGGGGTTCCACCACTCCATCAGGCTGCCACTGGCTGCCACGGCAATCGGTATGTGCGCGGCAATCACCATCAGCTGATTGTTGGCCTGCCCGGCGTCGAGCTCAGCCTGCAGCCACTTCCAGCGCACCTCGTCCAGGAAACCGTGCCCGTGAATGTCGTGGGAGCCATCCGTTTCCAGCTGGGTGTTGTCCAGCACGATGATCTTGAGCGGAATGTCCGACTTGGGAACGAAGCTGTAGCAGGCGAACCCGTTCTGACTGCGGCGCAAGGCCTCCGGCACCAGGTCAAAGCCATGGCCCTTGGGAAGGGTCGTGGTGTTGAAGAATTCCGCTATCCATTCGCTGCGCAGCAAGGCGCGCCGGTCGGGGTCGGCCGCCACTTTGGGGGGCGATTTGAAGTCTTCCGCCTTGCCCGTGTAGCGGATGGCACCATAGGGACTGGCACCATCGATCACACCCATGTAGAAGGTGTTGCCCGCGATGCCGGTGACCGGGTCATTCAGGGTTGCTTTCGAGGTTCCCGACAAGCTGGTGTTCAAGTCATACACCACCGGCGGCAATGCCATGGGCGTGGACTTGGACGCGTTGGGGATGAGCACATCGCCAACCGCCCAGACCTGATCGCTGACGTAGCTCTCGCGGATCTTGAGGGCAGGGTTTGCATCTACCGGCGCAGAGCCGATGTAGAAGTGATCGTGATTGCCCAGCGTCTGGTACCACGGGATGGATTTGTTGAGCCCGGCCGCCTGGAAAGGCCGCTGGAAATCGACCGTGTCCTCGCCCAGATGCGCGCCCGAACTCGGCCTGATGGGCTTGCCGTCGATCACGTCGAGGTACCAGCGCAATTCGTTGTACCGGCTGCTGTCGCATACATCGCCCAGCGAGATACCGAAGTCGAAGGGGCTCCGCTCATGCAGCGCATTGGCGGTCTGGATGGCGGCGTCGAGCAGTTGGGTGGTGTACATCATGACGGGCGAGTAGATCGAGGTCATCTCGCCTCCGTGGGCTGAATCAGCTTGCTGGATATAGATCAGCTGGTTGGGCGCCTCCTTGTCCGTGATGTGGATGTCGGTCATGGCAAAAAAATTCGCCAGCCGCTTGCGCTTGGCAGGCGCAGCGTAGTTGCCCGCGTTGGCCAGCAAGTCATAACGTGGCACGACAGGAAGACCGCCGGCGAGCCGATACTTTCCGTAGCCGTACCTGTCGTAGTCCTGAACGTGGCTCATCTCCGTGGCATGCAGGCCCTTGTTCGATTTGGGTTTGTCGATGGGCGTCGCAGAAAAGTCGAAGGCCAACATCTGCTCGGTCGTTTTCTTGACCTTCCTGCCATCGATCGGATAACTGCGCAGCTGATGGTTGCTGCCGCCATAGGCCGTTGAGAAAGTGGTTCCGGAGAGCCCGGCCACGACACCGAAAGAGTACTTGACGAATTGGCGTCGGTCCAACCCCGTACTGCGCGTTACGGCACCAGTTGTGGGCCTGGTCGAAGTTGTCTGGGGGGTGTCGGGTTTCATTCTGTTTTTCTTCAATGGGAGGTATTCGAGGTGCAGCGCCGAGAGCTTTTTTATCAAATTAAACCACTTGGGCATTCTGTCACCATCGGAAGAGAATTAGAAGGAATGGAGCCGATGGCCCAAGGGCAACGGACGTATCCCGCCTCACTCCGCGTAGAATTCCAATCGCTCCGGGGTGCAACCCTGCCGGTAATGGCAGCGTGGCTGAGATGGTGACACCGAACCCGCGAACTTGACTCGGATCATGCCGACGTAAGAAGAGCTGTCAGGAACAAGCGTCCCGCCCTGCCACCCCTTTCGGAGCACCCGTGCGAAGCACATCACCGGAAGAAGGGCGAACGTGAACGACACCTCCACAGCAATGCAAGCCAAGGCCAGCGGTCTGGATGACGCGCTGGTGGCCGATCTGCTGGCCTTCATCGCGCAACCCGGCTCGACCGACGATGCCTTCAACGCACTCGCCCTGCGTCTGTTCGCCCACCAGTTCCAGCACAACGCACCTTTTCAGCGCTACTGCCAGCAACGCGGCCGCACGCCGCGCACCGTGAAAAACTGGCGTGACATTCCGGCCGTGCCGATCAATGCCTTCAAGGACCTCACGCTCAGCTGCGTGCCGCCAGATGCCTGCGAGCGCGTCTTCATGACCAGTGGCACCACGCGCGGCGACGTGAAAGGCCGGCACTACCACCCGCATCTGCAGGTGTACGACCTGTCCATGACACGCAACTTCCGCCAGCGTTTCATGGCGGGCGCTGAACGCATGCGCATGGGCCTCCTGTTCCCGGACGAGCAGCTCATGCCCAACTCCTCGCTGGCGCACTACCTGGCGCTGGCGCTGCACGCGTTCGGTACGCCCGAGAGTCGTTACTTCATGGACCAGGACGGCCTGCAGCTCGAAGACCTGTGCGAGACGTTGCGGCAGGTGCAGCGCAGCGGCGAACCCTTCGCCTTGCTGGGTGCCAGCTACAGTTTCGTGCACCTGATGGACGCCTTGCAGGCGGCTGGCTTGCAGTTCCAGTTGCCGGCGGGCAGCCGCCTGCTCGACACCGGCGGCTTCAAGGGCCAATCGCGCGAGATGGACATGGAGGCGTTCTACGTCCAGCTCTCGGCCACCTTCGGCGTCCCGCGCAGCCAGTGCATCAACATGTACGGCATGACCGAGCTCAGCACCCAGTTCTACGACGACGGCAACGCCGTGCTGCCTTCGCCCAAGTCCGGCCCGCACTGGATCCGTTCGCGCCTGCTCGACCCCCTGAGTGGTCAGGAAGCCCCCTTCGGTGAGCGCGGCATTTTGGCGCATTGCGACCTGGGCAACTTCAATTCCGTCACCACCATCCTGACCGAAGACGTCGGTGTGGCGGTTGATGACGGCTTCCTGCTGCTGGGCCGTGCCCAAGGAGCGCAGGCCAAGGGCTGCTCGATTGCGGTGGACGACTTCCTGCGGGCGGCGCAGAGCGGAGCCGCGGCATGACGCTGAAAGCCGTCGCGGCTTACCTGCCGGGCTTGCCAGCCGAACAGGTGCAGTGGCAGACGCTGCGCTTTGGTGTGGGCGCGGATGGTGTCGAAGTCGCTGTGCCGCATTTGACGCCGGCGCAGCTGACAGCCCTGGCCGCGCACGTGCGCGAGGCCGGTCGCCAGCAGCTCAAGCGCGTGCCGGTGTCGCAGATCATTGCCGCCATCGACCGCGCCGTGGCTCGCCTGCTGGATGCCAACGACCCCTACCGCGTCGAGGCCGATCGGCTGCTGCCCCTGGTGAGCGGCTTCGATGCCGAGATGGTGCGCCTGGGGCTCAACGCCTATCTCAAGACCTTCCGCGCGCCGCAGCTGCAGCGCTTTGTGGCCGAGGACTTCGCCAACCCCAAGCTGCTCGACGAATTCCAGCCCGTGGTCAAAGGCGGCATGGCGCGCGCGCTCGGCCCCGAGCTGCTGATGCACGTCTGGGCCGGCAATGTGCCGGGCCTGCCGCTGTGGAGCCTGGTCTGCGGCCTGCTGGTCAAGGCGCCGGCCATCGGCAAGGTGGCCAGTGCCGAGCCGGTGTTCGCCGCGCTGTTCGCACGCCTGCTGGCCGAGGTCGAACCGCGCCTGGCCGATTGTCTGGCCGTGCTCTGGTTCAAGGGCGGCGATACGGTGAGCGAAAAAACCTTGTTTGCCGAAGCCGACACGGTGCTGGCCTACGGCGGCAACGACACGCTGGCTGCCTTGCGCCAGCAGGTGCCGGTGGGCACGCGCTTCCTGCCGCACGGCCACAAGCTCAGCCTGGGCCTGGTCTCCAGCGCGGTGCTCGACGCCCAGCATGCCCAGGCAGCAGCGCGCCAGGCGGCGCTCGATGTGGTGCGCTACGAGCAGCAGGGCTGCTACTCGCCGCATGTGTTCTATGTGGCGCGTGGCGGCCGTGTCACGCCGCGCGAGTTTGCACAACTGCTGGCGGGTGAACTGGCCGCGTTGCAGCACAAGTTCGCGCGCCGCACGCTGACATTGGAAGAAGCGACCAGCGTGGCCGGCTGGCGCGAGCGGCAGGAACTCAAGGGCTTTGCGCAAACCGGTGTGGAACTAATGGGCGATGCCACGGTACCGTGGTGCGTGGCCTATGCGGAGGTGGCGAGTGCGCTGCAGCCCTGTGCCCTGAACCGCACGGTGCAGGTGCAGGCGGTGGCGCGGCTGGACGCTGCCATGCCTTTGATTGCCGCGCAGCGTGACATTCTGCAGACGGTGGGGCTGGCCGCGGCGCCGCATGAGTTGTACGCCCTGGCGGAAGCGCTGGGGCAGGCCGGTGCCACCCGCATCTGCGCCCTGGGTGCCATGACGGCGCCCGAGGCCGGCTGGCACCACGACGGGCGCTTCAGCCTGCTGGATCTGGTGCGCATGGTCGAACTGGAACAGTCGGCAGAAACGGCGGCGGAAGATTTCGCGCCGTACAAGGATTGAGGACGATGGCCTTCCTCGACATGCAAGGCGTGAGCTACACCTACCCCGGCTGGCCGCCGGTGGTGCAGCGCGTGGACTGGGACATCGCGCAGGGCGAGTTCCATTGCCTGGTAGGGCGCAGCGGCTGCGGCAAGACCACGCTGCTCAAACTCGCCGCCGGCCTGCTGCAGCCCGACGAAGGCCGGGTCAGCCTGCAGGGGCAGGCGGTGCGCCAGCCCGGGCCGGGCACCGGTTTCGTGTTCCAGGCCCCCACGCTGCTGGACTGGCTCACCGTGCTGGACAACGTACTGCTGCCCGTGACCTTGCAGCGCAAACCGACCGTGGCCGACGTGGCGCGCGCCGAGCAACTGCTGACGCAGATGGGCTTGGCCTCGCATGCCAACCATTACCCGCGCCAGTTGTCGGGCGGCCAGCAAAGCCGGGTGGCGATTGCGCGCGCGCTGGTGCTGGAGCCGGCGATTTTGTTGATGGACGAGCCCTTTGCCGCGCTCGACGCCATCACGCGCGAGGAACTGCAGGACGAGTTGCAGGCCATGTGCCGCGCGCGCGGCACCTCGGTCTTTTTCGTCACGCACGACATCGCCGAGGCGGTGTACCTGGCCGACCGGGTGGCGGTGATGGAGGGCGGCCGCATCCGGCACGATGTCCGCGTTGAACTGCCGCGCTCGCGCAGCCAGGACGTGCGCTACAGCGCTGCCTTCAATGCCCTCTGCGCCGAGCTGCGCCAGGCCATGGACGCGGAGGTGGCTGCTTGAAATACCCGCGTCTTCTCGCTTTCGCACTGCTGCTCGGCCTGCTCGCGCTCTGGGAAGCCGCCGTGCCGGCCTTCCGCTTCTCCGCGCTCGTGCTGCCTGCGCCCAGTGCCATCGGTGCAGCCCTGTGGCGCGGCTTTGCCACCGGCTACTTCTGGCCGCACATCGGGCAGACCCTGCTGGAGCTGGCGTTGGGTCTGGGGCTGGGCGTGCTGTTGGGTTTTGCCGGCGGCGTGCTGCTGGGCGAATCGGCCGCGCTGCGCCGCGTGCTCATGCCCTATGTGGTGACCAGCCAAGTCATCCCGAAGCTGGCGCTGGTGCCGCTGTTCATCGTCTGGCTGGGCTTCGGCACCGCGCCCACGGTGCTCATCACCGCGCTGATCTGCTTCTTCCCCCTGCTGGAGAACACACTGACCGCCGTGGCGCAGGTGGATGCGGCCCGGCTCGAGCTGTTCCGCATGCTGGGCGCGAGCCGCTGGCGGACCCTGTGGCGCCTCAAGATTCCGGCCGCCTTGCCCACCATCCTGGCCGGCCTGCGCGTGGCCGTGGTGCTGGCGCTGGTGGGGGCCGTGGTGGGCGAGTTCATCGGTGCCAGCCGCGGCCTGGGGGCGCTCATCATCGCCTCGCAGGCGTCCATGGACACGGCGCTGATGTTCGCGGCGCTGGTGCTCATCACCGGCATCGGCCTGCTGCTGTACGAAGCCGCGCTGCTGCTGGAGCGCCGGTTGCTCCGACCCTATTCCAACCCCAAGTCAAACTGAACCCGAGAGAGGACACGAGGATATGAAACGCAACACCCTGCGCATGCTGGCCGCCATCGCGCTGGCCACCCTGGGCACCGGCACGGCCCTGGCCCAGGACCCGAAACTGGAGAAGGTCACCATCGCCGGCTGGGGCGGTCCGATTTCCGAGATCACCAACATCCTGGTCGAGCCCGACAAGGGCTTCTTCCGCGCCCGCGGCATCGAGCTGGTCTACATGCCCGGCGCGGGCGGCGGCGACGCGGTGCGCAACCTGCTCAGCGGCCAGGCCGACGTGGCCTTCACCGATCCCGGCTCCTTCTACGGCGGGCTGGACAAGGGCGAGAAGCTGCGCGCCATCTACGACATTTACCCGCAGAACGTCTTCAACGTGGTCTCGCTCAAGAGCGCCAACATCAGCAAGCCGGCCGACCTCAAGGGCAAGAAGATCGGCGTCTACAGCCTCTCCAGCGGCACCCTGACCAATCTGCAGCTGCTGCTCAACCAGGCCGGTCTGAGCACCAAGGACGTGACCATCGTCGTCACCGGTCTGCTGAACTTCGCGCCGCTCATGCAGGGCCAGGTGGACGCCACTGCCGCCACCGACACCGGCCTGCTGGTGGCGCGCGCCAAGGGCGTGGGCGACGTGAACGTGATGGAGGTGCGCCACTCGCTCAACCTTTCCAGCGATCTCTTCATCGTGCGCGAGGACACTTTCCAGCAGAAGAAGGACCTGCTCAAGCGTTTCCTCGCTGCCTACCGCGACAGCGCGCAGTGGATGATCGACCACCCCGAGGAGGCCGCCAAACTCGCCGTCAAGCGCGCCATCAACGGCCAGAACGAAGCTGTGAACCTGGAGGTGATCAAGCTGCGCAACGCCACCAGCGTTTCGCCGCTGACGCAGCAAAAAGGCCTGGGCGCCATCGACGTGGACACACTGCAGAAGGGCGCCCGCGCCTGGAAGCAGATCGGCCTGATCGAACGCAACCTGGACATGAAGGCCGTGGTCAGCCAGGACCTGCTGCCGGGCCGGAAGTAAGCCATGAATTTTCAGGGCCAGGTCATCCTCGTCACCGGCGCCAGCCGCGGCATCGGTGCGGCCATTGCGCAGGCGTTTGCGGCCGAAGGCGGCTTCGTGATCGTCAACTACCTGCGCAACGAGGCCGCGGCCGAAGCGGTGGTGGCGCAGTGCAAGGCTGCCGGCGGTGACGCTTGGGCGATTCGTGCCGATGTCAATGATCCGGCGCAGGTGCAGGCCATGGTGGCCCAGGTACTGGCCGAAGTGGGGCGCATCGACGTGCTGGTGAACAACGCCTTTGCGCCCTACCGCTTCGACCCCGAGCAGCGCAAGCGCTTCTGGGAGCTGGACTGGAGCGACTACCAACGCCAGGTGGACGGTGCCGTGCACGCCACCTACAACGTCTGCCAGGCCGTGCTGCCGCACTTGCGCCAGCGCGCGCAAGGCAGCATCGTCAACCTGGCGAGCGACTTGGTGGCGCGGCCGGTGGTGCCGTACCACGACTACAGCACCGCCAAGTCGGCGCTGGTCGGCTTCAGCCGCAACCTGGCGGCCGAACTCGGGCCGCTGGGCATCCGCGTCAACTGCGTGGCGCCCGGCCTGGTCTACCCGACCGACGCCAGCCGCGCGACCAAGGAGGACGTGAAGGAGGCCATCGTGGCGCAGACGCCGCTGCGTCGCATCGCCACGCCGGCCGACGTGGCCGGGCCGGTGCTGTTCCTCGCTTCCGACTGGAGCCGCTTCATGACCGGGCAGGTGTTGATGGTGGATGGCGGGCTGGTGATGCGCTGAGGCGGCGCCGGGTTCCAGGCACCCGGGCTGCGCTGGCTCAAGTCAAAAGAATGGCAGGAACAGGTCCCTGAGCTTGCGGAGCGCAAGCAGTTCCGTGGGAAGGTAGTCCCCATCGGCGTCCCAGTCGCAGTAGATCAGGCCGGTCACCTTGGGGTTGGCGATCGGCACGATGACAAACTTGGTGACGTGGGGAAAGAGGCGCCGGTAGTCCGGGGGCAGCGCCGAAGGCCGCAGCTTGGCGGCATCGTTGATCGCAATGTCGACGTTGTTCTGGATGGCCGCATGAAAGGCCGTGGGCTTGAATTCGGCCGACACACTGAACTCCGAGCGCAGCGCGGCCACGCGCTGGCCCAGGCCGGCACGGATGACGAAGTCGCCTTTGGCGTCGCGCGCCAATAGCAGGCAATGGCTGGTCTTGAGCACATGGTGGATGCTGCTGAACATGGCGCCGGCCAGGGCCTCGGGCGTGTCCCATTTCTCGGCGGCTAGCTCGTGGTAGAGCGCCTCCAGCGCCATGCCGGCCGGAATGTGTTGCGGCTGGCTGAGGACGGTGGCACCCACATCGTCCAGCTTGCGCTGGATGAGCAGGCGCAGACGAGATTTATCCACGTCAGGCAACGCCAGCTGCTCGGTCAACTGCGCGAGTTCGTCCACTTTGCCGTCGAGAATGAGGTGGGAGGCGGTGCTGGCCAGGCGGGCCGCCTGCACAACCGTGCTGTCGCCCGTGCCGTCGATGATGCCCATGATGGAGTCGGGCAGGTTCCAGCGCTTGGCGACTTCGACCCCGAGTTGCGGTAGGGTCATGCCCAGCACCAGGCGGGCGGCCTGCTCGGGATCGGTGCCGGCGACGATCCGGGCTTGGACCCGGGTCATTTCATCGGGCAGGAACCTGGCGGCGACCAGGCGCCCCAGGTCAATCATGAGGCCGGCTACCGAGAGGTCTTCCGAGCGGTCCGGATAGAGGCTGCGCGCCAGTTCGGAAGCCAGCAAGGTCTGGGAGAGGTGCCGGTCGTCCCGGATTTCGGCTTCGCTGGCCATGGCGGTGCTGATCACCACATGTAGCAGGGAGTCGGTGCCGAGGATCTGCACCGCCGCGCTCACCGACGAGGCCTCCTTGGCAAAAGGCGCGTACATGATGGAGTTGGCCAGCTTGAGCACCTTTTGCGTGAGCGCGAAGTCCTCGCTGATGTACCGGGCCAGCGTGTGGTGATTGCTCTTTTCATTGCGCAGGGTCCCCAGTACCGAACTGACGATGCCTTCCATCGCCGGGATACCCTTGGTGCTGCGCATCGCGGCAAACAATTTGTCGACGGTGGGGTGGCTCATGACGTGTTCTTGTTATGCGTGCTATCCAGAAGCCCGAGCAAGGCTTCTGCCTCCATCGGCCGCCCCAGCAGGTAGCCCTGAACGAAATTGCAGCCGGCACTTTTCAGGAAATCAAATTGTGCCTGTGTCTCCACCCCTTCGGCCACGACGCGCAAGTCGATGCTATGCGCCAGATGGATCATGGCCACGATGAGCTTGCGGTCCGGGTCGCCCGAGGCGGAGACCGGGTCGAGTTTCGCGACAAAAGATCGGTCGATCTTGATGCCGGAGACCGGAAAGCGCGTGAGGTAGGCCAGGCTGGAAAAACCGGTGCCGAAATCGTCGATCGCAATGCGTATGCCCTGCTCGCGCAGGAGGGCAAGCGACTGTTCGGTCTGTTGCCGGCTTTGCATGAGGGTGGACTCGGTGATTTCCAGCACCAGCTGGGTGGGGTCGATGTCGAGCTCCTGCACCGTGTTCATCACCGGCACATGGAAGTCGTCTTCCCCGAACTGCAGCGGAGAGACATTGACGGACATCGAGAATTTCGGACTGAGCTGCTGGAACTGCCGGAGGTGCTGGCACGCATAGCGCAACGCCCATTTGCCCAGCACGGGCATCAGGCCGACTTTCTCCGCGATCGGGATGAATTCGGCTGGCGAGACCGGCCCCAGCGTCCGGCTGGTCCAGCGCATCAGGGCTTCGGCGCCCACGATCCGGCGTTGGATGTCGAACAGCGGCTGGTAGACGAGTGAGAACTCCCCTTCTTCAATGCCCTCGTACAGGGCCGCCTGGATAGAAAAGTCAGAGTTTCCGCTCTGCGGGGCATAGACGCTGAAGCGGTTCTTGCCATCGCTCTTGGCGCGGTGCATCGCAATGTCGGCGTTGTTGAACAGGCGGGAGTAGTCCGCGCCGTGGCCAGGGAACTCGGCCAAACCGATGCTCGCGCCCAGATAGGCCTGTTGTCCGGCCACGTGGTAGGGGCGGGCGATGGCGAACAGCACTTCCTGCATGAGGGCCTGACTAGCGTGCGCGTCCTTGTCCGGCAGCAGCATCACAAACTCGTCGCCTCCCAGGCGGGCCACGAGGTTCGGCGGGAGGGTGAGGCGGGTCAGCCGCTGAACCGTCTCGGCCAACACGGCATCGCCCGCGTGGTGCCCGAGGTTGTGATTGACCCGGTTGAGGCCATCGAGGTCCAGCAGGCCCAACACAAAGGGACGGTTGCCCTGGGCAATGAGCGCCTCCACGGCCTGCTGCAAAAAGGTGCGATGGGCCAAGCCACTCAGTTCCTCGCGCCCGGGGACGGCAGGCAGCGCGGCCATGCCTCCGATCCAGGACGAGATGTCGATCATGCACACGACGAACTGCTGTGCCTGCGGAAGGGCATAGACCCGCAGGTTCACCCAGCAGGGGTGCTCGCCCCTGAGCAGGCGCGCATCGCAATTCAAGAGCTGATGCCCGGTGGGCATCTTGTGCTGGAAGGTGGATATGTCGTCCGGGTGCAGGAGATCAAGAAAGCTGCGCGGCAGTTGATCCCCCGGGCTCATTCCCAGCCAGCGCTTGCCGGCTTCCGACACGAACTGGATCTGAAATTCCGCATCGATGCGGAACGCGGCGTCCAGCACGCGATCCAGATTGGTAGAAGGAAACGAGCCATGCATAGGGCATCAGTGTATTACCGGCAGGACCGTCTGGACGATCCCGTCATCGGGAGACGGCGGTGAGTTCCGGAAGGGCTCTACACTTGACCCTATGTCAGATACCGCGCCCCTGATTCTGGGCATCGAATCCTCCTGCGACGAAACCGGCGTCGCCCTGGTGCAAGCCAATGGCAGCCCGGTGCCGCAGTTGTTGTCGCACGCGCTCTTCAGCCAGATCGAGATGCACCAGGCCTATGGCGGTGTGGTGCCCGAGCTGGCCAGCCGCGACCACATCCGCCGCGTGCTGCCGCTCACCAATCAGGTGATGGCCGAGGCCGGCAAGTCGCTGCAGGACATCGACGTGGTGGCCTACACGCGCGGCCCCGGCTTGGCCGGCGCGCTGCTGGTGGGCGCCGGTGTGGCCTGCGCGCTCGGTGCGGCCCTGGGCAAGCCGGTGCTGGGCGTGCACCACCTGGAAGGGCATTTGCTGTCGCCGTTCCTGAGTGCCGACCCACCCGAGTTCCCCTTTGTCGCCTTGCTGGTCTCGGGCGGTCACACGCAGCTGATGCGGGTGGACGGCGTCGGACGCTACGAAATCCTGGGTGAAACCATTGACGATGCCGCAGGTGAGGCCTTTGACAAGTCAGCCAAGCTCATGGGCCTGGGTTATCCCGGCGGGCCGGCCTTGTCCCGTCTGGCGGAGCAGGGTGATGGCACCGCTTTCAAGCTGCCGCGCCCTCTGCTGCACAGCAGCAACCTCGACTTCTCTTTTGCCGGCCTGAAAACGGCGGTGCTGACGCAGGCGCAGCGTCTGGGGGCTGAGCTGGAAGTGCGCAAGGCGGATCTCGCCGCCTCAACGCAGGCTGCCATCGTCGAAGTGCTGGTGAAGAAGTCGCTCGCCGCACTCGATGAGACGGGTATGAAGCGCCTGGTGGTGGCCGGCGGCGTGGGGGCCAACCGGCATCTGCGCGAGCAACTGAATGCCCAGTGCGCCAAGCGCAAGGTGCGCGTGCACTACCCCGAACTGCACCTGTGCACCGACAACGGTGCCATGATCGCCATGGCCGCGGCCATGCGGCTGCAGGCCAGCATGCAAGAGGCCAGCCGGGCCTACACCTTCGAGGTCAAGCCACGCTGGCCGCTGGATGCGATCAGCCAGTCTGTGTGAGATTGTGGTCGTGCGGCTACGTGTCGCAACGGTTTGGAGTCCAGGTCTTGGCGAACTTGTTCATGGTTCTTCCGAAGCCGCCCGCGGAAACACGACTGGTATAAATCAAGCACTTACAACACATTAAGGGAGGGCGGCGTGAACTCGGTCAGTAAGACAATTTTGACGTCCATATCAAGTTGGGGCGCTCAATGACAGCCGCCGCACTGAGATACTTGATCGTTCTCACGATGCTGTTGTGTTGTCAGGTGTCTTGGTCCGCAGGCTATGTGGTCGAGAAGGCACTTCAATCTGACTTAGGAGAAATCCAAGTCGTACGAAGCATCTACAGCGACGGGACCAACGGCCCACCCTCTACGATCTTGCTAAACGGAAAGGCAATATTTAGAGCCGACTCCAAAGAGCCTTACCTGGAACTACACGGGTTATATAGATTTAGCGGTGGACAGGCGGTACTGATCAGTCAAAACTGTGGCGGCTCAGGATGTCGCGTCGATCCACTATTTTTCATTGTGCTCAGTAAAGAGTCGAAGCCTTTGGTGGTCACAAACAAAGACTTCAATTCAGAGACCTACTTTATTCAGGCAAAAGAGGAGTCTGGAAAGATCATTGTCGACTTAGGGTTTTTTCGGCAAAAGAAGAAAGTTGCGGTATTGGATTCTGGGTACTTGTCGGTCGTACTTGTAGAGGTTTCTAACCAGAAGCTTACTGACGGCCAATGTGGCTCTTTGTACAAAGCTGCAGATGCATGTGTCCGGGATCATTCATCAAAATTGGGGTGCTCAAGCTATGCCAAAGCAGACTTTTCCGCGGGCGGTTTTTGGGGCTCCAACTCTGAAGTGTGGGCTGTTCGCAATGTGTCACATTACCCAGGATTCAATCGTGACGGATTCATCCAGGCTTGCGGCTCCGCGTGCACTACCGGCACCTTAGTGCCTTACGAGGCATTTCGGGACCAGGCATGTATACAACTTGCCCCAACCCGTCATTCTTCCGAGCCAACTGCCGGAAGTGCAGGTCGCTGAATTCATACGTTGAAGCCATGAAAAAGGCCGCGAATTTCGCGGCCTTTTTCATGTTGTCGAACAGACTCAGTTGATCGTCAGCTTGGTGACTTTGCTCTCCGGCTGCACCTTGGCCAGCTTGAGGGTCAGCACACCGTTTTCCAGCTTGGCAACGCTGGAAGCCGCATCAATGTCCTGTGGCAGTTCGTAAGCGGCCTTGTACTGGCGCGCGGCTTCCGGCAGGCTTTCCAGGCGCACCACATTGCCTTCGATGCCGATCGACAGCTGCTCGCGCGTCACGCCCGGCACGTCGAAGCTCAGGGTGTAGGCCTTGTCGTCCTGTTCGATGCGGCAGCTGTTGGTCTGGGCGATCGGGGCCTGCAGGGCAGCGTCGAAGAAGCGGTCCAGCGAGCGCATGGAGGGGGCGAAAGCGGAACGGCGGATGACGGGGGCGAACAACATGATCGAACTCCTGGTTAAGG
>NZ_BCWP01000007.1 GCF_001592265.1 Curvibacter delicatus NBRC 14919 | reverse complement strand
CCAAGCGGGAGCCGCGCAAACTCGCTGCGCTCAAACATGCACGGCTCTTGATCCGCTTGCCCCTGCGCTACTCGCCTTCTCATAACGGCGAGGGAAACCGGATACCGAAGACAACAAGGACGCGCCATGGCGCGTCCTTGTGAGGTTATGGCTGTTGGTTCCCGGTAGTTTGGATTCCTATGCCGTGTGGCAGGGCTGAGCAGCGCAGCAGCGGGCGGATCAGGGCGGGCGTTGTTTGAGCGCAGCGAGTTCAGCCCGACCCCGGCTGATGCGAGCAGCGCAAGGAACCGCGCAGCGGCCCTGACTTCGGCTGCCCTTCTCTTTGGTGACTTTCTCTTGGGCAAGCAAGAGAAAGTTACTGCGCTGTCGGGCGCATATCCCGACACATCATCCTTGCCAGATACTCAGCCAAACGCTACAAATTCAATAGCATTTGGCGCAACGAACCAAAGGCTTTGAAAGCAAAAAGGCCCGCAAGAAGCGGGCCTTTCCATGCAACACGTAAGGAACCTCAGAAGATATCAACCGCCCCTGTACGAACCACCTCGCCAAAGAACCCACGCCGCACCAGATCCAGATGGCTGCACACCTTGTCGCGGCCATTCTTCTGCGCGTAATCGACCGCCTGTTCGGCGCGCTCCAGCGCGGTGCTGGGGGAATCGTCGGCCAGGATGCGCGTGAAGCCGGCGCAGATGGTCACGCGGCCGACCTGCGGAAAGTTGAATTTCTCCACATTGGCCCGCATGCGCTCGAAAGCGCCGAAGGCCAGCGCCTCGTCGGGGCAATGGAAGAGGGCCGCAAACTGGTCTCCACCGAAACGGTAGAGCCGGTCGTGCGCCCGGAAGGTGCTGTTCATGAGGCGCGCCACCAACAGCGTAACCTCTTCCATGATGAGATGGCCATGCTTGTCGCTCAACAAGGGAAAGTTGTCGATGACCATGGTGCCCAGCCAGTAATTGGGCGGCACACGGTGGCGCCGCTCCCGGCCCACACCGTGAGGCGCCGGCGCGTTCTTGCTGTCATCGGTGGTGCCATCGAGTTCTTCCAGCACGGCGCTGTAGAAGGCGTCGTCCAGCGATTTGCGGTTGAGCAGGCCGGTCAATGCATCACGGTCGCTGTAGGCCAGCAATGCAAACATGTTGCGGTAGATGTGGTGCAGCTGGCCAATGGTCGCCAGGTCGTCCTCGCTCAGGGCGGTGGGTGAATGGATTTCGAGCACGCCCTGCGCGTCATCGCCCCGCGCATCGGAGAACAACGGGAAGTAAGTCTTGCGCGGGCCGTTTTCACCGGCCCAGGCCACTTCGACCCGTTCACCGGTCTGGATGCAGCGCAACCGGTCTGCGGCATCTTCCAGCCGCGGCAGACGACTGACATCGATGCGCAACGGGTCCACCACCTTGCCGCCGCCGCGGGCGTCGAGCGAGACCACATCGAGCCAGCGTTTGACGCCGTCTTCACTGGTCACGCGCGCAATCAGCACACGGTCGATGGAAACCAGATCGATCAGTGCCTTTGCCAGCGTCAATTCCAGCAGGTCACGATCCCGGTGATCGGTCAGCTTGATGAGGTGTTCGGTCAGGGTCGCCATGAACCCATGATAGCGGGGAACCGCCGGATCGTCACTCTTTTGCGGCGTTGCGCCAGGCTTCGGCGGCAGCCGCGGCATCCTCGCGCTGCTCGGCCAGCTGGGCCAGGGCACGCCAGGCGCTGCGCCGCAACGTCGGCTCGCGCAGCTGGGCCAGCGACTGCCGCAGCAGAAGCTGCGCTTTGCCCCACAGGCTCAGACGCATGCAGGCCACCCCGGCCAGGTACTGCAGCATGGGATCGCGCGGATTGCCCATCTGCGCGGTCTCGATGCGCGTCAGCCAGGCGGCGTCCGGCGTGCCTTCCACCTGGGCAAAACTCCGCTCCAGCACCTGCACCAGCCGCATGCGCTGCTCCGGCACGAGGGCCGTGTCCGGCTTGACCATCTGCTCCCAGACCGGCAGCAGCCACTGCTGGACCACGCTCACCTGGCCGCCCAGGAAGAGCAGGCGCTCGGCGGCCAGGATGGCCACCTCGGGCATGCTGCGCTCGCTGGCATCCAGCTGGCCCCAGGCCTTGTTCAGTTGCGCCGGATCGTGCGCCGCCTGCACCAGCTCCATCGCCAGCCCGCGCACGATGCTGCGCGCTGCCGCCTCGGAGAACGCGCGGTGCTTGGCCAGCAAACGCGCTGTCTCCAGTGCCACCTGCGTGCGCCGGGCCAACCGCGCGACCCTGAAGCGCAGGCGCAGGGCCAGGGTACGCCGGGCCACGCCTTGCGGCAATTCGTCCAGCCGCTGGAGAGCGGCCTGCACATCACGGTCGTCAAACGCCCAGCGTGCCGCACGCAGCTGCAGGCCTTCACGCAATTCCTGTTCCTCGCGGCGCGAGGTATGCGGCAGGTCCAGCGCCTGGCGCACGTGTTCGTCACGCGCCGTCTTGTCCTGCAGGGCATGGGTGCTCTCGGCGGCCAGCAGGTGTGCCACGGCCCGCAGCCGGGCGCCATAAGGCAGGGCCTGCTCACTGCCGGCCAGCGCCCGCTCCTGCTCCAGCACACCTTCAGCCGCCTTGCGGGCGCGGATGAAGCGGCCGGCCGCCAGGTGGGACAACGAATCGATCAGGCCGACCTGCATGGCGCGTTCCTGATGCTGGATGCGCCAGCGCCGTGCCTCGCCCGGCAAGGACAGCAGCACCGCCAGCGCGCGCAGGGCCACATACATCACAAAGAACACGCCCAGCAAGGTCAGCAGCACCAGGTTGAGCGAGAGGTCGATGCGGTAAGGCGGCCAGAACACGGTGACCGTGCCCTGGTTGTTGCCGGCGAACAAAGCTGTCGCCACCGCAATGGCAAACAGGCCAAAAAACCAGAGAATGGCGCGCATGCTTACCTGCCTGCCGCTGCGGTTGCCAGCGCGGCCAGGGTCTCGTCAACGCGCGGCAGCTCCAGCGTTTTCATCTGGCCCTGCATCTGCTGCAGCAGGCTGGCCGCCGCCTGCGTCTTGCGCGAGCTGGCATCGAAATACTTGTTGAGCGTGGCGGCGGCCGAGCCCAGATCGGCGCGGGCCGATTCGAGCTGGCGCGACAGCAGGCCCAGGCGGGCATTGAGCAGCTTGAGCTTGAAGTTCTCGCGCAGGAAGAAGGACTGGTCCGGCGACAGCAGTGCGGCTTCCGGCTGCTCGACGCGGCTCACGCGCACCAGGCTGCGCAGCTCGTCAACCACCAGCTGCAGGCTGCGCTGCCACCAGCTGGCAACACTGTCCTCGCGGCGCGGTTTCAGGGCCGCCACCTTGCCGGTGGCAGACGCTGCGGCCACGGCATTGGCCAGCGGCAATTCATCGGCCAGGCGCACCAGTTCGTCCATCTTGACCAGCAATGCCGGCGTGTCGCTCACGGTGGTGGCCTTGATGCGCGCCACGTCGCGCGCAATGGCGCGCTGCAGTGGCGTCAGGCGCGGCTGGGCGGCACGCGTCACGCGCTGCTCCGCGGTCTTGAGCGCGGCCAGCAGCGGCTCGACACTGCCGGTGAGTTGCGCCTGCTGCTGCGCCAGCCGGATGGACGACTCGATGTCGACCACCAGGTTCTCGTCACGCGAGCGCGACAGGCTCTGCATCAGTTCTTCCAGCTGGGTGCGCTGCAGCGCCACCTCGCTCAGGCGCGCCTCCATCACGGCGAGGCGGGCTGCCAGTTCGCGCGTCTGGTCTTGCGCCTGGCGCGCCATGGTGCGCGCCTCGACCGCATGGGCCCCGGAATCGGCGCTCTGGCGCGCCAGCTGCTCCTGGGTGGCCGACAGGCGTTGCCACAGCAAGACGCTGAGCAGCAAGGCCAGCAACGCGACGGCGCCGAGCGTCAGCACCAGGGAGCGCGCCACAGCGGGGGTGGTCTTCTGCGGCGCAGACGCCGCCACGGGTGTCACGGGTTCCGTGGCAGAGGCTGCAGCGGTGGACGCAGAAGATTCAACATTCGACTCGGGGTTCATTGCAGCGATTCTATCGAGGCCTTGACATCAGCCAAGGCCGGCCGTGACTCGCACACCACACCAAAGCCGGCCTCCCGGGCCGCCGCCGCAATGCGCGGGTGGGTGGCCACGGCCCGCGCCGCATGCCAGCTTTGACCCGGCAGACAGGCCTGCAGGTTGCGCACGGCTTCGCTGCTGCTGAACAGCCAGACCGAGCCGTCACCGGCGGCCTCGGTCGCAAGCTGCCGCTGTGCCGCATCGAACTGCGGCCGGGCCCGCTGGTAGGCCACGACGAACTCGGCCCTGGCCCCCACGTCGGCCAGGCGCTGGGCCAGCCAGTCGCGGCCGTTGCCGGAAACATTCACGGCATCCTGCGCATCGCCACCGCGCACGATCAGCACTTGGTGTCCCGGTTTCACCTGCGGGCCAACCACCTGCCACAGGGCTTCGGAATCGAACTGCGCCGCCTCGCGGGCCGGCGCGTCAATGCGCTCAGGCGCCACACCCGCCTGCAACAAGGCCTTGGCCGTGCCGGGGCCGGGCGCCCACGCTCTTGTTTTGATAGCTGATGGCGCAGCAAAGACAAGGGAATTGGCCGAATTTGATGCAAAAAAACCAGCCACCGCATTGGCGCTGACAAACATCACACTGGCATACGCCCCATCGCCCAACTGCTGCCAGACACGCGCCAGACCTGCGGCATCAGGGGCCGGCAGGATGTCGATCAACGGCAGGGCCTGGGCCGACAGACCGGCCTGGGCGAGTTCATGCACCCAGTCCTGCGCCTCGCGCGGCGGCCGGGTCACGATGACACGCATGCTCAGTCGGCGTCCGGTGTGTGGTCGATCGTCAGCGAACCGCCGACACGCTGCACCCCGGCCTTGAGATCGGCCGCCACCTGTTCACCCAGGGTTGCGGCGGCGGCGAGGTCGGCGACCACGGCTGTGGCATGGGAGCGCACCAGGGCCACCCGGCCTTCCGGATCACCCCAGGCGGCTTCAATCTGCAATTGCTCGCCCTGCAACCGGGCAAACGCGGCCAGCGGCATGGAACAGCTGCCGCCCATGGCGCGGCTCACGGCGCGCTCGGCCGCCACCCGCAGCCAGGTGATCTGGTGCACCAGCGGCGCCAGCGCCTGCTGAACATCTGTGCGGTCGCTGCGGATTTCAATCCCCAGCGCGCCCTGGCCGGCTGCCGGCAGCATCTCGCCCGGCGCGAACACGGCGCGGATGCGGCTTTCCAGCCCCAGGCGCTTGAGGCCGGCCGCGGCCAGCACGATGGCGTCGTACTGGCCGTCATCGAGCTTGCGTAAGCGGGTGTCGAGGTTGCCGCGCAGTGGTTCGATCTTCAGGTCCGGGCGCAGCGCGCGCAGCAGCGCCACGCGGCGCAGGCTGGAGGTACCGACCACGGCGCCCTGCGGCAGCGCCGCCAGGCTGGCGTAGCGGGGAGAGACAAAAGCGTCGTGCGGGTCTTCACGCTCCATGACGCAGGCCAAGGCAAAGCCTTCGGGCAGCTCCATCGGCACGTCTTTCAGTGAATGCACGGCCAGGTCGGCGCGGCCTTCTTCCAGCGCGACTTCGAGTTCCTTGACGAACAGGCCCTTGCCGCCGACCTTGCTCAGCGAGCGGTCGAGGATCTGGTCGCCCTTGGTCGTCATGCCCAACAGGGTGACCTGGTGGCCGTGCTGTTCGAGCAGGGCCTTGACGTGCTCGGCTTGCCACAGGGCAAGCCGGCTTTCTCGGGTGGCAATGGTCAGTTTCATCGGCTTGCTCAATTGGTAACCTGCTGGTAATCCTTCAGTGAACTGAAGATGCTAGCATGGCCGAAGTTCTTCAGCCCCGGGCCACATCGCCCCCTCTTTCTCCCTCTCCGCATGAAAACTGACAGCGCCCGAAAAAGCAGAGACAACGAACGCCCGCTGGTGGAAGACATCCGCCTGCTCGGCCGCATTCTTGGCGATGTGATCCGCGAGCAGGAAGGCGTGACCGCCTTCGAGTTGATCGAGCAGATACGCAAACTGTCGGTCGCCTTCCGCCGCGACGCCGACCATGACGCGGACAAGACGCTGAAGAAACTGCTCAAGGGCTTGAGCGACGACCAGACGGTGAGTGTGATCCGCGCCTTCACCTACTTCAGCCACCTGGCCAATCTGGCCGAGGACCGGCACCACATCCGGCGCCGCGCCATCCATGAGCGCGCCGGCAACTCGCAGGAAGGCAGCATCGACGTGGCGCTGTCGCGCCTGCGCTGGGCCGGCATCGGCCCCAAGACCATTGCCAACACGCTGGCGCACAGTTACCTCTCGCCGGTGCTCACCGCGCACCCGACCGAAGTGCAGCGCAAGAGCATCCTGGACGCCGAGCGCGACATCGCCCGCCTGCTGACGCAGCGCGACGAGATCAAGGCCCGTGCTGTCGGCGTCGACCCGAAGAAGGACATGCTCACGCCGCGCGAGCTGGCCGCCAACGAAGCCCAGTTGCGCGCCCGCGTGCTGCAGCTGTGGCAAACCCGCCTGGTGCGCAGCAGCAAGCTGACCGTGGTCGACGAGATCGACAATGCGCTGAGCTATTACGAACCGACCTTTCTGCGCGAAATCCCGGCCCTGTATGCCGAGCTGGAACGCGAGCTCGGCAACCAGCCGGTGCACAGCTTCCTGCGCATGGGCCACTGGATCGGCGGCGACCGCGATGGCAATCCCAACGTCACGGCGCAGACCATGGTGCAGGCCGTGAGCCGGCAGGCCGACGTGGCGCTGCGCTTCTACCTGACCGAAGTCCACCTGCTGGGCGCCGAACTGTCGCTCTCCGGCCTGCTGGTGGGCTGCAGCCCCGCGATGCAGGCGCTGGCCGACGCCTCGCCCGACACCAGCGAGCACCGTCAGGACGAGCCCTACCGCCGCGCGCTGATCGGCATCTACGCGCGCCTGGCCGCCACCCTCACCGCACTCACCGGCGGCGAAGCGACCCGCCATGCCGTGGCACCGCAAAACCCCTACCGCAACGCAGCCGAGTTCCTGGCCGACCTGCGCACCATCGAAGCCTCGCTGCTGTCGCGCCACGGCGCCACGCTGACGCAGCAGCGCCTGCGCCCGCTGATGCGTGCGGTGGACGTGTTCGGCTTCCACCTCGCCACACTGGACCTGCGCCAGAGCTCGGACAAGCACGAAGAAGTGATCACCGAACTGCTGGCCACGGCGCGCATTGAATCGCACTACGCTGGCTTGGACGAGAACGCCAAGCGCGCCCTGCTGCTGCGCCTGCTGGCCGATGCACGCCCCTTGCGCGTGGTCGGTGCCAGCTACAGCGCCCACACGCAGAGCGAACTGGCGGTGTTCGAGACCGCGCGCACGCTGCGCCAGCGCTTCGGCGCCCAGGCCATTCGCCACTACATCATCAGCCACACCGAAACGGTGAGCGACCTGCTGGAGGTGCTGCTGCTGCAAAAGGAAGTGGGCCTGCTGCACGGAACCTTGGACGATGTGGCCTGCACCACCGACCTGATCGTGGTGCCGCTGTTCGAGACCATCGAAGACCTTCGCAACGCCGCGCCCATCATGCGCGACTACTACGCCCTGCCCGGCATCCGCGCCATGGTCCAGCGCAGCGGGGCTGAGCAGGACGTCATGCTCGGTTACTCCGACAGCAACAAGGACGGCGGCATCTTCACCAGCAACTGGGAGCTCTACCGCACCGAGATCGCGCTGGTGGCACTCTTTGACGAGTTGGCCCCCATTCAACTCAGACTGTTCCATGGCCGAGGCGGCACCGTGGGCCGCGGCGGCGGCCCGAGCTACCAGGCCATCCTGGCGCAGCCACCCGGCACGGTGCGCGGCCAGATCCGTCTGACCGAGCAGGGCGAAGTGATCGCTTCCAAATACGCCAACCCGGAGATCGGCCGGCGCAACCTGGAAACGCTGGTGGCCGCCACGCTGGAAGCCACCCTGCTGCAGCCCACCAAACCGGCGGCTACGGCCTACCTGCAGGCGGCGGAAGCGCTGTCGCGCGCCAGCATGGCCGCCTATCGCGCGCTGGTGTACGACACCGCCGGTTTTGCCGACTATTTCTTCGGCGCCACACCGATCCGCGAAATTGCTGAGCTCAACATCGGCTCGCGCCCGGCCTCGCGCAAGGCAACGCAGAAGATCGAAGACCTGCGCGCCATTCCCTGGGGCTTCAGCTGGGGCCAATGTCGCCTCACATTGCCGGGCTGGTACGGCTTCGGTTCGGCGGTGGAAGACTTTCTGAATGCCGACGGGCCGAAAGGCCACAAGGAGCGGCTGGCGCTGCTGCAAAAGATGGCCCGCAACTGGCCCTTCTTCAAGACGCTGCTGTCCAACATGGACATGGTGCTGGCCAAAAGCGATCTGGCGCTGGGCTCGCGCTACGCCGAACTAGTGGGCGACGGCAAACTGCGCAAAAAAGTCTTCACGCAGATCGAAGCTGAATGGCAGCGCACCGTGCAGGCGCTGGCGCAACTCACCGGCGAAAAGCAACGCCTGGCCGGCAACGCCGCGCTGCAGCGCTCCATCCGCCACCGTTTCCCCTACATCGACCCGCTGCATCACCTGCAGGTGGAGTTGATGCGTCGCTACCGCGCTGGCCAGAGCGACGAGCGCGTGCGGCGCGGCATTCACATTTCGATCAACGGGATTGCGGCGGGGTTGAGGAATACGGGTTGATTTATTGACCTAATGGCCGCTTGCGACCCAAAGCCGTCTGTGGCGATTCGGAAAAGCAGACCATCAACGTTTGAGGCAAGCGGATACCGAAGGCAATCCGCGCTTGACTGAGAAGTTAGAGGGTGGTTAGGACGTTGGATCTGGATTCTCTTGGACGGCATTGTGAAACACCTTCGCCCAAGACAAACTGGCTCCAAATGACGCTAGAGCCTGCACCCAACCTAATGATGTACGCATGGGGCTTGTTGCAAGTAGCGCCCAAACACCCAATGCCAATCCGGAAAGCAAAAGAACATGTGGAAGTATTGTGTGACGACGCTCGGAAGAAAGCGATGCCAGGTGGAGAAGTAAACCAGCTAGCGCACCGCCACCGACAGAGCGAAAAGACATTGGATAGACAACAACTGATGCTAGCGTTGCGAGAGAAAGAACTGCACATGTCAAAGGTGCATTCTTCCTCCAATAAAGCTCCACCTTCCGCTGTTCAATCTCATTTTCGAATGGCGTCATATGAAGCTCGAATGAAAGTTTGGCTACCAACTCAACCGAGGTCTAACGTAATGTAGACGGCAAAGTGCTGCGATATAGCATGGCAAGTTTAGGCGCAAAAAATGGCATTGCCGCCTATCCCAGTTGAATAGTTTGCTCTACTAAAAATAGCAGCAAACACCGCAGCATCGTAGCTATCTCGCCACGAGGCGTCTATGCCCCCAATGGGGGATGAGCGGCGGCTTTGTGGGCAATTCGTGGATGGCCGCTGCTGGCCGAAAGCCGCCCTAACTCGACCTCTCAAGGCCGATACACGCACTTGTCCCCAATCGCGTGCCGCTCCACCATCACCGCCGACAGACCCGGAATCTTGGGCTTGAGCGCCTTCCAGATGTAGGTGCAGAGGTTCTCCAGCGTGGCCGGGCCCAGGCCTTGCACCTCGTCGAGGAAGTGGTGGTCCAGTTGTTCGCGCAGGGCATTCACCTCGCGCCGGATGTAGCCCAGGTCCATCACCATGCCGTTCTCGGCTGCCGGCTCGCCGCGCACGAATACCTCGGCGTAGTAGGTGTGGCCATGCACGCGCTTGCTGCCCTCGGCCTCGATCTCGCGGCGCAGGGTGTGGGCGGCATCAAAGAAAAAACGCTGGCTGATCTCGTACATCATCGAATTCCGATCATCTTGTGCGACTGGATGCCCAGGCGCCACTGGGGGTGCTGCTGGCAGTAGGCAATCGCCTGCGCCGTGTTCTGTTCGCGTTGCGGCCCGTCCATGGGCTGCAGGAAGAAATGCTCGAAGGCCAAGCCTGCGAACTGGGCCGGGTCCACACCCGGCTGCGGGTAGACCAGCTTGAGTTCGCTGCCCGCCTTTTGCACCACCTCGGCCTGGTCCTTGGGGCTGACGCAAATCCAGTCCAGCCCCGGCGGCGCCGGCAGGGTGCCGTTGGTCTCTACCGCGATGGTGAAACCGCGCGCATGCAAGGCGGTGGTAAGTGCTTCGTCCACCTGCAGCAGCGGCTCGCCGCCGGTCAGCACCACATAGCGGCCGGCTTGGCCGGCGGGTTCCCAGGCGCGTTCAATCGCATCGGCCAACGCATCGGCGGTGCTGAACTTGCCGCCACCGGTACCGTCTGTGCCCACAAAATCGGTATCGCAGAACCGGCACACCGCCGTGGCCCGGTCTTCCTCGCGCCCACTCCAGAGATTGCAGCCGGCAAAACGGCAGAACACCGCCGCCCGGCCGGACTGGGCGCCCTCGCCTTGCAGGGTGTAGAAGATCTCCTTGACCGCGTAAGTCATGCCTTACCTTGAAACATGCAAAGGCGTGATTTTCGCAGGTTGGCCCCCAGCCGGTTTGCGCTGAGACAGAAGACCCGATCGGCAATACCCCGCTGTGTGGACAGGAATAGGTCTTGTTATTGAGAATAATTCTCATTACACTACGCTTCACTGTCACACATCCAACCCGGAGCCGACCATGCCCTTGACCGATGATGAACTCGCCACCCCCTGCTTGGAAGCCCTGGTGGCGGGCACTTTCGCCCTCATGACCTGCTGGGCTGCACCGGCCGCGCAGGCGGCCACCAGCCCCGGGCGGCAACGCCTGCTGATGGCGCGCAAGATCGTCTCCAACCTGTTCTTCCTCAAGACCCATCCGCACGCCAGCCCGGCCCTGCGCCAAGTCATGGCCAATGCCCATGAGCGCTGGGTTGCCGTGTGCAATGCCGCCGGTCATGACAAGACCCCCGTCATGGCAGCCGAGCTGTACGCCGCCATGCCGCCCGAAGCGGCCAGCCTGCTGCACTGACCCAGGAGGCGACCCATGTGCCAAGCCAAGCCCGACCCGCTGCAATCCGCCCTGGAGGCGGCGCTGCCCTACGCGCAGCCGCAGCACGTGCCGCAGTCCCCGGCACCGCAAGGCTCGCGCCGGCGGCGGCTGTGGGAGCTCGACGGCCACGCCTTCTGCCCGGTGGTCGGCGTCTGCCTGCCCATTCCGCTGCTGCGGCGCCTGGCCGAGCGCACGCTGGGCGACATGACGGCCAGCAGCGACTACGAGGTGCACTGCACCGTGGTCACCGAATGCAAGCACCGCACACCCATGGCCGAGGCGGTGCAGAAGGAACTGGAACGACGCTACAGCCTGGTGGTGAGCGCTGCCGCCCAGCTCAAACACACAGAGGCGCTGGCGGCCTGGTGGCGAAGCGCCTGCGCCAACGCCGACTGGGCCGGTGCCCTGTGGGCCACGCTGACACACCCGCGCTGCACGCCCGCACTGGAACACCGCGTGCTGGGCGAGGCGCACATGCTGCAGCACCAGGTGGGCGCGGCCACGCGCGCCGACCTGACGCGCCTGGATGCCTTGGCACATGAAAACGGCGTACTGACGCGCGAACTGGCGGCTGCCCAGCACCGCAGCCGCAACCAAGCGGCCGAATTCTCGCTGCGCCTGGAGCAGCAGCAGGGTGAGCTGATGCGTGTGCGCGCCGAACTGCTGCGCACGGCAACGGCCTTGCAGCTGCAAGGCGAACAGCTGGCGGAGCAGGAACAGGCCGCGCCCGGCTTGCGTGAGCGCATCGCGCTCACGCAAGAGAACCGGCAACAGAACGAACAGATCCAGCACCTGCAGCGTGCGCTGCAGCAGGCACAGCAGGAGGCCGAACGCCTGCGCCGGCGCACCGAAGAGGCTGAAACGCAAGTCGGCCAATTGCGCAGTGCCCAGTTGGCCGAACCGGCAGCGCCAGCCTGCAGCGCAGCACCGCCGCTGTGCAAGCGATCCGTCCTGTGCGTGGGCGGCCGCACGGCCAGCGTACCGATCTATCGCCATGTGATCGAGCACACCGGCGCGCGCTTCCTACACCACGATGGCGGCGAAGAAGACAACGCCAGCCAGCTCGATGCCACGCTGGCCGCGGCCGACCTGGTGATCTGCCAGAGCGGCTGCATCAGCCACAACGCCTACTGGCGCGTGAAGGACCACTGCAAACGAACCGGCAAGCAATGCGTGTTTGTGGAGACGCCGAGCCGGGCGGCACTGGAGCGGGCGCTTGACGCTGTGGCGTTGACGGCGGCAGCCAGCCCCCGTCAGGACTGATCCGGCGTTGCCGGCGCATAGGCCTCATGCAGGTGCACCGGCTTGGCCGCCCGTTTGCGCATTCGGATGTTGAGCATTTCCACCACGACCGAGAAGGCCATGGCGAAGTAGACATAACCCTTGGGCACGTGGTGGTCAAAACCTTCGGCGATGAGCAGCACGCCGACCAGCACCAGGAAGGACAGCGCCAGCATCTTGACGGTCGGATGCTCCGACACGAAGTTGCCGATGGCGCCGGCGAACAGCATCATCAGGATGACCGAGGCGATCACGGCGGCAATCATCACCGCCAGTTCGGACACCATGCCCACCGCCGTGATGATGGAGTCGAGCGAGAACACCATGTCCACGACCATGATCTGCAGGATGACGGCAGCAAAGGTGGCTTTCACCGCGCTGGAGGCATGGCCTTCCTCGCCTTCGAGCGACTGGTGGATCTCGCCTGTGCTCTTCCAGATCAGGAACAGGCCACCGCCGATCAGGATCAGGTCGCGGCCCGAGATCTCCTGGCCGAACACGGTGAACAGCGGCGCCACCAGCCCGATGATCCAGGACAGCACCAGCAGCAGGCCGATGCGCATGAACATCGCCATGAACAGGCCCAGCCGGCGCGCCAGCACGCGCTTCTCGGGCGGCAGCTTGTCCACGAGGATGGAGATGAAGACGATGTTGTCGATGCCGAGCACCAGTTCCAGCGCCGTCAGCGTGGCCAGTGCGATCCAGGCCTGTGGGTCGGTCAATAGCTCCAGCATGGCATCTCCTCGGTCCGAGTTGAAAAAAATCAGAGCGAGGCAATGGCCTCGCGCACCGCTGACAGCTGCCGCCGCGACACCGACAGCAACTCATTTATGCCATTGAGCCGCACCGCCCAGCCCTCGCCCTCTTCCGGGTCGTAGTGTTTTTCCAGCGCGCGCACGGCGCGCCGGGCCACCAGGGCGTTGCGGTGAATGCGCATGAACTGCGTCGGGTATTTCTCTTCCAGCTCGCTGAGGGAACCGTCGAGGATGTAGCTCTTGGCCGTCGTGCGCACCGTGATGTATTTCAGCTCGGCCTTGAAGTACAGCACCTCGGCCAGTGGCACGCGCTCGGTCCGGCCGCGCTCCTGGATCACCAGGCATTCTTCAGGCAAATCAGCCCCCAGCCCTTTTGATGATTGCGCGAGGCGCTCCACTTTTTGTAGCGCCTGTTGCAGCCGCTCCAGCCGGACCGGCTTGGTCAGGTAGTCCACCGCCTCGATCTCGAAGGCCTGCACCGCATGTTCGGCATGCGCGGTGACAAAAACGATGGCCGGCGGTTGCGGCAGGGTTTGCAGGGTACGCGCCAGCGTCAGGCCGTCGGCACCGGGCATGTGGATGTCGAGCAGGGCCACGTCGAACGACTGTTTGCGCAGCAACTCGACCGCCTGCGTGGCGTTGGCGGCCTCACCCGCCACGCTCACCGCCGGGCTGGTGCAGTCGCCCAGCAGGGTGCGCAAGCGGGCGCGCGCCAGCGATTCGTCGTCAACGATCAGGACTTGAAGTGTCATGGAGCGACCTCCGCGCGGCGCGCTGCGGTATTGGCCTTGGGAACAGCCCGGCGGCTCATGCGGGCACCTCGATGCGGACCTGGAACACGCCGTCTTTCAGCACATGGCGGAACTGGCCCTCCACGTCGTGCAGCAGGCGCAGGCGGTCGCGCACATTGTTGAGCGCCACACCATGGCCTTGGGCACCGGGGCCGGCGGGCACGGTGTTGGTGACCTTGATCACCACATTCGAACCACGGCGCCGGGTGGAAATGCGGATCTGTGCGCCCTCGGCGCTGGGCTCGACGCCATGGCGCACTGCGTTCTCCAGCAAGGGCTGCAGCAACAGCGGCGGCAGGCGGGCCGTGTCGGCGGCCGGGTCAAGCGCCCAATCCAGCCGCAGGCGTTCGCCAAAACGCACCTGCTCGATTTCCAGGTAGTGCCGCGCCAGCGCAATCTCCTGCGCCAGCGTGACGGACTCGCCCTGGTCCGCCAAGGCGTGGCGGAACAGGTCGCTCAGGTCTTCCAGCAGCGCCTCGGCGCGCGCCGGCTCGGCCCGCACCAGGGCGATGGCGCTGTTGAGGGTGTTGAAGAGGAAATGCGGCCGGATGCGCGACTGCAGCTCGGCCAGCCGCGCCGTGGTGGCCGCTGGCGTCTTGCCACGTTCACGCAGGGCCAGCGCCCCCACCCCGCTGCCCGCCAGCAGGGCGCCGCTGGCGGCACTGGCCAGCCAGGGCGGTGTCTCCAGCAGGCCGGACAGGACCAGCAGGCCGCAGCCGTAGAGGCCGGCCAAGGCCCCCAACCCGATGGCGACCACATACTGGCCTTGCGGCGGCAGGCGCAGCAGCGGGCGCCGGGCTGCGCACGCCACCACCAGCCAGATCACCGTGGCCGGCAAGGCACCGCCGGTGTAGAGCGAAAGCCGGATCAGCCAGTCGAAGAAATTGGACGTCCCGAACAGGGCGGCCACCGCCACCACCAGCTCGACAAACAACACCGCGCGCAGGGCCACGCCGACCTGACAGGCATTGAACAACGGCGCCGGCGGCGCAGCAGGCACCGCCGGCTCGGGGGCCCACTCCTGGAAGGTCGATAAAATCTGGGTATCTTTCATGTCGCGGATGGCAGGACCAGCCCAAGGGATCAGGCCACAAGGGCCAAGACCCGATTATTGGTGAAGTCCGGACCTCCGCACAATGTATTCACACGACAATGGGGCTCCCGCCCCATCCACCGCACGGTTCCCATGTCAAAAAACCAACTCGACAAAAAATCCGAAGCCTGGTCGGCGCTCTTCTCCGAGCCGATGAGCGACCTGGTCAAGCGCTACACCGCCAGCGTGTTTTTTGACAAGCGCCTGTGGCATGCCGACATCACCGGCAGCCTGGCGCATGCCGAGATGCTGGCGGCACAGGGCATCATCAACGCCATCGACCATGCGGCCATCCGTGACGGCATGGCGCAGATCGTGGCCGAGATCGAGACCGGCAAGTTCGAGTGGAAGCTCGACCTGGAAGACGTGCACCTGAACATCGAGGCGCGCCTGACCCAGCTGGTGGGTGACGCCGGCAAGCGCCTGCACACCGGCCGCAGCCGCAACGACCAGGTGGCCACCGACGTGCGCCTGTGGCTGCGCACCGAGATCGACATCATCAGCGACCTGCTGACCGACCTGCAGAAGGCGCTGCTGACGGTGGCGCAGCAGAACGTGGACGTGATCCTGCCCGGGTTCACCCACCTGCAGGTGGCGCAGCCGGTGAGCTTCGGCCACCACATGCTGGCTTATGTGGAGATGTTTGCGCGCGACGCCGAGCGCATGGCCGATGTGCGCAAACGCGTCAACCGCCTGCCGCTGGGTGCGGCAGCCCTCGCCGGCACCAGCTACCCGCTGAACCGCGAGCGCGTGGCCAAGACACTGGGCATGGACGGCGTGTGCCAGAACAGCCTGGACGCGGTAAGTGACCGCGATTTTGCGATTGAATTCACCGCCGCCGCCTCGCTGGTGATGGTGCACATCAGCCGCTTCAGCGAAGAACTCATTCTGTGGATGAGCCAAAACTTCGGCTTCATCAAGATTGCGGACCGCTTCACCACCGGCTCATCCATCATGCCGCAGAAGAAGAACCCGGACGTGCCGGAACTGGCACGCGGCAAGACCGGCCGCGTGGTCGGCCACCTGATGGGCCTGATCACCCTGATGAAGGGCCAGCCGCTGGCCTACAACAAGGACAACCAGGAAGACAAGGAGCCGCTGTTCGACACGGTGGACACCCTGAAGGACACGCTGCGCATCTTCGCCGAGATGGTGGGCGGCCAGATGAACCCCGATACCGGCAAGCTCGAAGGCGGCATCACCGTCAATGCGCCGGCCATGGAGCAGGCCGCGCTCAAGGGCTACGCCACCGCCACCGACCTGGCCGACTACCTGGTGAAGAAGGGCCTGCCCTTCCGCGATGCGCACGAGACCGTGGCGCATGCGGTGAAGGCCGCCATCACCCATGCCTGCGACCTGTCGGAGCTGCCGCTCACCGTGCTGCAGCAGTTCAACCCGAACATCGAAAAGGACGTGTACGACGTGCTGTCGCTGCGCGGCTCGCTCAACGCACGCCACACCCTGGGCGGCACAGCGCCGGCACAGGTTGAAGTGCAGATCGCCCGCCACCTGGCCCGCCTGGGCGTCCAGGCCTGAAGGAACACACCATGACAACCGTGTCCACCGCCACCACGCTCGTCTGGTCGCCTGAACTGGCGCTGGGCGATGCCCGCACCGACACCACACACGAGGAATTCGTCGAGCTGGTCAACGCCACCTCGGCCGCCGCCCCCGAAGCCAAACTCGCCCTGTACCAGGAGCTGGTCAAGCACACCGTGGAGCACTTCGCCCAGGAAGAGCGCTGGATGACGGCCTGCGGCATCCCGGCCGACTTCTGCCACTTCGGCCAGCACAACAGCGTGCTGGAGGTGATGCGCGAGGTGGAACGCCGCGCCCTGCTGGGCGAGATGGCCCTGATCGAGAACATGCTCGAAGCGCTGGTGGAATGGTTTCCCCAGCATGCCCAGAGCATGGACGCCGGCCTGGTGGGCTACCTGGCGGAAAAAGGCTTTGATACCGTGAGCGAAACTTTCAAGAACAACACCCCCAACACGACTGAAGGAGTTCCCTCGTGCCATCCGTGATCACCAACATCGAAGACCTGCGCGTGCTGGCGCAAAAGCGCGTGCCGCGCATGTTCTACGACTACGCCGACAGCGGCTCGTGGACCGAGGGCACCTACCGCGCCAATGAGGCCGACTTCCAGAAGATCAAGCTGCGCCAGCGCGTGGCGGTGAACATGGACAACCGCAGCACGGCCGTCAAGATGATCGGCATCGACGTCAAGATGCCGGTGGCCATCGCCCCCGTGGGCCTGACCGGCATGCAGCATGCCGACGGCGAGATCCACGCGGCGCGCGCGGCCGAGAAGTTCGGCATCCCGTTCACGCTCTCGACCATGAGCATCTGCTCGATCGAGGACATCGCCGAGAACACCAGCGCGCCGTTCTGGTTCCAGCTCTACATGATGCGCGACCGCGACGCCATGGCCCGCATGATCCAGCGCGCCAAGGCCGCCAATTGCTCGGCCCTGGTCCTCACGCTGGACCTGCAGGTGATCGGCCAGCGCCACAAGGACCTAAAAAACGGCCTGACCGCGCCCCCGAAGCCCACGCTGGCCAACATCATCAACCTGATGACCAAGCCGCGCTGGTGTCTGGGCATGGCCGGCACGCGCCGCCACACCTTCCGCAACCTGGTGGGCCATGTGAAGGGCGTGAGCGACATGACCTCGCTGGCCGCCTGGACCAACGAGCAGTTCGACCCGCGCCTGTCCTGGCCCGACATTGCCTGGGTGAAGGAACAGTGGGGCGGCAAGCTCATCCTCAAGGGCATCATGGACGCGGAAGACGCCCGCCTGGCCGTGGCCAGCGGTGCCGATGCCATTGTGGTCAGCAACCACGGCGGCCGCCAGCTCGACGGCGCGCCGTCCAGCATCGAAGCCCTGCCGGCCATCGTGGCCGAGGTCGGCTCCCAAATCGAGGTCTGGATGGATGGCGGCATCCGCTCCGGCCAGGACGTGCTCAAGGCCTGGGCGCTGGGCGCACGCGGCACCATGATCGGCCGCGCCATGGCCTACGGCCTGGGTGCCATGGGCGAGGCCGGCGTGAGCAAGGCGCTGCAGATGATCCACAAGGAACTCGACACCACCATGGCCTTCTGCGGCCATACCCAGCTCAGCAACGTGGACCGCAGCATCCTGCTGCCGGGCACCTACCCGACCGCCTGATCCTGCAGCCCTGGCAGCCGGTTCAGGCCGGCTGCACCGCCAGGTGGTACAGGCCCCAGGGGCACTGGGCAAAGCGTTCCGGCAGCGGCTTGGCGGCCATCTCGGGGTAACGGTCGGCATCGAACACGGCCCACAGGGGCCCCAGCCCGCCCAGCGCCATCGGCTGGCCGTCCAGATGGGTGGCCACGATGAACCGCTGCTGGTGCGCCTGCGCCAGGCTCAGGTTGACGGTATAGCCATCGACCGCCCGCAGCACCAGCTTGGCCGGGCGGCTCACATCCACCCCTGCGGCCTGCAGCACCTCGCTCAGCAGCGGCCCCTTCAGCGTGTGGACATGGGCGTCGTATTCCACCGTCGGGCGGATGGTCACGGCCGGCAGGCGGAGCAGGGCCGCGAAATCGAACACATGCGCCTTGTCGAAAGTGATCTGTTGCTTGGCCAGCATCTGGTCCAGCGCCTTGTCCAGCGGCCCGCGGTTGCCGCGGCCGATGGCACCGGTGATAGTCAGCAGGCCGGGGCCGACCGGGCGTTGGCGCGCGGGCGCAGCCAGGGCGGCCGAGGTGAAGGTGGCACCGGCGGCGGTGGCGGTGGCGACAAGGAAATGGCGTTTTTTCATCGGCTTCCTCCTTCAATAGGATTGAACGGCAGGGACGTATCATGGTGGCAAGCACCGGCCACACACCATACACCCCCCGATTCGTCGGGATGACAGCCCTATGCGAGCATTCAAGAAGCACCTGACCACCGGCCAATGGATTGTCACCGTCCTGAGCACGCTGGCCATCCTGCTCCTGATCTTGGGCTACTTCGACCGCGTGATCCGCTTCGAGACCTCGCACCGCGACCTGGCACGCACCACCAGCGCGGAAGTCGCCAACCAGGTGACCTTCATCCTGAGCGAGCGGCAACGCCAGGTGCAGCTGTACGCCGAAGACCATCTGCCGCTGCTGCGCCAGTTGCAGGCAGCCCCGGACGACACGGCACTACTCAAGCAGCTGGAGCGCAGCCTGAAGCGGGTCTTTCCCGACGTCTTCGGCTTCACCATCACCGATGACCAGGGCCACCCCCTCACCCCGGATTTCGAGGGTTATGTCGGCGATATCTGCGTGCAGGACATCCAGGCTTATGCCCTGCACGGCTTTTATGCCGCCCGCATCCACCCGAACAACCTGGCCTACCACTACGATGTCATGGCCAGCTGGCGCGGCACTGGCGATCGGCCCTTCGTGCTGATGGTCAGCTTTGCACCGACAGAGCTCGGCCAGATGATCCGCAGCATCCAGCCGCCCGGGCATCAGCTGATGCTGATCTCGGATGCGGCGCAGCCCATGATCGAGGTCACCGCCGAAGGCGCACGCAACCGCACGCCGCGCGAAGACTACCGCCTGACGGCGGACGAGCTGGGCCGCCTGTTGGCCCGCCATCCGGTGAAGCACAGCCTGTGGCAAGTGGCCGATCTGGCGCAGCCCGACTTCTTTGCCGCGTACAAGCGCCGCACGCTGGGGGGCACGCTGCTGGTGTTGCTGGCCTTCGGGGCGGTGATCGGTGCCTCGCTTTTTCTGCTGCGTCGCGAGGATCAGCGCCGTCAGGCGGCCGAACGCTCGCGCGAAGAACTGTTCTCGGTCATCACGCACGAGATGCGCACGCCGATCTCCACCATTTCCAGTACGCTGTCGTTCCTCGGCCAGGCCCAACTCGGCGAGCTGCCGCCGCGGCTGCAGACCAGCCTGTCGATGATCGAGCGCAATGCCGAGCGGCTGCTGCGCCTGATCGACGACCTGCTGGAGAGTCGGCGCATTGAGTCGGGCCGGCTGACGCTGCAAAAATGCCCGGTGGACCTCGTCCTGAATGTGCGCGACACGCTGGCGCAGTTGCGCGATTACGCGCAGCAAAGCGACGTCCAGCTCGACTTCACACCGCCGCAGGAGCCGTTCTGGGTGCATGCCGATCCGATGCGCCTGCAGCAGATCGGCGCCAACCTGATTTCCAACGCCACCAAGTTTTCGCCGCGTGGCGGCACCGTGCGTGTGGGCATCACCCAAACTGCCCCAGGCAAGGTGCGCGTCTGCGTCAGTGACGACGGGCCGGGCATCCCGGCCGATTTCCAGCCCCACGTGTTCGAGAAATTCGCCCGCGGCCCCGCCCGCCCCAACCGGCCCATTGCCAGCACAGGGCTGGGCCTGAGCATCGTCAAGGCGCTGGTCGAGGCACACGGCGGCAGCGTGGGCTTTGAATCGGTTGAAGGCCAGGGCACCACGTTCCACGTCGAGCTGCCGACGGTGCCGCCACCGGCCACGGGAGCCTGACGCAACGACCGCCTCACCCTCGGGCCACTGCGGCCCGATGCCAACGACCATGAGTACCTCCCCGCCCAACCGGCGCATTGCCCACCTCGACATGGATGCGTTCTACGCCTCGGTCGAGTTGCTGCGTTACCCGCAGCTCAAGGGCCTGCCGGTGGTCATCGGCGGCAGCCGGCGCCGGCCTGACGACGCCCTGTTGCAGCAATATGCCGAAGTGCCCTTGTCCGAGATTCCCGTCGAGGCCTTTCCGCTATTGAAGGACTACACCGGCCGCGGCGTCATCACCACCGCCACCTACCCGGCGCGTCAGTTCGGCGTCGGCTCGGCCATGGGCCTGATGAAGGCGGCCAAGCTGTGTCCGCAGGCCATCCTGCTGCCGGTGGACTTCGACGAATACCGCCAGTACTCGCGCCGCTTCAAGGCGGTCATCACCGAGATCGCACCGCTGATGGAAGACCGCGGCGTGGACGAGGTCTACATCGACTTCACCAACGTCCCCGGCGGCCAGCGCGAGGGCGGCCGCACGCTGGCACGGCTGATCCAGAAAAGCATTCTGGAAGCCACCGGCCTGACCTGCTCCATCGGTGTGGCCCCCAACAAGCTGCTGGCCAAGATGGCGAGCGAGTTCAACAAGCCCAACGGCATTTCCATCGTGCTGCCGGACGACCTGCAGACGCTGATCTGGCCGCTGCCCTGCCGCAAGATCAACGGCGTCGGCCCCAAGACCGACGCCAAGCTGCAGACACACGGCATCCACACCATCGGCGAATTGGCGGCGCGCGAACCAGCCTGGCTGGTGGAACACTTCGGCAAGAGTTACGGCGCCTGGCTGTTTGAGGCTGCCTGGGGCCGCGACGAGCGGCCGGTGGTGACCGAGAGCGAACCGGTGTCGGTCAGCCGCGAAACCACCTTCGAACGCGACCTGCACGCCGTGCGCGACAAGGCCGAGCTGGGCAAGGTCTTCACCTGGCTGTGCGAGCGCGTGGCGGCCGACCTGCAACGCAAGGGTTATGTCGGCAAGACCATCGGCATCAAGCTGCGTTACGACGACTTCAAGAGCGTGACGCGCGACCAGACCCTCGACCACTACACCGGTGACGCCAAGGCCATCCGCCAAGCCGCCGGCCAGTGCCTCAAGCGCGTGGACCTGTCGCGCCGGCTGCGCCTGCTGGGGGTGCGGGTGGGCTCGCTGCTGCGCGCCGACGAAGCGGATGCCCTGCAAAAACAGGGGGCAGACCTTGCTGGTCATGCGCCAGTCGCTATGAATTCAGGAGCAAAAACCGGCTCGCTGTTCTGACCTGACAGCACCTTGAAAAATCTGACGCGAAACTTACAATTGAACTTCGCGCAGGAGGCTCCCATGAATCACGCCCTCACCCTGGTGGAGATGCAACGCATCAAGCAATGGCATGTGGCCCACCGGGACGATCACCCGCTGGAATACCAGTTGTGGGATGCCATGCTCTGCCTGTGGCTGATGGGTCTGGTCGGCTGGCTGCCGGCCTTTGCGCTGGATGCCCTCTGGGCCTGGCCGCTGTGCCTGCTGGCCATGAGCGCACCGCAGATGTATGTGGCCTGGCGCCGGCACGCGCATCAGACGCAACGCCTGCGCTGCGACTGGCTCGGCAACGTCGGCTGAACGGTTCAGGCCTCCTCGATCTCGTCCTGGTGGTTGGCCACGTGAAAGGCGTGGGCCAGGGCAAAGTCAGCCCGGCTCAGCGCACCATAGGCAAAGTGCGGCTGGAGCGGCCCCGTATGTGACTGGAAGCGTGTGACCGCCGCGCGCAGGCGGGCCGCGCCGGGTTGCCAGTCCTCCAGTTGCGCCAGTGGCGGCGCGCCGGGGATCGGTTCGGTCAGGCCGTAGCTCATGCGACCGCGCCACTTGAAAAAGGCAAAGGCCGCCGAGCCGGCGATGGCCTGGAACAGCGGACTCTTCGGTGCGGGGAAACCGTCCAGGCTCATCTCGATGCTTTGCGCCAGGTGCTCAAGCACGGCACGCATCGTCCAGGCATTGGTGCTGCGCACCTGGCTGGCGCGCTCGAGCCGGTCGAGCCAGCGCAGTACATCATCCAGCGACTGGACTTTAGGGATATTGGCCATGGCACCTCCGGCGAGCAAGCTCGTCTGTAGAACGAGGTAGTGTCTGCAGTTCATCTTGGGAGGACACCTGTTTCGCACAGGTGACTGTGGAAGACGGGTTCGTTCGATTACAGTTTATCCACTCCCACCCACCTTGCCGCCATGAACTGCTTCACGCTCACCGTCACCGACCACATCGCCCACCTGGTGCTCAACCGCCCCGAGGCGATGAACACCATGCACCCGCTGTTCTGGCGCGAGCTCGACCAGATGCTGACCCAGCTGCACGCCGGCAACGAGGCGCGCGCACTGGTGATCAGCAGCACCGGCCGGCACTTTAGTGCCGGCATGGCGCTGGAGACCTTCGGCGGCGCGGTGCAACTGGACGACCGCAGCCCCGAGGGCCGCGCCGCCGTCTTCGACCTGCTGACCGACATGCAGGCCACCTTCAGCAAGCTGGAGACGCTGCGCATCCCGGTGATCGCGGCCATCCAGGGCGGCTGCATCGGCGGCGCGGTGGACATGGTGTCCGCCTGCTGCCTGCGCTACGCCACGGCAGATGCCTTCTTCTGCATCCAGGAAATCAATATCGGCATGGTGGCCGACGTCGGCACGCTGCAGCGTCTGCCCAAGCTCATGCCGCTGGGCGTGGTGAAGGAACTGGCCTACACCGGCCGCCGCCTGCCGGCGGCGCAGGCGCTCGGTTACGGCCTGGTGAACCAGGTGTTCGACACCCCGGAAGCCCTGCTGGCCGGTGCGCTGCAGACCGCGAAAGAAATCGCCGCCAAGCCGCCGGTGGCCATCTGGGGCACCAAGCAGGCCTTGCACTATGCACGCGACCACGGCGTAGACGACGCGCTCAAACAGATGGGCTGGCTGCAGGGCGCGATCTGGAGCAACAAGCATGTGCTGGAGTCCGTGACGGCCATGAAGGAAAAACGCGGTGGCAACTTCCCGCCGCTGGCACCGCTGCAATCCTTCAAGGAAATTGGCCAGTAAAGCCCGTCAACACGGCGCCAACAGCTATTTTTTTGATAGCAATTTACTGGCGTGCCGTGCGCACGTTGGCCGGCAAGGCCTGCGGATGGCTGGTTCGCCAGGGATTGATGTCCAGCCCGCCGCGCCGCGTGTAGCGCGCATAGACCGTCAGCTTGGCCGGTTTGCAGCGCGTCCACACGTCCATGAAGATGCGCTCCACGCATTGCTCGTGGAACTCGTTGTGGTTGCGAAAGCTCACGATGTACTTCAGCAGCCCTTCTTGGTCGATCTGCGGCCCGCTGTAGCTGATCTGCACGCTGGCCCAGTCGGGCTGACCGGTCACCAGGCAGTTGCTCTTGAGCAGGTTGCTGGTCAGCACCTCGCTCACCGGCTGCTCGTCGAAGGCGGCCGTCAGCAGCTCGGGCGCCGGCGTGTACTGCGAGCACTTCACCTCCAGCCGGTCCAGGTTCAGGCCGTCGAGTTCGTGGATCGGCTCGCGGTCGAACAGCTCGGGCGCGATCAGCTTGACGCCCACCGTGCCCTTGGCCTCTGAGCCGCGACACACTGCCTCGCTGATGTCGGTGCGGATGCGTGCTTGTACCTCGGCCGCATCGGCGAACTTCGTATTGTTGAAGCTGTTCAGGTAAAGCTTGAAGGACTTGCTCTCCACGATGTTGGGTGTCTCGCACGGCACGGTGATGTGCGCCAGCGCCACCTGCGGCTTGCCGCGGGCGTTGAGCCAGCTCAGCTCGTAGGCCGTCCACAGATCGGCGCCGAGAAACGGCAGCGTGGCCGGCACACCAATCTCCTCGCGTTTGGCGATGCGGGCGATCGGGTACAGCAGCGAAGCGTCGTACTGGTCGGCGTAGGGCACGGCCTTGCCGAGCAGGGAGTTTTCGGGTGTGGTCATTCCTGCACCTTGCGACGGAAGACGAGACGATCCGGCTCAGAGGCCGCAGCATCGAAGGCATACCCTTCGAGGTTGAATTTCTCCAACTGCTTAGGCGTCGTCACCCGGTGGGTAGCGGCGTAACGCGCCATCAGGCCGCGTGCACGCTTGGCCAGGAAGCTGATGATCTTGTACTTGCCGCCCTTCCAGTCTTCGAACACGCATTCGATCACGCGTGCCTTCAAGGTTTTCTGGTCCACCGACTTGAAATACTCCTGCGAGGCCAGGTTCACCACCACCGGCGTCTTGTCGGCCTGCAGCCGCTCGTTGAGGTAATCGGCAATCTGCGAGCCCCAGAACTTGTAGAGGTTGTTGCCTTTTGCGTTGGCCAGCTGGGTACCCATCTCCAGCCGGTAGGGCTGCATCCAGTCCAGCGGCCGCAGCACGCCATAGAGGCCGCTCAGGATGCAGACATGCTCTTGCGCCCAGGCCAGGTCGTCGGCCTTCAACGTCTTGGCGTCCAGCCCCTCATAGACGTCGCCATTGAAGGCCAGCACCGCCTGCTTGGAATTTTTCGCTGTGAACTTCGGGCTCCAGGCCTGGTAACGCGCCACGTTCAGGCCCGACAGCGCGTCGCTGAGGCTCATCAGCTCGGCAATATCCTGAGGCGACTTTTCGCGCAGCAGGCCGATCAGCTCGGCCGACTGTTTGACGAACAGCGGCTGCGTGTGCGGCACGTCGCCGGCGGGGGTGTCGTAGTCGAGCGATTTGGCGGGGGATAATAAAAACAACATGCTGGAAATCCTGTATCACGACGATTATCTCGTGGCCGTGAACAAACCGCCCGGACTGCTGGTGCACCGCACCGGGCTTGATGCAGGAGAAACGCAGTTCGCGCTGCAGTTGCTGCGCGACCAGCTCGGCCGCCCGGTCTGGCCGGCGCACCGGCTCGACAAGGGCACCAGTGGCGTGCTGTTGTTCGCACTCGACGCCTCCATTGCCAGTCTGCTTGGCCAGCAGTTCGACACCGGTGCAGCCATGCAGAAAACCTACCGCGCCGTGGTGCGCGGCTGGCCCGCCGCCGAAGGCCTGATCGACCATCCGCTCAAACGCATGCGCGACGACGCCCGCGCCGGCCGCGAGGAAGTACAGGATGCGCAGACGCGTTACCGCACGCTGGCGCACTACGAACTGCCTTTGCCCTACGGCACCTTTGCCAGCACGCGTTGCGCCCTGGTTGAACTGCAGCCCCTGACCGGCCGGCGCCACCAGCTGCGCCGGCACATGAAGCACATGGCCCACCCCATCATCGGCGATGCCACGCATGGCAAGGGGCCGTTGAATCGTGCCGTGGCGGAGTTTCTGGGCCAGCAACGCTTGTGGCTGCATGCACAGCGCCTGGTGTTGCCGCATCCCATCAGCGGCATGGTCCTCACCCTTGAAGCAGAACCCGGCCCTGAGTGGCAGCTCTGGCCAAGGCATCTTGCCGCCGGGTAGCGACCCGTCGCCCCCCATCGCCGGCCCCTTTGTCGGCCCTGCCTCTGCGCCTGTTCTGGCTTGCGCCAAAATGTGCGACCATTCTGGCCTCCGAAGAGGAACCGCGCACCCTGCGCCTTACCCAGAAAGCACCCGTCCCATGCACTGTCTCTCGACGCTCTTGCACAACACCCCGCGCACACGCAGCGCCACGCTGGGCATGATGGCCATCGTGGCCGCGACCTTTCTGGCAGGTTGCTCTTTGTGGCCCAAATCCAGGGCCTCCGAACCCACGCCGGTTGCCGTTCCCGCCGAACCGGCGCCAGCCACCGCCCCGGCCGAAGGCGAAAAACCCGCCACAGCCGCCATACCGTTGAGCGCGGCAGCGCCCCAGTCTTTGCCCACCCAGCCGGAAGCCGCCACGACCGCGCCGGCGGCCCCCGTCAAGGCAGAAACGCCGCCAGCAAGCCCGCCCCAGGCGCCGGCCAAGGCGTCAACGCCGAAGGCGGCAGCACCGTTGCCCACCCTGACCGCAGCCGACCTGGCGCACGGGTACTACATCAATGTGGGCTTGTTTGCCGTTCCCGCCAACGGCACGAACGCGCACCAGAAGCTGGAGGGGGCGGGATTGCCGGTGTTTTCCGACCGCTTGACGAACAAGAAGGGCCAGCTGACCCGCGTTCGGGTCGGACCGTTTTCCACACGAGCCCAAGCCGACGCCGCAGTAAAAACCATCCAGACCCTCAAGCTGGAAGCCATCGTTTTCCGGCACTGACGGACTGACGCGCCAGGCCCGCTGAGCCAGCGGGCGGCGGACACCACGCAAGCCAAGCTACTTCAGGTCACCCGCCAAGGACGTCAGCGTTTCGGCGCCGATGCTCACATGGGCCGGGTAGTGGGTGTGGTCGCAACCCAGCTTGACGCTGGCCCCGGCCTGGATGGCTGCGCGCATGGCCGGCGTGAACTCGAAGCGCACAAAATGCACGGCGGAAGTCTTCTCGTCGTTCTCGCGGTCCAGGTCTTCATCGGCAATCGCATAGACACGCTCATACCCTTCGACCTCGACAAACATGCGGTCTTCTACACCGATCAGGCGCGCCAGCTCGCGCTTGCGCTCGTTGATGTCGGGGTACTCGATCAGCATCGTGGCTTTCCAGTTGCTGCCGTCCGGCACCAGCGGGGCATAGGCCTCGATCTCCTGCAGGATGCCTTCCTCCTCGAAGATTTTCTCGATGCGCAGCATCTCCTGGATCTGGTAACGGATGGTGGTCTCGGACTCGAACTGCAGGTGGATGTGCTCACCCAGGTGCACGCTGCGCAACTGGCGGTGCGCCATGACCTCTGCCTTGTGTTCCTTGCGCCATTTGCTGTACGCCTCCAGCGACATCAGGCTGTCGGGCGTAATCTTGCCGGTGAGCTGCATGTCCATCTTCCTCATTTCAAGCCGTAGGCCTTGCGCACGAGGCTAAGCGGATGTTGTAGTTCAGGCGCGCCGAGGCCGTTGACCTCAAAGCCCTGCGCGATGTGGTGGCCGCCGAGCGGGCAGTCCGAGCTGATGTAGTCGGGCTTGGCGCCGTCCTTCATGGTGGCCATGGCTTTGAACACCGGTTTGCCGATCTTCATGGCCTGCTGGTGGTAGGCCTTCTTGACGCCGAAGGTGCCGGCATGACCCGAGCAACGTTCGATGGTGTTGATCGTGGTGTCGGGGATCATCTTGAGCATCTCTTCGGTCTTCTTGCCGATGTTCTGCACCCGGCCATGGCAGGGGATCTGGTAACTCACCTTGCCCAGCGGCGTGCTGAATTCGGTCTTGAGCAGGCCGTCGCGCTTGCGCGCCATCAGGTATTCGAACGGGTCCCACATCGCGTCCTTGACCAATTGCACATCGGCCTCGTCCGGGTACATCAGCGGGATTTCCTGCTTGAACATCAGCGCGCAGCTCGGCACAGCGGCCAGGATGGCGTAGCCCTCTTTCGCATAGCGGGCCAGCACCGGGATGTTGGCCTCCTTGCTGGCATTCACGGCATCGAGGTCACCCAATTCCAGCTTGGGCATGCCGCAGCATTTTTCCTTGTCCACGATCACGTAGGGGATCTCGTTGTGGTCCAGGATCTTGAGCAGGTCGTGGCCGATGCCGGGTTCGTTGTAGTTGACGTAGCAGGTGGCAAAGATCGCCACCTTGCCCGGCGTCTTCTCGCCGTCCTTCACCACCGTGGCCCGGGCCTTGGGCGGGCCGGAGCGGAACTTTCGGGTGGCCAGCGCAGGCAGCCAGGCCTCCTTGTCCACGCCGGCCACGCTTTCCATCACGCTGCGCATGGCCCGGGTCTTGTTGACCGCATTGGCCACCTGCACCACGACCGGGATGCCGGCGAACTGGCCATGCACGTCGGTGGAGGCCAGGAATTGCTCGGCCATGCCGACCTCACCCTTTTTGAACTTGATGGCCTTGGCGCGCAGCATGGTGTGCGGAAAGTCCAGGTTCCATTCGTGCGGCGGGGTGTACGGGCACTTGGTCATGTAGCACAGGTCGCACATGTAGCACTGGTTCACCACCTGCCAGTAGTCTTTCTTGTCGACCCCGTCGACTTCCATGGTCGAACTCTCGTCCACCAGGTCGAACAGCGTGGGGAAGGCGCCGCACAGGCTGACGCAACGGCGGCAACCGTGGCAGATATCGAAGATGCGTTCCAGTTCCTTGAAGCAGGAGGCCTCGTCGTAGAAGTCGGGATTTTTCCAGTCCAGCGGATGTCGGGTCGGGGCTTCCAGGTTGCCTTCGCGTGCCATGGCCAGTCCTTTGTCTCGTTATGGTTTTGGATTTACAAAAAAGCGCCTGCTCGAAGCTGTTTTGTAAAACCGCTACGCCTTGCGGCGTAGCGAGCGGCTGTCAGCTAAAGAAGCGGGTGGCGGGAAACCGGAACGTACCTGAAGGTACGTGAGGATTTCCCGACAGGCCCCGCAACGACGGATCACAGCCGCGCAGTAGCCGAAAATCAATCGACGAGTTCTGCGAGCGCCTTGGCGTAGCGGTTCGCATGCGAACGCTCGGCCTTGGCCAGGGTTTCGAACCAGTCGGCGATTTCATCGAAGCCTTCCGAGCGGGCGGTCTTGGCCATGCCGGGGTACATGTCGGTGTACTCGTGGGTCTCGCCCGCCACGGCCGACTTCAGGTTGTCGCGGGTCGGGCCGATCGGCAGGCCGGTGGCCGGGTCGCCGGATTGCTCCAGAAACTCCAGGTGCCCGTGGGCGTGGCCGGTTTCGCCTTCGGCGGTGGAGCGGAACAGCGCGGCCACATCGTTCTGGCCTTCAACGTCGGCCTTGTTCGCAAAATACAGGTAACGGCGGTTCGCCTGGGATTCGCCGGCGAAGGCTTCTTTGAGGCACCCTTCCGTCTTGGAACCTTTGAGTGTCGGCATGAATATCTCCTTGAAAAGTTGAAGATTTGTCTCGCGTGCCTTGAACAAGTTGTGTCAAAGACTCGCACAGACTATTCCGATTCGGGCCCTCGGTCTAATAGGCTCTTTCAATTCAAAGAATTACCGCTGCCTATGATTTTTTGCTATTGAGATTCATTCTCAAAAAAACCTCGCGCAGCCCGCTGGTCTTCCCGAATAAGTCCGACTAAAAGTTACGATAAAGTAAACGAATTACGTAATGGTGAATGAATCACCTGAGAGGAGACTGCATGACAAGCCCCCGGGAAATGGGCTCCACGGCCCCGCCGCCTGCCCCCATCCAGCAACTGCACCACTACGCCTACCGCGCCCGCGATGCGGAAGAAACGCGGCACTTCTACGAAGACATCCTGGGCCTGCCGCTGTACCACATCATCCAGAGCGACTACGTGCCCAGCACCGGCGAGTACTGTCCCTACACGCACTTCTTCTTCCGTCTGCAGGACGGCTCTTTCATCGCTTTCTTCGACCTCGGCGATGACCAGGCCGCAGCACCCAGCGCCAACACCCCCCAGTGGGTGAACCACATTGCCTTCCGGCTCAACTCGCTGCCGGAACTGGAGGCCATGAAAGCCCGCCTGCAGTCGCACGGCATCGAGGTGATCGGTGTCACCGACCACCACATCTTCAAGAGCATCTATTTCTTCGACCCCAACGGTGTGCGGCTCGAACTCTCGGCCCAGGTGGCCGACGAATTCCAGATGCTCAAGGAAAGCACCACCGCCCACGCACGCCTGAACGAGTGGACGGCAAGCAAGGAACAGTGGCGCCGCGACCGTGCTGCCGGCAGGGTGGCCGCGCCCCTCAAGCCACAGCAGAACGACCGCCCCGAAGTAGCCGCCCGCATCCAAGGGCAGAAAGGCCATGCAGCATGAACACGACTTACCGCGAAACCGCCTACACCAATGGCTACGAATTCACGCAGGGGTCGGGCTACGAACTGCCCGAATACCCGTTCGTCGCGCCACCTGAACTCAAGAGCGGCAAGGCCCAGCGTCACCCGGTGGTGATCGTCGGCGCTGGCATCACCGGCCTGACCATGGCCTGCTGCCTGGCCAAACTGGGCATTGCGGCGGTGCTGCTCGACGAAGACAACACCGTGGGCGTGAAGGGCGCGGCCTCGCGCGGCATCTGCTACACGCAAAAGTCCCTGGAGATCTTCCAGCGCCTGGGTGTGTACGAACGCATCGCCGCCAAAGGCATCCAGTGGAGCGTGGGGCGCACCTTCGCCGGCAAGGACGAGGTCTACTCCTTCGACCTGCGCGAGCAGAGCAACTTCGGCCTGTCGGCCCAGCCGCCCTTCATCAACATCCAGCAGTTCTACATCGAGGGTTATCTGGTCGAGCGCATTTACGGCCTGGGCCATGTGGACATGCGCTGGAAGTCGCGCGTGACCGGTTTCAAACAGCACAACGGTTATGCCTCGCTCACCGTGGAAACGCCGGCAGGCAGCTACCAGTTGGAAGCCGTGCATGTGATCGACGCCAGTGGTTCGCACACGCCGTTCCACGGCTGGTGCGGCGCTACCATGACCTCGCGCCGCGGCGACGACCGCTGGTGCATTGCCGACGTGCGCTTCAAGAACCATCCGCCCAAGGAGCGCCACACCTGGATCGAGGCGCCCTTCAATGGCAACCGCGCCGTCTGGCAGCACCTGATGGCCGACGACGTCTGGCGCATCGACTACCAGATGGAACCCAATGCCGACCCCGAAGTCGTGAGCCGTGAGGACGTGGTGCGCGAGCGCCTGCGCCAGCAATTCGGACCCGATGTCGACTACGAGATCGTGTGGGTCGGCCCTTATGCCTACCGCAGCCAGTGCCTGGACCGCTTGCGTATCGGCAGCGTGTTCTTCATGGGCGATACGGCCAAGATCGTCAGCCCCTTCGGCGCCCGTGGCGGCAACACCGGCGTGGCCGATGCCGACAACCTGGCCTGGAAGCTAGCCGCCGTGCTCAAGGGCCGCGCACCGGCCAGCCTGCTGGACAGCTACCACGATGAGCGACACGAGGCCGCCACTCAGAACGTGCAGGTGACCAACCGCACAGCGCGTTTCCTGCGTCCGGCCGACGGCATGGAGCGCACCTTCCGCAGTGCGGCCATCAGCCTGGCGCGCCAATACCCGTTCGCGCGCTCGTTGATCAACACCGGCCGCATGGCCATGGCCAACAGCTACACCCACTCCCGCATCTGCGACCGCACCGGCGGTCTGTCGGTGCAGAACGTGGGGTTCCGCTGGGCGGACAACAGCCGCGGCACGGTGAACGACCTGCTCGAATGGGCCGACGGCGATCTGCTGGTGCTGGTGTTCGGCGACATGTCAGCCGCCGCCAGCCAGCGCCTGCGCCAGCTGGCCAGCCAGGCGCCGGTGCGCTGCGTGCAGGTGATGGGCACAGACAGCCACGCCCAGGCGCGCGAGCATGTGCGTGACCCGCAAGGTCACCTGCAGGGCGCTTGCCATGTGTTCGGCCATGCCTGGGCACTGGTGCGGCCCGACGGTTATCTGGCCGCCACCGGCGAGAGCGTGGACGCCGACCTGATCCAGGCCATTGAACAGGCCATTGGCCTGAAGTCTTGAGGAGCATCCCATGAAGACCACCTTGCATTTCCAGGATGCCGACACTTTCTACGAGCAATTGCTCGACGCCCATACCGGACTGGGCCATGAACAGTCAGCGCTGCTGAACGCCCGGCTGATCCTGCTGCTGGCCAACCAGATCGGCAACCGCGAGGTGCTGGCGACCTGCATCGAGGCCGCCCGGCAGCTGCCGGACTGATCAGCGGCCTGCGCTGCTGGCAGGGTCTGCCGCCGAGGCACTGGCGCGTGCGAACTGCGCCGGTGTCTGGCCGCGCCAACGCCGGAAGGCCCGGACAAAGGCGTTCTCGTCGGAAAAGCCCAGCTTCTCGCTCACGGCCGCGGCAGACTGCCCGCTGCGCAGCGCCTGCACCGCCATCTCATGCAGAAGCGCTTCGCGCAAGCCTTTGAATGAAATGGCTTCGGCGGCCAGCTTGCGGTTGAGGTGCCGGCCGCTCATGCCCAGTTGCTCGCCGATGCGCTCCTTGCCCCAGCGGGGGTGCTCACGGATCAGTTGCTGCACCCGCGCCGAGACGCTGCCCTGCTGCAGTGAGGCCAGCATGTCGTCGGCAATCGACCGCAGATGGGCATGCAACTGCATGCCGGCCTGGATCAGGCTGCAATCAAGTGCACTAGCCTCCATGCCCACGCCATTGGCCGTCTGCTCAAAACAGACCGGGCAACCGAGCAAGGCCTCGTAGGCAGCCACATCGCCGCGGGGCGCATGCATGAAATACACCTCACGGGGCCGGAAGCGGCCATTTGTCATCCAGCGCGCCAGGCTGATCACACAAGCCAGCACCGCCTCCACCCGCTGCGCACGGCAGACCGCGTAATCCGGCGTGTAGCGCAGCACCACGCCATGGGCATCCGTCACGATGTCGAAACGGGCGTTGTCGCCAATGATCGGCGCGTACTCGGTCAGCACCTCCAGGCCGTCACCCAATGTGTCGCAGCTCAGCAGCAACATGCCCACGATGTCCAGGTGGCCCGCCTGCAAGTCACCGCCCAGGCGCAGCGCGGCCAGCGGGTCGGTGGCGGCCTCGGCGAACAGGGTCCACAACGCATCCTGCTGGGCCATCGGCACCCGGCTGTGCTGCGTCAAGGACTCGCGCAAGGTCTCGGGCAGGCTGACGCCCTGGCGTTGTGCGGCCTCGACGATGGCCTGGGTGAACCGGGCCGTAACGCTGAATGAGTCTTGCATGGCGGTTGATGCCGATGGCTGCCTGTCCCGAATTGATGGCTGCCTGTCCCGAATGGTGCGGGACGGCAGCGCGAGTTTGCCCTAAAGTTTCGGCACGTAAAAAAAGATCGGGGCAGCCGTCGCGGATGGGCCCTTGAGCCTACCAAAACGAGGAGACACATCATGGCGCCCATTGACCAGGTGCAGCTGAGCTTCAACCCGCAGACCCTGACCCTGCTGAACACCGTGCTGGGGCTGGTGATGTTCGGCGTGGCGCTGGAGCTGAAAGTCGACGACTTCAAGGCCGCACTGAAAACACCCAAGGCACTGGCACTGGGCCTGTTCGGCCATCACATCCTGTTTCCGGCCATGACCTATGTGCTGGTCTGGCTCCTCAACCCCCTCCCCAGCATCGCACTCGGCATGATCCTGGTCTCGTCCTGCCCGGCCGGCCACATCTCCAACTTCCTGGTGCATTACTCGAAGGGCAACACCGCGCTCTCGGTCAGCGTGAGCGCCTTGTCCACGGCGGTGGCCCTGGTCATGACGCCGCTGAACTTCGCGTTCTGGGGCAACCTCAGCCCCGTCACCAGCGGTCTGATGAAGCAGGTGGCCATGAGCCCGTGGGAAATGCTGGAAGTCATCGTGCTGCTGCTGGGCGTGCCGCTGGTGTTGGGCATGTGGGTGGCGCGCCGCTACCCGGCTTTCGCGCAACGCATCCAGAAACCGATGAAGATCCTCTCGCTGCTGGTGTTGGTGGGTTTCATCGTCGGCGCGCTGGCGGCCAACTTCAAGCACTTCCTGGCCTACATCCAGTTCGTGCTGCTGGTGGTGTTCATCCACAACCTGCTGGCGCTGGTGACGGGCTACAGCCTGGCAACGGCGGTAGGACTGCCGGAGCGCGATCGTCGTGCCATCACCTTCGAGATGGGCATCCAGAATTCCGGGCTGGGCCTGATCCTGATCTTCAACTTCTTCAATGGCCTCGGCGGCATGGCCATCGTCACCGCCTGGTGGGGCATCTGGCACATCGTGGCCGGCATGACACTCGCCACATTCTGGAAAAACCGCGCGCCTGACGGAGCCACATCATGAGCGGGCACCGCATCCTGGTCACCGGGGCCGGCGGCTACCTGGGGCGCCAGGTGCTGGAGCGTCTGGCGCAGTTGCCCGCCTCGCAGCGGCCTGCTGTACTGGTGGCCCACGACCTGCGCGCGCCAGCACAGGCGCTGCCCGGCGTCACGTACGAGATGGGTGACATCCGTGCCCCGGCGTTGCATGAGCTGATGAGCCGTCACCGCATTGATACGGTGGTGCATCTGGCCGCCATCGTCACCCCCGGACGCAAGAGCCACCGTGAACTCGAATACGACGTGGACGTGAACGGCACCCGCAATGTGCTGCAGGCCTGCGTTCAGCACGGCGTACGGCGCATCATCGTCTCCTCCAGCGGCGCCGCCTATGGCTACCACGCCGACAACCCGGCCTGGCTGACCGAGGACATGCCCCTGCGCGGCAACGAAGTCTTCGCCTACGCACACCACAAACGGCTGGTGGAGGAAATGCTGGCCGACTACCGCGCCCGCCATCCGACACTGGAGCAGGTGGTGCTGCGCATCGGCACCATCCTGGGCGCCACCGTGCGCAACCAGATCACCGACCTGTTCGAAAAGCCCCGCCTGCTGGCGATTGCCGGCTCCGAGAGCCCCTTTGTCTTCATCTGGGACCAGGACGTGGTGGCCATCATCCTGCGCGCCATTGGCGACGGCCCAGCCGGCATCTACAACGTGGCAGGTGATGGCGCCCTGACCCTGCGCGAGATCGCGGCCCGCCTGGGCAAGCGCCGCCTGGTGCTGCCAGCCTGGCTGCTGCAGGGCGCGTTGGCCCTGCTCAAGCCCTTGGGCCTGACCCAGTACGGGCCGGAGCAGCTGGACTTCCTGCGCTACCGGCCGGTGCTGCTCAACACGCGCCTGAAAACCGTGTTCGGCTACACACCACGCTACACATCGGCCGAGGTGTTCGAGATCTACCGCCAGGCCCGGGCCGCCCAGAGCCGCCAGGCGCCACGCCCATGACGCAGCGCAGTTTCAGGGGCAAGACGGTGGTCGTCACCGGTGCTGCCGGCGGGCTCGGCCGCAGCCTGTGCCTGCGCTTCAGTGAGGCGGGCGCCCGTGTCGCCGCCTTGGACCGCGATGCGAACGGCCTGCAAACCCTGGCACACGAGCTGGCAGCACAAGGCGGCGAGATCCACACCCAACTTTGCGACGTCACCGACGCAGCTGCCTGCGCCGCAGCCATGCAGGCCGTCCATGCCCGCTGGGGCGGCATCGACGTCCTCGTCAACAACGCCGGCATCGCCCACCGCAGCGCCTTCGCTGCCACACGCCTCGACGTGATCCGCCGCGTCATGGACGTCAATTTTTTCGGTGCCGTGCATTGCACGCACGCCGCCCTGGCCGATCTGCGCGCCGCGCGCGGCCTCGTCATCACGATCTCCAGCGTCGCCGGTTTTTCCCCGCTGATCGGCCGTACCGGCTACGCCGCGAGCAAACATGCGCTGCATGGATTTTTCGACAGCCTGCGCGCCGAACTGGCCGACGACGGTGTCGGCGTGCTGCTGGTCTGCCCCTCGTTCATCGACACCGGCATCGACCAGGCCGCACTGGGTGGCGACGGTCGACCCGCAGGCCATTCCCGCCTGACGACCGGCCGTCAGGCCACGCCGGACGAAGTAGCCCAAGCCATTCTCCAGGCCGCCTCGCATGGAAAAACGCTGCTGCTTTTCAGTGCCACCGCGCGCCTGGCCTGGTGGCTGTCGCGCTGCTGGCCCAACCTGTATGCCGCTCTCATGCGGCGCCGTCTGCAAGGCGAAATGAGAACACAACACCAACAAGGAGGAGACTGACATGAAACCATGCTTGGCACACAACGTACCGCGGGCGGCCCTGATCGCTGCCATGACGGGCCTGCTGACACTGGCAGGAATGAACGCCCAGGCCCTGACGCTCAAGGTCCAGACCGAAGATGGCCGGGCCGCCAGCCTGGTCATGGTGACGCAGGCACCACAGCCGCCGGCACGCATCGACGATTCGGACAACGGCTACCCGGCCTCCGGCAAACTGCAGCAGGGCGCTTTCGAGCGCACCCGCTTCACCGATGCACAAGGCCAGGCCACGCTGGCAGACACGCGGAGCGCCTTCGAGCTGCGCTTGCGCAAGCCGGGTTACCAGGACTTGAAGCTGTCGTCGAAAGACTTGGCCGCCAACCCGGTGCTGACGCTGAAGGCCGAGAAGGATGTCGCAGCACTGGCCCAGCAGCGCCCCTCCAACGCCTGGACGGCGACGCTGGAAAAAGCCGTGCCGGATACCGCGATCCGCAAGGAGTTCCTGCTGCATTGCGGCTTCTGCCATCAGCAGGGTTCGGCCTTCCTGCACCGCGAGCGCAGTGCCGAAGAATGGGAAATAACGATCAAGCGCATGGTGCGTTATGGCTCGCGCCTGTCGAGCGAAGCGCAAAAGGAATTGCCCGCGCTGCTGGAGAAACACTGGAAGAACATTGCGGCCCACCCGGAGCTGGTACCGGCGTCCACACCATGGCGCGAGCATCTGGCAGGGGCGCAGATCACGGAGTTGCCGCTGGGCGACCGCTTTTCACAGATGCATGACTTCCTGATGCACAGCAACGGTTTTGTCTACATCGGCGACAACCTGCAGGACCGGCTGTACGAGGTGAACCCCGACACCGGCGCCTATACGGTCTACAAGATCCCGCCCGTGGCCGGTGACCAGCTCGGTGGCCTGCTGGCCGGCCGGCTGCGTGACTTCCCGAAACACGAGACCTACCAGGGCATCCATTCGCTGGCCGAGTCGCGCAAGGACGGCCACGTCTTCATCACGCCGTCCTACCAGCGCCGACTGATCGAGTTCGACCCTGTGAACAAAACCTTCAAGACGCACGAGATGGACAGCGGTTTCTACCCGCACACCGTGCGCATCGATGCCCAGGACCGCGTCTGGTTCACGCTGGCGCTGTCCAATCAGGTCGCCATGTTCGACCGCGCCACGGCCAAGTTCACCACCTACGACCTGCCGTTTCGCAGCGTCATGGAGAAGCTCACCGTCAAGCTGACGCCCTTCTTCTTCAAGCTCATCGGCTGGGGCCTGCCCATCACCAACTGGGTCAAGATCGACCACGTCTCCACCGGCGTGCCGCTGCCCTACGGCATCGACATCACACCCGACGGCACCGTCTGGATCGCACGCCTGCACACCGACGAGATCGCCTCCATCGACCCGGCCAGCGGCAAAGTCACCATGATTCCCACCCCGCTGCACGGACCACGCCGGCTGCGCAGCGACCGCGACGGCAACCTCTGGATCGCCATGTTCAACGAATCGGCCATCCTGCGCTACGAGCCGGCCAGCGGCAAATTCACTACCTTTGACATGCCGGTGCTGCCCAAGGGCAGCGACACCCCCTATGCCCTGAACGTGGACCGCCAGCGCCACCAGGTCTGGGTCACAGGCACCAATTCCGACTCGGCGCAGTGCCTGGACATCGCCAGCGGCACCTGGCGCTTCTACCCGCTGCCGCGGAAGGCCACCTTCACGCGCGATGTCGAGTTTGGCAAGGACGGCCGCGTCTTCCTCTCCAGCGCCAGCTTTCCGTCCTGGCACATCGAGGATGCTCAGCCGACATTGATCCAGCTGCAGCCCGGCAGCGCGAAGTGAGCTGATGCGCCGGCACATTCCATTCCTGCTGTCGTGCCTGCTGGCCTTCACCGCCGGGCACATGTTCAACTACACCGTCATCCTCTACCTGCAGGAGGCGGTGGGGTCGGACCTGCTGTCCGGGCTCGGCTTTGGCCTGGCCTTCGGCAGTTCGATCGTCTTCGGCTGGTTCGGCGGCGTGCTGTGCGACCGCATGGCACCGGGGCGCGTGATCCACGGAGCCCAGGCCCTGTTCCTGCTGGGCCTGGCCTGTCTCTGGTGGGCGGACACCGGTGCTGCCGCCGGCCAGCGGGCGGCCTGGGTACTCACGGGTGCTTTCGCCGGTGGCCTGGCCTGGTCCTTTGTCGGCCCGGCACGCCTGACGGCACTCGGCCAGCTCGCCTCGGCCAGCGAACTGCGGCCACTGACCATCGTCTTCAACCTGCAGGTGCTGCTGGGCTTCGGCCTGGCCCCGCTGCTGATCGGCCTGATCCGCAGTGCCCATGCCTGGCCTGCCGTGCTGGCCACGGCGGCGCTGGGTTTCGGGTTGTCGTCGGCACTGCTGCTGCGCCTGCGCACCCACGCCAACCCTGTGCCGTCGTCGCAGTCGGTGTGGGCCGATATCGCCGAGGGTTTCCGTACCGTCGGGTCCGCGCCGCTGCTGCGCCAGCTGATGCTGGCCGCAGTGATCGGCTACGCCATGACCGGGCCCCTGCAGATCCTGCTGCCGAAACTGGCACGTCAGCAGCTCGGCCTGACGGAAGCGCAACGGGGTGCCTACCTGGGGCTGCTGGCCATCAGCCTGATCATCGGCGGCGTGCTGGCGCTGGTGCTGGCCCGGCGCCTGCACCATGGCCGCACCATCCTGGGCGGCGTGGCGCTGGGCGGCCTCATCTTTGCCCTGCTGGGCGCTATTGCGTCGCCGCTGTTGTCGGCCCTGGCCCTGGCCTGCGTCGGCATGCTGGGCGGCATGGTCATCAGCCTGGTGGTGGCCGGCATCCAGACGCAAGCCCCCGAGGCCCTGCGCGGGCGGGTCATGTCGATGTACGCCATCACCTCGCAGGTGCTGCCGGCCGTGTCGGGGGTGGCCGCCGGCGCGCTGGTCAACCAGGCGGGGCTGGTGCCGGCCATCGTCGGGGCCGGTCTGGCGCTGGCGGGCCTGGCGGCCGCTGCCGCCCTGACCATGCCGGTCCTGCGGCGTCATGCCGGCCGGTGACACAGGGCACAGGTACCGGCGGGCCAAGCCGGTCGATCGCATAAAATTGCCCATCTCCTCGCCCTGCCACACTTGGGGCGCCATGGCACCCTGAATCGCATTGCAGGGTGCCGCTTTTTCCGATCCGAGCCATCTCCATGAGCGATACCGTCCAGCAGCCCGGCCTCAACAGCCTGTCCAAATCCTTCGAACCGGCCGCCCTTGAGGCGCACTGGGGCCCCGAATGGGAACGCCGCGGTTACGCCGCCGCCGGCTACCGCGGCACCGGCACCCCAAAGGACGGCGCCCCTTCGTTCGCCATCCAGCTGCCACCGCCCAATGTGACGGGCACGCTGCACATGGGCCACGCCTTCAACCAGACCATCATGGACTCGCTCACACGCTACCACCGCATGGCGGGCGCCAACACCGTCTGGGTGCCGGGCACCGACCACGCTGGCATCGCCACGCAGATCGTGGTGGAGCGCCAGCTGCAGGAACAGAAGATCAGCCGCCACGACCTGGGGCGCAAGAACTTCGTGGCCCGTGTCTGGGAGTGGAAGGAGCAGTCCGGCAACACCATCACCACCCAGATGCGCCGCATGGGCGACAGCGTGGACTGGAAGCGCGAGTACTTCACCATGGACGACAAGCTGTCCAAGGTCGTCACCGAAACCTTCGTCCAGCTCTACGAGCAGGGCCTGATCTACCGAGGCAAACGCCTGGTGAACTGGGACCCGGTGCTGCAGTCGGCCGTGTCCGACCTCGAAGTGGAAAGCGAGGAGAAGGACGGTTCGCTCTGGCACATCGCCTACCCCTTGGCCGACGGATCCGGTTCGCTGACCGTGGCCACCACCCGTCCCGAGACCATGCTGGGCGACGTGGCCGTGATGGTCCACCCCGAGGATGATCGCTACAAGCATCTGATCGGCAAGATGGTGACGCTGCCCCTGGTGGGCCGTCAGATCCCGGTGATTGCTGACGCCTACGTGGACAAGGAATTCGGCACCGGTGTGGTCAAGGTCACGCCGGCCCATGACCCCAACGACTACCAGGTCGGCCAGCGTCACAAGCTGGAGCTGATCTGCGTGCTGACGCTGCAGGCCACCGTCAACGACAACGCGCCGGAGAAATACCGCGGCCTGGACCGCTTCGTGGCACGCAAGGCCATCGTCAAGGACCTGGAAGCCATCGGCGCGCTGGTGGAAACCAAGAAGCACAAGCTCATGGTGCCCATCTGCACCCGCACCGGCCAGATCGTGGAGCCCATGCTGACCGACCAGTGGTTCGTCGCCATGAGCCAAGTTGGCAAGGGCGACCCGACCGGCAAGAGCATTGCGCAAAAGGCCATCGATGCGGTGGACAGCGGCGCGGTGAAGTTTGTGCCGGAGAACTGGGTCAACACCTACAACCAGTGGATGAACAACATCCAGGACTGGTGCATCTCGCGCCAGCTCTGGTGGGGCCACCAGATCCCGGCCTGGTATGACGAAGACGGCAACGTGATCGTGGCGCGCAACGAAGCCGAAGCGCAGGCCAAGGCCCCCGGCAAGAAGCTCACGCGCGACGAGGACGTGCTCGACACCTGGTACTCCTCGGCACTGGTCCCCTTCTCCACCATGGGCTGGCCGGAGAAGACGCAGGACTTCGACCTCTACCTGCCCTCCAGCGTACTGGTCACCGGCTACGACATCATCTTCTTCTGGGTCGCCCGCATGATCATGATGACGACCCATTTCACCGGCAAGGTGCCGTTCAAGCATGTCTACATCCACGGCCTGGTGCGCGACGCCCAGGGCCAGAAGATGAGCAAGTCCGAGGGCAATGTGCTGGACCCGGTGGACCTGATCGACGGCATCGCACTGGCCCCGCTGCTCGACAAGCGCGTCGTCGGCCTGCGCAAACCCGAGACCGCACCCCAGGTGCGCAAGAACACGGAGAAGGAATTCCCCAACGGCATTCCGGCCTTTGGTGCCGACGCGCTGCGCTTCACCTTCGCCTCGCTGGCATCGCTGGGCCGCAACATCAATTTCGACAGCAAGCGCTGCGAGGGTTACCGCAACTTCTGCAACAAGCTGTGGAACGCCACGCGTTTCGTGCTGATGAACTGCGAGGGTTACGACTGCGGCCTGAAGGAACACGGCGCCGGCGAATGCCTGCCGGGCGGCTACCTGGAGTTCAGCGCCGCCGACCGCTGGATCGTTTCGCTGCTGCAGCAGGTCGAGGCTGACGTGGCCCAGGGTTTTGCCGACTACCGCCTGGACAACGTCGCCAACGCGATCTACGACTTCGTCTGGAATGAGTTCTGCGACTGGTACCTGGAAATCGCCAAGGTACAGATCAGCACCGGCAACGAGGCGCAGCAGCGCGGCACGCGCCGCACCCTGATCCGCACGCTGGAAACCATCCAACGCCTGGCCCACCCACTGATTCCCTTCATCACCGAAGAGCTGTGGCAGAAAGTGGCGCCGGTCGCCGGTCGCAGTGGTGAGTCGGTCAGCATCGCCGCCTACCCGGTGAGCCAGCCCGAGCGCATTGACACGGCGGCCATGGCCCAAATCGCCAAGCTCAAGCAACTGGTGGATGCCTGCCGCAACCTGCGCGGCGAGATGAAGGTGTCCCCCGCCACCCGCCTGCCGCTGTATGCCGTCGCCAGCAACACCGCCGAAGCAGCCTTCCTCCAGCAGTCTGCCCCGGTGCTGCAGGCACTGGCCAAACTGAGCGAAGTCAAGGTGTTCAATGACGAGGCTGCCTGGGTTGCCGCGGCGCAAGCGGCCCCGGTGGCAGTGGTGGGCGAAGCCCGCGTCTGCCTGCACATGGAAGTGGATGTCGCAGCCGAGAAGGTGCGACTGGGCAAGGAGGCCGAGCGCCTGCAGGCCGAGATCACCAAGGCCAACGGCAAACTCGGCAACGAGGCCTTCGTTGCCAAGGCGCCGCCCGCCGTGATCGAACAGGAAAAGAAGCGTGTCGCCGACTTCACGGCCACCCTGGAAAAAGTCAAAGAGCAGCTCGGCCGATTAAAGTAACACCCCTGTGTCGGCTATCGCCGCCTCCCCCTCAAGGGGGCCACGCCAGTGGCCCGGCAAAGCCGGTGCCACGGCGTTCCCCCAATGAAGTCACCACATGTTGAGAGAGCTGCGCGCATGAACAACAAAGTCAAAACCGCCGTCTTTCCTGTGGCCGGTCTGGGCACCCGCTTCCTGCCGGCCACCAAGGCGGCGCCGAAAGAAATGCTGCCGGTGGTGGACAAGCCGCTGATCCAGTACGCCGTGGAAGAAGCGTATGCAGCGGGCATTCGCCACATGGTGTTCGTGACCGGGCGCAACAAGCGCGCCATCGAAGACCACTTCGACACCGCCTACGAGTTGGAAAACGAACTGGAACAGGCCGGCAAGCAAGCCCTTCTCGACCTGGTGCGCTCGGTCCAGCCGGAGGACATGCTGTGCTCCTATGTGCGCCAGCCGCGCGCACTCGGTCTGGGCCATGCGGTGCTGTGTGCCGAACACCTGACCGAAGGCGCACCCTTTGCCGTGCTGCTGGCCGACGACCTGATGATCGGACCGACCGGTGGGCAACCGGTGCTGGCACAAATGGTCAACACCTTTGAACGTCTGGGCAATTCGGTGATCGCCGTGCAGGAGGTGCCGCAGGAACACGTGCGGCGCTACGGCATCGTGGCCGGCACCGCCGACGGTGAACGCCTGCTCAAAGTCCGTCAGATCGTCGAGAAACCGGCGCCCGAGCAGGCACCGTCACGCATGGCGGTGGCCGGCCGTTACGTCCTCACCCCCGCGGTGTTCGAGCAGATCCGCCGTCAGCCACGCGGTGCTGGCGGCGAGATCCAGTTGACGGATGGCATTGCCGGCCTGCTGGCCAGCGAAGCCGTGCACGCCTACCAGTACCAGGGCAAGCGCTACGACTGCGGCAGCAAGGAAGGATTTCTGGAGGCAACCGTGGAACTGGCTCTGGCCCACCCGGAAGTCGGCCAGCATTTCCGCGATTACCTGCGGGCGCTGATGGTCTGAGTCAGCGCGCCGGCATCAGCGGCGGCGCAGGACGTGGATGTAGTCCTGGCCTTCGGTGGCTTGCTCAACCAGGTCATTGCCAGTCTGCTTGGCGAACGCCACGAAGTCGCGCACCGAACCCGCATCGGTGGCGACCACCTTGAGGATCTGGCCGCTCTGCATTTCGGCCAGTGCCTTCTTCGCCTTGAGGATGGGCAGGGGGCAGTTCAGGCCGCGGGTATCGAGTTCTCTGTCAAAGTTCATCACAATTCCTTCAATTGCTTTAATTTTAAGCAATTTCTGACCCAAGTTCAGTGCACCACGACAGGCTCGGAACCTTTGCCGGTAAAGACGATGTGGCCGGCTTCGTCCACCGAAAACACCCCGGCGTCAAAGTTGCGCTGCAAGCGCCTCGTGTGTTTGCCGAACATCAGGTCCACCGTCCCCGCCACACCCAGATCAATCGCTACCCGTGCATCGCGCACCAGCGCCAGCTGCTGCTCCAGTTCGTCCTTCTCCTTGATGGAATGGGCCCACAGCTGGACGGCATGCTGCCAAGAGGCTTTGGCGCGCGGCAATATCCCTTTTGGGTCACCATGCTGCATCAGGTGCTTGACCACCTTTTTCAGGTTCTCCTGATCAGCGCTCTGTTTCTCGATGATCTGCTCCAGCTCCTGGTAGCGCGCTTCCAACACAGGATTGACGCCCACCTGCACACTGGTGACACCACTGGACTCCGCGCCGAGCAAAGGCGTTTGAATCAACATCATGCTGCGGGCCGAACCACCCACCAGCCGCCCGCGTTGCGGCGACTTCACGCCGATCAGAATCTGGTTGAGGGCCTGCAACTCGCTTTGCAGGACCATGTCGTCAATCGCGATCACCGTACCGGCATGGATCTGAGAATTTTCGACAAAACGCGCTGCCACCGAACCGGAAGCCCGCACCTTGGCATGCGCGATGATGCCGGCGCCCACCACAACGTTACCGCCGGCCTCCAGTTCACCTCCTTCGACCGTACCCGTCACCGTGATATCACCGGTGACATGGACCTTCATGCCCGACAGGACGTCACCCTCGATCCGCGCTGAACCATCGTAAGTGATGTTGCCGCAGTCCATGTCGACGTTGCCGAGCGCCAGAACCTGCTCCACCATCACACCGTGGTCGACATACACCGGCTGTCCCTTGATTGCTGCGACCAGCACATTGGGGTCATCGCTTGCCTGGGAAACGCCACCGAGCTTGTCAGCAAAGGAATGGTCGTGGCCAGGCGTGGCTGGCAGCGTCGTGCCGCGCACATCGCGGCCCTCGACCCCCATTGTGGCCGGGACACGCTGCATCAGGGCCGTGCCGGGCTCCACGGACGGGATGTCGCCGTGCTCACGAAAATCAATCAGGCCCTGCGCATTCACTTTGGGCGCACGATCGCGGGCCAAGTCAATCAGCTTCTTGAACTGGGCGTCTTCACCGTGCACTGGCGCCATACCCGTGGCAACCAGCACACGGGCAGGTTCAGTCGCATTGCACACCAGCTGAAACGCAGCCTCGTCAATGCCGAAGATCACCCCCGCGTCTTCCAGTGCCCGTGCAATGTCATCACGCGCCAAGGCCTTGCCGCCATGGGCAGGCACCACATTGACCCAAGCACAGGAGGCATCCTGGGCGATATCCAGCATGAAACTGCCATCGCGTCGCTCGGCCACCGTCACCTCGAACTCGGTGGGCACCGTGTTGTAGCGCGCCACCAGCGTTGCCAAGGCAGCCTCCAGCAAAAACCAGTGGCCATAACCGGCCTGGTTCAGCAGGGTCCGCAAGGTCTGCTCATCCAGTGACGGTCGATCGACCCCAGCCTGGACTTGCGCCACCAGCTTGTCGTCGTGCTCGACGAACACCAATCCTTGAAAGCCCGTCATCAGAGAATCCTTTTTCGACTGCCTCCGACATCGCCCAATGCCGGCACCGAATCAGCCCGAGAGCCATCTGCCGCGAGTGTACGGGCATCGGGCAGCCGCCCGACCTGTGACTTACCCGTGGGACCAGTCGAAAAACTGCGGCGTATGACCGCGCGACCGCAACCAGTCGGCCAGGGCCGAGCCTGTGCCACCGGGCCAGCATTTGACCGTCTCGAGCGAGAACAGCCGGTAATCCACCAGCTCGGGGGACAGACTGACCTCGCCTTCGCAGCGGGCGTGATAGGCCACGATGACCTGGTTCATGCGCTGGAAGTCGTAAACGCCGATCAGGTTGAGTTCAAGTGGCTCCAGGCTGGTTTCCTCGCGGATCTCGCGCGCGATACCGTCCTGCGGCGTCTCGCCGGCCTCCATGAAACCGGTGATGAGGGCGTACATCTTGCCGCTCCAGGCGGCATTGCGTGCCAGCAGGATCTGCCCGCGGTATTCGACCACCGCCGCCAGCACCGGGGTGGGGTTGTTCCAATGCGTAAATCCGCAGACTGCGCAACGCAGCCGCGCCTTCTCGCCGCCATCCTCCAACTGCACCATCGACGCCAGCGGTGTGGCGCAGTTGGGGCAGAAACGGAATTCATGCGTCATGACGCAGCGTGGCAATCAAGCGGGAAAGACCCCGGTGGACAAGTAACGGTCGCCGCGGTCGCAGACGACAAACACGATGGTTGCGTTCTCTTCGCGCTTGGCAATTTCCTGTGCCACCCAGCAGGCACCGGCCGCCGAGATGCCGGCAAAAATGCCTTCCTCGCGTGCCAGACGGCGGCACATCTCCTCGGCATCGGACTGGCTGACGTTGACCAGTTCATCGACCAGGCTGGGTTCGTAGATCTTGGGCAGGTATTCCTGCGGCCACTTGCGGATGCCGGGAATACGCGAGCCTTCGCTCGGCTGCGCGCCGATGATCCGGATCTTGGGATTCTTTTCCTTCAGGAAGCGCGCCACGCCGGTGATGGTGCCGGTGGTGCCCATGGCGCTGACGAAATGCGTGATGCGCCCGCCGGTCTGCTCCCACAGCTCGGGGCCGGTGGTCTCGTAATGGATGCGCGGGTTGTCAGCGTTGGCGAACTGGTCCAGCACCCGCCCCTTGCCGCTTTGCTCCATCTGCGTGGCCAGGTCGCGCGCGTACTCCATGCCGCCGGACTTCGGCGTCAGGATCAGCTCGGCGCCGAAGGCCTTCATGGTCTGGGCGCGCTCGACCGACAGGTCCTCCGGCATGATCAACACCATGCGGTAGCCCTTGATGGCCGCCGCCATCGCCAGGGCAATGCCGGTGTTGCCGGAAGTCGCCTCGATCAGGGTGTCGCCGAGCTTGATGTCGCCACGCTCCTCGGCGCGCTTGATCATGGACACCGCCGGCCGGTCCTTGACCGAGCCCGCCGGGTTGTTGCCTTCGAGCTTGCCCAGAATCACGTTGCCGCGCGCCGCGTTCTCGGCAGCACCAATGCGTTGCAGTGCCACCAGGGGGGTCTTGCCGATGGCGTCTTCAATGGTCGGATACTTCATGCCCACACTGTGCCATAATTTCGGTCTTGCCTTCCTCCCTGCCCGGGTGGTGAAATTGGTAGACGCAGGGGACTCAAAATCCCCCGCCGCAAGGCGTGCCGGTTCGATTCCGGCCCCGGGCACCACCTCCTTGAACAACCCGTTCGTCGGCACTCACGAACCGGCACGCCCAAGGCGGCATGTGAAGCGCACTGCCTGCGCGGGTTTCGATTCCGGCCCCGGACACCACTTCTTGATTTTCCAATGCCTGTTCCCTTCGCGAACCGGCACGTTCCCTTTTCACTCGGCTGCCAGCAAACCCTCACGCACCGTCGGGTAATGCAGTGTCACCCGCAGTTCGCGCTTGAGCCGCGTGTTGTCCATGCGACGAGATTCGCTCATGAAACTCAGCAGCATCAGCGGCAGCTTGTCCTGCGCGGTCGTGCGCGGCACGCGCGGTGGGTGCGGCAGGCCGTAGAGGTCGGCCGCGAGATCGAAATAATCACCCATCTTCAGCACCGTGTCGTCGTTGACGTTGTAGACGCGCTGCGGTGCACCACGCCACAGCGCGGCCACGCAGGCGCGCGCCAGATCGTCGGCATGGATGTGGTTGGTGTAGACGTCATCCTCCGCCTTCAGCACCGGTGTGCCTTTGAGCAGGCGTTCGCGCGGCGTGCCGCCTTCACGGTCCGGTGCGTAGATGCCGGGAATACGCAGCAGGCTGGTGCGGGTGCCGGCACTGCGGCCGAAAAAACGTGCCGCCCGCTCGGCAACAACACGCCGCTGGCCGCGTGGTGTACGGGCTTGGGGCAAGCGGGTTTCCGCCACCCACGCCCCTGCGCAATCGCCGTACACACCGCTGGTTGAACCATAAACCAGCGCGCCGGGCAGTGACCGTTGCCGCAACACGTGCAGCAAGGCCTGGGTGCGCGGGTCACCCCAGCCCTCGGAAGGCGGTGGCGCCAGGTGCAGCACACGCGTGGCCAAACCAGCCAGGCGTTGCAGCGTGGCCGGCTGGTCGAGGTTGCCGGCCAGCGGCGTGATGCCGCGTGCACGCAGCTCGGCCTGGCGCGACGGTGAGGACGTCAGCGCCAGCAGACGCACCCGGCCCTGCAATTGGCGTGCCGCACGCAGGCCGACATCGCCACAGCCGACGATGAGCACACGCTCGCGGCGAAAGCGCGCTGGCAGCGCGCCGAGGGGGCTTTGGTTTGAGGGCAAAATTCCAACCTTTGCAATCTGATGGTTCAAGGATAACGAAAAGATGTCGAGCAGTGACCCCACCAGCTTCCAGGTGACCGTGCAACCCAGCGGCCGCGCCTTCAGCACCAGCGCTGGCGAAGCCATCCTGGCCGCCGCCATCCGCTCAGGGGTCGGCCTGCCCTACGGCTGCAAGGACGGCGCCTGCGGCTCCTGCAAGTGCAAGAAGCTCTCCGGCAGCGTGGTGCACGGCCCGCACCAGGACAAAGCCCTGAGCGCGGCCGAAGAAGCCGCCGGCCTGGTGCTGACCTGCTGCGCCGTGCCGCAAAGCAATGTGGTGCTGGAGTCGCGCCAGGTGACCGAAGAAGGCGCCTACCCGGTGCGCAAGATGCCGGTGCGCGTGAACCAGTTGGAAAAGAAATCGGACGACGTGATGGTCGTGCGGCTGCAGCTGCCGGCCAACGACAGCTTTGCCTTCCATGCCGGCCAGTACGTGGAGTTCCTGCTGCGCGACGGCGCGCGGCGCAGCTACTCCATGGCCAACGCACCGCACACCCTGGCCGCGGCCAAGGAGGCCACGCCGCCAGTCGGCCCCAGCATCGAGCTGCACATCCGCCATATGCCGGGTGGCAAGTTCACCGACCACGTGTTCGGCGCCATGAAGGAAAAGGAAATCCTGCGCATCGAAGGGCCGTACGGCAGCTTCTTCCTGCGCGAGGACTCGGCCAAACCCATTGTGCTGCTGGCCTCGGGCACCGGCTTCGCGCCGATCAAGGCCATCCTGGAGCACATGCAGCACCAGGGCATCACCCGCCCGGTCACGCTCTACTGGGGCGGCCGCCGTCCGGCCGACCTTTACATGCACGACTGGGTGGTGCAGAAGGCCGCCGAGATGCCCAACCTCAGCTACGTCCCGGTGGTCTCCAACGCCCTGCCGGAAGACCACTGGCACGGCCGCACCGGCTTCGTGCACCAGGCCGTGCTGCAGGACCTGCCCGACCTGTCGGGCCACCAGGTTTATGCCTGCGGCGCCCCGATCGTGGTGGACTCGGCGCGACGCGACTACACGGCACAGGCCGGTTTGCCGGAAGACGAGTTCTTCGCCGACTCCTTCACAAGCGAGGCAGACAAGCATGGCGCGTAGCGCCATGCTTGCGGCGCAGCCAAGTTAAGCTGCATGGCAGCGGCCGTAGCCACAAACTCCACGACTGAGCCCCCCGGATGTTCACCCTCTTAGGAGCATGCCAATGAAACGCAGACCCCTTCTTCTTGGCGCCGCACTGGCCCCGTTCGCTGGCGCCAGCCTGGCACAGACCAAGCCGATCCGCCTGATCGTGCCCTACGCCGCCGGCGGGCCGATCGACATCACGGCGCGTGCCCTGGCCGAACGCGTGAAGGACACCCTGGGCACCGTCATCATCGAGAACCGGCCCGGCGCCGGCGGCAACATCGGTGCCGATGCGGTGGCCAAAGCGGCGCCGGATGGCCTGACCATCGGCATCGCCGCCACCGCCACCCATGCGGTGAATCCCTGGCTCTACAGCCGCATGCCCTACAACGCGGCGACCGACTTCGCACCCATCACGCAGATGCTGCGTGTGCCGAACGTGCTGGTGATGAACGCCGACTCCGCCAAACGGCTGCACATCAACAACCTGCGCGACCTGATCGCTTATGCCAAGGCCAACCCGGGCAAGCTCAACTACGGCTCCGGCGGCAACGGCAGCGCCGGCCATCTGGCGGGCGAGATGTTCAAGGCGCAGGCCGGCATCTTTGCCGTGCACATCCCCTACAACGGCGCCAACCCGGCGCAGCTGGCGCTGCTCAGCGGCCAGGTGGACTTCAACATCGACAACCTGGCCAGCGCCGCGCCCAACATCCGCAGCGGCAAGCTCAAGGCGATTGCCGTCACCACGCTGCAACGCGCGCCGGCCCTGCCCGAGGTACCACCGATGGCCGAAACGCTCAAGGGTTTTGCCATCGACACCTGGTGGGGCCTGGTGGCGCCGGCGGCCACACCGAAGGACGTGATCGCCAAACTCAACCAGGCTTTCGTGGCCGCACTCAAGGCGCCAGAAACGCACACCCGCTTCGCCGCCCTGATGGCCGAGCCGGTGCCGAGCACGCCGGAGGAATTCGGCGCCTTCATGCAGCGCGAGCGGGCGCGCTACGAGCGCGTGGTGAAAGCGTCAGGCGCCAAGGTCGATTGAGGGATTGAAAGTCTTTTAAGGCTTTCAGGCCGTCCTGACGGCGCGGACAGCTATCAAATTCATAGCTGAACGCCAAACTTGCGCAGCAGCGGCAGCAGGGCCAGGTAGCACAGCACGGTTGCGGCGCTGGCCAGCCCCAGGCTGAGCCAGAAGTTCAACCCCTGGCGCAACAGCAACGGCAGCAGCAGGAACAAGACCAGCGAGGGCAGCACCAGCCAGAAGATCTGGCTCGACAGGCCGGCGATCTCGCTCGCCGGTGTGCCCTCCACATGCAGCCAGACAAACGCCAGCAAGGAAGTCAGCGGCAGCGAAGCCACCAGCGCGGCAAAACCCGAGCTGCGCTTGGCGACCTCGGTGATGACCACGATCAGCAAAGCTGATACCAAGACCTTGAGCGTGTAGTACAGCATGCTCAGACTGGCAACGGGTTGGAGACTTCGATCAGATTCAGGTCCGGATCACGGAAGTAGACCGACAGGATCGGCCCTTGCGCGCCGGTGCGCTGCACCGGGCCTTCGGTCACCGTCACGCCGCAGGCGACCAAGTGGTTTTGCACTTCGGCCAGCGGCACCGAGGTGAGAAAACACAGGTCGGCCGAGCCCGGCGTCGGCCACTCGGCCTTGGGCTCGAACTCGCGGCCGGCCTGGTGCAGGTTGATCTTCTGCACACCAAAGGCCAGCGCCTTGCGGCCAGCGCCGAAAGTGACCACCTCCATGCCGAGCACGCGCTGATAGAAGGCGCATGTGGCCTCGATGTCGGCCACGGTCAGCACCAGGTGGTCCAGGCTGTCGATCTTCATTCTTTAAAGCTCCAGGCTGTCTGCAATCGCCTTGATGCCGGCCTTGGCGCAGGACTCGTCGGCTTCGCCGCCCGGCCCGCCGGAAACGCCGATGGCGCCCACCAGCGTGCCGCCGCCTTCAATCGGCAGGCCACCGCCGGCCGCCACGACGCGCGGCACATGACGGATGCCGCTCATGGCCTTGCCGGGCTGGGTGTCCTTGCCAAACTCCAGCGTGGAGGTCTTGAAGCTGGCCGCCGTCCAGGCCTTGTCCATGGCCACGGTCGGCGTGTGCGGGCCGGCAAAACGGTCGCGCAACAGCACCTGCACCAGTCCGTTGCGGTCGGTCACGGCCACCGCGATCTGGTAACCCTGCTTGCGGCAGGCCTCCAGCGCCACCTGGGCCGCTTTCAGCGCGGCCTCGGGGGTCAGCGTCCTGGTCTGGAACACGGCCTCCTGTGCCAGCGCGCTGCCCGTCAGGCCCAGCACGATAAGGGAAAGGGTGATGCGTTTCATGGGAGCTCCTTCAGGTCTGTGAGACAGAGGCACATCGTAGACCTCACGTCTAGCGGTCGGCGGCAAACCTGAGCGAGCCGCTGCGTTATTCGCCGAGGTAGGGTGGTGGCTCTTGTTTTTTGGAATGAAGATACTGCCTCAACGTTCGACGTAGGGGTTAGGCAGTGTCAAGCGATCTTTCGCCACTTCTTGAAGGCAGCGATATCCACGGGTAAAAGGTTGAACCACTCACCTTCCCCTCGCTTATCTGCAAATCGACGGTGCCAGTACGCTTCGACACCGATTGGATCGTCAGTCTCGATTGCATGAAGAGTGCTTGGCGGTATCGGAATCTTGATGCCTAGCTCCCACTCACGTCGCCCTATAGAGTTTGTACGACCAATCTTGAAGTGACGACCGGATTTCATCAAATAGACGTAGCCGGTGAGAGCCTTCTTTTCCTTCTCCTTGATGTATGGCTGAGGACCTGCCTCTTGCTCTGATGGGAGAAGGGAGAGGACATCCGCGAATTGGTTCTCCTTACAGTACTCACGAACAGCGGTGAGCAAAGCGGTCTTGCTACCAATACCGGAAAACACACTGTGGCTCGGAAACGATGGATCGCTACGCGCTTTGACTCGTAGTTCAGCATGCAAGGGAACATGGCCGAGCTCACGGATGAGTGACACGTACTTCTGCAGAACCACTGAGCGATCAAATTTTCGGGCGAGCTCATTTGGGGCAAAGCCTGCCTCCTGCAGTGCGTCGCCCCAGCGAAGCCAAAGGTGGGGATACCATTCGCCCTGGCGAATGCCCGTTTCCTTCTCGAAACGTTCGCGACCAGGCGGACGCCCTCCGCTCATGGACGCAAGGCGTTTGATCTCAGCGATGACGTGGCGCTTGTCCATGAGTTGCACAGCCTAACGTGATTTCGTAATCATTTCCAGAATATAGCCATGAAGTCTTTGGCCACCTAGCGGGCGCATGCATCGCCAGCCCGGCACTCACATCAAGACCAGAACTCACTCCCCCAGATAAGCCGCCCGCACCGCTGGGTCGTGCAGCAGCGTCTGCGCCGGGCCGCTGAGCGTGATCTGCCCCGACTCCATGACGTAACCCCGGTCCGCAATGGCCAGTGCGCGGCTGGCGTTCTGCTCCACCAGCAGGATGGTGACGCCCTGCGCTGCCACGTCACGGATCACCTCGAAGATCTTGTCCACCATCACCGGCGCCAGGCCCATGGACGGCTCGTCCAGCAGCAGCAGGCGCGGCCGGCTCATGAGGGCGCGCGCCATGGCCAGCATCTGCTGCTCGCCGCCACTGAGCGTGCCGGCCAGCTGGCCGTGGCGTTCCTTCAGGCGCGGGAACAGGGCGTACATCTGCTCGGTGTCGGCGGCGATCTGCGCCTTGTCGTCGCGGCAGTAAGCGCCCATCTGCAGGTTCTCGGCAATGCTCATGCGCGTGAACACACCGCGCCCTTCCGGCACCATGGCCAGGCCCTGGCGCACCAGGTCCCAGGTGCCCTGGCCGGCGATCGGGCGGCCGAGGTAGTGCAGCTCACCGGCGCTGGCCGATAGCGTGCCTGTGATGGCTTTCATGGTACTGGTCTTGCCGGCGCCGTTGGAGCCGATCAGGCACACCAGTTCGCCGGCGCGGACCTCAAAGTCGATGCCCTTGACAGCCTGAATGCCGCCATAGGCAACCTGCAGACCGTTGACTTGCAGCAAGGCCTCGTTGCTCATGCGGGCTGCTCCTGTGCCGTGGACCCGGCGCCGTGGCCGAGGTAGGCCTCGATCACCTGCGCGTTGCGTTGCACCTCGGCCGGCGTGCCTTCGGCAATCTGCTTGCCGTAGTCCAGCACGGTGACGCGGTCGCACAGGCCCATGACGAGCTTGACGTCGTGCTCGATCAGCAGCACGGTGCGGCCGTCATTGCGGATGCGGTCGATCAGTTCGCGCAACTGCACTTTCTCGGTGGCGTTCATGCCGGCTGCCGGTTCGTCCAGCGCCAGCAGCTGCGGCTCGGTCGCCAGCGCGCGCGCGATTTCCAGCCGGCGCTGGTCGCCATAACTCAGCGTGCGCGCCTTGTAGTCGGCCAGCTGGCCGATGCCGACATAGGCCAGCAGTTCGTGCGCACGCGCCGCAATCGCAGCCTCCTCGGCCTTGAAGGCGGGTGTGCGGAAAATGGCGCCTAGCAGGCCGGTGCGGGAGCGGATGTGGCGGCCCACCATGACGTTTTCCAGCGCCGTCATGTCGGCGAACAGGCGGATGTTCTGGAAGGTGCGCGCAATGCCTGCCTGCGCCACCTCGTGCACGGCGCTCGGCCGGTAGGGCCGGCCAGCGAGTTCGAACGTGCCGCTGTCGGGCGTGTACAGGCCGGTGATGACATTGAAGAAGGTGGTCTTGCCGGCGCCGTTGGGGCCGATCAGGCCATAGACCTGGCCGCGTTCGATGCGCAGGCCAACATCATTCAGCGCCTGCAGACCGCCGAAGCGCTTGCTCACACCGCTGACATTCAGGAGCACATCCGTCATGGTGTCTCTCCCTTGCTCTGCAGCGACTTGCCATGCTCGGGTGCCGGCCACAGGCCGCGCGGGCGCAGCAGCATGACGCCGATCATGGCCAGCGCAATCAGCAGCTGGCGCAGGATGGCGGCGTCAAGCCGGCCGCCGGTCATGGCCTGCAGGGGGCTGGCCACGTAGCGCAGCACCTCGGGCAACGCGGCCAGCAGCACGGCGCCGAGGATCACACCCGGCAGGTGGCCGAGGCCGCCCAGCACCACCATGGCGACGATCATCACCGACTCCATCAGGCTGAACGATTCGGGCGAGATGAACCCCTGGAAGGCGGCAAACATGGCACCCGACACGCCGCCGAAGGTGGCGCCCATGCCGAAGGCCAGCAGCTTCATGTTGCGGGTGTTGATGCCCATAGCCTTGGCCGCCACCTCGTCTTCGCGGATCGCCATCCAGGCACGGCCGATGCGCGACAGCTCCAGCCGGTGGCAGATGACGACGCTGACCACCACCAGTACCAGGAACAGGTAGTAGTAGAGGGTGACGGACGACAGATCGAAGCCGAACAGATTGAGCTTCTTGCCGAGGTCGAAACCGAAGAACTTGATCGAATCGATCTGGCCAATGCCCTTGGGACCGTTGGTCAGGTTGAAGGGCTGGTCCAGGTTGTTGATGAAGACGCGGATGATCTCGCCAAAGCCGAGCGTGACGATGGCCAGGTAGTCACCGCGCAGGCGCAAGGTGGGCGCGCCCAGCAGGATGCCAAAACCGCCGGCCAGCAGCGCCGCCAGCGGAATCACCAGCCACAGCGGCGTGTGCAGGCCCTGCGGGAACATGGCCGCAAAGAGCGGGAAGGTATCACTCAGGTGCGGCGAGGCCATCAGGCCGAACATGTAGGCACCGATGGCGAAGAAGGCGACGAAGCCGAGGTCCAGCAGGCCGGCATAACCGACCACGATGTTCAGGCCCAGCGCCAGCAGCACGAACAGCAACGCCATGTCGGCAATGCGGACCCAGGCATTGCCGAAGCCCTGCAGGATGAGCGGCAGCACCAGCAGGCCGAGTGCGGCGAGCAAGATGGTGAAAAGACGAGTGGACGACTTCATGCTCTGTCTGCCACTCGCTCGCCAAGTAAACCGGAAGGCCGCAGCGTCAGCACCACGATCAGCACGATGAAGGCGAAGATGTCGGCGTAGTGGCTGCCCAGCACGCCGCCGGTGAGGTCGCCGATGTAGCCGGCGCCGATCGATTCGATCAGCCCGAGCAGGATGCCGCCGACCACGGCGCCAGCCAGGTTGCCGATGCCGCCGAACACCGCGGCCGTGAAGGCCTTGAGCCCGGGCAGGAAGCCCATGCTGTGCTGCACCGTGCCGTAGTTGCCGGCCCACATCACGCCGGCCACCGCCGCCAGCACGGCGCCGATGACGAAGGTAGCTGAGATCACGCGGTCCGGCCGCACGCCCATGAGCGCCGCCACGCGCGGGTTCTCGGCGGTGGCACGCATGGCGCGGCCGAGTTTGGTGGCGTGCACCAGCCACATCAGCGCCGCCAGGCAGACGGCGGTCAGCGCCAGGATCAGCACCTGCGTCGGCGTGATGGTGGCACCCCCGATCGGGATGGGGTCGCTGGGCAGCAGCGCGGGGAAGGACTTGTAGTTGGGCTTCCAGATGATCATGGCCAGCGTCTGCAGCAGGATGGACATGCCGATGGCGGTGATCAGCGGCGCCAGCCTGGGCGCATTGCGCAGTGGCCGGTAGGCGATCTTCTCGATGCTGTAGTTGAGCGTGGCGGCCACCACGCAGGCGATCAGCATGGCCAGCAGCAGGATGAGCCAGCCCGGCGCGCCCGGCAGGGCGTCCTGCATCAGGCCGATGACGCTCCAGCTGGTGAGCGCCCCCACCATCAGCACCTCGCCGTGGGCGAAGTTGATCAGGCCGATGATGCCGTACACCATGGTGTAACCCAGCGCCACCAGCGCGTACATGCTGCCCAGCACCAGGCCGTTGATGATTTGCTGCAGGAGGATGTCCATTGAATTCCTAACGCAATGTCTGTGCCATCTGCGTCGGGTCCCACGCGTTATTTTTTCTTGGCGTCGTTCAGTGCGCGCAGTGTACGCATCTTCTCGGCGATTTTGATCTCCAGACCGCGTTCCACGGGTCGGTAGAAACCCGGCTCGGCCATGCCGTCGGGCAGGTAACGCTCGCCGGCGGCAAAACCACCCTCCTCGTCATGGGCGTAGCGGTAACCCTTGCCGTAGTCGAGCTCCTTCATCAGCTTGGTCGGCGCGTTGCGCAGGTGCATGGGCACCGGGCGCGTACCGTCCTTCTTGATGAAGGCCTTGGCCTCGTTGAAGGCCTTGTAGACCGCATTGCTCTTGGGCGCGATGGCCAGGTAAACCACGCACTCGGCCAGCGCCAGCTCGCCCTCGGGTGAGCCCAGCCGTTCGTACACTTCGGCCGCATCGAGCGCCAGGCGCAGCGCGCGCGGGTCGGCCAGGCCGATGTCTTCGCTCGCAATGCGGACCAGCCGGCGCGCCATGTAGCGCGGGTCGGCGCCGCCGTCGAGCATGCGCAGAAACCAGTAGAGCGAAGCATCGGGGTCGGAGCCTCGCACCGACTTGTGCAGCGCGCTGATGGTGTCGTAGAACTGCTCACCACCCTTGTCGTAGCGGCGCATGCGCTCGCCCAGCACCTTGAGCAGCCAGGCCTCGGTGATGGTGGTCTGCTTCTGCTGCTCGGCCGCCACGGCCAGCGTCTCCAGCGTGTTGAGCAGGCGGCGCGCATCGCCGTCGGCGTAGGCGATGAGCTTGTCGATTGCTACGATTTCGATAGCTGGCACCGCTTTGATATCAAGGGCCCGGGCCACAATTTGCTTCAAATCCTCTTCTGTCAGCGACTGCAGCACATAAACCGCCGCACGCGACAGCAGAGCCGAGTTGACCTCGAACGAGGGGTTCTCGGTGGTGGCGCCGATGAAGGTGAACAGGCCGCTTTCCACGTGCGGCAGGAAGGCGTCCTGCTGGCTCTTGTTGAAGCGGTGCACCTCGTCAACGAACACGATGGTGCGCTTGCCCTGGCCCAGCGCCACCTGCGCCTGCTCCACCGCCTCGCGGATGTCCTTCACGCCGCCCAGCACAGCGCTGATGGTGATGAACTGCGCGTCAAAGGCATCGGCCATCAGCCGTGCAATGGTGGTCTTGCCCGTGCCCGGCGGGCCCCAGAGGATGCAGCTGTGCGGCTGGCCCGATTCAAACGCGATGCGCAGCGGCATGCCTTCGCCCAATAGATGCTGCTGACCAATCACTTCGCCCAGTGTCCTCGGGCGCAGGCGCTCGGCCAGGGGCTGATGGGGCGAGGCGGTAGCGCTGTTCATGCCGGGAATTCTAGGGGGAATGGCCCCTCATCGGCCTGCGTGCATCGGTACTATTTAGGGCTAGGATCGGGCAACACCAATTCGCAGGGCATGATGAGACACATTGAAAGACACCGGACCCACCGCATCGGCTGGCTTCGGGCCGCTGTTCTGGGGGCCAATGACGGGATCGTTTCGACGGCGAGTCTGGTCCTGGGGGTTGCCGCGGCCGGTGCCGAAGCGAAAAGCATCCTGGTCGCAGGCATCGCCGGCCTCGTGGCGGGCGCCATGTCCATGGCCGCAGGTGAGTATGTTTCCGTCAGCTCCCAAGCCGACACCGAACGCGCCGATCTGGACCGGGAGCGCAAGGAACTGCAGACTGACCCCGCAAACGAACTCGCGGAATTGACGGCCATCTATGTGGCGCGTGGGCTTGACCCGGCACTCGCTGCCAGCGTTGCGGCGCAATTGACAGCGCACGATGCCCTGGGTGCGCACGGGCGTGACGAACTGGGCATCTCCGAGGTGCTGAACGCACGGCCGGTTCAAGCGGCCTTGGCGTCGGCCGCCACGTTTGCCGTCGGTGCCGTTTTGCCGCTGCTGATCGTCTTCTTGGTGCCGACCTCTGCTCTCCTGTGGGCAGTTTCCGGCTGCTCACTTTTCTTCCTTGCCTTTCTGGGGGCTGTGGCGGCACGCGCCGGCGGAGCCTCCATGCTGCAAGCGGCGGCGCGGGTCGCCTTTTGGGGCGCCCTGGCCATGGCGCTGACGGCGGGTGTGGGCGCCATCTTTGGGGTCGCCGTATGAGCCCTCCGCCATACCGGGCTGGACCTCCGGCATCGCGCAACCTGGATCTGACGATCCGCCTGAATGACCGATCTCTTGCTTAGGGACAACATGGAAAACTCCCGCGATGCCCGATTCAATGCCGTGGCGACTCGGCTCGGCCACAGTTTCGACGGCGAAATCAGAGTCGGCGGCCATTACGCGCCGGTCGTCCGGCATGGTGCCGAGCTGTACATCAGCGGCCAGGTGCCACGTGTGGACCAGACGGTGGTTGTCACCGGCCGCGTCGGCACGGACGTGACACTGCTACAGGCACAGACCGCCGCCCAGATCTGCGTCATGCGGGGGCTGGCGCTGCTGCGCCAGACCTTGGGCAGCCTCGATCAGATCGAGCGCGTGCTGCGGATGACGGTTTACGTCCAATGCAGCCAGGACTTCACCCAACTCAGCGAAGTGGCCGACGGCGCCTCCGACATCTTGCATGAGATCCTGGGCGAGGCCGGCGTGCACACGCGCACCTCGGTTGGCGTGTTCCAGCTGCCGAAGAATGCGTCCGTCGAGCTGGACCTGGTGGCCGCTGCGAAGACTACTGCCGGATGACATCCGCCCCCTTGGGCGGCTGGAAACGGAAAGCGTCGGCGGCCAGGCGCGGGTTGATCTCGACCTTGCTGAAATTCAGCACCGAACGCTGGCCAAAGCTGTCGAGGATGTCGAGCGCAGCCAGTTCGGGCACCTTGTCCGCCGCGCGAAAACCGACCCGAATGGACTGCAATTGGCCCTCTTTCGCCTTCGGCTTCGCCTCCACCCACTGCAGGCCATCCTTGTCGGGCAAGGCCGCCAGTGTGAAGTCCGCCTGCAGCGCGCGCAGGTCGGGGGCGGACGCGATCAGCGCGGCCGGCGTGCTGCCCAGCGCCTGCGCCTGCTTGCGTGACGTCACCTGGTTGAGGTCCACGTCATAGAGCCACAGCGTCTGGCCATCGGCCACGATGCTTTGTTCGAACGGTTTCTTGTAGATGAACTTGAAGCGGTTGGGCCGCACAAACTCAAAGCTGCCGCTGGAAGTCTTGTGGCGCGCAGCCTGCCCTTCACGCGCCGGCATGGACACCACCTGGGTGAACTCGGCACGGCCGCTGCTGGCGGAGCGCATGAAAACCTCCAGGCTTTCCAGGCCGTCCGCCCTCGCCGACATTGCGCCAAACGCTATCAAAAACAGAGCAAAAATAATCTTCAAGGCTGTCACTCCGCGCGCGATGGCACCAGGATTTCACGCTGCCCGTTGCTGCTCATGGCGCTGACCAGGCCGGCTTTTTCCATGTCTTCCACCAGCCGGGCGGCGCGGTTGTAGCCGATCTTCAGGTGGCGCTGCACCAGCGAGATGCTGGCCTTGCGGTTCTTCAGCACGATCTCAACCGCCTGGTCGTACATCGGATCCTTCTCGCCGCTGCCGCCGCCTTCGCCGCCGGGGCCGTCTTCGCCATCCACCGTGCCGCCTTCGAGCACGCCTTCGATGTAGTCCGGCTCACCCTGGGCTTTCAGGTAGCTCACCACACGGTGCACCTCGTCGTCACTGACGAAGGCCCCGTGCACACGCACCGGCAGGCCGGTACCGCTGGCCATGTAGAGCATGTCGCCCATGCCCAGGAGCGCCTCGGCACCCATCTGGTCGAGGATGGTGCGGCTGTCGATCTTGCTCGACACCTGGAAGGCGATACGGGTCGGGATGTTGGCCTTGATCAGGCCGGTGATCACGTCCACACTGGGGCGCTGCGTGGCCAAGATCAGGTGGATGCCGGCAGCGCGTGCCTTTTGCGCCAGGCGGGCGATCAATTCTTCGATCTTCTTGCCCACCACCATCATCAGGTCGGCCAGCTCGTCGATGACCACCACGATGTGCGGCAGCCGCTCCAGCGGCTCCGGGCTCTCGGGCGTGAGGCTGAACGGGTTGTAGATGAACTCCTCGCGCGCCTTGGCTTCGTCGATCTTGTGGTTGTAGCCGGCCAGATTGCGCACGCCCAGCTTGCTCATGAGCTTGTAACGACGCTCCATCTCGGCCACGCACCAGTTCAGGCCGTGCGCGGCCTGCTTCATGTCGGTCACCACCGGCGCCAGCAGGTGCGGAATGCCTTCGTAGACCGACATCTCCAGCATCTTGGGGTCGATCATCAGCAGGCGTACGTCGCGCGCCTCGGCCTTGTACAGCAGCGAGAGGATCATGGCGTTGATGCCGACCGACTTGCCGGAGCCGGTGGTGCCGGCCACCAGCACGTGCGGCATCTTGGCCAGGTCGGCGACCACCGGGTTGCCCACGATGTCTTTGCCCAGGCCCATGGTCAACATGGACTTGGCCTCGTTGTAGACCTGCGAACCCAGGATCTCGGACAAGCGGATGGACTGGCGCTTGGCATTGGGCAACTCCAGCGCCATGTAGTTCTTGCCGGGAATGGTCTCGACCACACGGATCGACACCAGGCTCAAGCTTCGCGCCAGGTCCTTGGCCAGACCAACGATCTGCGAGCCCTTCACGCCGGTAGCCGGCTCGATCTCGTAACGCGTCACCACCGGGCCCGGCTGGGCCAGCACCACCCGCACCTCGACGCCGAAGTCCTTCAACTTCTTCTCGATCATGCGGCTGGTCATCTCCAGCGTCTCGGGCGCCACGCTCTCCTGGCGTGCCGGCGCACCGTCCAGCAGGTCGACCTGCGGCAGCTTGGAGTCCGGCAGCTCGCTGAACAGGGGTTTCTGCCGCTCCTTGGCGACGCGCTCGCTCTGCGGCACCTCCACCAGCACGGGTTCGATCAACACGGGCGCGTGATGCTGCTCGATGATCTCCTCGCGCTCCTCCATCACCACTTCCTCGCGCTCGCGCGCGGCCTGCTGGCCCAGAGCCAGGTCTTCGGCAATCTCGCGCTTTTCGCGCCGGGACTCGATGAAACCGTCAATCCAGCCGCCCAGGCGTTCGGCCACATGGCCCCAGGAAAAACGGAACACCAGCGCCGAGCCAAGCACACCCAGGCTGATGGCCACCAGTGCCGAACCGGCAAACCCCAGCCAGCGCACGCTGAACGGACCGACGAAATACCCCAGCACGCCACCACCATGGCCCGGCAGGCGGGCTTCCAGGCTGTAGAAACGGGCCCACTCGATGGCGGCACTGGCACACAGCAACATGACCAGGCCCAGCCAGAACGCCGCGCGGCTGGCGGCCCAGCGGCTCAGGCGCGACGACTCGTGCACCGACGGCGCCTCTCCCTCCAGCAGCTCATGGCCGCGCAACCAGCGCGCCAGCGAAGCCAGCCAGGCGCGCACGCCGGCAGCAAAGGCCCACCAGACCGAAAAACCGAGCAGGTAATAACTCGCATCGGCCAGCCAGGCCCCCAGGCGGCCGCCGCGGTTGTGGATGGCGCCACTCTCACCCGAGGTGGACCAGGCCGCGTCCTGCAGCGAATGGCTGCTCAGCGCCATCAGCCAGAAGGCCAGCCCCACCAGACCGGCCACCAGGGCCAGTTCGTGGGCAAAACGGCTCCAGCCCGCGCGGGCCGGCGCCTCCTCTTGGCGGGATGGGTTGTTCAGGGTATTGAGGGAGTAAGTCATAGGCAGGAATGGGGCTTAGCTTACCGCAGCCCAGGCCGTTTTTCGCACGGCCCTGTGGTCAATTCGTCCCGCTGGCTCAAGGGCATCTGGCGGGCGTCCGGCGTCCGGCGCCATCCGTTCTTACAATCAGCGCTGCATCCCCCTTGCAAAGGTTTCAGAATGTCACAGAACAAGCATGCCCAAGTCCTGATTCTCGGCTCCGGCCCGGCCGGCTACACCGCCGCCGTCTACGCTGCGCGCGCCAACCTCAAGCCGCTGCTGATCACCGGCATCGCCCAGGGCGGCCAGCTCATGACCACCACCGAAGTCGACAACTGGCCGGCCGACGTGGACGGCGTGCAGGGCCCGGACCTGATGCAGCGCTTCCTCGCCCACGCCGAGCGTTTCAAGACCGAAATCGTGTTCGACCACATCAACAAGGTCGACTTCCAGAAACGCCCCTTCACCCTGACCGGCGACAGCGGCACCTACACCTGTGACTCGCTCATCATCGCCACCGGCGCCTCGGCCAAGTACCTGGGCCTGCCGTCCGAGCAGGCCTTCATGGGCCGCGGCGTCTCTGGCTGCGCCACCTGCGACGGTTTCTTCTACCGCGACCAGGTCTGCTGCGTGGTCGGCGGCGGCAACACCGCCGTGGAAGAAGCGCTCTACCTCTCCAACATCGCCAGCAAGGTCTACCTGGTACACCGGCGCGACAAGTTCAAGGCCGAGCCGATCCTGGTGGACAAGCTGATGGACAAGGTGGCGGCCGGCAAGATCGTGCTCAAGACCTTCCAGACGCTGGACGAGGTGCTGGGCGATGCCAGCGGTGTAACCGGCATCCGCCTCAAGAGCACCAAGGACGGCAGCACCGAAGATCTGGAACTCAAGGGCTGCTTCATCGCCATTGGCCATGCGCCCAACACCGAGATCTTCCAAGGCCAGCTGGAACTGGAAAACGGCTACATCGTCACCCAGGGCGGCCTCAAGGGTTTTGCCACCCAGACATCGGTGCCGGGCATCTTCGCCGCCGGCGACGTGCAGGACCATGTGTACCGCCAGGCCATCACCAGCGCCGGCACCGGCTGCATGGCGGCGCTGGATGCGCAGCGGTTTTTGGAGCAGGAGGGGTAAGAAACCACCCCCGACTCTCGCCCACTGCGTGTGGCTCGCATCCCCCCTCAAGGGGGCGCACCCAGCGGCCCGGCCAAGCCGGTTCCGCGGGTGCCTGCGAACGGGCCAGCGCTGCGCGCGGCCATAGGCTTGCATAGCGCGGCCAAATTCCCTTATAATTCAAGGCTTTGCTGGGTTCGCCCAGTGATCATGGGTTACCGCCACCCTACTGGCGAGGTGAGGCGCTCACGTCAGTGACCGCCGTTTTGAAGAAAGCGAAGTGTCCTCATGGCACGCGTATGTGAAGTCACGGGCAAGGGCCCGATGGTCGGAAACAATGTTTCCCACGCCAACAACAAAACCAAGCGCCGGTTCCTGCCGAACCTGCAATATCGCCGTTTCTGGGTTGAATCCGAGAACCGCTGGGTCCGTCTGCGCGTTTCCAGCGCCGCCCTGCGTCTGATCGACAAGAATGGTATCGACTCCGTGCTCGCCGACCTGCGCGCACGTGGCCAAGCTTAAGGAGCTGAATCATGGCAACCAAAGGCGGACGCGAAAAAATCAAGCTGGAATCCACGGCCGGTACCGGTCACTTCTACACCACCAGCAAGAACAAGAAAACCATGCCCGAGAAGATGGCGATCATGAAGTTTGATCCCAAGGCTCGCAAGCACGTGGAATACAAGGAAATGAAGCTGAAGTAATTCAGTCTTTCCTCACGCAAAAAAGCCCGCTTCATGCGGGCTTTTTTGTGGCTGTTTGTTCGGCTGTTCTGACTGCCGGATTTCATCGCCGTGCGACAAGGCTGCGCACCGCAAGGCTCACGCAGCAGCCCTGACTTCGGCTCGCCTTCTTGGGTTTCCTTTTGAATCGACCATCGCGTTGAGACCTGACATGCCAAGCGGCCACCCACAAAAAAGCCCGCGTGAAGCGGGCTTTTTTAGATGCAGGAGAAACCGCGGAGGTATCAGGCGCGTGCTGCACGCAGCTTGCGCGAGAACTCCTGCAGCGCGGCAATGCCGCTTTCCTCGGCGTGGCGGCACCAGGCCTGCAGGTTGGCCAACAGCTGTTCGCGTGACAGCGAGGTGTTGAGCCAGAGCTGGCGCAGCTCTTCACGCATGGTCACCATCTTGTCCAGTGCCGGCGAAGCGGCACGCGCCTTGGCCAACTCAGGCACGGCAGCAGCGGGCACCTTGTCAGCGTCGCGGTGCAGCCAGCGGCTGGCGGCCTTGATGACGGCGGTGTCGGCACTGCGGGCCTTCAGCGCCGCCACTTCCTGCTGGAAGGCGCGCTGCATGCCATGGGCGTAACCCGCCATGATTTCGTAGCGGTTGGCAATCAGGGCCTCAAGTGTCTTCTCGTCGGCCACCGGCTTGATGTCGCCGAAAGCGAGCTTCGGCGGTGTCTTCTTGACCTTGGCCAGACCGACTTTCTGCATCAGGCTGATGTAGACCCAGCCGATGTCGAACTCATAGGGCTTGACCGAGAACTTCGCCGAGGTCGGGTAGGTATGGTGGTTGTTGTGCAGTTCTTCGCCGCCAATGATGATGCCCCAGGGCGTCAGATTGGTGCTGGCGTCCGGCGCCTCGAAGTTGCGATAACCCCAGTAATGGCCCACGCCATTGACGACGCCTGCAGCCCAGAACGGAATCCACGCCATCTGGACGGCCCACACGGCCAAACCGGCCGCACCGAACAGGGTCAGGTCGATGATCATCATCAGGCCCACACCCTGCCACGAATAGCGGGTGTAGAGGTTCTGCTCGATCCAGTCGTTCGGCGTGCCATGGCCATAACGCGCCATGGTTTCCTTGTTCTTGGCTTCGGCGCGATAGAGCTCGGCACCTTCCAGGAACACCTTCTTGATGCCATACACGTGCGGGCTGTGTGGGTCCTCGGCCTGCTCGCACTTGGCATGGTGCTTGCGGTGGATGGAGGCCCACTCCTTGGTCACTTGGCCGGTGGTCATCCAGAGCCAGAAGCGGAAGAAGTGCGAGGCAATCGGGTGCAGGTCCAGCGCGCGGTGTGCCTGGTTGCGGTGCAGGAAGATGGTGACGCTGGCAATGGTCACGTGCGTCATGGCCAGGGTGAACAGAACGATCTGCCACCAGGAAAAATCCAACAGGCCATGGGCGAACCACTCAATGGCCGCATTCAGCACAGCCCAGTCAGGTAACAGCATAGTCAGAGACTCTCAACGAAATGAATAGGAATAGTAATAAGGGCAAGCGATTGCTTACCCCCGTAGGCATGAATTTTAAGGGTTTCGGCCCGGTTTGACCATCCCTGGGCAGCTGCAGACGAAAACCGTGAATTCAAGTCAGATGATCACTTCTTTTGCCAAATTGCGGCAAAAAACCCATCTGTTTGATGCTTGTGCGGCCACAGGCGCAGGTATTTCTGGCCGCTGTCGCCACCGCTGCACAGGCTGGCAGCGCCCTCCACCTTCAGCTGGGCCAGCAGCTCACCGGCCTCCAGCGGCTGGAAATCGCTGTGGGCAGCCGAGAAGGCCTCTGCAATGGCCTCGTTTTCCTGCGGCAGGATGCTGCAGGTGGCATAAACCAGCCGGCCGCCGGGCTTGAGCAGACGCGCCGCGCTGGCCAGGATGGCGGCCTGCTTGACGGTCATCTCCTGCACCGCTTGCAGGTTCTGGCGCCATTTCAGGTCCGGGTTGCGCCGCAGCGTGCCCAGCCCCGAGCACGGCGCATCCACCAGCACCCGGTCGAGCTTGCCGGCCAGCCGCTTGATGCGATCGTCACGCTCATGGGCAATCGCCGCGGGGTGGACGTTGGACAAGCCGCTTCGTGCCAACCGCGGTTTCAGCGCCTCCAGCCGGTGCGCCGAGGTGTCAAAGGCATAGAGCCGCCCGGTGCTGCGCATGGCCGCACCAATGGCCAGGGTCTTGCCGCCGGCACCGGCACAGAAATCGGCCACCATCTCGCCACGCTTGGCCTCCAGCAGCAGGGCCAGCAGTTGCGAGCCCTCGTCCTGCACTTCGATGGCGCCACGCGTGAAGGCATCGAGCTTGTTCAGGGGGGGTTTGCCCTCGATGCGCAAGCCCCAGGGCGAATACGGCGTCGGCACCGCCTGGATGCCAGCCTGCGCCAGTTCCTTCTGGATGGCCTCGCGCTTGGCCAGCTGGGTGTTGACGCGCAGGTCCAGCCCGGCGCCCAGGTTGAGGCTGTCAACCAGCGGCCAGAAGCCGTCGCCCAACTGCTCCTTGAGCGGCTGCACCAGCCAGTCGGGCAGGTTGTGGCGATGCCGGTCCATCAGGTCGGTCGGCTTGACCTGGTCGCACTGGTCAAGCCACTGTTTTTCCTGATCCGTCAGCGCACTCTTGAGGAAGTCGCGCGGGCCATAAAAACCGAGGATGGCCAGGCGCCGCTCCTTCGGGCCGCTGCCCGAGAGCGCCAGCTGGTCGAACAGCAGCTTCTTGCGCAGCACGGTGTAGACGGTTTCAGCCAGCGTGGCGCGCTCGCGCGGGCCGAGGCCGCGGTTGTCGCGGAAAAAGCGCGACACGATGGCGTCGGCCGGATGATCAAACTTGAGGGTGAGCCGGACGAGCTCGGAGCAGACGTCCAACAGGGATTTGGGATGCATAGGGGAGAATTGTCCCATGCTTGAGGAAAAACTCCCCCCGTTGATCGAAACCCGGCCCGGCATCTACCGCCACTACAAGAACCTGATGTACGAGGTGCTGGGCACCGTACGGCACAGCGAAACGCTGGAGCCGATGACGCTGTACCGCGCGCTCTATGGTGAACGCGGCCTGTGGGTGCGGCCGGCGGCCATGTTTGGCGAAGCAGTGGTGATCGATGGCGTGCGGCAGCCGCGTTTTGCCTGGGTTTCAGAGACAAATCAGCAGCAAGACCCCGATAAATCTGCGCAATAAGCTATCGTTTTTGTAGCAACTGAACCACTGCGCGTGGGTAGATCAGGTGCTCCTGCGTGAGCACGCGCGCCGCCAGCGTATGTTCATCGTCGCCCGGCAGCACCGGCACCACGGCCTGGGCCAGGATCGGGCCATGGTCGAGTTCGGCCGTGACCTGGTGCACGGTGGCACCGGCGAACTTGCAGCCAGCGTCAATCGCGCGCTGGTGCGTGTGCAGACCCGGAAAAGCCGGCAGCAGCGAGGGATGGATGTTGAGCAAGCGGCCTTCGTAATGGTTGACAAAGCCAGGCGTCAGGATGCGCATGAAACCGGCCAGCACCACCAGCGCCGGCTCGAAGCGGTCGATCGCCGCCATCAGCGCGGCATCAAACGCCTCGCGTGACGCAAACCCCTTGTGGTCCAGCACCTCGGTGCTGATGCCATGGTCACGCGCAAAAACCAGCCCCTGGGCATCAGCCTTGTTGCTGATGACGGCCGCTACCCGGGCATCGAACTTGTCCTGCCAGCGCTCGCACTCGGCAGTCTTGACGATGGCGGCCATATTGGAGCCGCCGCCGGAAATCAGGATGACGATGTTTTTCATTTCTTGCTTCTGAGCCAGACTGGATTGTGCACGGCCAGGTGACCCGGCTGCAAAGACGCCCAACGGGGAACGCCGTGGAACCGGCAAAGCCTGAGCCACCGGTGTCGTCCCCCTGGAGGGGAAGATGGCCGCACGCAGTGGGCCGGCCCAGGGGGGTGCCTATTTCTGGCTTGTCGCGGTTTGGACAGGGCTTAGCGAACGATCGTGCTAAAAACACAGGCTTGCGCTTGCAACATGAATATGCGCAACCTGTTTGGAGACATCTATGGATTTGGCATTCACCCCCGAAGAACAGACATTCCGCGAGGAGATCCGCGCCTGGGTGCGCGACAACCTGCCGGCCGACATTGCCCACAAGGTGCACAACGCCCTGCACCTGACCCGCGACGATATGCAGCGCTGGGCCAAGATCCTGGGCAAGAAAGGCTGGCTCGGCTGGGGCTGGCCCAAGCAGTTCGGCGGCCCGGGCTGGAACGCGGTGCAAAAGCACCTGTTCGAGGAAGAATGCGCCCTGGCCGGTGCGCCGCGCGTGGTGCCCTTTGGCCCGGTGATGGTGGCCCCCGTCATCATGGCCTTCGGCAGCCCGGAACAACAGCAACGCTTCCTGCCCGGCATCGCCAGCGGTGAAGTCTGGTGGAGCCAGGGCTACAGCGAGCCGGGCTCCGGCTCCGACCTGGCCTCGGTCAAGACCCGTGCCGAACGCAAGGGCGACAAGTACATCGTGAACGGCCAGAAGACCTGGACCACGCTGGGCCAGTATGGTGAATGGATCTTCTGCCTGGTGCGCACCAGCACCGAAGGCAAGCCGCAGACCGGCATCTCCTTCCTGCTGATCGACATGAAATCACCCGGCGTGACGGTGCGACCGATCCGCCTGCTCGACGGCGAGTGCGAAGTGAACGAGGTGTTCTTCGACAACGTCGAAGTGCCGGCCGAGAACCTGATCGGCGAAGAGAACAAGGGCTGGACCTATGCCAAGCACCTGCTGAGCCATGAGCGCACCAACATCGCCGACGTCAACCGCGCCAAGCGCGAACTGGAGCGACTGAAACGCATCGCCAAGGCCGAGGGCGTCTACGACGACGTGCGTTTCCGCGACGAGATCGCCAAGCTGGAAGTGGACGTGGTGGCGCTGGAGATGCTGGTGCTGCGCGTGCTCTCCGCCGAGAAGTCGGGCAAGAACTCACTGGACATCGCCGGCCTGCTCAAGATCCGCGGCAGCGAGATCCAGCAGCGCTACAGCGAACTGATGATGCTGGCCGCCGGCCCCTACGCCGTGCCGCTGATCCGCGAGGCGATGGAAGCCGGCTGGCAGGGTGACTACCCCGGCGGTCTGCTGGCCAATGCCCCGCTGGCCTCGACCTACTTCAATATGCGCAAGACCACCATCTACGGCGGCAGCAACGAAGTGCAACGCAACATCGTCGCGCAGACGATTCTCGGCTGATCGCCGCAGGAACAGGAGAACAACATGGATTTCGATTTCACCGACGACCAGCAGCAACTGCGTGACGCCGTGCACAAATGGGTGGAGAAGGGCTACGGCTTCGAGCGCCGCCGCGCCACGGAAGCTGCCGGCGGCTTCTCACGCGAGGCCTTCAATGAACTTGCCGAACTGGGTCTGTGCGGCCTCTACATCCCGGAAGACGACGGCGGCCTCGGCATGGGCCCGATCGAAGGCATGGTGGTGATGGAAGAGCTGGGACGCGGCATCGTGCTCGAGCCGCTGGCGCAAAGCCTGATTGCCGGCGGTGTGCTCGCCGGTTACGCGGGCGCCGAGCTCAAGGCAGCCTGGTTGCCGCGCATTGCCTCGGGCGAGGCGCTGGTGGTGCTGGCGCAGCAGGAACGCCGCGCACGCTACCGCCTCGATGTGTGCGACAGCAAGGCAACCCAGACGACCGCTGGCTGGACCGTCTCCGGCACCAAGAACGTGGTGCCGGCCGGCGACCAGGCCGACGCCTTCCTGGTGCCCGCCACTGCGAACGGCAAGATCGCCCTGTTCCTGGTCGAACGCACGGCAACCGGCGTCACCACGCGCGGCTACGGCACGCAGGACGGTGGCCGCGCGGCCGACGTGGTGCTGGCCAACACGCCGGCGCAACTCGTCACGCTGGACGGCCTGACGGCGCTGGAGCACGCCGTAGATATCGGCATTGCCGCCACCTGTGCCGAAGCCGTTGGCGTGATGGACCAGACCCTGGCCGTGACACTGGAATACATGAACACGCGCAAGCAGTTCGGCGTGGCGATTGCCAGCTTCCAGGCCCTGCGCCACCGCGCGGCCGACATGAAGATGCAGCTGGAACTGGCGCGGTCCATGAGCTATTACGCCAGCCTCAAGCTCAATGCCCCGGCGGAAGAGCGCCGCCGCGCCATGGCACGCGCCAAGTACCAGCTGGGCCAGTCGATGCGCTTCGTCAGCCAGCAGGCGGTGCAGTTGCACGGCGGCATCGGCGTGACCGACGAGTACATCGTCAGCCATTACTTCAAAAAGCTGACGCAGCTGGAGATGACTTTTGGCGACAGCCTGCACCAACTGGGCGAAGTGTCGGCCCGCATGCAGGACACGGCCGGCGTGTTTGCCTGACACGTTCCCGATCTGCCATTAAAAAAGCCCGCCAGCATGTTGCTGGCGGGCTTTTTCATGTCACAGGCGGCTCAGAATCCCAGGGTATGGGGCAGCCAGGTCGAGATGGCCGGCACAAAGGTCAGCAAGACCAGCACGATGAAATGCGCCAGCAGGAACGGCGGCAACTCGCGCGTGAGTTCCGCCATCGACACCCGGGTGGACACGGCCGTGACGAACAGCAGGCCGCCGACCGGCGGTGTGATCATGCCCAGCGTGAGATTGACGATCACCACCATGGCAAAGTGGGTCGGGTCGATGCCCAGCGTGGCGGCAATCGGCGCCAGGATCGGCACCAGGATCATCACGCCCGGCAGCGGCTCCATGAAGATGCCGAAGACCAGCAGCAGGATATTGACGGCAATCAGGAAGGTCACTGGCGACAGGTTCCAGCCCACGATGGCTTGCGACACCTGCTGCGGCACACCTTCCACCGTGAGCACCCAGGCGAACGCGGCCGAGGTCGCCATCACCAGCAGCACGGAGGCCGTCAGCAGTGCCGAGCGCGCCGCAATGGCCGGCAGTGCCTTCCATTCCAACGTGCGGTAGATCCACTTGCCGCACACCAGCGCGTAGAACACCGCAACCACCGAGGCCTCGGTCGGCGTGAAGATGCCGAAACGGATGCCGACCAGGATCAGCACGATCAGCATCAGGGCCGGAATGGCCTTGACGCTGTTGACCAGCATCTCGCGCGCCGAGGGACGCGGCTGGGTGGAGCGGTAGTTGCGCCGGGTGCAGACGCGCCAGTTGACAAAGGCCATGGCCAGCGCGATCAGGAGGCCCGGCAGGAAGCCGGCCATGAAGAGCCCGCCGACCGAGACCTGTTCGTCCTGCATGGCGTAGATGATCATGCTGATGGACGGCGGAATGATGGGGCCGACGATGGCGGTGCTCGACGTCAATGCTGCGGCGTAGGCACGCGAATAACCGGCCTTCTCCATCATCTTGACCATCATGGAGCCGGGGCCGGCCGCATCGGCCAGTGCCGAGCCGGAAATGCCCGAGAACAGGGTGAGCGACAGCACGTTGGCATAACCCAGCCCGCCGCGCAGATGGCCGACAAACTGCGCCGCAAAACGCAGCAGCACCGCCGTCAGTGCACCACCCGACATGAGCTCGGCCGCCAGGATGAAAAACGGCACCGCCATCAGCGGAAAGCTGTCGATGCCGGTGAACATCTCCTTGAAGACCACGAGTTGCGGGTAGCGGCCGCCGACGAACACCGCCAGCGCGGCCGACATGGCCAGCGCGAAAGCCACGGGAAAACCCAGTGCCATCAGCACGACGACGGCAATGAAAAGTGTGAGGGTCATGGAATGTCTGTCCTTCCTACGTCAGAGCGAAGCTGCGGCTTCGGCGTCCATCTCGCCGGACTCGATGTAGCTGCCGTCAGTGATGTAGCCGCGCACGATGAACAGCAGGTGCACGAACATCAGCAGAAAACCCACCGGCATGGCCACGTAGATGAAGGAGATCGGAATGTCGGTCGCCGCCGTGGTCTGGAAACGCGTTGCCCAGACGTAGAGGATCGAGAAATAGGTCATCACCAGGCAGAAGATACCGATGCCGACCACCACCACGGTGCGCAACCAGCGGGCGGCACGTGTGCTCACCGCCTGGTGCAGGTTGTCAATTGCCACGTGGCCACCGAAGCGCAGCACCAGCCCGGCCCCGAGGAAAGTGCCCCAGATCATCAGATGCCGCGCCACCTCCTCGGCCCAGACGATGGAGTCGCCCGTGGTGTAGCGCAGCACCACATTGGCAAAAACGATGCAGGCCATGGCCAGCAGCAGCAGGATCAACAGCCAGCGGTTGCAGGCCACCAGGATGCGCTCAATGCGGTTCAACATAGTCGGGGTCGGCACCGGGGGTGTCGGGTCATGAGGATTTAAAACAAACGCCCGGACAAAGCCGGGCGGTGCAGGTTCAGGACAGCAAACCGCTGTTTATTTGACCGCTGCGATCTGGTCCAGCGTTTTCTGCCCGTACTTGGCCGCGTACTGCTTGTAGGCGGGAGTCAGGGCAGCCTGGAACGGTGCATTGTTCACTTGGGTCACGACCTTCACGCCGTGCGATTTGATCTCCTCCACACCCTTTTTCTCGACGTCGTCGACGAACTTGCGCGAGGCCTGGGCGCCGAGCTTGGCGCCCTGGATGAAGGCGGCCTTCTGTGCCTCCGTCAGGCTGCCGAAGAAAGCGGGCGAGACGATCAAGGCAATCGGCGCGTAGACGTGGCCGGTCAGCGTCAGGTTCTTCTGCACCTGCCACAGCTTGGCCGAGACAAAAACCGACAGCGGGTTTTCCTGGCCGTCGATGGTGCCCTGCTGCAGGGCGCCGATCACCTCAGGCCAGGCCATGGGGGTGGGCGAAGCGCCCATGGTGCGGAAAGCCAGGATGTGAACCGGGTTTTCCATGGTGCGGATCTTCAGGCCCTTGAGGTCGTCGGGCTTGTTCACCGGGTGCTTGTTGTTGCTCAGATGGCGGAAACCCTGCTCGCCCCAGGCCAGGGCAATCAGGCCGCGTTTCTTGAACTTGGTCAGCAGGTCCTGGCCGAACTCGCCGTCGAGCACCTTGCGCGCATGGGCGGTGTCACGGAACAGGAAAGGGATGTCCACCACGCCGACTTCCGGCACGAAATTGCTCAGCGCGCCGGTGGACACGATGATGGCTTCCACCGTGCCCAGTTGCAGGCCTTCGATCAGCTCGCGTTCGCCGCCCAGGGCGCTGGAGGGGAACTGCTTGACCTTGAAGGCATTGTTGGTCGCCTTCTCAACCGAATCAGCCCAGGCCTGGGCCGCAGCGCCATAGTGCGAATTGATGGCCAGTGCATAGCCAATCTTCACCTCCCGGGCTTGCTGCGCAAACGCAACGCCAGTCGCAGCAGCCAGCAAGGCGGCCGCACAACTCGTAAGGACGGAACGGCGAAAGGTCATGATGGGGACTTTCTCAGAAACGTTGACGGGAATGATGAGCGTGCATTGTAGTTTTCCCGCCGCCGGCTGCGCGCCGCCTCAGCGACATCAGTCCGGCCCACCTGCAGCCTACGTGAGCAGCCGCGAGGACTTGGGCACATGCGCCATCAGGAACTCCATCTGGTCGGCCAGGATGCGGCGGTTGCGCAGAATGAAGTCTTCCCACAGGCTGGGCACGTAGGGCGCGTAGAGCAGGGGCATGTTGGCCTGCTCGGGGGTGCGATGGCTCTTGCGGTGATTGCAGGCACGGCAGGCGGTGACCACGTTCATCCAGTGGTCCTGGCCATTCTGCGCGAACGGGATGATGTGCTCGCGCGTCAGTTCGGTCTCATGGAAGTGGTCGCCGCAGTAGGCACAGACGTTGCGGTCGCGCACGAACAGCTTGCTGTTGGTCAGGCTGGGCCGCAGGTTGAAGGGGTTGATGTTGGGCACGCCCTTGGTGCCAATGATGCTGTTGACCGAGATGATGGACTGCTGGCCCGTGATCGCGTTGTGGCCACCATGGAACACGGCCACCTTGCCGCCGGATTCCCAGCGCACCTCATCGGCGGCGTAGTGCAATACCGCCTCTTCGAGCGAAATCCACGACTGGGGCAGCCCTTGGGCCGACAGCTTCAAGACTTTCAAAACACGCCTCCTGACCGGTCACAAAACCATTCAAACGGAACGCTTGCGTCTGCGGCAGCCGGCCGGGCCGTGCTGCCTCGCCATGGGTCACAATATACCCTGTTTTCATGACAAATTGGCGGCAGTTGCTTTACGTTACAGCGCTGACTGCTATCAAAAAGATACTGCTCCATGAAGGTCTTCCGCGGCTTCCACCACCCCGGCATCGCACCGGCTTGTGCCATGACCATCGGCAACTTCGACGGTGTGCACCGCGGCCACCAGGCCATGCTGGCGCTTTTGCGTGGCGAGGCGCAGCAACGCGGCGTACCGAGCTGCGTACTGACCTTCGAGCCGCATCCGCGCGACTACTTTGCCGGCGTGACGGGCAAACCCGAACTGGCACCGGCACGCGTCGGCACGCTGCGCGACAAGCTGACCGAGCTGGAGCGCTGCGGCGTCGACCAGACCGTGGTGCTGCCCTTCGATGCCCGGCTGGCCGCGCTCACGCCGCAGGCCTTCATTGACCAGGTGCTGGTGCAGGGCCTGGGCGCGCGCTATGTGCTGGTGGGTGACGATTTCCGTTTTGGTGCCAAGCGCGCGGGTGACTACGCCATGCTCGACGCGGCCGGTGTGAAGCAGGGTTTCGACGTGGCGCGCATGAACAGCTACGAGGTGCACGGCCTGCGCGTCTCCAGCTCGGCGGTGCGTGCGGCGCTGGGCGAAGGCCGTATGGCGGATGCGGCACGCCTGCTCGGTCACCCGTACCACATCTCCGGCCATGTGGTGCATGGTCGCAAGCTCGGGCGTGAGCTGGGCTTCAAGACCCTCAACCTGCGCTTTGCCCACTGGAAACCGGCCGCCAGCGGCATCTTTGCCGTGCTGGTGCATGGTCTGACCGAGCCGCCGCCGGGCCGCCCCAAGGCGGCGAGCACCCCCTCGGGGGGCAGCGAGGACACGTCAGTGCCGAGCGTGGGTGCCTATGGCCAGCCCCTGCGCGGCGTCGCCAACCTGGGCGTGCGCCCCTCGCTCGATCCGAATGACGTCAACGGCGGACGCGTGTTGCTGGAGACCCATTGCCTGGACTGGCCGGCCGGCCTGGGGCCGGAAGGGGCCTACGGTAAAATCATCCGCGTGGAACTGCTGCACAAACTGCACGACGAGCTCAAATACGACGGTCTGGACGCCCTGACAGCGGGGATCACCAAGGACTGCGATGATGCGCGGGCTTTTTTTGCCTCCATGCACGCCGAAACGCACCGGCAGACGACACGCGACCGAATTTAGACGATCTGTCTCGACCGTCGTAGCCCTTCGACCAAGCTCAGGGCCAACGGCTTATCTCTTGTTGCTCCAACCTTTGCGTTCGGGCTGAGCTTGTCGAAGCCCTCACAACACCATCGCCATGTCAGACACCAACAAACCGGATTACCGCAGCACCCTGAACCTGCCCGACACCCCGTTCCCCATGCGCGGCGACCTGCCCAAGCGCGAGCCGGGCTGGGTCAAGGAATGGGAAGACAAGGGGCTGTACAAGAAACTGCGCGCCGCACGCGCCGGCCAGCCCAAATTCGTGCTGCACGACGGCCCCCCCTACGCCAACGGCCAGATCCACATCGGCCACGCCGTCAACAAGGTGCTGAAGGACATGATCGTCAAGGCGCGCCAGCTCAAGGGGCTGGACGCCATCTACGTGCCGGGCTGGGACTGCCACGGCCTGCCGATCGAAAACGCGATCGAGAAACTGCACGGCCGCAACCTCTCCCGTGATGTGGTGCAGGCCAAATCGCGCGCCTTCGCCACCGAGCAGATCGCCGGCCAGATGGCCGACTTCAAGCGCCTCGGTGTGCTGGGCGAGTGGGACAACCCGTACCGCACCATGGACTTCGGCAACGAGGCCAACGAGATCCGTGCGCTCAAGCGCATCATGGAGCGCGGCTTCGTCTACCGCGGCCTCAAACCCGTCTACTGGTGCTTTGACTGCGGCTCTTCGCTGGCCGAGTTCGAAATCGAGTACCAGGACAAGAAGAGCACCACGCTGGACGTGGGCTTCGAGTGCGCCGAACCCGAGAAACTGGCCGCGGCCTTTGGTCTGCCAAAGCTGGAGCAGCCGGCCTATGCCGTGATCTGGACCACCACCGCCTGGACCATTCCTGCCAACCAGGCGCTCAACCTCAACCCCGAGTTGGAGTACGCGCTGGTGCAGACCGAGCGTGGCTTGTTGCTGCTGGCTGCGGTGCTGGTGGAGAAGTGCATGGAGCGCTACCAGCTCAGCGGCAAGGTGCTGGCCACCACCCTGGGCAAAAACCTCGGCCTGATCAACTTCAAGCACCCGCTGTACGACGTTGATGCGGGTTACCGCCGCTTCAGCCCGGTGTATCTGGCCGACTACGCCACGGCGGAAGACGGCACCGGCCTCGTGCACTCCTCGCCTGCCTACGGCGTGGACGACTTCAACAGCTGTGTTGCCCACGGCATGGCCTACGACGACATCCTGAACCCGGTGCAGGGCAACGGCAGTTACGCGGCCGATTTCCCGCTCTTCGGCGGCCTCAACATCTGGAAAGCGGTGCCGGTGGTGATCGAAGCGCTGAAGAATGCCGGCCGCCTGTTCGCCACCCACGACATCACCCACAGCTACCCGCACTGCTGGCGCCACAAAACACCGGTGATCTACCGTGCCGCCGCGCAGTGGTTCGTGCGCATGGACGAAGGTGAAGGCGTGTTCACCAAGGACAAGGCGAGCAAGACGCTGCGTCAGCTGGCACTGGCCGCCATCGAGGAAACCAGCTTCTTCCCTGAGAACGGCAAGGCCCGGCTGCGCGACATGATCGCCGGCCGGCCCGACTGGTGCATCTCGCGCCAGCGCAACTGGGGCGTGCCCCTGCCCTTCTTCATCCACAAGGACAGCGGCGAGCTGCACCCGCGCACCATGGAGATCATGGACCAGGCCGCCAGCATGGTGGAGGCCGGTGGCATCGAGGCCTGGAGCAAGGTCACGGCCGAGGAGATCCTGGGCGCGGCCGATGCCGTGCACTACACCAAGGTCAACGACATCCTGGACGTCTGGTTCGATTCCGGCACCACGCACTTCCATGTGCTGAAGAACAGCCACAAGGACCAGTCCACCTGGCCGGCCGACCTGTATCTGGAAGGGCACGACCAGCACCGCGGCTGGTTCCACTCCTCGCTGCTGACCGCCTGCGCCATGTACGACCACGCGCCCTACAAGGGCCTGCTGACGCACGGCTTCACCGTGGACGGCCAGGGCCGCAAGATGAGCAAGAGCGTGGGCAATGTGGTGGCGCCGCAGCAGATCAGCGAGAAGATGGGGGCCGAGATCATCCGCCTGTGGTGCGCGGCCACCGACTACTCGGGCGACCTCGGCATCGACGACAAAATCCTGGCGCGCGTGGTGGACGGCTACCGTCGCATCCGCAACACGCTGCGCTTCCTGCTGGCCAACGTGAGTGACTTCGATCCGGCCGCGGACGCGGTGCCGGCCGATCAGCTGCTGGAGATCGACCGTTACGCCCTGTCGCGCGCGGCTGAGCTGCAGGCCGACATCCTGGCGCACTACGAAGTCTATGAATTCCACCCGGTGGTGGCCAAGCTGCAGGTCTATTGCTCGGAAGACCTCGGTGCCTTCTACCTGGACGTGCTGAAAGACCGCCTGTACACCACGGCGCCGAAGTCGCTGGCGCGTCGCAGCGCCCAGACCGCCCTGTGGCAGATCACGCACGCCATGCTGCGCTGGATGGCGCCGTTCCTGAGTTTCACGGCCGAGGAAGCATGGAAGGTGTTTGGCACCTCCGAGTCGATCTTCATGGAAACCTATTCGGCGCTGGGTACACCCGACGCCGCGCTCTTGGCCAAATGGAACCGCATCCGCGAGATCCGCGACGTGGTCAACAAGGACATCGAGGCACTGCGTGCCGACGGCAAGGTCGGCGCCTCGCTGCAGGCTGAGGTCACGCTGACCGTCGGCACCGATGACCACGCCTTGCTGGCCAGCCTGGGCGAAGACCTGAAATTCGTCTTCATCACATCCGCTATCAAATTGGTAGCTGGTGACGCTGTATCCACGAGCGCGGAAGCCTCAAAACATGCCAAATGCGAACGCTGCTGGCACTACCGCGACGACGTCGGCCACGACACTGCCCACCCGACACTGTGCGGCCGCTGCACCAGCAACCTGTATGGTGCCGGCGAAGAAAGAAAGGTTGCCTGATGGCCAAACCGCGTTCACACACCAGTGCCGGCATGCTGCAGTGGCTGGGCCTGGCCTTCATCCTGCTGCTGGCCGACCAATTCACCAAGGTGCTGATCCTGGGGTATTACCACCTGGGTGAGAGCACCTACGTCACGAGCTTTTTCAACGTCGTACGGGTGCACAACAGTGGCGCGGCCTTTTCCTTCCTGGCCAGCGGCTCGGGCTGGCAGCGCTGGTTCTTCGTCGGCATCGCGGTGGCTGCGGTGGTCTTCATCCTGTTCATGCTGCGTTCGCACGCCGGCCAGCGGCTGTTCTGCTTTGCCATGGCCTGCATCCTGGGCGGCGCCATCGGCAACGTGATCGACCGCCTGCTGCACGGCTACGTCATTGACTTCCTTGACTTCCATCTGCGCAACTGGCATTTCCCGGCCTTCAATGTGGCCGACAGCGCCATCACCCTTGGCGCCGCCTGCCTGATCCTGGACGAATTGCTGCGCGTTCGACGCAGCCGATAGTCAAGAAATGGGCATCGGCCATCTGCGGCTTACGCAGATGGCCGATGTGGCACAAGAAGCCCGACCAGTTGCTTGCACCCGTGCCCGCGCAGCCCTGGGCGTGACAACAACAAGCTCCCAACCGGCGTGGCATGCGGGAAAAACAGAACGGCCGCGGGGCTCTCGCTCCACGGCCGTTTCATGCTCTCAGCCTCGCATCAGTTCTTGGATGGGTAGCTGTTCGGGTAAAGCTCGTTCAACTTCTGGCCGGTACCTCCGTCGATGAGGTTGCCGGTGCGCTGAGCCTCTTTCAACTCGGCATTGACTTCCGAGCGACTGCGGCTGGGAGCAACCGTCTTGGCGGGGAACAGGTCCGGGTTCAGCTCATTCATTTTCTTGCCGGTTCCGACATAGACGATGTCGCCGGTCCGGCGGGCTTCGGCCAGCTCAGCCTTCACCTCTGCGCGGGTACGGCCCTGCGCAGCGGCCTTGGCCGGGTAATGGCCGGGTTGGAGCTGGTTGAGCTTCTGGCCGGTACCTGCATCGATGATGTCACCCGTGCGCTGGGCTTCTGCCAATTCAGCCTGAACCTGGGCACGTGTTTTGGCAGCAGCCGGATCGGCAGCCAGAGCATTGCCGGCGGCCAGTGCAGCCACAGCCAGCATGATGATGTTGGTGTATTTGGTGTTCATGTTGAGTTCCTGTTAAAACAAACGACGTTTAGCCCTTGATCGGATAGCGGTTGGTGTAGAGCTCGTTGAGCTTCTGGCCGGTACCTGCATCGACGATGTCACCCGTGCGCTGGGCTTCCCGCAGCTCGGCATTGACTTCAGCGCGGCTGCGGTTCGAGGCAGTTACCTTGGCCGGATAACGGTTGGGGTACAGCTCATTGAGCTTCTGGCCGGTGCCGGCATCCACGATGTCGCCCATGCGCTGGGCTTCGGCCAACTCGGCATTGACTTCAGCGCGGCTGCGGTTCGAGGCAGTTACCTTGGCCGGATAACGGTTGGGGTACAGCTCATTGAGCTTCTGGCCGGTGCCGGCATCCACGATGTCGCCCGTGCGCTGGGCTTCCAGCAGCTCGGCTTGGACTTGGGCGCGGGTTTTGCCGACAGCCTGATCGGCAGCCAAGGCATTGCCAGCAGCCAGAGCGGCGACGGCCAGAGTGATCACGGTGGTGTACTTGCGGTTCATGATGTATTTCCTTTCAAAGACGAACAATGTTTCTGGGCATGGCAGGAAATCGCTTTCTCGCCTGTCCAACCTCGATGCCTCGTTATTTGTTTCGATTCATCGATGGAATGAACTTTATGACAGCTTGATTTCAAGAAAAATAGCGTTTCCTTCAAATAATCATTGCCAATTCAGCAATAATTACTCTGTCGCCATTGATATCTGAAAGAGGGGCCATCATGGACAGACTCCAATCCATGCGCGTTTTTCAACGCGTGGTTGAAGAAGGCAGCTTTACTGCTGCCGCCCGCGCACTGGACATGTCACCGGCCGTGATCACCCGGCTGGTGGCCGATCTGGAGCAGAGCCTGGGCACACGCCTGCTGCACCGAACAACACGCAAGCTCTCGCTGACCGAAGCAGGGAATGAATACGGCGCACGGCTGCACAGCATCCTGCAGGACATCGACGAAGCGGAGATGGCAGCCGCGGCCCACAGCAAGGAGCTGCAAGGCTCGGTGCGCGTGCTGAGCACACCGACCATGGCCTCCTACTTCATCGCGCCGAACATTGCGCATTGGCGTGAGCGCCACCCGAAGCTGATGCTGGACCTGTCGATCGATCCCCAGCCCCTGGCACGCATTGAGGCCTTCGATCTGGCAGTCGTAGCGGCAGATGAGGACTTCGATGCCAACATCGTCGCCCGCCCTCTGGGCACCAACAACCTGATCCTGTGCGCCTCAGCCGACTATATGCAGCGCATGGGAAAGCCCTTGGCTCCTGATGATCTGGTTCGGCACGACTACCTCAAACCCGCTTTGCTGCCGGGGCAGGACCAGAGTGGCCTCAAACTGCGGCTTGAGTTGAGCGACCCGTGCCTGGAGGCCAGTGACCCCGTGGAAGTCGCGGTGATGCCGGTGCTGCGTACGCAAAGCTTCGACGTGATGTTGCGCGCGGGCCTGAATGGCATCGGCTTTTTTGCCGTCTCCGAACTCATTGCCAGGCCGTACCTGAACTGCGGGCAGTTGATCCAGTTGCTGCCCGACTGGATGCTGGGCCGCGTGACCGCCTACGCCGCCCTGCCGACGCGCAAATTCATGCCCGCCAAGACACGGGCCTTCCTCGACTTCCTGGTCGAGCGCGCCGGCGCCGTCAACTGAGACGGTGCCGGCACACACTCACAGCGTGAGAACGGTGCAGCCGGTGGTCTTGCGCGCTTCCAGGTCGCGGTGCGCCTGTTGCACCTGTTCCAGCGGGTAGGTCTGGTCGATCTGGATCTTGACCTTGCCGCTGCTCACCATGTCGAACAGATCGTCTGCCATCGCCTGCGTGCTCTCACGCGTGGCGATGTGGGTGAACAGCGTCGGACGCGACACGTACAGCGAGCCCTTGGCCGCCAACAGCCCGATGTCCAGCGGCTCGACCTTGCCCGAGGCGTTGCCGAAATTGGCCGCCAGGCCAAAGGGCCGCAGGCAGTCGAGCGACCGGAGGAAGGTGTCCTTGCCCACCGAGTCGTACACCACCGGCACACCCTTGCCGCCGGTGATCTCCTTCACCCGTGCCACGAAATCCTCTTTTGCGTAATTGATGGCGTAGGCGGCACCGTTCGCCTTGGCCAGGGCGCATTTGTCGTCCGAGCCGGCCGTGCCGATGAGCTGCAGGCCCATGGCCCGCGCCCACTGGCAGGCAATCAGACCGACGCCGCCCGCTGCCGCATGGAACAGCACGAAGTCGCCGGCCTGCAGTCCCCCTTGTGGCTGGGTACGGCGCAGCAGGTACTGCACGGTCAGGCCCTTGAGCATCATGGCCGCGCCGGTCTCGAACGAGATGTCATCCGGCAACTTGCACACGCATTTGGCCGGCATCACGCGCACCTCGCAGTAGCTGCCGGGCGGCTGGCTGGCGTAGGCGGCGCGATCACCCACCTTCAGGTGCGTGACGCCCTCGCCCACCGCCTCGACGATGCCCGAGGCTTCCATGCCGAGCTGCAGCGGCATGGGCAACTGGTACAGGCCGGAGCGCTGGTAGGTGTCGATGAAATTCAGACCGACCGCCTTGTGGCGGATGCGGATCTCGCCGGGGCCAGGGTCGCCCACCGTCACCTCGACGATCTTGAGCTGCTCGGGGCCGCCGTTCTGGTCAATGCGCACGGCGCGCGATGTGATGTGTGTCATGTGATGTCTCCTGCGGAATAGCGAAAAATTTTACTGTGCCGTCTCCATCATGCCGCACAGTCAAAAGACCTGTGACGGCAATGCCCATGATGTCTTGCTACAGTGCTGGCGATGCACGCACGACTCACCCCAGCCACCGCCCTGCTCCTCACCATCCCGCCCCTGATGTGGGCCGGCAATGCCGTCGTCGGCCGCGTGGTGGGTCCGCTGGTGCCGCCGATGACACTCAACCTGCTGCGCTGGCTGCTGGCCTTTGTCTTGCTGCTGCCCCTGGCCTCCGACGTGCTGCGCCGCGGCAGCGGCCTGTGGGCGCATTGGCGGCGCTTCAGCGTGCTGGGCCTGCTCAGCGTCGGCGCCTACAACGCGCTGCAGTACCTGGCCCTGCACACCTCCACGCCGATCAACGTCACGCTGGTGGCCTCCAGCATCCCGGTCTGGATGCTGGTTTTCGGCCGCCTGTTCTTCAACGCCCGGATCACGCGCCGCCAATTGCTGGGCGCCGGCCTGTCCATGAGCGGTGTGCTGCTGGTGCTCAGCCGCGGCGAACCGGGCACGCTGCTGCACCTGAAGCTGGTCCCGGGCGACTTCTATGTGCTGCTGGCGGCCATGGCCTGGGCCTGGTACAGCTGGATGCTGGTGCAACCGGCCAAGGAACCCGCGGACATCCGCAACAACTGGGCGGCCTTCCTGATGGCACAGATCGTGTTCGGCCTGGTCTGGTCTGCCCTTTTCACGGCCGGCGAGTGGGCGCTGACCGACGCACACATCGAGTGGGGCTGGCCGCTGGCTGGGGCGCTGCTGTTCGTGGCCCTGGGGCCGGCCCTGCTGGCCTACCGCTGCTGGGGCACCGGCGTGCAGCGCGCCGGCCCGTCGGTGGCCGGCTTCTTCTCCAACCTCACGCCGCTGTTTGCGGCCGTGCTGTCCTCGGCCCTGCTGGGTGAACTGCCTCAGGTCTACCATGGCGTGGCCTTTGCGTTGATCGTAGGCGGCATCGTGGTATCTTCCCGGCGTTGAGCATTAACCGTCTTCGCTGGAACCTGCCATGAAACCTGTTGCCCTCAAGTCGCTGCTGCTGTCTACCTTCATCCTGCTGACGGGATGCGCCACCACCTCCGGCAACAGCGCCGGCACGGGCTCGGGCAACGGCGCGATGAACGACCTGATCGTCAACTCCCAGCTGCCGGCGGGCGCCAAGATCAACCACAGCCAGTCGCTGATCATGGGCTCGGGCGAAAACTGGGTCGGCCGCGTAGTGCTGGAACTCGACCAGAACCCGAACGCCGCCTACAACTTCTTTCTTGAGCAGTACCCGCCGCAGGGCTGGACGCTGGTGAGCGCGGTGCGCGGCAAGACCAGCCTACTGGTCTTCACCAAGGCCGACCGCAGCGCCACTGTTGAACTGAACGAAGGCGGTGTGATGGGCGGCTCGCAGGCCACGCTGACCGTCACGCCCAAGAGCACGCTGCCACCCCCACCGGCTCCGACCCCGTCGACCCAGCCGGTACGCCGCTAAACAGCTCAGCGGCAGCGGCCGGCGCGCTGACAGCGGGCGCCGGCCTGACAGTCCTCAGTAAGTGCCCGGGTAGGCGCCACCATCGGCCAGCACGTTCTGGCCGTTCATGTAGCCGGCATGCTGGCTGCACAGGAAGGCGCAGATCGCGCCGAACTCCTCGGACGTCCCGAAGCGCTGTGCCGGAATCGTCTTCTTGCGCGCCTCGGCCACGGCATCGATGCTCTGGCCGGTCTTCTGCGACGCCCCCACCATCGTCGCCTTCAGCCGGTCGGTGTCAAACGCACCCGGCAGCAGGTTGTTGATGGTCACGCCCCGCGCCGCCAGCTTGGGGTTGCGCGCCACGCCGGCCACAAAACCCGTCAGGCCGCTGCGCGCGCCGTTGGACAGGCCCAGGATGTCGATCGGTGCCTTCACTGCGCTGGAGGTGATGTTGATGATGCGGCCGAAGCCACGCTCGGCCATGCCGTCCACCGTGGCCTTGATCAGCTCGATCGGGGTCAGCATGTTGGCATCCACCGCCTTGATCCAGGCCTCGCGGTCCCAGTCGCGGAAGTCGCCGGGCGGCGGACCGCCGGCATTGGTGACGACGATGTCGAAGTCCTTGTGCTGCGCGAAGATGGCTTCGCGCCCGGCGGGCGTGGTGATGTCGGTCGCGACGGCCAGCACCTGCGTGCCCCGGGCTTCGGCCTTGAGCTTGTCGGCCGCGGCCTGCAGCGCCTCGGCGCCACGCGCTACGATCAGCACATTGACGCCCTCACGCACCAGTGCCTGCGCGCAGCCAAAACCCAGCCCCTTGCTGGCGCCGCCCACCAGCGCCCATTTGCCCGCAATGCCCAAATCCATAACGATCCTCTCGTTTCAAACAAAAATTTAGCCGATGATAAAGGCCCACGCATCACCCCGCTCTATTCAGGGCACTCGTGGAACCGGCTTTGCCGGGCCACTGAGTGCGCCCCCTGCAAGGGGGGTGGCGCAGCGACACGAAGTGCGCGTAGCCTGGGGGTATTTCATCTCCCGCGACTGAAGACGAAGATGCCGGCCACCACCAATACGGTGCCAGCCGCAATCCAGGGCGTGAATGGCTCGCCCAGCAGCCACACGCCCATCAGGATGGTGGACATCGGCCCGACCATGCCGACCTGCGCCGTCAGGCCGGCGCCGATGCGCTCGATCGCCATCATCACCAGCAGCACCGGCACCGCCGTGCAGGCGATGGCATTGAGCAGCGAAAGCCAGATCACCGGCATCGCGACCTCGGCCGCTGCAAGTGGTCGCAGCAGGACAAACTGCAGGATGCAAAGAATACAGGCCACGCTGGTGGCCAGCCCGACCAGGCGCAACGAGCCCAGGCGCCGCACCAGCTCGCCGCTGTAGGTCAGGTACAGCGCATAACTGATGGCGCTGATGAACACCAGCAGCGAACCCCAGGCCACATCACTGCCGGCCAACGAAACCTCACGGCCGAATACCAGCAACACACCGGCGTAGCTGATCGCCATACCCCACAGCTGCTTGCGCTGCACCCTGCGGCCAAACAGCACCAGCCCCAGCAGCAGCACCAGGGTGGGCGTGAGATACAGGATCAGCCGCTCCAGCGACGCCGTGATGAAGGCCAGCCCGGCAAAGTCGAGAAAGCTGGCCAGGTAATAACCGGAAAAACCCAGCCCCAGCACGCCCAGCCAGTCGCGCCACTTCAGCGGCGGCTGGCCTCGGCTGGCCCACCAGGCCATGGCGGCGAACAGTGGCAGCGCGAACAGCATGCGGTACATGATGAGCGTGACCGCATCGACGCCGTGGCGGTAGGCCAGCTTGACGATGATCGCCTTGCCACTGAAAGCAATGGCACCGATGACCGCGAACAACAAACCGGACGCTACGTTTTTTGTAGCGCTTTGCGCAGGTTTCACAAGGGCAGAGACCGAATTTCTTGATGAATACGAAAACCGCCGGTCAGAAACCGGCGACCAGTCCGTCACGTCGCGCGTCGCTGGCGGCCACATAACCCTCGACCTTCGGATCACCGGCGCGCCAGATGAACTGGCCGGCGCCGAAGTCCTGGTAGGAGTCGTTGATCACTTCCATGCGGTGGCCGCGTTCGGCCAGGCCCTGCACCGTGGCCTTGTCCATACCGGCCTCGACGTTGATCTCCAGCCCGGCGTTGTAGCGCCAGCGCGGCGCGTCGCAGGCCGCCTGTGGGTTCTGCCCGTAATCCAGCATGCGCACCAGCGTCTGCATATGGCCCTGCGGCTGCATGTTGGCCCCCATGACGCCGTAGCTCATCACCGGCTGGCCGTCCTTCGTCAGGAAGGCCGGGATGATGGTATGGAAGGGACGTTTGCCCGGCGCCACCACGTTGGCCGGGTTGTGGCCCTTGGCGTCCAGGCTGAAGCCGTGGCCGCGGTTCTGCAGGCTGATGCCGAACGTCGGCTCGACGCAGCCCGAGCCGAAGCCCATGTAGTTGCTCTGGATGAAGCTGACCATCATGCCGTTCTCGTCGGCCGCCGTCAGGTAGATGGTGCCGCCTTTCACCGGATTGCCGGCCTTGAAGTCCTGCGCCTTTTTCATGTCGATCAGCTTGGCACGCGAGGCCAGGTAGGCGTCGTCCAGCATCTGCTCGGCCGTCACTTCCATGCTCGAAGGTTCGGCCACATAACGGTAGACGTCGGCAAAGGCCAGCTTCATGGCCTCAATCTGCAGGTGCTGCGAGTCAACGCTGTCCACCGGCAGCGAACCCAGGTCGAACTTGTCGAGGATGCCCAGCGCGATCAGCGCCGCAATGCCCTGCCCGTTCGGCGGAATCTCGTGCAAGGCGTAGCCGCGGTAGTTCTTGCCGATGGGTTTGACCCATTCAGGTTTATAGGCCGCGAAGTCGCTCGCCTTGATGCTGCCGCCGTGTTGCGCGGAGAACTTCTCGATCGCCTGCGCAATCTCGCCGCCGTAATAGGCCTGGCCCTTGGTTTCGGCAATGGCACGCAGACCACGTGCGGCGGCCTTGAACTGGAACAGCTCGCCCACCTGCGGCGCCCGGCCCCAGGGCAGGAAGGACTGGGCAAAACCCGGCAGACCTTGCAGCTCGGGCGTGGCGGCGGCCCACTTCTGCTGCACCACCACCGGCAGCAGGTAACCGCGCTCGGCGATCTCGATCGCCGGCTCCATCAGGTCGGCAAAGGGCAGCTTGCCAAAGCGCTCGCTCATGGCCACCCAGCCGGCCACCGCGCCCGGCACGGTGACGGCATCGATGCCGCGCTTGGGCGGGTTCTTGGCATCGTCACCGTACTTGCGTTTGAAGTACTCGGGTGTCCAGCTCTGCGGCGCACGGCCGGATGCGTTCAGGCCGTGCAGTTCCTTGCCGTCCCACAGGATGGCGAAGGCATCGCTGCCCAGGCCGTTGCTGACCGGCTCGGTAATGGTGATGGCCGCCGCCGCGGCAATGGCCGCATCCACCGCATTGCCGCCCTTGTAGAGCATGCGTAGGCCGGCCTGGGCCGCCAGCGGGTGCGAGGTGGAGACGACGTTGCGCGCGAACACAGGCAGGCGCGTGCTGGTGTAGGGGTTGGTGTAGTTGAAGTTCATGATGTTTTGAGTCAGGTGCTCAGTCGAGCGTGATTTTGCGTTCGGCAGCCAGCTTTTTCCATTTGGCGGTTTCGGCCCGGACAGCAGCGGCAAAGCCCTCGGGTGTGCCGCCGACCGGCTCGGCCCCCAGGCGGGCAAAGCGGTCCTTCACCTCGGCGCTGGTCAGGGCCACATTGGCCGCCTGGTTGACCTTGGCCACGATGTCGGCAGGCAAGCCGCGCGGACCATAGATGCCGAACCAGTTGACCGATTCGTAACCGGGCAGTACCTCGGCCACGGTCGGCAGCTCGGGCGCCAGGCTGGTGCGCTTCGGGCTGGTGACGGCCAGCGCGCGCACGCGGCCGTCCCTGACATGCGGCATGCCCGAGATCAGCGAATCGATCAGCAGGTCGACCTTGCCGCTGATGAGGTCGGGCATGGCCAGGCCGGTACCGCGGTAGGGAATGTGGACCAGGAAGGTGCCGGACTGCTGCTTGAAGACCTCGGTCGACAGGTTGGAGATGGTGCCATTGCCGCTGGAGGCGTAGTTCAGCCGGCCCGGGTTCTTGCGCGCGTAGTCGATGAACTCGCGCAATGTTTTGGCCGGCGAGCTGTTGGGTACCACCAGCAACTGCGGCGAACTCGCCACGTAGACGATGGGTGTGAAGTCGGCCTCTGCGTTGTACGGCATGCGCGGGTTGAGGGCCGCGCCGATGCTGTGCGTGCTGGAGGTCGTGAGCAGCAGGGTGTAGCCGTCCGGTACTGCCTTAGCCGCGGCCAGCGCACCAATGGTGCCGCCGGCACCCGGCTTGTTGTCCACCACCACCGGCTGGCCCAGCTTGCGCCCGAGTTCGGTGGACAGGGCGCGCGACAGGATGTCAGTGGCACCACCCGCCGGGAACGGCACGATCAGGTGCACCGGCTTGACCGGATAGGTCTGCGCGATCGCCTGCAGACCGTGACCCGCACACAGGCCCGCCAGCAGCAGGCCGAACAGATGTCTAGCTTTCATGCTTGTCATGCCCCACGATCCGGCGATGCAGTTTGCGCAATGACCACCAGACGGCAAAACCGACCACCGGCACCGCCAGTGCCGCTGTCGTTTCACCGCTCAGCGGCCAGCCCAGGCTGTGTGCGCCCTTGGCCAGATAGCTCACCAGGCCGACGATGTAATAGGTGATGGCCGCCACCGACAGGCCCTCCACCGTGGACTGCAGCTTGAGCTGCAGGTCCTGGCGCTGGTTCATGGTGGCCAGCAGGGCCTGGCTGCTTTGCTGCTGCTCGATCTCGACGCGCGTGCGCAGCAGGTTGCTGATGCGCGAGACGCGTTGCGACAGCGCATCCTGCCGGCGTGTCACCCATTCACAGGTACTGCGCGCCGGCGACAAACGCCGGTCCATGAATTCGCGGATGGTCTGCATGCCGACCAGCCGGGTCTCGGTGATGTCGTTGATGCGTTTGTCGACCAGTTCGAAGTAAGCCGTGCTGGCGGAAAAACGTGAATGGGTGGCGGCGTACTGGCTCTCCACCTTGCCCGCCAGCTTGGTCAGGCGATCCAGCAGCAGCGGTTCGTCATTGCGCGTGGCGCTGCGAATGGCCTCGGCCAGCTCAGCCAGCTCGCGCTCGGCCGAGCCCAGCACACTGGAGGCCTCGCGTGCCGCCGGCAGGCCCAGCAGGGCCGCCATGCGGTAGGTTTCGATTTCCAGCAGACGCTGCACCATCCGGCCCAGGCGGCGCGGCGACATGTGCAGCCCGTCCACGCTCGGCGTTTTGGCATCCTCGCTGCTGGCGGCATCAACAAACAGCAGCATGCGCGAAAAACCGTCGGCATGGATGGCGAAATCGGTATAGACCTCACCGGCCCCTCCCGCCACGCCAGAGGCCACCAGTGAGTCTTCATGCAGCACATGGCGCACGAGGCTGGTGGCATCCGCCTGGTCGGGCAGCGCCCACAGGTGCAGGCTGGCCAGGCACTGGCCGGGCAAGGCGGCCACCCAGTCCTGCGGCACCACGTCGATGGCGGCCTCGGGCTCACGTTCGACGTAGTTCGACGCCGGCAGCGTGCGCAGGAAGGTCCAGGAGACGAATTCGGTGTGCAGCTCCCAACGCAGACGGAAGGGGCCGATATCCATACGGAAATGCGTGGCATGGGCGTCCGGCAGCGGCAGGTGATGGTCGCGCAGCAGGGTGGTCACATGCGCCCGGCTGGCATCACGCTGTGCCGCATCGCACACCATCACCACGTGCGAAATCGCCAGCGGCGTGCTCATCGCCTCGGGTGGCCGGGCATGGATTTCGTTGTGCAAGGTCACCCTTTGCGGGTGCTGGAGCGGGTTGTTTTTCAGTTGCATGGCATCCTCTTGGCCTGATTGTGACGCAAGGCGGTTCCAGGCCCATGGCCATCTGTGACCCGGCAAAAAAACGGCACCCGAAGGTGCCGTTTTCTAGCGCTCGAACAATGGACTCAGTCCTCGACGAAGGCCTCTTCGCGCTTGTTCTTGACCGCCGGCAGCAGCACGATCACCAGAAGCAAGGCCGCGGCAGCCAGCAGACCGGCGGACAGCGGACGCGTGACCAGCACGCTCCAGTCGCCACGCGACAGCAGCAGGGCCCGGCGCAGGTTTTCTTCCATCATCGGCCCCAGGATGAAACCCAGCAGCAGCGGTGCCGGTTCGACGCCGAGCTTGATGAAGCCGTAGCCGATCACACCGAAGATCGCCACCATCCAGATGTCGAAAGTGTTGTTGTTGGTCGAGTACACGCCGATGGCACAGAACAGCACGATCGACGGGAACAGCCAGCGGTAAGGCACGGTCAGCAGCTTGATCCACATGCCGATCAGCGGCAGGTTCAACACGATGAGCATCAGGTTGCCGATCCACATCGAGGCGATCAGGCCCCAGAACAGCTCGGGGTTGCTGGTCATCACCTGCGGGCCGGGCTGGATGTTGTGGATGGTCATGGCACCGACCATCAGCGCCATCACGGCGTTGGGCGGAATGCCCAGCGTCAGCAGCGGAATGAAGGAGGTCTGCGAACCGGCGTTGTTGGCCGACTCGGGCGCCGCCACACCGCGGATATTGCCCTTGCCGAACGGCACTTCACCCGGCTTGAGCTTGGTCTTCTTCTCGATGGTGTAGGCCGCAAAAGCCGCCAGCAGTGCACCACCACCCGGCAGGATGCCCAGCACGGAGCCGATGGTCGTACCCCGCAGGATGGCCGGAAACATGCGCTTGAGATCCTGGCCCGTGGGGTAGATGTTCTTCACCTTGCCGGTGAACACTTCGCGCTTGTCTTCGGAATGCGACAGGTTGGCAATGATCTCGCCGTAACCGAACACACCCATGGCGATGGTGATGAAGCCAATGCCGTCGGTCAGTTCCGGAATGTCAAACGAGAAGCGGGCCACGCCCGAGTTCACGTCGGTACCCACCAGACCCAGCAACAGGCCCAGCACGATCATGGCCACGGCCTTGAGCAGCGAGCCCGAGGCCAGCACCACGGCGCCGATCAGGCCCAACACCATGAGCGAGAAATACTCGGCCGGACCGAACTTGAAGGCCACTTCGGTCAACGGTGCCGCAAAGGCGGCCAGGATCAGCGTGCCGACGCAGCCGGCGAAGAAGGAACCGATGCCGGCGGCCGACAGTGCCGGACCCGCACGACCTTGACGCGCCATCTGGTAGCCGTCGATCACGGTCACCACCGAAGACGATTCACCCGGCAGGTTCACCAGAATCGCGGTAGTGGAACCACCGTACTGGGCGCCGTAGTAGATACCGGCCAGCATGATCAGCGCGGCCACCGGCGGCAACGCATAGGTGGCCGGCAGCAGCATGGCGATGGTGGCAATCGGGCCGACGCCCGGCAGCACACCGATCAGCGTGCCCAGCACACAACCGATGAAGGCATAGATCAGGTTCTGGCCCGTGAAGGCAACGCCAAAACCGATCGAGAGGTTGTTGATCAAATCCATCATGTTCTTGTTCTCCTCAGCCCGCGATGAAGGTCGGCCAGACCGGGAACTGCAGTTTGAGCAGCATCACAAAGGCCAGGTAGCTGCCCAGGGCCAGCACGGCCGCCAGGACCAGCACTTCCTTGAGCTTGAAGTTTTCACCCGCCAGGCTGGCGACGATGGTGAGGGCAAAAATGCCGGCGACCAGCCCCATGGGCGGCAGGCCGATGCTGGGCAGGCCACCGATCATGATGCCGAACAGCAGGTTGGCGCTGATGATGAACACCAGCGGCTTCCAGGCCCACTTGCCGATCTTGTCGCCGTCCTCGGTCTCGACGACCAGGGCCTTGAACATGATCAGCCCGCCCAGGAAAGCCAGCACAATGCCCAGCATCAGGGGGAAGTAGCCCGGCCCCATGCGGGCGCCAGTTCCCACGTTGTAATTGGCAGCACCCCAGGCAAATCCAACGCCGACGGCGGTGAACATGAGCCCGGAGAAAAAGTCTTTCTGACTCTTGATCTTCACAAACAGTCTCCTAAGAGCAACTCTCAAACCGTCGATTCTGCAACGGAAAGCCCCTGTTCCCGGATGTGGATTCCACCTATGGATGCGACGCATCGGGCCGCAAAACACAGGGAATACCCTTGGTTTTCAGCGGCTCTGCACCGTCCGGGTGCATTCAGACCAGCGGGGGCGTTGCGCTCAGCACTTCGTCCAGCACGGTCAGGCCTTCGGCCACGCGCAAGGCACCCGCCAGCCGCAGCGGGCGCATGCCATCGCTCACCGCCTGGCGCCGCAGGGCATCGATGTTGGGCTCGCGGCTCACCCGGTCCTTGAAGGCCTCGCTCACCACCAGCAGTTCATACAGGCCCATGCGGCCCAGGTAACCGGTCATGCGGCAGTCGACACAGCCCACCGGTTTGTAGGGCTTGTAGCCGCCACTGAGCTGCCAGGGTTTCACCACCTCGGCCAGTGCCTCGCGCTTGGCCGTCTCGTCCAGCGCCTTGCACTGCGGGCACAGGGTGCGCACCAGGCGCTGCGCCAGCACCCCCAGCACGGTGGCGTTGATCAGGTAGGGCGGAATGCCCAGTTCCATCAGGCGTGTGATGGCCGAGGGTGCGTCGTTGGTGTGCAGGGTGGAGAACACCAGGTGGCCGGTGAGGGCCGCCTGCACCGCCATCTCGGCCGTTTCCAGGTCGCGGATCTCGCCCACCATGATGATGTCCGGGTCCTGCCGCATCAGGGCGCGCAGGCCCTCGGCAAAACCGAAATCGAGCTGCGGCTGCACCTGGGTCTGGTTGAAGGCCGGCTCGATCATCTCGATCGGGTCTTCCACCGTGCTCACGTTCACCTCTTCGGTGGCCACGCGCTTCAAGGTGGAGTACAGCGTGGTGGTCTTGCCCGAGCCGGTCGGCCCGGTCACCAGGATGATGCCGTGCGGACGCTTCACCAGCGCCTCCCAGCGCTGCGCGTCGTGCGGTGTGAAGCCGAGTTCGTCCAGGTTCTTGACCGTGGTGTCGGGATCGAAGATCCGCATCACCATCTTCTCGCCGAAGGCGGTGGGTAGGGTCGAGATCCGCATCTCGACCTCGTCGCCACGCGGGTTGCGCGTCTTGATGCGGCCGTCCTGCGGGCGGCGCTTTTCCACCACGTCCATGCGCCCCAGCAGCTTGATGCGTGCCGTCATGGCGTTGAGCACGCCCATCGGCATCTGGTAGACCGGGTGCAGCACACCGTCGATGCGGAAGCGGATCACGCCCTGCTCGCGCCGCGGCTCCAGGTGGATGTCGCTGGCGCGCTGGTCGAAGGCGTACTGCCACAACCAGTCCACCACCTGCACCACGCCCTGGTCGTTGGCATCAAGCTGCTTGTTGCTTTTGCCCAGCTCCACCAACTGCTCGAAGCTGGCGCCACCGGTGCCGCCACCGGCCTTCTGCGCCGCGCGCACCGACTTGGCCAGGGCAAAGAACTCGGCCGTGAAGCGATGGATGTCCTGCGGGTTGGCCACCACGCGGCGTACGCTGCGGCGGCTCTGGCGCTCGACCTCGCCCACCCAGTCGGTAAGAAAGGGTTCGGCGGTGGCCACCACCACCTCGGTCGGCGTCACCTGCACCGGCAGCACACGATGCCGCTCGGCATAAGCCGCACTCATGATGTCGGCCACCTTGCCCACATCGACCTTGAGCGGGTCGATGCGCAGATAGTCCAGCCCGGCACGGCCGGCCAGCCACTGCGTCAGGCTTTCGATGTCCAGCGGTTTCTGATCGCTGACGCGACGCATCGACACACTGGCCAGGCGCAAGAGCGGATGCTGCGCACTCTCGGCCTGGGCACAACGCGCCACGGTACGCTGTGCTTCCTCGTCCGAGATCACGCCATCGGCCTGCAGCCACGCCACCAGACGGCGCCAGTCGATCGGCCCGTCATGCGGTGTCTTGGCCAGGGATTTGGTTTTCACGTTTGCGTTCATTCGATCGGTTTGAATCCGCGCAGCCACTTGGGCGCTGGCAGGCCCCATTGAGTCTGGATGATTTCGGCGCGGGCGGCAAGCTCGGCCCGCTTGGGGCGGCTGGGGGTGCGTTGCGCCAGCACCACCGTGTTGCCTTCGCGCGTCGCCTTGAAGGCCCAGATGGCATCACGGCCAAAGGCCTCGGCAATCCGGTCCACGCTGCGCGCAAAGCTGGAGGAACGGCCGAACAGGTTGACCGTCATGCAGCCCTCCTCGGTCAGCAGACGCCGGCAGTCGGCATAAAACTCCGCACTGTCGAGCACCGGCGCCGCCGCCTCGTCGTCGTACAGATCGACCTGCAACGCATCGACTGTGCCGAACCACTGCGGCTTTTTGATCTCCTGCGCCGCATCGCCCAGGATCACCTGCAGCTTCGCACTGTCGTCCGGCAGGTGGAACCAGCCGCGGCAGGCGTGCAGCACCTGCGGGTTGAGTTCGATGGCGGTGGTCTTCATGCGCAGCACCTTGGCACAGAACTTGGTGAGCGAGCCGGCGCCCAGGCCGAGCTGCACCGCCTGGCGCTTCGGCACCGTGGCCGGATCGACAAACAGCAGCCAGGCCATCATGCGCTGGACGTATTCGTGCACCAGCGCGGTCGGGTCGTCCATGTCCATGGAACCCTGGATCCAGATGGTGCCCAGGTGCATGTGGCGGATGTCGCCTTCGTCGGAGAAGTGGACTTCGGGGAGAGTGGGTTGGCGTTTTTTCAAGATCGGGCCATTATCCCCAAACAGGTCTCACGCACCTGACACCAGGCCGGCCGCCACCATCACCGCCCGCCAGGCGGCCAGCTTGCGCTCGAAAGGCCAGCTGGCATTGGCCGGGCTGGTGGACGGCAGCTTCACCACGGCGAAGTCCTCAATACCCAGACTGTGACGCACCAGCCCCGCATGCTTGAAGCTCTCGCCGCCGTTGTGCGCAATCATCTTCAGCTGCGGGCAAAACGCCTTCAGACTGGCGAAGTCGTTGACCTGCGGGTTGCGGATGGCGCTGTCCAGGCTGCCGCTGCGCTCGCAGCTGGCATAAACATCCCATAACCCCAAGCCACGGTCGAGCAGCCATTTGCTACGTTTTTCATAGCTGTTGGCGCCCGTATCCATGGGCACGGAAGGCCAAATGGCTTGCAAGATTTTCCAGAACTGGTTCTGCGGGTGGCCGTAGTACTGCTGCGCCCTTAACGAGGCCACGCCGGGGAAACTGCCGAGGATCAGCAGACGTGTGCCGGGCCCGACGATAGGCGGTAGACCGTACAGGCGCGCGCTGTCGGCGGGGCGGGACGCTGAGGAAACTGGGCCGATCGGTGTCATGCGAAGGTAGCGCATCTGCAGGTTACATCCTCTCGGCGGGGATAGGAGGCTTCATGCGCTGCGCCTAGAATTCTAAGGCCCGCCATACGCAGGAACCTCACCCGGAAGCCGCCCTCATGCCCACGCATGCTCCCCACACCGTTGCCGATCTGCAAACCCTTACGGCCCTGTTCGGCCCCGTCGGCGAAGCCTCCTTGCGCAAGGAAGTGACCTACCTGCACCCGGTCTACCAGCAATGGATCCAGGCCTCGCCGTTTGCCGTGCTGGCCACCAGCGGGCCCCATGGGCTGGATGCCTCGCCGCGCGGTGATCCGGCCAGTCTGGTGACGATCCACGACGAGTACACCCTGCTGCTGCCGGAGCGACGCGGCAACAACCGCATCGACAGCCTGCGCAACATCCTGCACGACCCGCGGGTCGCACTGCTGTTCCTGGTTCCCGGCGTCGGCGAGACGCTGCGCGTCCATGGCCGCGCCCGCATCACGGTTGACCCGGCGCTGCTGCAACGCCTGGCACATGAACAGGCCGAACCGAAGTGCATCATCGAAATCAAGGTCGAGTCGGTCTTCTTCCAGTGCGCGCGCGCCATCCAGCGTTCCTCGCTCTGGGCCCCCCCGGCAGCCGATGCGCGCAGCACGGTCCCGACGGCCGGCGCTATCCTCTCCGCACTGACCGACGCCGCCATCGACGGCGCCGCCTACGACCGGGAACTGCCGGCACGCCAGCGTGCCACGCTGTACTGACTTCAGGACGCCAGCAGGGCCTGCAAGCGCGGCAAGGCGGCCATGGCATTGCGTGTGGTGGCCACGGCCAGCGTCTCGGCGTCAAGGCCACGCAAGCCGGCCAGCACCTGTGCGATGCGCGGCAGCTCGCCCGGTTCGTTGCGGCCTTGCGGCGCGCCGGCCGCCCGTGCCTCGGCGGTCTGGTAGAGCCAGTGCGGCGGCATGTCGGGCGCATCGGTCTCCAGCACGATGGCCTCCAGCGGCAGCGTGGTCGCCAGCCGGCGCAGGTTCTCGGCACGCTCATAGGTCAGCGCGCCGCCAAAACCGAGCTTGAGCCCGAAGGTGATGAAGGCCTGCGCCTGCTGCGCACTGCCGTTGAAGGCATGGGCAATGCCTTGCCATGGCGTGCCATTGCCGATGGCGCGCAGCCCCTTGAGCAGCATGTCGGCCGAACGGCGCACGTGCAGGATCACCGGCAAACCATGCTGGCGCGCCAGCTTGAGCTGCTCGACATAGAAGAACTCCTGCCGCTCGCGCAGCGGGCTGGCCAGCAGTTCCGGCACGAAGTAATCCAACCCGATTTCGCCCACCGCCACCAGGCGCGGTTCGTCGCGCTGGGCGGTCAGCGCGGCGTCGAGCCGGGCCAGGTCGTCATCCTGCGCCTGCTTCACATACAGGGGATGGATGCCCAGTGCGTAGCTGTCGCCGAATTCGTGCGCCAGCGTCCGCACGCGCTCGAAGTCCTTCACCTGCACCGCCGGCAGCACACAGTGCGCTACATTTTCCGCAGCAGCCCGCGCCCTAACCATCTGGACATCAGGCGAAAATTCTGCCGCATCCAGATGGCAATGGGTGTCGATCCAGAATCGCATCGCCCCACCAACGTTCAGGCGCTCAAGCGCCCCTGCTCCAGCCGGAGTTGACGCTGGCAGCGCGCCGCCAGCGTCTCGTCATGCGTGACCACGATAAAGGCCGTGCCCTGCTCGCGCGCCAGGCGCAGCATCAGTTCGAACACGCCGTCAGCGGTGCTGCGGTCCAGGTTGCCGGTCGGTTCGTCGGCCAGAACGCAGGCCGGCTGCGTCACCAGGGCGCGCGCAATCGCCACGCGCTGGCGCTCGCCGCCCGACAGTTCGGCCGGACGGTGCAACACGCGTTCGGCCAGGCCCACAGCCGCCAGCATGCGTGCGGCGGTCTGCGCCGCGGCAGCGCGGTCCTGGCGCCGGATCCACAGCGGCATGGCCACGTTGTCCAGCGCGCTGAATTCCGGCAGCAGGTGGTGGAACTGGTAGACGAAGCCGAGGTGCTGGTTGCGCAACTGGCCCTGGGCCGCCGGCGACAAGGCCGACATCGCCTGCCCCATCAGCTGGACCGAGCCGGTCGTCGGCGCATCGAGCCCGCCCAGCAGGTGCAGCAGGGTGCTCTTGCCGGAACCGGAGGCACCGACGATGGCCAGCGTCTCGCCGCGCCGCACCTGCAGGTCCACGCCCTGCAGCACTGTGACATCGAGCCGGCCTTCGGTAAAACGCTTGCTCAGGCCTTGCGCCTGCAGCACCACGTCGTTGATCACGTCACTCATAGCGCAGAGCCTCCGCGGGGTTGACGCGGCTGGCGCGCCAGCTCGGGTAGAGGGTGGCCACAAACGCCAGCACCAGCGAAATGATGGCAATCGGCACGATGTCGCTGCTTTGTGGGTCGCTCGGCATGCGGCTGATCAGGTAGATGTCGCGCGGCAGGAAACTGGCGTGGAACAGGCGCTCCAGCGCCGGCACGATGACGTCGATGTTGAAGGCCACGCCCAGCCCCAGCAGCAGGCCGGCCAGTGTGCCGATCACACCCACCATGGCGCCCTGCACCACAAAGACGCCCATGATGCTGCGCGGGCTGGCGCCCAGCGTGCGCAGGATGGCGATGTCGGCACGCTTGTCGGTCACCGTCATCACCAGTGTGCTGACCAGGTTGAAGGCGGCCACCGCCACGATCAGGGTGAGGATGATGAACATCATGCGTTTTTCCAGCTGCACGGCAGCAAACCAGTTGCGGTTCTGCCGCGTCCAGTCGCGGATGTAGAGGTCGCCGCTCAGGCTGCGCGCCAGCTCGCCGGCCACCTCGCGCGCCTGGTGCAGGTCCTTCAGCTTCAGGCGGATGCCGGTCGGCCCTTCAAGGCGGAAGATCTTCGCCGCGTCGTCCACGTGCAGCATCACCAGCCCGGCATCGTATTCGTAATGACCGGAATCGAAGGTGCCCACCACCGTCATCTGCTTCAGGCGCGGCACCACGCCGGCCGGCGTCACCTGGCCGCTGGGCGCCACCAGCGTGACCTTGTCGCCCTCGCGCACGCCCATGGCGCGCGCCAGGTCCACCCCCAGCACGATGCCGAACTCACCCGGCACCAGCCGCGCCAGCGCCGCATTCTTCAAACTCGCGGCCAGGTCGGTCACCTCGGGTTCGCGCGCCGGGTCGATGCCGCGCACGATGGTGCCCTTCATGTCCTCACCACGCGCCAGCAGGGCCTGGGTGCCGATGAAGGGCGCAGCGCCGATCACCTGCGGGTTGGCGCGTGCCTCGCGCAGGGTCAGATCCACATCGGGCAGCGCCGCACCGTTGGGCGCGAAGATCTCGATGTGCGACACCACGCCCAGCATGCGGTCGCGCACCTCTTTCTGGAAGCCGTTCATCACGCTGAGCACGATGATGAGCGCGGCCACCCCCAGTGCGATGCCCAGCATGGACACGCCCGAGATGAAAGAGATGAACCCGTTGCGCCGGGTGGCGCGGCCGGCGCGGGTGTAGCGCCAGCCGAGGATGAGTTCGTAAGGTATTTGCATATAGGGTCCGTGCCCCCGATTATTCGCGATCTGGCGCACCACCCCCGCCGGCCCGATCCGTTTGCCCGGACAATAGCGGCATGCATCTCCTGATCCCGTTTGCCGCCAGCGCGGACCTGGCCAGCCGCCAGGTCTGGCGCGAGCTGCAACTGCCGCAGCTGCAGCAGCTGTTGCGACGCCTGCAACCACTGCCGCAGGACGCCCCCCCTGCCAAAGCACTGGTGCTGCCGCACGAACGCCTCCACGCCGCCGAACTGGGCCTGGCACCGCAGGCACCGGCCTGGGCGGCGCTGCGCGCACGGCAACTGGCCCTGCCCGGTGCCACCGAAGAGGGCTGGGCCGTCCTCACCCCCTGTCACTGGCAAGTGGGGCAGGCGCAGGTCACCCTGCTGGCGCCGGAGGAACTGGCGCTGACCGACGAGGAGTCGCGCGCCCTGCTGGCCACCATGCAGCCCTATTTCGCCGAAGACGGCATCACGCTCTTCTTCGACAGCCCGGCACGCTGGCTGGCCCGGGGTGAGGTCTTTCGCGGCCTGGCCACGGCGTCGCCGGAACGCGCCATCGGACGCGATGTCGCACCCTGGCTGCCGGCGTCCCAGCTGCTGCGCCGGCTGCAGAACGAAATGCAGATGCTGCTCTACACACACACCGTCAACGAAGCGCGCGCCGCGCGCCGCACGCTGGCGGTGAATTCGTTCTGGATCAGCGGCAGCGGTGCCCTGCCGGCAACGCTGCCGGCCCCGGCGCGGCCGCTGGTGGTGCCACAGGGCCTGATGCAGGCCGCGCTGCGCGGCGACTGGCCGGCCTGGGGCCGCGCCTGGGAGCAGCTCGACGCCACCGACATCACCGCCCTGCGCACAGCCCTGGACGCCGGCATGCCGCAGGTGCAGCTGACCCTGTGCAGCGAGCAACGCGCGCTCAGCTACACCCCGTCCACGCCCGGCCTGTGGCGCCGGATTTCAAGCATTTTTGGCCCTGAGCCCTTATCAAATCTGCCCGACAAGCTATGAAAATAGTAGCAAGAAACATTCCACCACGCGCCGCCTGGGCCCTGGAGCAGGCCGGCGTGCACCCGCTGCTGGCGCGGCTGTTTGCCGCCCGCGGCGTTGCGGCCAAGGACGAACTGGACGATGGCCTGGCCCGGCTGCTGCCACCGGCCAGCCTGAAAGGTGCCAACGAAGCGGCGGTGCTGCTGGCCGACGCCATGGCGCAGGCCAAGAAGCTGTGCATCGTGGCCGACTACGACTGCGACGGCGCCACCGCCTGTGCTGTGGCGGTGCGCGGCCTGCGCCTGCTGGGCGCAAAGCACGTGAGCTACCTGGTGCCCGACCGCGTGGTGGACGGTTATGGCCTCACCGCCCCGATCGCCCAACGCGTCAAGGCCAGCGGCGCCGACGTGCTGATCACGGTGGACAACGGCATTGCCAGCGTGGACGGCGTGCGCGTGGCGCGTGAACTGGGCCTGCAGGTGCTGGTGACCGACCACCATCTGCCCGGCCCCGAACTTCCTGACGCGGAGGTCATCGTCAACCCGAACCAGCCCGGCTGCGATTTCGAGAGCAAGTCCATCGCTGGCGTCGGCGTGATGTTCTACGTGCTGCTGGCACTGCGCGCCGAGTTGCGCCAGCGCGGTGCCTTTGACGCGGCCAGTCAACCCAAGCTGGACGCCCTGCTGCCACTGGTGGCGCTGGGCACGGTGGCCGACGTGGTGAAGCTCGACGCCAACAACCGCCGCCTGGTGGCGCAGGGCCTCAAGCGCGTGCGCGCCGGCGCCCTGCCGCCCGGCATGGGCAGCCTGTTCACCGTGGCCGGCCGCAACGCGGCAGTGGCCACCACCTTCGACTTCGGTTTCGCCCTGGGCCCGCGCATCAACGCCGCCGGCCGCCTGTCGGACATGACGCTGGGCATCGAATGCCTGCTCACCGATGACCCAGCGCGCGCCGAGGAACTGGCGCGCACGCTGGACGGCATCAACCGCGAGCGACGCGAGATCGAGGGTGAGATGCGCGAGCAGGCCTTTGACATTGCCGAGTCGCTGTTCGACGAGGGCGATGAGCCGCCGCCGGCCATCTGCGTCTTCGACCCCGACTTCCACGAAGGCGTGGTCGGCATCGTGGCCTCGCGCATCAAGGACAAGCTGCACCGCCCGAGCTTCGTCTTTGCCGCCAGCCAGGCGCCGGGCAAGGAGCACGAGCTCAAGGGCTCGGGGCGCTCCATCCCCGGCTTCCACCTGCGCGACGCGCTCGACCTGGTGGCCAAGCGTTACCCCGGCGTGTTGCTGCGCTTCGGCGGCCACGCCATGGCGGCCGGCTGCACCATTGCCGAAGAGCATTTCGACGCCTTCGAGCAGGGCCTGAACGAAGTGGCGCAGGAGTGGCTGGATGCCGCCACGCTGACGCGCCGGCTCGACACCGACGGCCCGCTGCCGCCGGAGTACCGGCGCACCGATGTGGTGGAGGTGCTGCACCGTGAAGTCTGGGGCCAGGGCTTTGCGCCACCGACCTTCAGCGAAGAGGTGGAGGTGGTGTCGCAGCGCCTAGTGGGCGAGAAACACCTGGCACTGAAACTCAAGCACCAGGGCCAGCCAGTGGATGGCATCTGGTTCGGCCACACCGAGCCGCTGCCGCAGCGCGTGCTACTGGCCTTCCGGCTCGATGCCGATGAATGGCAGGGTGTGCGCCGGGTCAGGTTTCTGGTCGAAGGGGCGGAGCTCTGAACGCCGCGTCCTTTGTCACGATGTCAGTCGCGGCAGGTCCCCGTGGGCGGCAGACGCCAGCGCCGGCATGGCGCCAGGCTCGCCCACATTAAAGACAGACACCACCTCGGCCAGGCGCTGCGCCTGATCACGCAGGGCAGAGGCCGCCGCCGCCGACTCCTCCACCAGTGCCGCGTTCTGTTGGGTCATTTGGTCCAGATTGGCCACCGCATCGTTCACCAGGGCGATGCCGTCACGCTGCTCGGCAGAAGACACCGTGATCTCACCGATCAGGTCCGTGACCCGCTGCACGCTGCTGACAATTTCGCTCATGGTCTGCCCGGCCTGCTCCACCTGCTTGGAACCGGACTCGACCGTCTCCACCGACAGGCTGATGAGTTCCTTGATTTCCTTGGCGGCCTCAGCCGAACGCTGGGCCAGACTGCGCACTTCTGAGGCCACGACGGCAAACCCCCGGCCCTGCTCGCCGGCGCGGGCGGCCTCCACGGCAGCATTGAGCGCCAGGATGTTGGTCTGGAAGGCAATGCCATCGATCGTGCCGATGATGTCGGCGATCTTGCGCGACGAGTCGGTGATGTGCTGCATGCTGTTCACGACCTGACCGACCACTTCACCGCCGCGGCTGGCGACCTGCGCCGCCGTGGTGGCCAACTGGTTGGCCTGACGCGCCGTGTCCGCCGACTGGTTCACGGTGCTCGTCAGCTCTTCCATGCTGGACGCCGTCTGCTGCAGATTGGAGGCGGTCTGCTCGGTACGGACCGACAGGTCATGGTTGCCGTTGGCAATTTCGCTGGAGGCGGTGGAAACGGATTCCACACCGCTGCGCACTTCCGAGACCAGGCTGCGCAGCTTGCTTGCCATCTCGGACAGGCTGCGTGTCAGCACGCCAAACTCATCTTGGCGGTCATCCCGGATCTGCTGCGTCAGGTCTCCGGCGGTGATGGCCTCGGCAACAGACACGGCCCGTTCCAGCGGGCGTGTGATGGAGCGCACCAGCATGAGGGACAGAACGATGCTCAAGGCAAACACCAGCACGGCACTGATGACCGCCACCAGCTGGACATCGTTGCGGGTCTGCAATGCCGCCTGCCGGGCCTCGTCACGCTGCTTCTCCTGCAACGCGACGTATTTGTCGATGGCCCCCAGGTACTCCACCACCAGAGGGCGGAACTGCTTGTCGTGAAACTCCTGGCGCGCGGCCGGATGACCGGACGTCTTCAGCTCGGCCACCTTCTCGCTCACACCGCGGACTTTGACGCGTGTGCCCGCCACAACCGCCAGGGCCTCCTTGTCGGCCGCCGTGGTGGCACCTTTGTTGATACGCTCCTGCACGGGCGTGATGCGGGCCGTCAGTGCGGCCACCCGGGTGTCGAAATCCTTCTGCAGCTCTTCGTCGGTCGTAATCAGGCTGGCCATGGACATGGACACCGCCAGTTCGGCCAACCCGCGCCAGGTCACCGCATTGGTGATCGAGTCCTCATACTTCTGCACCAGCCGTTCGGCCTCGTCTGTCGTCTGCCGGGTCCGTACTTGTGTCCATGTTGCAACGGTGAACATCAGCAACAACAGTCCCAGAATGACGCTCCAGAGTTTGTAGGACACGCGCAGGTTATTGAATTTCATTTCTGACTCCTTTGAGGTCAGCTTATGCCCAGCCTCCCAAAACAGAGGTCAAGCACGTGACAGGAAATCCCTGAATTTGTTTATATTTTTTATATTGATCATTTTCGCTCAAAAAAAGAGCCGAATGTCTACCGGCTGTCTGCCAACGGCGGCGGACTTCCGGCGCGCCTGTGGCGCCCCTGTCAAACCACCGCAATGCGGTTACGGCCTTCGGCCTTGGCCTTGTACAGGGCCGTGTCGGCACGCGCCAGCAGCACATCGATCTGGGCATCATCCGGTCGGTTGGTCGTCACGCCAATACTGGCCGTGATGGGCGGCAGCCCGGTCGTCGGCTGCGCGACCGCCGCACGGATACGTTCGGCCACCAGCAATGCCTGTTCCTGCGTGGTCTCCGGCAACAACACGACGAACTCCTCGCCGCCGAAACGGCCCAACTGGTCCGGACGTCGCAACAGAGGTGTCAAGCGGTTCACAAAATCGACCAGCACACGATCGCCCATCTGGTGGCCGTGCATGTCGTTGATGGCTTTGAAGTGGTCAATGTCCAGCATCAGCAGGGCCATGCTGCGTCCATGGCGGCGGCAACGCTCCAGCTCCTGCTCACACGCGCCGATCAACGTCCGGCGCACCAGCGCATTGGTCAGGGAGTCGTGAGACGCAGAGTGCTCCAGCAGCACGCGCAGCCGATCGCTGGCCATAAGGATGAGACCGACCCCCAGCGCAACGGTGAGCAAGGCATTCATCACGACGTACAGCGTCTGCACGCGTGTCGGATCGAGCAGGTGTTCGTTCGGCAATGGCAGCCAGGCCGACAGGAAGCGCAACACCAGGGTGCAGGTATGGATCAGCAGCACCACTGCGGTAAATCGGGTCGAAAACACCTCCGGCCCATGACGCCAGATCAGCACGGCCAGCGTCATCTGGATATAGGCCCAGAGCAGGGAAACAATCAGGATGCGAGCGGTGAAGCTGGGCTCGACGAGGGTGTACCAGGTCAGAAGGGGCAGGGCCGCCAGGATCAGCCCGATGCGCGACAGGTAAGCCGGGGCCAGACCGAAAAAATGCCGAGCCCCGAAATAGAACATGGCAATGCCGGTCAGCAACAGGCCATTGGCAGCAACAACAGACACCAGATCAGGAATCTGGCCGCGCGCGGCAAACAGCAGCGTCGACACGAAGCTGGCCACCGGAGCGACCGCCCACCAGCCCAGCCCCTGGATGGATCGGGGATAACTCAGGCGCAGGAACAGAAACACCACGGCCAGCAGCAAGCCCATGATGCCGCTCAGGAGGATGATGGAGCGCAGGTCCAACCCCATCATGCAACCACCACCTCAAACCACCGTTTCGGAAAAATCACTGTTTGCCGGAAAGTCATCCTCAACCCAGCAGATCCGAATCACGGCGTGGCGCGCGATCGAGGTGGTAGAGGAAAAACACCAGCAAAAAGGTGGCGCCGACGATCCACAAGGGGCCAAACAGCCAGAACAGCAGCGGCACCGTGAAGTAATAGGCCCGCATGCCGACACGGTAGAAGATGGCTGCGCGATTGAGCTCCGCCCCCACATGCGCCGGCCGTGTGCAGTCGAGCGCCAGATCCTTCTGCACATTGATCTGGTAGCCGATGTGGTGGTACAGCCGCATCGACAGGCAAAAAGCGAAGAAGGCGAACAACAGGTCAAACAGCAGGATGAGCAGCTTGAACAGCCACATTTCCGAACTGTTGGTCCCCAGAACGTTGAGTGCGTGCCAGGTCCCGATCAGCTTGTCGCCCTGGGCACTCAGGGTCAGCACACCAATGATCAGCAGAATGGCCGTGGAAGCCATGAAGCTCGATGTCATGGTGGAATTGCGCAGGGTCTGCACCGCCAGGATGTCGCGACCGTCGCGCATCACGCCTTCGACCCAGGCGGCACGGGCGGCGTTCATGCCATACAAGGCGCTGGAAGCCGGGTCGCGCCGGTTACGCCAGCGCAAATACATTTGGTACGCCGCCACAGCCGCCACACTCAGGGCAAAGCCGGCAAGGTCATAGACATGCGTCGAGATGAAATCAACCATGGGGGCATTGTGCCAGCACGCAAAGCCTAAAATGAAGACGTGACATCCATCCTCAACGCCGATCTGCACTGCCACTCCGTCGTCTCCGACGGCACCCTCACGCCGGAAGAATTGGCCGCACGGGCCGCCAACAATGGCGTCGAGCTGTGGGCACTGACCGACCACGACGAGATCGGTGGCCAGCACCGCGCTGCAGCCGCAGCCCGTGCACAGGGGATGAAATACCTCACCGGCGCCGAGATTTCCATCACCTTCGCAGGTCAGACAGTGCACATCGTCGGTCTGGGCTTCGACCCCGATGACACGCGCATGCAGCAGGGCCTGTACCAGACGCGTGGTGGGCGTGGCCAGCGCGCCATGGCCATGTCGGACAGCCTGGCCGCAGTCGGCATCCGCGGCGCCTACGAGGGCGCCCTCCAGCACGCCGGCAACCCTGAACTGGTCTCGCGTACCCACTTTGCCCGCTTTCTGGTGGAGGCCGGCATCTGCCGTGACACCAATGAGGTTTTCCGCAAATACCTGACCGAGGGCAAGCCCGGCTTCGTGCCGCACCGCTGGGCCACACTGCGCGATGCCGTGGGCTGGATCGTTGATGCCGGCGGCGTGGCGGTGATTGCCCACCCGGCGCGCTACAGCTTCAGCGCCAACGAGGAATACGCGCTGTTCAGCGAGTTCAAGGCACACGGCGGCCAGGCTGTGGAAGTGGTGACTGGCAGCCACACCGCTGCCGAGTACGTCAAATACGCCGACATGGCGCGCGAGTTCGGCCTGGCGGCCTCGCGTGGCAGCGACTTCCACAGCCCCGACGAATCGCGCACCGACCTGGGTGCCCTGCCCTACCTGCCCGGCGGGTTGACGCCGGTGTGGGAGTTGCTGGCAGGACGGATCCAGTGAGCCGGCACCGGGCAGCCCCCAAGGCCACCGCGGCCGCTCCGGGCCGCAGCGATCAGCAGCAGACACCCGTGGGACCCATCTGATGCCGAGACACAACCTGGCCGGCATGTTGCTGGCGCTTTCTGCACTGGCCTGCTTCGCCACACTGGATACCACCACCAAGTACATCACGCTCAGCGTGCCCTTGCTGCTGGCGCTGTGGTTCCGCTACATTTTCCAGGCCGTGGCCACCACCGTCGTGATGCTGCCGCAACGCGGCCGCAGCCTGCTGCGGACCCAGCGCCTTTTCCTGCAATGCCTGCGCGGCGTGCTGCTGTTCGTCACCAGCCTGTTCACGTTCCTCTGCCTCAAGTACATGCCGGTGGGCGAATTCACCGCCATCGCCATGATCACCCCGCTGGTGGTCACCCTGCTGGCTGCCACCACGCTGGGCGAAAAGGTCTCGCCGCTGCGCTGGGCACTGGTGGCGGGCGGTTTTGTCGGCACGCTGATCATCATCCGGCCCGGCAGTACGCTGTTCGGCTGGCCCATGCTGCTGTCACTGGTACAAGTCGCGGCCTACTCGGCCTTCCAGATCCTGACCAGCCGGCTGGTGAAGACCGAAGACGCCGTGACCATGCACTTCTATACCGGCTGGGTCGGTGCGTTGCTGGCGTCGCTGGCGCTGCCCTTTGCCTGGGTCCTGCCGGCAACAGGGGGCCAATGGGCCGGCTTGCTGCTGATGGGCGCCATGGGTGCGGCGGGCCACTTCCTGCTGATCCTGGCCTACCGCCGCACCGCGGCCGCCACACTGACGCCCCTGCTGTACGCCCAGATCGCCTTTGCTATGCTGGGCGGCTGGCTGGTCTTCTCTCATGTTCCCGACGGCTGGGCCCTGCTGGGCATGGCCATGATTGCCTTCTGTGGGGCCGGCAGCGCCTGGCTGGCCGTGCGTGAGAGCCGCCTGCAGTTGGAGCCGATGGAGGTCTGATGGCACAGTATTTCGAAGTTCACCCCGACAACCCGCAGTTGCGCCTGCTCAAGCAGGCGGCCGCCTTGCTGGAGAAAGGTGGCGTGCTGGCCGTGCCGACCGACTCGAGTTATGCGCTGGTCTGCCACCTCGACGACAAGGCTGCGTCCGACCGGCTGCGCAGCATCCGCGGCGTGGATGACAAGCACCACCTGACGCTGCTGTGCCGCGACCTCAGCGAGCTGGCCAATTACGCGCGTGTCGACAACCGGCAGTACCGCCTGCTCAAGGCCGCCACACCGGGCCCGTACACCTTCATCCTGGAGGCCACCAAGGAAGTGCCCAGGCGCCTGAGCCATCCCTCACGCAAGACCATCGGCCTGCGCGTGCCGGACCATCCGGTGTTGCACGCGCTGCTGGCACTGCACAGCGAGCCTTTGCTGGCGACCACCTTGATCGCGGCCGGCGAATCTGATCCGATCAATGACGCGTCCGAGATCCGGGAGCGCTACGAACACCAGATTGCCGCGGTCATCGACGCCGGTGCCTGCGCGCATGAACCCACCACCGTGGTCGACCTCACCAGCGGAGAGCCGCTGGTGCTGCGCCAGGGCCGGGGTGACCTGGCCACCCTGGGCCTGTGACGTCCTGCAGCGCCCCTTCCTCACTCTGAGACAATTGCACCCGTGGATATTGCCCATCTGATTCAAACCGTTCTCATCTACGCCCTGCCGGTGTTGTTTGCCATTACCGTGCACGAGGCGGCCCATGGCTACGCTGCACGCCATTTCGGCGACAACACGGCCGCCATGATGGGCCGCATCACCCTCAATCCGGTCAAGCACATCGATCCGGTCGGCACCATCCTGATGCCGCTGCTGCTGTACTTCGCGACCTCAGGGGCTTTCCTGTTCGGCTACGCACGGCCGGTGCCGGTGCGTTTCGACCGCCTGCGCCACCCCAAACGCGACATGGTCTGGGTGGCGCTGGCCGGCCCGGGCGCCAACCTGCTGCAGGCGCTGCTGTGGGCGGTGCTGATGTACGTGCTGCTCGGTCTGGACGTGAACGAGCGCTTCTTCCTTGAGATGTGCAAGGCCGGTGTGCTGGTCAACGTGGTGATGTTCGCCTTCAACCTGTTCCCGCTGCCGCCGCTGGATGGCGGCCGCATCCTGATCGGCCTGCTGCCCTGGCGTTATGCCGCCCTGCTGGCGCGCATCGAGCCCTGGGGCTTTTTTGTCGTCATGGCGCTGGTGATTCTGGGCGTGGTCAGCACGCTGTGGATGCAGCCCATCATGGCCTTGACCTACGGCCTGCTCGACATCCTGCTCACCCCCCTCTCTTTCCTGATTCGTTGAGACTTCCCGCCATGCGTTCCACTCGTGTTCTGACCGGCATCACCACTTCGGGTACGCCCCATCTGGGCAACTACGTGGGTGCCATCCGGCCCGCCATCGCCGCCAGCCGTGCCAGCGGGGTGGAGAGCTTCTATTTCCTGGCCGACTACCACGCCCTGATCAAGATCGACGAGCCGGCACGCATCCAGCGCTCCACGCTGGAGATCGCCGCCACCTGGATCGCCGCCGGCCTCGACCCCGAGCGCGTCACCTTCTACCGCCAATCCGACATTCCGGAAATCCCGGAGCTGACCTGGTTCCTCACCTGCGTCTGCGGCAAGGGCCTGCTCAACCGCGCCCACGCCTACAAAGCCTCGGTCGACAAGAACAACGCCGCCGGTGTCGACCCGGACGCCGACGTCACCGCCGGCCTCTTCATGTACCCGGTGCTGATGGCGGCCGACATCCTGATGTTCAATGCCCACCGCGTGCCGGTCGGGCGCGACCAGATCCAGCACATCGAGATGGCACGCGACATGGCCGCCAGCTTCAACCACCGCTACGGCGAGCACTTCGTGCTGCCGGAAGCCGCCATTGAAGAATCGGTGGCCACGCTGCCCGGGCTGGACGGGCGCAAGATGAGCAAGAGCTACGACAACACCATTCCGCTGTTCGCGCCACGTGAGCAGCTGAAGAAACTGATCGCTGGCATCAAGACCGATTCACGTGCGCCAGGCGAGCCCAAGGACACCGAGGGCTCCGCGCTGTTCCAGATCTACCAGGCCTTTGCCACCCCGGATGAAACCGTCGCCCTGCGCCAAGCCTATGCCGACGGCATTGCCTGGGCCGACGCCAAGCAGGTGCTGTTCGAACGCATCGACCATGAGATCGCACCGATGCGCGAGACCTACGAGTCCTTGATGCGGCATCCGGAGCGGCTGGAAGACCTGCTGCTCGCCGGTGCGGCCAAGGCGCGCGCCATCGCCACCCCCTTCACAGCCAAGCTGCGCCATGCCGTCGGCCTGCGTGACCTGCGCGCGCAAGGCACCGAGAAGCAAGCCAAAGCCGCCAAGGCAGCCCTGCCGTCCTTCAAGCAATACCGTGAAAGCGACGGCCAGTTCTACTTCAAGCTGGTCGATGCGCAAGGCAAACTGCTGCTGCAGAGTGCTGCTTACGCCAGCCCCAAGGACGCCGGCCAGGCCATCCGGGCCTTGCAGCAGGACGATGCGGCACTGGCCCAATTCGCGCCCGTTGGTGGCATCAGCCAGCAGGAAGTGGCCCAGGCCTTGCACCAGCTGCGCGACGTCGCCTGAGCACTGCTACAATAGCGGTCTTTCGAGACACCCCGGAGAGGTGGCAGAGTGGTCGAATGTACCTGACTCGAAATCAGGCGTAGGGGCGACCCTACCGAGGGTTCGAATCCCTCCCTCTCCGCCAGACAGCCAATAAAAACGGGCCTTCACGGCCCGTTTTTATTTCCATCCGCCGTCAGGCGGATATCACACGGATCTTTTGGGCTGCCGCTCTTGCCCTGGCCAGGGCATTGCTACCCTTTGCCAGCGCAACCGCCATGCGACGATAAGGGCGCGTGCTGGGCTTGCCAAAGATCCGCACGTCAATACCTGGCTCGCTCATGGCATCCGCCACACCCGAGTAGCTCGGGTTGGTGCCATCCTGCGTTGCCAAGACGACTGCGCTGGCACCCTCGGTCGATTCGATCAGCGGTATCGGCAGCCCGAGAACAGCGCGTGCGTGAAGATCAAACTCGCTCAGGTTCTGGCTGATCAAGGTCACCATGCCCGTGTCATGCGGGCGCGGGCTCAGCTCACTGAAGATCACTTCGTCTCGGGTCACGAAGAACTCCACACCGAACAAGCCCGCACCGCCCAGGTCCGATGTGACTTTTTCAGCCATCTCCTGTGCAGCTTTCAGGTAGTCCAGTTTCATGGCTTGCGGTTGCCAGCTGTACTGATAGTCGCCACGCTCCTGTACGTGACCGATCGGGTCGCAGAAAAGGGTTTTCCCGTTGCGCTGCCGGATGGTGAGGAGCGTGATCTCGAACTCGAAATGGATGAACTCTTCAACGATCACCTTTTGCCGATCCCCACGCATGCCTTGGCAGGCATAGTCCCAGCTGGCCTGGATCTCCGAGGCACTTCTGGCGACGCTCTGGCCTTTGCCGGAGGAGCTCATGACGGGCTTGATGACCACCGGGAAGCCAATCGCCTGGGCCTGCGTCAACAAGTCCTGCGCTGATTCCGCGTAGCTGAATTTGGCCGTGCGAACCCCCAAACCGACGGCCACATCCCTGATCCGGTCGCGGTTCATCGTGAGGTTGGCTGCCCGTGCGCTGGGAATGACCTCAAACCCCTCTTGCTCGACTTCCAGCAGAACCTCCGTTCTGATCGCTTCAATTTCAGGGACGATCAGATCGGGTTGGTGCTGATGGATCGCGGCCCGCAAAGCGGCCTCATCAAGCATGCTGAACACGCAGCTTTCGTCCGCCACCTGCATGGCTGGAGCGCCCGCATAGCTGTCGCAAGCCACCACATGGCAGCCCAGGCGTTTTGCGCTGATCACAAATTCTTTACCGAGTTCACCGGAGCCGAGAAGCAAGATTTTTTTCATGTCTGAAGATGGGAAATACCTGACGCCTAGGATTGTGGCCCATCTCCCGCCCTGTTCCGGCAACAGCTTGCCGTCAGAAGACGGGGCCATGCCTTCTGTCAGGCTGATCACGGGGAATCGCCCACCGTCCTCGCAGGAGGGGGATGCGCTTTTGTCCCGTCTGCGCTAGAGTGCGCAGACCATTTCATCCCAAGGCTGCCATGCGACCCCTCACCCGTCCCGCATTCATGCTCGCCATGACCCTGTTGACAGGGTGCTGGTTCAACACATCCCTGGCCCAAGCGCCTGCACGGGAAAGTACCGATGAGGTGGATATTGCCGCCATCAAGCCGCCGCCACGTGATGTCAAGGACATCCTGCGTGTGCTGGAACAGGGCAAGGTCGACCTGACCGAAATTGAACAGGCCCGAAAAATCCTGGCCCTGCCCCAACCGGCGCCAGACGCGGACAACCCGACCTGGAACAACTTCCATTTCAAGCGCGCTCTGGCCAACCAGAAGCTGGGCCGGATGAGTGAAGCTGTGGCCGAGATGCGGGTCGCAGCGCTTGAGCGTCGCCTGAGCGATCCCAAGCTGGAAATCCGGGACTTGATCGATCTGTCTGTGCTGGAGAGCTTCTCCGGCAATATGGCAAACGCCATCAGCGCCTTGGACAAGGCCAAAAATATTGTGCGCGGCCTACCGCAGGCAGGTGGTTTCCTGCTGACGATCAATCGTTTGCTGGTGATCAATCACGCGGCCGTGGGCAATTTTGAAATTGCCAAAACAACGCTCACCGAGATGGACAACCTGCTGAACCGTCTGCGCCGCGCCCCCTCGGTGGCTGAGTACATCTCCATCTGGGAAGCCAATGTGGAGAGTGCGCGTGGCACCCTCCAGTGGCAGCAGGGCCTGTGGGTCGAAAGCGAACGTTCTTTGCGCAAAGCCTTGCGCCTGCTGAACCAGAACTACCAGGCGGCCAAGAACAGCGCCACCAAAGCGGACGATCTGGGGAGTGGCGAGAGGACCTACAGCGACGGCACCAACAATCCCCGGATGCATCTGTCCCAGATCATCTTGCGCAACATGAACCTGGCCGATGTCCTGTTGCAGCAAAGACGGCTGATCGACGCCGAGTTCTATGCCCGCGAAGCCTTGCAACTGGCCCTGGACAACTTCGGCCGCAACTCCACCGATGTGGGCAAGGCCTTGGCCACGATGTCGAAAATCGTCTCTGAGCAAGGGCGCTTTCCGGAAGCGGTTCTGCTGGCACAAGCCTCGCTGAAAGCCCACACCGAGAGCGGCATCACCGATGAATCGCGCGTCATGGCCATGGCACGAAAGTTCTATGCCACGGCGCTGGTCGCCGATGGCCAGTACCAGGCCGCCGACAAGGTCTTCAACGAGATGATGGCGGGCGTACGCAAGGATCCGGCCCTTGAAAAGACCTTCCGCCCGGACGATCTGGACTGGGTGCTGGCCATGCAGAAAATCGGCAAGCAGCCCGAAGCCCTGGCCATGGCCGAACACATGCTGAAGCGATCCGAGGCCCAGTCCGGCAAGAGTTCGCCGCGCACCGCCTTGATTGCAGCCTTCCATGCCGTGTCATTGCAGAACCAGGGCAAGCTGAAGGAAGCCCATGCGGCATTTCGTGAAGCGGCGCCGACGCTGGTCGACCAGACGCGCAGCGATGCCGAGAACGATACCGCCAGCATCAAACAACAGCAACGTACCACCTACCTGTTCGAGAATTACGTCGCCTTGCTGGCCCGGATCGCCCAAAGTGACCCGACCCAGGCACAAACCGCGGCCGCCGAAGCGTTCCGCGTCGCCGATCTGGCCAAAAGCAGCGGCGTGCAACGGGCTTTGACCGCCAGCGCCGCACGCGCCAACATCAAGGACCCGTTGCTGGCCCAACTGGCGCGCAAGGAACAGGATCTGCAACGTCGCGTCAACTCCTTGTCGGAACTGCTGACCGGCCTGCTGGCCGCCCCGCCTGAGCAACAGCTGCCGTCGGTACAGGCCAAGATCCGGCAGGACATCACGACGTTCAAAGCCGAGCGCGAAACCCTGAAAAAGGAGATCGAGCGCAAATATCCTGATTACGCCGAGATGGTCGAGCCCAAACCGGCGACGGTGGAGCGCACGCGCGCCCTGCTGCGCGCCGATGAAGTGCTGGTGTCGTGGTACTTCGCCGAGAAGGAGGCCTATGTCTGGGCCATCAGCCAGCACGACATTCCGCTGTTCAAGGCAGTGGCACTGGGGCGCAGCGAGATGGCCAAGCAGGTCAGCCACTTGCGCCGCGCCTTGGATCCTGGTGTGGCGACGATCGATGAAATCCCCCCCTTCGACGTGAAGGCGTCCTTCCTGCTCTACCAGCAGATCCTGGCGCCGGTGCAGGAAAGCCTCAAAGGCAAGAAAGTCCTGCTGGTGGTACCGCATGCCGAACTGGGACAGCTGCCGCTGTCGGTCCTGGTCACGCAGGACACAGCGGCTGCCGGCAAGCCCGCCGTACCGTTCGCCAGCTACAAGGCCGTGCCTTGGCTGGTGCGCGACATCGCCATTGCCCAGCTGCCCTCGGTCACGGCGCTCACCGCCTTGCGCAACACGCCGCCGGGCAACCCCAACCGCGGGAACTTCATCGGCTTCGGCGACCCCTTCTTCAGCGCCGAGCAGTACCGCAGCGCCGAGAAGGCACAAGCTGCCAGATCGACGCAGCTGGCCACGCGCGGCCTGCCCCTGAACCTGCGCAGCGCGCCCAAGACAGCGGGTGTCAGCTCTGCGGAACTGGGCCTGTTGCCGCGCCTGCCGGATACCAAGCAGGAAATCCTCGAAATCGCCAAAGTGCTGGGCGCGGCACCTTCTGATGTCTACCTGAACCGGCAGGCCAGCGTTAAGGCTGTCATGGAAGCCGATCTCTCGAACCGCAAAGTGGTGATGTTCGCCACCCACGGCCTGGTGCCGGGAGAACTCGACGGCCTGAGCCAACCGGCCCTGGCGCTGTCATCGCCCGAGGTGACCGGCGACCAGGATGACGGTCTGCTGACCATGGACAAGGTGCTGACCCTCAAGCTCAATGCCGACTGGGTGGTGCTCTCGGCCTGCAACACCGCATCTGGCGAAGGTTCGGGCTCGGAGGCCGTGTCCGGCCTGGGCCGTGCCTTCTTTTTTGCTGGCGCCAAGGCGCTGCTGGTCTCCAACTGGCCGGTCGATTCCGTGGCAGCCCGTCTGCTGATGACCGACCTGTTCCGGCGCCAGCAGACCGGCGACAAGGCGCTGGCGAAATCCGACGCCCTGCGCCAGGCCATGCTGCAGCTGATCGACCAGGGCGGCATGAGCGACGGCAAGGCAATGAAGTATTCTTATGCCCATCCCCTTTTCTGGGCACCCTTCATGGTGGTTGGCGACTAGCCCCAGGCGCGATGCGCACGGGTGGCTGGGCATGATCTTTTGTGCAAGTGTTGAATGATTGGAGGTAAACATGATTCGTTCTGTCCTGGCTTCTGCGCTTCTGTCTGGTCTGCTCGCCCAGGGTACGGCTTTCGCCGCTCCCCTGATCACTGCCAAGGAGGCTGCCTTGCCTCCGGCCGCGGGCGCCCTGGCCACGCGCGGCATTTCGCGCGGCCCCGCCATCAAGATGGTGTCGCCCGAGCCGGAGGCAGCGGTCAAATCGCCGTTCAACCTCAAACTCAATTTCGAAGCCCGCGGCGGCGAGAAGATCGACCCCAATTCGGTCAAGGTGGTCTACATGAAATCACCGTTCGTGGACCTGACCTCGCGCCTGCAATCCGCCATCACCCCGACTGGCATCGACTTCCAGCAAGCCGAAGTGCCGCCGGGTGAACACACCCTGCGCGTCACCGTCAAGGACAGTGCTGGCCGCGAGACCAACAGCACGATGACCATCGTCGTCAACAAATAATGAAGTGTCCGTATTGCCTGAGTGACATCGAAGACGAGGCACTGGTCTGCAAGGTCTGCACGCGGGACCTTTATCTCTTCAAGCCGCTGCTGGAAAAAATCGCCAAGCTGGAGGGCCAGCTGGCGGCTGTGGCAGACCCTGCCAGCTTTGATGCGCGCATTCGTGATCTGGAACAGCAGCTGGCCAGTGCCCATGAGCGGCTCCACCCCGTCCGCACAGGGCCGCTGGCTTTTTTGCTCAACCTGACCGTCTTCATCCTGCTGCCTCTGGGCCTGCTGTTGCTGTCGCACTGGCTGATCACCATCGCCCTGGACACCAACCTGCTGTACCTGCGCATCATCTCGATCGCCGTGCCCCTGCCTTTTGGCTTGGTGCTCTTTCTGCGCCGTCGGCGCGCGGTCCTGCCCTGGTTTGCCGGCACCGTGTTTCTGGCCATTGCCTCGGTCATCGGCATGAGCTGGATCACCAGCCTGGTGGATGGCACGCCTGTGCTGCCGCAAAACGCCTTTGAGTGGCGCGAATACCTTGAATATGCCGCCAGCATCTCCTTCAGCTTCCTGACCGGCATGCTGCTCGGTGGCGTACTGCATTCGCGCAGTCACCGGCCGGCGGGGAAACTTCGCGACACCTTGCTCATGTCAGTCATCTCCCGCCTGGTCGGTGGCAATCTGACACCGCAACAGCTCGGGACCTTGATCAAGAAACTGGAGGAGTACGGCAGCTCGATCGTGGCCGTGGGCACCACGGCCGTATCGATCTACACCGGCCTCAAGGGCGTACTGGGCAGCTGAAAGACACCGCCGAGAGACTCCTTTTTGCCAGCACGATCTCGCCCCCGTAAGGCCCTGCCATCCTGACCCGCACCCGATGCCATCCCACGGATGGCTCTCAACGCTTTGCCATTTGAACGATTCCATGCTCTCCACCCAGGACAAAACCCGCATCGACGACACCCGCATCTCGTGTGTACGCCCTCTCATGACCCCGGCCTTGCTCGAAGAGCGCCTGCCCGCCAGCGAGCAACAGCTGGCCCTGGTGGAGCGCTCGCGGCAAGACATCTCTGCCGTGCTGCAAGGGCGGGACGACCGGTTGCTGGTGGTGGTGGGGCCCTGCTCCATCCATGACCATGAGCAGGCCCTGGCCTACGCCCGGCTGCTCAGGCAGGAAGCCGACAAGCATGCGAAAGACCTGCTGGTGGTGATGCGTGTGTATTTCGAGAAACCCCGCACCACCGTTGGTTGGAAGGGCTACATCAACGACCCGCACCTCGATGACAGTTTCGCCATGAACGAGGGTCTGGAGATGGCGCGCAAGCTCCTGCTCGACGTGGTGGACCTGGGCCTGCCCGTGGGCACCGAGTTCCTGGACCTGCTGAGCCCGCAGTTCATCAGCGATCTGGTGAGCTGGGGCGCCATCGGCGCGCGCACCACCGAAAGCCAGAGCCACCGCCAGTTGGCCAGCGGCCTGTCGTGCCCGGTCGGCTTCAAGAACGGCACCGACGGCGGCGTCAAGGTGGCCGCCGATGCCGTGGTGGCCTCGCGTGCACCGCATGCCTTCATGGGCATGACCAAGATGGGGCAGGCCGCCATCTTCGAGACCCGCGGCAACCAGGATGTGCACATCATCCTGCGCGGCGGCAAGGCCCCCAACTATGCGACCGCCGACGTGGATGCCGCCTGCCAGGTGCTGCAGGCCTCCGGCCTGCCGCCGCAGGTGATGATCGACGTCTCGCACGCCAACAGCAGCAAGCAGTACCAGCGGCAGATCGAAGTAGCCAAGGACGTGGCAGCCCAGATCGCCGCCGGCGACCGCCGCATCATCGGCTTGATGATCGAGAGCCACCTGCACGAAGGCCGGCAGGACCTCGTGCCGAACAAACCGCTGGCCTACGGCGTATCCATCACCGACGCCTGCATCAGCTTCGAACAGACCGTGCCGGTGCTGGAGACCCTGGCACACGCCGTGCGCCAGCGCCGGCAAGCCTGAGCCGCAAGTCGCCAGAAACAACAAACCCCGCACATGGCGGGGTTTGTTGTTTCTGTTCCGCCTGGTCGGCGAACAGCTCAGTCCTGCGCCGGCTCGTCCGTCGGAACCTCCGGCCAGACAAACACCACGCGCGCCGGCTCCCCCTTCTTCAGCACGATCCGCTGCTGCAGCACTGTGCCGTTCAGTGTCGCTTCGACCACATAGATACCCGGTACCAGTCGGAGCAGAAGAAAGGGCCCGTCGGCCTGCATCTGCAGCAGCAACTTGCCATGTCCATCCCGAAGGCTGACCTTCGCATCCGCGGTGTAGACCGAACGCTGCCATCTCTTGGCCGAGAACAGCAATGTCAGGGGCCACTTGCGGCTCTCGGCATCGATCGCGGTGGATTCCTCCAGGCCGATGCCCCCACTCAGGTATTCGATGCCGCCTTGCTGCTGCACGGTGGGCAGGTCACTGGCGTTCGCCAACGGCAGCACCCCGCAGCCCGCAAGCAAAACCACACCCCACATGAAACGACGGGACAACAATGAAGTCATGATGCTTCTCCCTTGAATAAACGAATGACTCGGTACGACACTTCCGCGGTTCACCTTCTGAATGCCGGCGGCACTTGCCGGCCGTCGTGCCGGCTCAGGGCCGTGATGACTTGAGCTGCTTGAGGTCCGCCACGATCTCGGCCGAATGGCGCGAGGTATTCACCGACAGGTAGACCTTGGCGATCTGGCCCTGTGGGTCGATGAGGAAGGTGTAGCGCTTGGCAAACTTGAAGAGTTTCCAGTCCGAGATGGCGCCATAACGCTGCGCCACGTCGCCTTGCGTGTCGGCCAGCAAGGGAAAAGGCAGCTTGTACTTCTGGGCGAAGGCCGCGTGCGAGGCGCTGTCGTCCACGCTGATGCCCACCACCTCGGCGCCGAGTGCGCTGAGCTGTTCCCAGTCGTCGCGGAAGGTGCAGGCCTCTTCGGTGCAGCCGGGCGTGTCATTCTTGGGGTAGAAATAAAGCACCAGCCACTTGCCGCGCCAATCGGCCAGGCGGCGCAGCTTGCCGCCCTGATCCGGCAAGGTGAAGTCCGGCGCGGGCTGGCCCACGGCCGGCACGGCGGCCTGCACACTGGCTGCGCCCAGGGGCAACAGCAGGCACAGCGCGCGCCGCAGGCGGGAGATCACGGCCGCAACTCCTTCAAGCCGCCCATGTAGGGCTGCAGGGCGGACGGAATCTCAACGGTTCCGTCCGCGCGCTGGTAGTTTTCCAGCACCGCCACCAGCGTGCGGCCCACGGCCAGACCGGAGCCGTTGAGGGTGTGCACCAGCTCGTTCTTGCTCTGGGCGCTCTTGAAGCGGGCCTGCAGGCGGCGCGCCTGGAAGGCTTCGCAGTTGGAGACCGAGCTGATCTCGCGGTAGGTGTTCTGTGCCGGCAGCCACACTTCCAGGTCGTAGGTCTTGGCGGCGCCAAAACCCATGTCGCCGGTGCACAGGCTCATCACACGGTACGGCAGGCCCAGCTTCTGCAGGATGGCCTCGGCATGGCGCGTCATCTCTTCCAGAGCCTCGTAACTCTTCTCGGGGTGCACGATCTGCACCATCTCGACCTTGTCGAACTGGTGCTGGCGGATCATGCCGCGCGTGTCGCGGCCATAGGAGCCGGCTTCGGAACGGAAACACGGCGTGTGCGCCGTGAACTTCAATGGCAGTTCGGCCTCGGCCACGATCTCGTCGCGCACGAAGTTGGTCAGCGGCACTTCGCTGGTGGGGATCAGGTAAAGCGCCGCGTCTTCCACCACCTCACCTTCCTGGCCGCCCTTCTTGGCGGCAAACAGGTCGGCTTCGAACTTGGGCAGCTGGCCGGTGCCGCGCAGGCTGTCGGCGTTGACGATGTAGGGCGTGTAGCACTCGGTGTAGCCGTGCTCCTGCGTCTGCACGTCGAGCATGAACTGGGCAATGGCGCGGTGCAGGCGGGCAATGCCGCCCTTCATGACCGTGAAACGCGAACCGGTGAGCTTGACGCCGAGGTCGAAGTCCAGCCCCAGCGGCGCACCGACGTCCACATGGTCCTTGATGGCGAAGTCCATGGCCTTGGGTGTGCCCCAGGAGCGCACCACCACGTTGCCGGTCTCGTCCGCGCCCACCGGCACGCTCTCGTGCGGCAGGTTGGGCACGGCCAGCAACAGGGTCTGCAGTTCGGCCTGGATCTGGTCCAGCCGGGCGGCGGAGCTTTCCAGCTCGGCCTTGAGGGCGCTGACCTCGGCCATGGCAGCTTCGGCCTGGGCATGCTCGCCCTTGCCCTTGAGCGCGCCGATCTGCTTGCTCAGGGTGTTGCGCTTGGCCTGCAGCTCTTCGGTGCGGGTCTGGATGGTCTTGCGTTCGGCCTCCAGGGCACGGAAGGCGTCCACATTCAGGAAGGCTTGCGGTTTTTTGCGCGTCTCCAGACGGGCAACGACCGAATCGAGGTCTTTACGGAGCAGGGTGATGTCTAGCATGGCTGAATTGTAGGTCGGCTGGCCAATGGGGCACAGTGGGTCAGAGATCGGTCTTGAGGCCCTTGGGCAGGGGAAATTTGACCGTTTCCTCGATGCCGTCCATCTTGCGCACCGACACAGCGCCGAAGGCCTTGATGCGGTCCACCACCTGGCGCACCAGGATGCTGGGCGCCGAGGCCCCGGCCGTCAGGCCGACCCGGCCCTTGCCCTCGAACCACTCGGGCTTGAGCTCGTCGGCGTTGTCCACCATGTAACTCTCGGTGCCAAGCTTTTGGGCCACTTCACGCAGACGGTTGCTGTTGGAGCTGGTCGGGCTGCCGACCACGATGACGATGTCCACCTGCGGGCTCAGCAGCTTGACGGCATCCTGCCGGTTCTGCGTGGCGTAGCAGATGTCCTGCTGCTTGGGTTCGCGCACGTTCGGAAAGCGCGCTTTCACCGCCGCCAGAATGCCGGCCGCGTCGTCCATGCTCAGCGTGGTCTGCGTCACCACCGCCAGCTTCTCCGTCTGCGCCGGCTGCACACGCGCCACGTCGGCCACGTCCTCCACCAGGTGAATGCCACTGTCGAGCTGGCCCATGGTGCCTTCCACTTCGGGGTGACCTTTGTGGCCGATCATGATGAACTCGTAGCCTTCCTTGTGCAGCTTGGCCACCTCGATGTGCACCTTGGTCACCAGCGGACAGGTGGCATCGAACACATGGAAACCACGCTTGGCAGCTTCCTGCTGCACCGCCTTGCTGACACCGTGCGCCGAAAAGATCAACGTGGCACCGGGCGGCACGTCGTCCAGCTCCTCGATGAAGATCGCGCCCTTGGCCTTCAGGTCGTTCACCACATAGGTGTTGTGCACGATCTCGTGGCGCACATAGATCGGCGCGCCGAACTTGTGCAGCGCACGTTCGACGATCTCGATGGCGCGGTCGACGCCGGCACAGAAGCCGCGCGGCTCGGCCAGGATGATTTCGTCCAGCATCACAGCACCCCGAGCAGCTGCACTTCAAACGTCACCGGCTGTCCCGCCAGCGGGTGATTGAAGTCGAACAGCACGGCGCCGTCCTCGCGCACCTGCAGCACCACACCGGCAAAACGGCCCTGGCCGTCGGGCGTGGGGAACTGCACCACGTCACCCAGGCTGTACTGCTCCAGCGGGTCACCCATCTCGGTCAGCACCTTGCGCGCCAGCCATTGCTGCATGTCGGGGCTGCGCTCGCCGAAAGCGGCACCCGCCGGCAACTCGAAGGTCTGGCGTGCCCCCTCCTCCAGCCCGATCAGGCACTGCTCCACCGCGGGGGAAAGCTCCCCCGTGCCCAGCGACAGCGTGGCCGGCTTGCCCTCGAAGGTGTTGATGATGTCACCAGCCGGGCCGGCCAGGCGGTAATGCAGGGTCAGGAAGGAGCCTGCCTGGACGCGGGGAGGGGTGGAGGTCATATGAAGTCCCTATAAACTGGCCTCTATTGTAAAAACCCCGGCCCACCCCGCTTCTGATGCCGCTCAAAGACCTTCCTCCCGACGCGCGCCCGCGTGAAAAGCTGCTGGCCCGCGGCCCCGGCGCCCTGAGCGACGCCGAGCTGCTGGCCCTGCTGCTGCGCACCGGGCTGGCCGGCAAGGGCGTGCTGCAGTTGGCACAGGAACTGCTGGACGCCAAGACCGGTTTTGGTGGCATGGCCGGCCTGCTGCACGCCACGGCGGACGACCTCCAACGCATCAAGGGCCTGGGGCCGGCCAAACGGGCCGAACTGGTGGCCGTGCTGGAGCTGGCCCGGCGAGCCATGGCCGAGCAGTTGAAGGAACGCGCTGCGCTGGACACACCGGAGGCCGTCAAGCACTACCTGCAGCTGCACCTGGACGCCAAGAAGCACGAAGTATTCGCCGTGCTGTTTCTCGACAGCCAGCATCGCCTGTTGGCGCTGGAAGAGCTGTTCCGCGGCACGCTGACGCAGACCAGCGTCTACCCGCGCGAGGTGGTGCTGCGCGCCCTGCACCACCATGCCGCTGCCGTGGTGCTGGCGCACAACCACCCCAGCGGCACGGTGTTGCCCTCGCGCGCGGACGAGGCACTGACGCAGGCGCTCAAGGCTGCGCTGGCGCTGGTGGATGTGCGCGTGCTCGACCACGTGATCGTCGCGCCCGGGCAGGCACTCTCCATGGCCGAGCAGGGGCTGGTGTGATGGTGAAGGTCAAATCGCTCGCTGACCTGAAGCAGGTCAAGAAGGCCATCGAGGCACAGGCCAAACTGGAAGCCGAGCGCAAGGCGGAACGCGAACGCGCCGCGCGTCAGGCCACGGCCGACAAGGACCTGTTCATCAAGGCCGCGGGAGCCGTCAAACCCTTGAACGACAAGCGCCAGGCGCTATTGAAAAAAGAGCAACCCAAACCCATCCCGGTGCAGCGCGAGCGCGACGAACAGGCGGTTCTGCAGGAGGCCATCAGCGACGAATTCGACGTCAGCACCTTGCTCGACACCGATGAACACTTGAGCTTTCGCCGCCCCGGCATCGGCCCGGACGTGACGCGCAAACTGCGTCGCGGCGACTGGGCCATCCAGCGCGAGATCGACCTGCACGGCCTGCGCACCGACGAAGCGCGCAGCGCGCTAGGCCAGTTCATCCGCGACGCCCGCAAACATGGCATCCGCTGCGTGCGAGTGGTGCACGGCAAGGGCCTGGGCTCGCCGGGCAAGACGCCGGTGCTGAAGAGCCGCGTGCACAGCTGGCTGGTGCAGAAGAAGGAAGTGCTGGCCTTTGCGCAGGCCAAGCCGGCGGAAGGTGGGGCTGGGGCACTGGTGGTGCTGTTGCAGCCGACAAGTTGAGACGCCGAAGGCATAGAGGAAATCTAATGCTCAGTTTTGCACTCTTGGAGCACGAATGCCTTGTGCCGTTAAAGCCATATTTGCAATCAATCGGGCTAAAGGGATTAGCCGCACTCTGGG
>NZ_BCWP01000006.1 GCF_001592265.1 Curvibacter delicatus NBRC 14919 | reverse complement strand
GTCCGGGGAATCGGGGGAAGCCCAACTCCATCTTATGTGTCGGCTCCCGGGTGCAATACGGATGCCGCTGCATTGATTGCGTGGATTGATAAGTTGGAAGTTGCGTCCACCGGGCGGATCGCAGAGATACTAGATGAGCTTGTTACTGCTGGTTGGGTCACATTGGACGGTGACCAATTCCAGTTGACGCCTTCCGGAAAGTCTCAAATGGAGGTTTTGCGGAATTCCAGTTTGGGCAAAATCGATGGCATCACGACTGCCATGTGGCGCGATCTAACAGCAGCATATCTGGAAAAGTCGATTGATCTTTCTGACTTGGTATCTCGATCCAACCAACTATTTGGGGTTTCTGTAAACGTTCCAGTTGACGCCGTAGAAGCGCTGGTGCATGGCGAGCACACCGCCGAAGAGGCTTATGCCCTGCGGGAAAAGGTCGCACTGAAAGCGAGTTTAGATCTGCAATTTCCTGCCGCGATGGATCCGGAACGACTTTTGCCTATTCGTGATCCATTGCGGACGCAGCGAGATCAATTGGAGTCAGCTTTAACTAAGGACAGAGCGCATCGCTGGCTCTGCCTATCTGCGTCAGAAAAGGTGTCAATCCGGATGGGCGCGCTATTGTCCGATCTTGTAACAGAAGAAGAACGGCTTAAATTCTGCTCCTCATGCGTGTTTGATGTTCGCTCGCGATGGTTGATTGGTATGGGGCCGAACGCTACCCCACCGTCTGCTTCTACCGCGCTTCGGAGTTATGCGGCATGGACCCAGTCGAATAGCGATAAAACGACCTTGTCTCAGACATCGCCAGTTTAATAGTAAGTCCCTCTCCAGAAACACAAAACCCCCGTGACCTTTACGGTGCACGAGGGTGTGTTGTTATTGTTAATTGTCGCGGTCAAAAACTCCTCTTTGATCGAAATCAAGAAGGAGTTCTGAGAACCTACGAACGTAGTTAAGGGCACTCATTGGCGGGATTGACGCGCCAGAAGGGTGCTGCGATTGCAGCCTCTACCGTAATCGGCTTTGGCCAACGAAGTTCATTGGCGAATCGTGGCCAAGATCCTTCGTAATCATCATTGCTTGGTGTCCCGTTCGGTGGTAATACAGGCACCATGTCCAAAAGTCCACCATCAATTGGCAGTATCAATTCGAGCTGCTGGCCGTTGGCCTTTAGTTCAACGAAATCACCAACATCCGCCCCAGATGGATCACCATCAGGCTGCAAGCGTTGAAAAAGGTCTTCGGCCGTGTCTTTACCAAAGCAATTGCGAACCTTTTCTTCAGTTCCGTCGCGTTGTTTGGCAATTCGAACTGCCAGCAAGTTCAAGAGCAACTGTCTTGTGGTTCCATCTATTTCAATTTGCATGTCATCTCCGTGAATCAGAAGTAACTGGAGACGACGTTGCCCCGAGGGGACAAGGGTCCCCAGCGGGTTGAAATGAAAAACAGACTTGACTTCTCTGGTCCGTTTCTAAGGTTGATTAAGGTTTTTGCCTTAGATGTTGAGTTTTTTGAAGTTTCAACATATTTTTTAAACTACTAAAAGTAGCGCTGGGCTGGCTTCTAAGTACCAAATATTCTCTTTGCGGCACAGATATTCTTCTTAGCGCGGCACATTTATGGTTCCAGCGACACCTTGGAATCTCATTGATTTATCGCTTAGGCGCCGCCAAACAGGCGCCAGGTGCTATCAAGTTGATAGCGTTTGAACGGGCTGGCTGAGCTGCAGCCAATGGCTTGCGGCGGCCTGCAGGCGTTCGGGATAGCCGGTGGCGTAGAGCTGAAGGCTGGCGGGTGTCGGGCTGGCGGCCAGCGCGTTGTGGCTTCTCAGCAGGCGTTGGGTTTGCCGCGCCACCGGTGCGCCGCTGTCGATCAGTTGCACCTGCGGCCCCAGCAGCGCACGCAGTTCAGTGGTGGCGAACGGGTAGTGGGTACAGCCCAGCACCAGTGTGTCGATCTGTCCCGGTTCGTGGCCAAATTGGCCGATGGCCATTGTGTAATCAGCGCAAAGCGCTTCTGTTTTGATAGCGTCCTGGCGTTCGATGGCGTCGGCCAGGCCATCGCAGGGCTGCAGAATGAAGTCGGCCTGTCCCTGCAATGTCTCGAGCAGGGCGCGGAACTTGTCGCTCTCCAGCGTACCGCGCGTGGCCATGACGCCGACGCGCCGGGTCCGGCTCAGCTGGGCGGCCGGCTTGAGTGCCGGCTCGACGCCGACGATTGGCAGGTCAGGGTACTGCTGCCGCAGCAGGTGGATGGCGGCGGCGGTGGCCGTGTTGCAGGCCACCACCAGTGCCTTGATGTGGTGTTGCGCCAGCAGGTGGCGCGTGATGGTCTGCGAACGGCCAATAACGTGGAGCGCATCACGCTCGCCATAGGGCGCATGGCCGCTGTCGGCCACATAAACGAAGGCCTCGGCCGGCAGCTCGACGCGCAGGGCTTGGAGGATGCTGAGTCCTCCAATGCCGCTGTCGAAAACACCGATCGGATGCGAGACGTGGGTCAAGCGGTGGTGAGCGAGATGCCCTTGAACTCGCCGCTGGCAATGCGTTTTTGCCACTCGGCCGGGCCGGTGATGTGGGCGCTGGTGCCGCCGGAATCCACCGCCACGGTGACGGGCATGTCGACCACGTCGAATTCGTAGATGGCTTCCATGCCGAGGTCTTCAAAGCCCACCACCTTGGCGGTCTTGATGGCCTTGCTCACCAGGTAGGCGGCGCCGCCGACGGCCATGAGGTAGGCACTCTTGTGCTTCTCGATGGCCTTGATGGCTTCCGGGCCACGCTCGGCCTTGCCGATCATGGCGATCAGGCCGGTCTGGCTGAGCATCATGTCGGTGAACTTGTCCATGCGGGTGGCAGTGGTCGGGCCGGCCGGGCCGACGGCCTCGCCCTTCACCGGGTCGACCGGGCCGACGTAATAGATGACGCGGTTGGTGAAGTCCACCGGCAGCTTCTCGCCCTTGGCCAGCATGTCCTGGATGCGCTTGTGCGCGGCGTCGCGGCCGGTCAGCATCTTGCCGTTGAGCAGCAGGGTGTCGCCGGGTTTCCAGCTCGCCACTTCCGCCTTGGTCAGGGTGTCGAGATTGACGCGTTTGCTCTTTTTCGTGTCGGGTGTCCAGTCGACATTGGGCCAGAGGTCCAGGCTCGGCGCATCCAGATAGACCGGGCCCGAGCCGTCCATCACGAAGTGCGCGTGGCGCGTGGCGGCGCAGTTCGGGATCATGGCCACCGGCTTGCTGGCCGCGTGGGTCGGGTACATCTTGATCTTGACGTCGAGCACCGTGGTCAGGCCGCCCAAGCCCTGCGCGCCGATGCCCAGCGCGTTGACCTTCTCATGCAGCTCCAGGCGCAGCTCTTCCACCTGCGTGAGCTTCTCGCCCTTGGCCGCCTTGGCCTGCAGTTCGTACATGTCGAGGTCGTCCATCAGGCTTTCCTTGGCCATCAGCACGGCCTTCTCGGCGGTGCCGCCGATGCCGATGCCCAGCATGCCGGGCGGGCACCAGCCGGCGCCCATGGTCGGCACGGTCTTGAGCACCCAGTCGACCACCGAGTCGCTCGGGTTGAGCATGACCATCTTGCTCTTGTTCTCGCTACCGCCGCCCTTGGCGGCCACGGTCACGTCGAGCTTGTTGCCCGGCACGATCTCGGTGAAGATCACCGCCGGCGTGTTGTCCTTGGTGTTCTTGCGCGCGAACTGCGGGTCAGCCACCACCGAGGCGCGCAGCGTGTTGTCCGGGTGGTTGTAGCCGCGGCGTACGCCTTCGTTGATGGCGTCGTCCAGGCTGCCGGTGAAGCCTTCGAGCCGCACGTCCATGCCGATCTTCAGGAACACGTTGACGATACCGGTGTCCTGGCAGATCGGGCGGTGGCCGGTGGCGCTCATCTTGCTGTTGGTCAGGATCTGCGCAATCGCGTCCTTGGCGGCCGGGCTTTGCTCGCGCTCGTAGGCGCGTGCCAGGTGGGCGATGTAGTCGGCCGGGTGGTAGTAGCTGATGTACTGCAGGGCGGCGGCAATGGACTCGATCAGGTCGGCTTGGCGGATGGTGGTGGTAGACATGTTCAGTCGGGTGGTTAAGCGTGAAGTGGAAAGGGTCAGTGATCGTGCTGGTGGCTGCTGGTGAGCAGCTTGTCGGTGTAGGCGATTGCCAGCGCGCTCATCAGGAACACGATGTGGATGAGGGTCTGCCACATCAGGACCTTGACGTCGTAGTTGGCCGCATTGATGAAGGTCTTGAGCAGGTGGATCGAGCTGATGCCGATGATGGCGGTGGCCAGCTTGACCTTGAGCACCGAGGCATTGACGTGGCTCAGCCACTCGGGCTGGTCGGGGTGGCTTTCGAGGTTCATGCGGCTGACAAAGGTTTCGTAGCCGCCGACGATGACCATGATCAGCAGGTTGGAGATCATCACGACGTCGATCAGCGCTAGCACCACCAGCATGATGATGGTCTCGTTCAGCGAGGTGACACTGACCGTTTCCTTGTAGCCGATGCTGGTGACCAGCGCCTGCAGGGCCGTCTGGCTGCCGAAGGCGGCTTCCAGCAAGTGCACCAGCTCGACCCAGAAGTGGAAGACATACACGCCTTGTGCGGCAATCAGCCCCAGATACAGCGGCAACTGCAGCCAGCGGCTGGCAAAGATGAAAGCGGGGAGGGGACGCAGTGGCGAGGCTTTGGACGGTTCAGGGGACGACATCAGGGCAATCTCGGGTTTGTCTCTAGGCGAAAGATTTTAGGCTGCATTTCCATCCGGGCGAGGATTGGGTACATTGAGGGCCGGGTGTCAATCAAGTCAGTGACTTGTAAGGGCAAAACCCGACATTCCGTGGCGATTCAATTTCTATTAGAGGAAACAAGCCATGAGTTCATCTTCGTCCGCCATCCAGTCTGTCTTGGTCGAGAACCGGGTCTTCCCCCCGGCCGAGTCGGTTGTGAAGGCCGCCCGGATCTCCGGCATGGACGGCTACAACGCCCTGTGTGCCGCTGCGGAAAAGGACTTCGAGGGTTTCTGGGCCAAGCTGGCACGTGAAAATGTGGTGTGGAACAAACCCTTCACCCGCACGCTGGACGAGTCGAATGCCCCGTTCTACAAGTGGTTCGACGACGGCGAACTGAATGCGTCGGCCAACTGCCTGGACAAGCACATCGGCACCCCGGTCGAAAGCAAGACGGCCATCATCTTTGAAGCGGACGACGGTGCGGTCACCAAGGTCAGCTACAAGGAGCTGCTGGCCAAGGTGAGCCAGTTTGCCAATGCCCTCAAGGCGCAAGGCATCAAGAAGGGTGATCGCGTCCTGGTCTACATGCCCATGACCGTTGAAGGTGTGGTGGCCATGCAGGCCTGCGCCCGCATCGGCGCCACCCACAGTGTGGTGTTCGGCGGCTTCTCGGCCAAGTCGCTGCAGGAGCGCATCATCGACGCCGGCGCCGTGGCCGTGATCACCGCCAACTACCAGATGCGCGGCGGCAAGGAACTGCCGCTCAAGGGCATCGTGGACGAAGCACTGGCCATGGGCGGCTGCGACACCATCAAGACCGTGCTGGTCTACCAGCGCACCGCCACCGCCTGCAACATGGTGGCCGGCCGTGACAAGACGTTTGCCGAGGCCCTGGCGGGCCAGAGCACCGAGTGCGCCCCGGTGGCCGTCGGCGCCGAGCACCCGCTGTTCATCCTTTACACCTCCGGCTCCACCGGCAAGCCCAAGGGCGTGCAGCACTCGACTGGCGGTTACCTGCTGTGGGCCAAGCTCACCATGGACTGGACCTTCGACCTGAAGTCCGACGACATCTTCTGGTGCACCGCCGACATTGGCTGGATCACCGGCCACACCTACGTGGCCTACGGCCCGCTGGCCGCCGGCGCCACGCAGATCATCTTCGAAGGCGTGCCGACGTTCCCGAATGCCGGCCGCTTCTGGCAGATGATCGAGCGCCACAAGTGCACCATCTTCTACACGGCCCCCACCGCCATCCGTTCGCTGATCAAGGCAGCCGAAGGCGATGCCAGCGTGCACCCGGACCGTTCCGACCTGAGCAGCCTGCGCATCCTGGGCTCGGTGGGTGAGCCGATCAACCCGGAAGCCTGGATGTGGTACTACAAAAACGTCGGCGGCGAGCGCTGCCCGATCGTCGACACCTTCTGGCAGACCGAAACCGGCGGCCACATGATCACGCCGTTGCCGGGTGCCACGCCGCTGGTGCCGGGCTCCTGCACCTTGCCGCTGCCGGGCATCATGACCGCCATCGTCGACGAAGCAGGTAACGACATGCCAAACGGCGCCGGTGGCATCCTGGTGGTGAAGAAGCCCTGGCCCTCGATGATCCGCACCATCTGGAACGATCCCGAGCGCTTCAAGAAGAGCTACTTCCCCGAAGAGCTCAAGGGTTATTACCTGGCTGGCGACGGTGCCGTGCGCAGCGAAGACCGTGGTTATTTCCGCATCACCGGCCGTATCGACGATGTGTTGAACGTGTCCGGTCACCGCATGGGGACGATGGAGATCGAATCGGCCCTGGTGGCCAAGACCGATCTGGTGGCCGAGGCGGCCGTGGTGGGCCGTCCGGACGACCTGACCGGCGAAGCCATCTGCGCCTTCGTGGTGCTCAAGCGTGCGCGCCCCACCGGGGACGAGGCCAAGCAGATTGCCAAGGAGCTGCGTGACTGGGTGGCCAAGGAAATCGGCCCGATCGCCAAGCCGAAGGACATCCGTTTCGGCGAAAACCTGCCCAAGACGCGCTCCGGCAAGATCATGCGCCGCCTGCTGCGCTCCATTGCCAAGGGTGAGACGATCACCCAGGACACCAGCACGCTGGAAAATCCGGCGATTCTGGACCAGTTGGGCCAGGCCTATTGAGGCGCTGGTGAGCGTGTGCCCTGCCTGCCCCGCAAGGGGCGGCTGCTTACGCCCAGCAACAAAAAAGCCCGCGATTGCGGGCTTTTTTGTTGCGCAGAGGGGCGATTACTTGGTGGAGAGCACCCAGGCAACCAGCTTGTGGGCTTCAGCGTCATTCACTTGCGGGTTGGCGGGCATGGGCACCGGACCCCAGACGCCAGCGCCACCCTTGATGACCTTGGCAGCCAGCTTGTCAGCGGCGGACTTGTCGCCCTTGTACTTGGCGGCAACATCCTTGAAAGCCGGGCCGACCAGCTTCTTGTCGACGGCGTGGCAGGCCATGCAGTTCTTGGAAGTGGCCAGAGCCTGGTCGGCGAAGGCGGGGGCGGTCACGGAAACAGCAGCGACCAAGGCAAACAGAGCACGTTTCATCATTTCCTCGTGGGTTGAGTTAAATTAAGTGAACAACGATATTGTAATAACTATGGTTGACTGCCGACGGGCATCGACCATACGGAACAAGGGGAATTGAGATGTATCTGCTGGGCCTGGGTGTTGTTTTGCTGCTGTTGAAATTCCTGGAGGTTGGGCCGGTGGCGGCTTGGGACTGGTGGGTGGTGCTGATGCCCTTCGGGCTGGCCGTCGCCTGGTGGGCCTGGGCGGATGCCTCGGGCTACACCCGGCGCAAGGCCATGGCGCGCGAAGACCAGCGTCGGCAGGCACGTATCGACCGCAGCCAGGCTGCTCTGGGGACCAAAAGAAAACGGCCTTGAGATATGTGGATGGGGTGCCCGCCAGGTCGTTGGCAGGCACGCGCTGACGTGTACCTATGCCGTGGGTGTTGGCATGATTCCACCAGCCAATGCAAGCTGCCCGCTAGGCCATAATTGCAAAAGCCTTCTCACCTGTAACCACTGACCCGAAGAATCACCATGCCAGCCTATCGTTCCAAAACTTCCACTGCCGGCCGCAACATGGCAGGTGCGCGTGCACTCTGGCGCGCCACCGGCATGAAGGACGGCGACTTCAGCAAGCCCATCATCGCGATTGCCAATTCCTTCACCCAGTTCGTGCCCGGCCACGTGCACCTGAAGGATCTGGGCCAGCTGGTAGCGCGCGAGATCGAAGCCGCCGGTGGTGTCGCCAAGGAATTCAACACCATCGCCGTGGACGACGGCATTGCCATGGGCCACGACGGCATGCTGTATTCGCTGCCCAGCCGCGAGATCATTGCGGACTCGGTGGAGTACATGGTCAACGCCCACTGCGCCGATGCGCTGGTGTGCATTTCCAACTGCGACAAGATCACCCCCGGCATGCTGATGGCTGCCATGCGGCTGAACATCCCGGTGGTGTTTGTCTCCGGCGGCCCGATGGAAGCCGGCAAGACCAAGCTCGGCGTGATCAAGCTCGACCTGATCGACGCCATGGTGATGGCCGCCGACGACAAGGTGTCGGACGAAGAGGTGGCCGAGGTGGAGCGTTCTGCCTGCCCGACCTGCGGCTCCTGCTCCGGCATGTTCACGGCCAACTCCATGAATTGCCTGGCCGAGGCGCTGGGCTTGGCCTTGCCGGGCAATGGCACGATTGTGGCCACGCATGCTGACCGCGAACAGCTGTTCAAGGGCGCTGGCCGCCTGGTCGTGGAGCTGTGCAAGCGCTACTACGAGCAGGGCGACGAGAGCGTGCTGCCGCGCTCGGTCGGCTTCAAGGCCTTCGAGAATGCGATTGCGCTGGACATCGCCATGGGCGGCTCGACCAACACCATCCTGCACCTGCTGGCGATTGCACAGGAAGCCGGGATCGACTTCACCATGAAGGACATCGACCGCATGTCGCGCGTGGTGCCGCAGCTGTGCAAGGTGGCACCGAATACGAACAAGTACCACGTCGAGGACGTGCACCGCGCCGGCGGCATCATGGCCATCCTCGGTGAGCTCGACCGCGCCGGCAAGCTGCACACCGATGTGCCGACCGTCCACGCCAAGACCATGAAGGACGCGCTGGACCAATGGGACATCAAGCGCAACCCTTCGCCCGAGGTACAGACCTTCTACAAGGCGGGGCCCGCTGGCAAGCCGACCCAGATCGCCTTCAGTCAATCCACACGCTGGCCCAGCCTGGATACCGATCGCGCTGAAGGCTGCATCCGTTCCATTGACCACGCCTTCTCGCAGGAGGGGGGGCTGGCGGTGTTGTACGGCAACATTGCGCTCAACGGTTGTGTGGTGAAGACCGCGGGCGTGGACGACAGTCTGTTGGTGTTCGAAGGGCCGGCGCATGTCACTGAATCGCAGGACGAGGCCGTGGCCAACATCCTGGACGACAAGGTCAAGGCCGGTGACGTCGTGATCGTGCGCTACGAAGGCCCCAAGGGCGGCCCCGGCATGCAGGAGATGCTCTACCCGACCTCGTACATCAAGTCCAAGGGCCTGGGCAAGGCTTGCGCCCTGCTGACGGACGGGCGTTTCTCCGGCGGCACCTCCGGCCTGTCGATCGGCCACTGCTCGCCTGAAGCCGCGGCGGGTGGCGCGATCGGCCTGGTGCGCAATGGCGACCGCATCCGCATCGACATCCCGAACCGCCGCATCGACGTGCTGCTGTCCGACGAGGAGCTGGCCAAGCGCCGCGCCGAACAGGACGTCAAGGGTTGGAAACCCGCCCAGCCGCGCAAACGCAAGGTGTCAGCCGCGCTCAAGGCCTATGCCAAGCTGGTGATGTCGGCCGACAAGGGCGCAGTGCGCGACCTGTCGCTGCTCGACTGACCGTTGCTCCGTCGGCGGCGCGCCCGTCGTGGCGGCCGGCCACAGAGGCTGGTGAGGGCTGGGCACCCCGCGATATCAAATTGGGTTTGTGCATTTGAGCCGGCACCCGGGGTGCCAGCCGGGGCACAATGGCGCCCATGCTGATCCACCCGCAAATCAATCCGGTCGCCCTGCAGTTGGGGCCGCTCGCTGTCCACTGGTATGGCATCACCTACCTGGTGGCCTTTGCCTTGTTCATGTTCCTGGGCGTGCGCCGGCTGCGGCACGAGCCGTATGCCTCCCTCAGCGGCACGCAGGCCTGGAGCCGGCGCGACGTGGAGGACATCCTGTTTCTCGGCGTCATGGGCGTGGTGATTGGCGGCCGCTTGGGTTATTGCCTGTTTTACAAGCCGGGTTACTACCTGAGCCACCCGCTGGAGGTTTTCTTTGTCTGGCAAGGTGGCATGAGTTTTCACGGGGGCATGCTCGGCGTCGTGGGGGCCATGCTCTGGTTTGCCCACAGCCGCAGGAAGCCTTGGCTGCAGGTGGCCGACTTTGTGGCGCCCTGTGTTCCCACGGGTCTGGCCGCCGGTCGGGTTGGCAACTTCATCAATGGCGAACTCTGGGGGCGCGTGGCCGATCCGTCCTTGCCTTGGGCCATGCTGTTCCGTGGGGCCGGTGATGTGCCGCGCCATCCCTCGCAGGTCTACCAGTTCCTGCTGGAAGGGCTGCTGCTGTTCGTGCTGCTGTGGCTGTATGCCCGCAAGCCGCGTCGCACCGGCCAGGTGGCTGCGGCCTTCCTGTTCGGCTACGGCGTGCTGCGTTTCGTGGCGGAGTTCTTCCGCGAACCCGATGACTTTCTTGGCCTGCTGTCATTCGGCCTGAGCATGGGGCAGTGGCTGTGCCTGCCCATGATCGTCGGCGGGATCGGGCTGTGGTGGTGGGCCGGCCAGCGGCCGGTCGCACGTTCGACCTGAGTGCGCGTTGATTCAGCCCGAATATGGCTTGTTGCCCCGCCGAATAAGCGCAAAGCACTATAAAAAACATAGCAAACCTGCCGGTCCCCATGCGGAAGCCGGGGATCAGGGTTTGTCTGGATCGAATAATTACCTGTAATTATGGAAAATTACAGCAAAGGACAGGCGCCGAGCCAGCCTGTCCTGCTGTGTTCATTCACCTGTTTCGAGTCCCTCATGCGTCTGGTCCACAACTCTTTGCACGAGCACGTCGCCGCCACGCTGCGGGAGGAGATCTTTGACGGCACCCTGGCGCCGGGCAGTTTTGTCGATGAAGTAGCCTTGTGTGAGCGCCTGGAGATTTCCCGCACGCCGTTGCGCGAGGCCCTCAAGGTGCTGTCGGCCGAAGGGCTGGTGCGGCATGAGCCGCGCCGCGGTTGTTTTGTCAATGAAGTAACCGAGCAGGATCTGGACGAAATCTTTCCCGTCATTGCCCTGCTGGAAGGGCGTTGTGCATTCGAGGCGGCCTGCAATGCCAGCGATGCCGACCTGGCCGTGCTGGAGACGCTGCACCAGAAGTTGCAGGCCCATGCGGCGGCCAAGCGCATCGTCGACTACTACCAGACCAATTTCGCCATTCACGAGGCCATCATCACGCTGGCCGACAACCGCTGGCTGGCGCAGGTAATTGCGGATCTGCGCAAGATCCTCAAGCTGGCGCGCTTGCAGCAGCTGCATGCGCCGGGGCGCCTGGCGCAAAGCCTGAGCGAGCACCTGGCGGTGTTCGCAGCGCTCAAGGCGCGCGATTCCGAGGGGGCGGAAGCCGCCATGCGCACGCATCTGACGCGGCAACGCGAAGCACTGCGCGAACTGGCGCGCCAACAGAAAAGCAGGAGGCTGGTATGAACGTCGCAACATCGTGGCTGGCGCGCAGCGTCTCGCAGCTGAGTCCGCGCCTGCGTGGCGTGGTCGGGGCCACGTCGGCCGCTGTGGCCAAGCCGGCGCGCGATGCGGCGCTGACGCGCGAGCAGCGCCGTGTGCTCAAGACCCTGCAGGCCATCGTCGATCCGCAGGTGAGCGAGGTCGAGGGCGGGCGCCGTGCGCGCACCGTGGCGGCCTGGTACGCCGCGGCAACACCCGAGCAGCGGCGCGACACCTGGTTGTTGATGAGCGAGCAGTTTGCCCCCGACGCCAAGAAGGTGGCGGCGGCGCGCGACCAGTACGACAGCGCCATCGGGACGCCCGAGGAAGGGCAGGCCGAAATCCGCTTGCGCAAGGCCCTGGTGTCGCCGCGCACGCGGCTGCTGCAGCGTTTTTCCGCCTTCCCCGAGGGCATGCGCTTTCTGCTCGACCTGCGTGCCGAGCTGCTGCCGCAACTCAAGGGCGAGAAGCGCCTGCTGGCGTTGGATGCCGAGCTGGAGAACCTGTTTTCCACCTGGTTCGATGTCGGCTTCCTGGAACTGCGGCGCATGAGCTGGGATTCGCCGGCCTCGCTGATCGAGAAGCTCATCAAGTACGAGGCGGTGCACGACATCCGCAGCTGGGCCGACCTGAAGAACCGGCTGGACAGCGACCGCCGCTGTTATGGCTTCTTCCACCCGCGCCTGCCGGACGAGCCGCTGATCTTTGTGGAGGTGGCCTTGCTGGGCGAAATGCCAGGCAGCATTGCGCCGCTGCTGGACGAAACCGCCGCAGCCTCCGATCTGAGCAAGGCGACGACGGCCATTTTCTATTCCATCAGCAACACCCAGACCGGTCTGCGTGGCGTGAGCTTCGGCGATTCGCTGATCAAGCGCGTGGTCGAAACCCTGCGCGCCGAATTTCCCAAGCTCAAGACCTTTGTCACGCTGTCGCCCATTCCAGGTTTCCGCGGTTGGCTGGGACGGCATGCCGGTGCCATGCTGGAGCGGATGGAGCGTCGCGCACGCACGGAGCTGCAGCGCTCGCTCGGCGGCGAGGCGTTGACGGCCGAGCTGTTCCTGGCCGCGGCAGACAACGCGCGCGAGCTGGAGGCCGGTTCGCCCCTGGGCCATCTGCTGTTGCAGTGCGCGGCGCACTACCTGGGCCAGGAGCTGCAGGAAGGCAAGCCGGTCGACCCGGTGGCGCGCTTTCACCTGGGCAATGGGGCGCGTGTGGAGCGGCTCAACTGGGCGGGTGACGGCTCGCCCAAGGGGTGGAAGCAGTCTTACGGCATCATGGTCAACTACCTGTATGACCTCAAGCGCCTGGACAAGCACCGCGTGCAACTGGGGCAGGGCAAAATACCTGTGTCAGGCGAGATCGCCAAGCTGGCGTTCTGAGCGCTGCACCATTTTGTTAGTTGGTTCACTAAAAAAGAGGAGACAGACATGACTACGATCGACCGCGTCATTTCCAGCCGCCGTGATGTGCTGCGCCTGGCGGCAGCCGGCCTGGCCGGGACGGCCCTGAGCGGACAGGCCCAATCGACCTGGCCGACCAAGCCGGTTACCCTGATCGTGCCGTTTCCGGCCGGCGGTGGCACTGATGCCTTTGCCCGCCCACTGGCGGCCCAGTTTGCCCGGGTGACCGGCAAGCAGCTGATCATCGACAACCGCGGTGGCGCCGGCGGCACCCTGGGTGCCAGCATCGCGGCCAAGGCACAGCCCGATGGCTACACCCTGTTCATGGGGGGCGCTCACCATGCCATCGCGCCGTCGATGTACCCCAAGCTGGACTACGACCTGGAAAAGGACTTTGTGCCCCTGGTGCTGGTGGCCAACGTGCCGCAGGTGCTGGTGGTCAACCCGAAGAAGATCACTGTCGACTTCAAGGCCTTCCTGACCATGCTGCGGCAGAACCCCGGCAAGATGAACTACGGCTCGGCCGGCAGCGGCAGCAGCCATCATCTGGCGGGCGAGCTGTTCAAGCAGCAGACCAAGACCTTCATCACCCACATTCCCTACCGGGGTGCCGGCCCGGCGCTGCAGGACCTGATTGCCGGCAACATCGACATGATGTTCGACGGCCTGGGCTCCTCGGCCTCGCACATCAAGGGTGGCCGCATCAAGGCGCTGATGGTGTCAGGCGGCAAGCGCAACCCGGCGTTCCCCGACGTGCCGTGTGCGGCCGAGCTGGGCTTGCCGGACTACACCGTGACCACCTGGTACGGCATCTGGGCGCCGAAGGGCACACCGGCCGATGTACAGGCCCGTGCGGTGGAGGACATCCGCAAGGCCGGCCTGACGGACGAAGCCAAGGCCGTCTGGGCCAACCAGGGCGCCGAGTTCGGCAACCTGACGCCGCAGCAGTTCGGCCAGTTCGTCAGCGCGGAAGTCAAGCGCTGGGCCAATGTGGTCAAGCTCTCGGGCGCCAAGCTGGATTGAGGCACACAGGAGCCCTGACGCGTGAGACCGGATGAGAAACGTGAAGCAATGAGTGGCCACATTCGATTCGAGCGGCAGGGCGCCCTTGCGCTGGTGACCTTGAGCCACCCGGGCAAGTTCAACGCCATGTCGCGTGCCATGTGGCGCGAACTGCGCCAGGTGTTCACGACGATCCAGGCCGAGCCGGCGGTGCGTTGTGTGTTGGTGCGCGGGGAGGGCGGGCATTTCTGCGCGGGCGGCGATATTTCCGAATACCCCGACTTTCGCTTCGACGAGGCCGGCCTGCGCGATTTCCATGACAACGATGTCTGGGGTGGCCTGCAGGCCATGCTGGACTGTGATGTGCCGATCGTGGCGCAGATCGAAGGCAATTGCATGGGGGCCGGCGTCGAGATCGCCTGCTGCTGCGACATCCGCATCGCCGATGCGGCCGCCAGATTCGGTGCACCGATCGCCCGCCTGGGTTTTCCCATGGCGCCGCGCGAGGCGGCGCTGGTGCTGCGTGAAGCGGGAGCCCTGACGGCGCGCGAGATGCTGCTGGAAGCAGCCGTGTCCGGCGCCGAGCTGATGCAGCAGCGTGGCTTTCTCAGTCGCGTGATGCCGGGCGGCCAATGCGCCAGCGAGGCCGCGGCCACCGCCGCGCGCATCACAGCACTGGCACCCCAGGCCGCGCGCCTGAACAAACAGACGCTTCGGGCATTGAATCGGCCTCTGGGCCTTGACGGTATTGCGCCAGCAGCTCCTGATTCGATAGCGGGTTTCCTTTCCCGTGCCTATGCCTACGCGGACAGCCCGGAGCATCGCGAAGGCATCAATGCCTTTCTGCAGAAGCGACCCAGCAATTTTTCAACCTCTGAGACTTGAGCAAAGCCATGTCACAAGCCAATGCCAATCTGTTTGCCGCCTTGCGTGCGGCCTTCCCGCACAACCTGGATGCGATCGCCATCGAGACCGACAACGGGCTGAACTACTCCTGGCGCGACCTGGAGCGGGCCACGGCCATGATGGCCAACCTGCTCAAGTCGCTCGACCTGCCCGAGGGCTCGCGCATCGCGGTGCAGGTCGAGAAGTCGGTCGAGGCGGTCATGCTCTACCTGGCCACGCTGCGCGCCGGTTATGTGTTCCTGCCCCTGAATACGGCCTACCAGAGTGCCGAGATCGAGTACTTCGTCGGCAACGCCGAACCGGCCGTGGTGGTGTGCAGCAGCAAGAACTTCGGCTGGGTCAGCAAGATCGCCTTCAAGGCCGGCACCCAGCATGTTTTCACGCTGGATGACAACCGGACCGGCTCGCTGCTGGAACGCGCCGCACATTGTTCCGAACACCACCAGGCGGTGCCGCGCCAGGCCGACGACCTGGCCGCCATCCTCTACACCAGCGGCACCACCGGCCGCAGCAAGGGGGCCATGCTGACGCACGGCAACCTGCTGAGCAATGCCCATGTGCTGAAGAAGTACTGGGGCTGGCAACCGGGTGATGTGCTGATGCACGTGCTGCCGATCTTCCATGTGCATGGCCTGTTCGTGGCGCTGCATGGCGCGCTGCTCAACGGCAGCAAGATGATCTGGATGGCCAAGTTCGACCCCAAGCGTGTGCTGGAGAAGCTGCCCGAGGCGACGGTCTTCATGGGCGTGCCTACGCTTTATGTGCGCCTGCTGGCCGAGCACGGCCTGAACCGCGAGAGCACGCGCAACATGCGCCTGTTCATTGCCGGTTCGGCACCGCTGCTGATCGAGACTTTTGTGGCCTGGCAGCAGCGCACCGGCCACACCATCCTGGAACGCTACGGCATGAGCGAAACCATCATGCTGACCTCCAACCCCTACAACCCGAAGGACGGCGAGCGCCGCGGCGGTACCGTCGGCCTTCCCTTGCCGGGTGTCAGCCTGCGGGTGCAGGACGATGCCGGCCAGCCGGTGCCGGTGGGCGAGATCGGCGGCATCCAGGTCAAAGGGCCCAATGTGTTCAAGGGCTACTGGCGCATGCCCGAAAAAACCAAGGAAGAGTTCACCGCCGACGGCTACTTCAAGACCGGCGACGTCGGCAAGATCGACGATCGTGGTTATGTGACCATCGTCGGTCGCAGCAAGGACCTGATCATCAGCGGCGGCTACAACGTCTACCCGGCCGAGATCGAGGGCTACATCAACGAATTGCCGGGCGTGGCCGAGAGCGCCGTGGTCGGCGTACCGCACCCTGACTTCGGCGAGGTGGGCGTGGCGGTGGTGGTGCGCCAGTCTGGCATGGCGCTCGACCCGGATCACATCATTGCCAAGCTCAAGTCGCAGCTGGCCAACTTCAAGATTCCGAAGCGCTGCTTCGTGGTCGACGAGTTGCCGCGCAACACCATGGGCAAGGTGCAGAAGAACCTGCTGCGCGAGCAGCACAAGCACCTGTTCTACTGAACGGGTTCGCGCTCGCAAGCACCATGAAAAAAGGCCCGCCCCGCGAGGGGAGGACCTTTGTCTTGCGCCAGGCGCAGGGAGCTTAACGCAGCACCAGCACCGGCACGTGCGAGTGCGTCAGCACCTGTTGTGTCTCGCTGCCCAGCAGCAGGCGCTTGATGCCCTTGCGGCCATGCGAAGCCATGACGATCAGGTCGCACTTGTGTTTCTTGGCGGCGGCGATGATGGCCTCGCTCACCAGATCCGACTTGGCCGTGACGGCCTTGACCTTGACGCCCTTGCCCAGAGCAGTCTTGCTCACGGCATCCACGATCGACTGGCCGTGCTCAGCCCATTGCTTTTCGACGCGGGCGATGTCGCTGGCCGGCAGGGCCAGACCACCTTCAAAATAGCTTTGCGGGTAACGCGGGATCACCTTCAGGGCGACCAGTTCGGCGCCGGTGAGCTGGGCCATGGCAATGGCGCTGCTGACCGCTTTTTTGGAGAGGGTGGAGCCATCGGTGGCGACGAGGATTCTTTGGTACATGAGGTGATCTCCGTGTTGTGCGAAACAGATTCTAGATTACTACGTTCACTTCTGTTATCGTCTTGATCCAAATCAAGACAGAGGCGGGTGCGCCCCGATACGCTTGAGCACTATGCAAACAGCAAGTCTTGCCACAACGTTCTTGCCGGAACGCAAAAGGGCAGAAGCTGCTGAGCCGCCCGTGGACTCAGCCCCGGCCAACCTTGGCCTGCTTGACGATCCGCAGGAGTGGTCGGCCTTCAGCCGGCCGGTTCAGGGCCAGGCCGATTGCTGGGAATCCCATCTGGTCATCGAAGGCATGCACTGTGCGGCCTGCGCGCTGACGGTCGAGGACGCCTTGCGCGGCGTTCCCGGCGTGGCCAGTGCCAGTGTCAGCGCCGGCAGCCACCGCGCCCGCGTGGTCTGGCAGGCCGATGCCGTGCAGCCTTCGGGCTGGATGCAGGCGGTGCTCAAGGCCGGTTACCGTGCCGTGCCGGCCAATGATGCCTTCGCCAACCAGCGTCGCCGCCAGGAAACCCGCAAGGCACTGTGGCGCTGGTCGGTGGCCGGCCTGTGCATGATGCAGGTGATGATGTACGCATGGCCGGCCTATGTGGCGCTGCCGGGTGATCTCTCTGCCGAGATGGAGCAGTTGCTGCGCTGGGCCTCCTGGGTGCTGACCTTGCCGGTCATGCTGTTTTCCTGTGGCCCCTTCTTTTCTGCTGCGCTGCGCGATGTGGCGCAACGTCGCATCAGCATGGACCTGCCTGTGGCGCTGGGCATGGGCATCACCTTTGTGGTCAGCACGGCGGGCACCTTTGATCCGCAGGGCATTTTCGGGAAAGAGGTGTACTTCGATTCCCTGACCATGTTCGTCTTCTTCCTGCTCACCGGCCGCTGGCTGGAGTTGCGCCTGCGCGACCGCACCGCCGGTGCCCTCGATGCCCTGATGAACCGCCTGCCTGACAGTGTCGAGCGTCAGCGCGCCGACGGAACGTTCGAGCGTGTCGCGGTGCGGCGGCTGAAGGCAGGTGATGTGGTGCGCATTCTGCCGGGCGAAGCGTTTCCCGCGGACGGCACCGTGCTGCAAGGTCAGACGCTGGCCGACGAGGCGCTGCTCACGGGGGAGTCGCGGCCGATTCCCCGTGGTGTAGGGGAGGCCGTGATTGCTGGCAGCCACAATCTGGCTGCCTCTGTGCTGGTGCGGGTGGACCGCACCGGGGCCGACACCCGTTTTGCCCAGATCGTGGCGCTGATGGAGCAGGCCGCCAGCAGCAAGCCGCAATTGGCGCAGCGGGTGGACCGCCTGGCCAAACCGTTCCTGGTGGGGGTTTTGCTGGCGGCTGCGGGTGCTGCGGCGTACTGGTGGGCACACGACCCCGGTCATGCGCTGATGGTGGCGGTGGCGGTGCTGGTGGTGACCTGTCCGTGTGCCTTGTCGCTGGCGACGCCGGCGGCCATGCTGGCAGCCGCCGGGAGGCTGGCGCGTCATGGCGTGCTGGTACGCCGGCTGGGTGGGCTGGAAGCGCTGGCGGAAGTCGACATGGTGGTGTTTGACAAGACCGGCACCCTGACGCGCGACGCCATGGTGCTGCAAGCCATCCGGACCCGTGCCGGCGTGAGTGATGAACAGGCGCTGGCCATGGCCATGGCGCTGGCGCAGCAGTCGCTGCACCCGGTGTCGCGCGCCCTGGCCGCCGCCGGGCAGGGCAGGGGGCTGGTGGCCTGGCGGTCAAGCGATGTGCGTGAACTGGCCGGCCAGGGGCTGGTCGGCCAACTGGTGCCGCCCGAGGCGACAGGGCCTGCGCAAGAGGTGCATTTGGGGGCGTCCCGCTTCTGCGGCGTTCACGAGGCTGTGCCGCAGGGGCCGCATGCTTGTCTGAGTGATGCGCAGGGCTGGCTGGCCACGTTTGAGCTGGGCGAGGACATCCGGCCCGATGCCCTCAGCACGGTGGCAGCCATGCAGGCGTCTGGGATTGAGGTGCAGATCCTGTCCGGCGATGGTGTGCAGGCGGTGGCTCGGGTGGCCTCGCAACTTGGCATCCAGCAGGCGCGCGGGGGCTGCACCCCGCAGGACAAGCTGGCCTTTCTTCGCAGTGCGCAGCAGAATGGCAAGCACGTGGCGGTCGTTGGGGATGGCCTGAACGACGGGCCGGTGCTGGCTGGCGCCCATGTGTCGTTTGCGGTTGGTCACGCCGTGCCGCTGGCCCGCGCGCAGGCTGATTTTGTGGTGCTGGGGGAGCAGTTGGCCAGTGTCGGGCAGTCGCTGCAGCTGGCGCGTCGCACCATGGGGGTGGTGAACCAGAATCTGTGGTGGGCGGTGGCCTACAACGCTGTCTGTGTGCCACTGGCGGTGGTTGGCTGGCTTCCCGCCTGGCTGGCCGGTCTCGGCATGGCGTCGAGTTCGCTGCTGGTGGTGCTCAATGCCCTGCGCCTGGCTGGTGGCTGGCGTCACACGAAGGTAACCTGATGGACATACTCTATTTACTGATTCCGCTCTCGGTCATCTTGGTGTTTTTCATCCTCGGCGGCCTGTGGTGGGCGATCGAGCGAGGCCAATTTGAGGACATCGAGGCCGAAGGCGAGCGGATTTTGCGGGATTCTTGAGCGCGGTTGATATGAGTCAAATGGATTCTGAGAACTTTGTTACAGACTTGATCGCGGACAACTAAGAAAAGAGGTGCACATGACATTTGCAAACACAAAAGCCACTGTCTACAACGACACCGTTGTACGACAGTTCGCCATCATGACGGTGGTATGGGGCGTGGTGGGCATGTTGGTTGGCGTGATCATCGCCGCCCAACTGACCTGGCCCGAACTCAATCTGGGCATTTCATGGCTGAGTTACGGTCGTCTGCGACCGTTGCACACCAATGCCGTGATCTTCGCCTTTGGCGGTTGCGGCTTGTTTGCCGCCGCCTACTACGTGGTGCAGCGAACCTGTCAGGTGCGCATCTTCAGCGACAAGCTGGCCGCCTTCACCTTCTGGGGCTGGCAACTGGTGATCCTGCTGGCCGCCATCTCTTTGCCGCTGGGCTACACCTCCGGCAAGGAGTACGCCGAGCTGGAGTGGCCGATCGACATCCTGATCACGCTGGTCTGGGTGGCGTTTGCCGTCGTGTTCTTCGGCACGGTGGGTACCCGCAAGGTCAAGCACATCTATGTGGCCAACTGGTTCTTCGGCGCCTTCATCATCGCCGTGGCTCTGCTGCACCTCGTCAACAGCGCAGCCATCCCGGCCGGTTTTCTCAAGTCCTACTCGGCCTACGCCGGTGTGCAGGATGCCATGGTGCAGTGGTGGTACGGCCACAACGCCGTGGGCTTCTTCCTGACCGCTGGTTTCCTGGGCATGATGTACTACTTCATTCCGAAGCAGGCAGAGCGTCCGGTGTACAGCTATCGCCTGTCCATCGTCCACTTCTGGGCCCTGATCTTCACCTACATGTGGGCGGGTCCGCACCACCTGCACTACACCGCACTGCCGGACTGGACCCAGTCGGTCGGCATGGTGTTCTCGCTGATCCTGCTGGCGCCCAGCTGGGGCGGCATGATCAACGGCATCATGACCCTGTCGGGCGCTTGGCACAAGCTGCGTGACGACCCGATCCTGCGCTTCCTGATCGTGTCGCTGTCCTTCTACGGCATGAGCACGTTCGAAGGCCCGATGATGTCGATCAAGACCGTCAATGCCCTGAGCCACTACACCGACTGGACCGTGGGCCACGTGCACTCCGGCGCCTTGGGCTGGGTGGGTCTGGTCACCATGGGCTCCATGTACTACCTGATCCCGCGCCTGTTCGGCCAGAAGCAGATGTACAGCGTCAAGGCGATTGAAGTCCACTTCTGGACTGCCACCATCGGCATCGTGATCTATATCGCTGCCATGTGGATTGCCGGCGTGATGCAGGGTCTGATGTGGCGCGCCATCAACGCGGACGGTACGCTGACCTACACCTTCGTCGAGTCGGTCAAGGCCACCTTCCCGTTCTATGTGCTGCGTCTGCTCGGTGGTCTGCTCTACCTGGGTGGCATGCTGGTCATGCTGTGGAACGTGATCAAGACGGCCACTGCCGGCCGCTCGGTCAACGTCACCATCCCGGCCGTTGCGTCTCACGCATAAGAAGAAGGAAACCATCATGGCAAACCACAACACGAGCGGCGGCATGTCGCACGAGAAAATCGAGACCAACAACTTCCTGATGATCGTTCTCATCTTGTTGGTGCTGTTGGTCGGCGGTCTGGTCGAGATCGTGCCGCTGTTCTTCCAGAAGTCCACCACCGAGCCGATCAAGGGCATCCAGCCCTACACGGCGCTGCAACTGGCCGGGCGTGACATCTACGTCCGCGAAGGCTGCTACAACTGCCATTCGCAGATGATCCGTCCGTTCCGTGCCGAGACGCTGCGCTACGGCCACTATTCAGTGGCAGGCGAGTCGGTCTACGACCACCCGTTCCAGTGGGGCAGCAAACGCACCGGTCCTGACCTGGCGCGTGTCGGTGGCCGCTACAGCGACGAGTGGCACCGCATCCACCTGAACAACCCGCGTGATCTGGTGCCCGAGTCCAACATGCCGGCCTATCCCTGGCTGCTCAAGGACACGGTTGATGCATCGGTCATGCCGGCGCACATGAAGGCGCTGCGCACGGTCGGCGTGCCCTACACCGACGAGCAGATCGCCAAGGCCGTGGAAGAGGTCAAGGGCAAGACGGAAGTCGAAGCGCTGATCGCCTATCTGCAGGTTCTGGGTACGGCACTCAAGTAAGACGGGAGATCACATCATGGATGTCAATACCCTTCGTTCCATTGCCACCGTGGCCAGCTTCATCACCTTCATCGGCATCGTGCTGTGGGCGTGGTCCAAGCGCAATGCCGCTGATTTCGAACAGGCCGCCATGCTGCCTTTCGAACAGGAATAACGAGCCGTCAAAGGAAGAAAAATGAGCGACTTTACAAGCAACTTCTGGTCGGTCTACGTTACCGTGATCACTGTCGTGGGCATTGCCGCCTGTCTGCTGCTGCTGTGGTTCAGCGGCAAAGCCAAGGCAATGACTTCGAACGACAACACGACCGGCCACATCTGGGACGGTGATCTGCGCGAGATGAACAACCCCCTGCCGCGCTGGTGGGTGTGGCTGTTCGTCATCACGATCGTCTTCAGCGCGGTCTACCTGGCCATGTACCCCGGTCTGGGGACCAGTGCAGGCAAGCTGGGTTGGACGTCTCTGGGTCAGCACAAGGCCGAGATGGAGAAGGGGGAAAAGGATGTTGCCCCCCTGTATGCCAAGTTTGCCGGCATGACCCCTGAAGACATGTCCAAGGACCCTCAGGCCATGGGCATCGGTGAGCGCGTGTTCATGAACAACTGCGCGCAGTGCCACGGCTCGGATGCGCGCGGCAGCAAGGGCTTCCCCAACCTGACCGATGGCGACTGGCTGCATGGCGGTACACCGGACAAGATCAAGGAAACCATCACCAAAGGCCGTATCGGCAACATGCCGCCCATGGCGGCTGCCGTGGGCACGCCGGATGACGTGAAGAACGTGGCGCACTACGTTCTGAGCCTGTCGGGCAGCCCGCATGACTCCCTGCGTGCTTCGCTGGGCAAGGCCAAGTTTGGCGCCTGCGCCGCCTGCCACGGCATGGATGGCAAGGGCAACCAGGCTCTGGGCGCCCCCAACCTGACCGATGACATCTGGTTGCATGGTTATGGCGAGAATGCCATTGTTGCCATGATCAACAACGGCAAGGTCAATCAGATGCCGGCCCAGGAAGGCAAGCTGAGCGAAAGCCAGATCCAGGTTCTGACCTCGTATGTCTGGAGTCTGTCGAACGGCGCTAAAGTGGCGGCCAAGTAAGCAGTAAGCCGACCGGAGTTGTTTTGAACCATCCCGACAGCACAGACAAAAAGATCATTCCCATCGTCTCGCAGGAGGTGACGTCATCCGATGCGGACGATGCGGAGATGGTTTCTTTGTACCAGGCGCACAAGAAGGTCTATCCCCGCAGCGTTTCCGGCCTGTTCGCACGCTGGCGCTGGGGGATGGTGTTCCTGACGCAGCTGGTGTTCTACGGTTTGCCATGGTTGGAGTGGGGACAGCGCCAGGCGGTGCTGTTCGATCTCGAAGCGCGGCGGTTCTACATCTTCGGTCTGGTCCTGTACCCGCAGGACTTCATTTATTTGACGGGTCTGCTGGTCATCTCGGCGCTGTCGCTTTTCCTTTTTACTGCGGTAGCGGGCCGTCAATGGTGCGGCTACGCCTGCCCGCAGACGGTTTACACCGAAATCTTCCTCTGGATCGAGCGCAAGATCGAAGGTGACCGCAGCGCACGGATGCGGCTCGACAGCGCGCCGATGTCCGTCAGGAAGCTCTCCCTCAAGGGTGCCAAGCAACTCGCCTGGATTTCAGTGGCGCTGTGGACCGGCTTCACGTTTGTTGGCTATTTCACGCCCATCCACGAGTTGGGTCGGTCCTTCCTGCAGGCCACGCTGGGGCCGTGGGAAATCTTCTGGGTTTTCTTCTATGGTTTTGCCACCTACGGTTTCGCCGGCTACATGCGCGAGCAGGTGTGCAAGTACATGTGTCCCTACGCTCGTTTCCAGAGCGCCATGTTCGACAAGGACACGCTGATCGTCTCCTACGACGAGCGGCGTGGCGAGCCGCGCGGTGCCCGCTCGCGCAAGGCCGATCCCCAGGCGCTGGGCCTGGGTTCCTGTATTGATTGCACCCTGTGTGTGCAGGTGTGCCCCACCGGGATCGACATCCGCAAAGGGCTCCAGTACGAATGCATCAGTTGCGCGGCTTGCATCGATGTCTGTGACGACGTCATGGACAAGATGAACTATCCGCGCGGCCTCATCAAGTACACGACGCAGAACTCGGTGCAACTGGGCTGGACGCGTGCCCAGACTTTGCGCCATGTGCTGCGGCCACGCGTGCTGATCTACACCAGCATCCTGCTGGCCGTCAGCCTGGCCATGTTGATCAGCCTGGCAACACGCACGCCGCTGAAGGTGGACGTGGTGCGTGATCGCGGCGTGATGGCGCGCATCGTTTCCGGCGGCATGATCGAGAACGTGTACCGCCTGCAGGTCATGAACGCGACCGAGACGGCACAGCAGTACAAGATCACGGTCTCGGGCTTGCCCGGCCTGCAGCTGGCCGCCGACCAGGACCCGCTGGTGGCCGTCAACCCGACCGAGGCACGCTGGGTGGTGATCCGTGCCCAATTGCCTTATGAGGCAGCGGCCCCTGGGTCGCACCCCATCCATTTCGAGATTGCCGCGCAGGATGCGCCGGCGCACGTGAGTGAGAAATCCGTGTTCCTGGTGCCACGTTAAGGAGTACGTATGAGCAAGAGCGCCCATGTGGTGGCCCAACCCTGGTGGAAGTTCGGTCACGTCTGGATGGTGCTGGCCGGCCCCGCGGTCGTGGTGGTCGCCGGTTTCGTGACCCTGTACCTGGCTGTGCGCACACCCGACCCTGTGGTCAGCGAGGATTACTACCGGCAGGGAATCGAGATCAATAAAACCCTGGAGGCTGCTCCCAGCAGCCTGGCGCCGGCCATCCAGGCGCGCAACCATGCCGCCACCGGCGTGGCACCCGCTGCCAAGCCATCGCCCCAGCCCTGATTACACTCAGGCTATCAGGAGACAAGCATGAACATGCAGAAAATGATGTGGATAGCCTGGCCTGCCTTTCTGGTGGCGGGTGTGCTGGAGATGCTGGTGTTTGCCATGGTCGATCCGCAGGATCTGCACTGGTTCGGTCAGCCGGTGACCCTGTCACGCCAAGGCGTCTACACGCTGGCGTTTTTTGTGTTCTGGGTGATGACCATGCTGTCCAGCGGACTCACCGCGCTGCTGGCCATGTCGCCCTTTGAGGTCAATCAATGCCCGCTGCCCGCCACGGAGCGCCCGGAGGGCTGCCCCAAGCAGGAGGGATGCTGTTAAGGTCGCTGCGACCTCAGTGGCATTCCTGGTGGTTGACGATCTGGGACAGGGCATCGGTGTTAAGAATGCGCACATGGCGCTGCTTGACTTCGACGATGCCATCTTCCACAAACTTTGAAAAAGTCCGACTCACGGTCTCCAGCTTGAGACCCAGGTAGCTGCCGATCTCCTCGCGCGTCATGCGCAGGACCAGTTCGGACTGCGAGAAACCGCGGGCGTGCAGGCGTTGCACCAGATTCAGCAGGAAGGCCGCCAGACGTTCCTCGGCACGCATGCTGCCCAACAGCAGCATGACACCGTGCTCGCGCACGATTTCGCGGCTCATGATCTTGTGGACATGGCGCTGCAGGCCGTTGATCTCGCGCGACAGGTCCTCGATGCGGTCAAAGGGCATGACGCAGACCTCGGCATCCTCCAGCGCCACCGCATCACAGGTATGGTGGTCATTCACGATGCCGTCCAGACCGATGATCTCGCCCGCCATCTGGAAGCCGGTCACCTGGTCGCGCCCATCCTCGGAGGCGACGCAGGTCTTGAAGAAGCCGGTGCGGATGGCGTAGAGCGAACTGAACTTCTCCCCATTGCGGAACAGCGAGGTACCACGCTTGATTTTCCGGCGGTTGGCAACCACGTTGTCCAGGCGGTCAATCTCTTCGGGGGTCAGCCCCATGGGCATGCACAGTTCGCGCAGGTTGCAGTTCGAGCAGGCAACTTTGATCGTTTGCGGATTCATAGACTGTATTTTGACATCAGCCATCGCAGCATCTCCTGGTTTCCCCGGGCTCAGGCCCATACCTTACCAGTATTTGATGCACATCAAGAAGGGATTTGCGCTTTCCGGGCACATTGAGCATCAGTCGAGGATCCCCCATGAATGCCGAAACCGTTGAGCCCGTATCCCCCGAGTTGCTGCGCCGTTATGACGTGGCCGGGCCGCGCTATACCTCCTATCCAACGGCAGACCGCTTTGTCGAGGCTTTCACGGCGAACGATTACGTGCAGGCCCTGCAGCAGCGTCGTTCGGGTGCGGCCGCCTTGGTGCTGCCGCTGTCGTTGTATGTGCACATTCCTTTTTGCGAATCCCTGTGCTACTACTGCGCCTGCAACAAGATCATCACCAAGCACCATGACCGCGCGGCTGAGTACCTGTGCTACCTGAGTCGCGAGGTGGATCTGCACACCGCCCAGCTGGGCGTCGGGCAGACGGTGTCGCAGCTGCACTTGGGTGGTGGCACACCGACCTTTCTCAGCGATGCCGAGCTGCGTGAACTCATGGCGATGTTGCGACGCAACTTCACGCTGACGCCCGGCGGTGAGTACTCGATTGAAGTTGACCCGCGGACCATCGACGCCAGCCGGCTCGATACGCTGGCCGAACTCGGTTTCAACCGGTTGAGCTTCGGTGTGCAGGACTTTGACCCCGCCGTGCAGAAGGCGGTGCACCGGGTGCAGCCGGCCGAGCAGGTGTTTGCCTTGGTTGATGCGGCGCGCGCCCGCGGTTTCGAGTCGATCAACGTTGATCTGATCTACGGTTTGCCGCAGCAGACGCCCGAGTCGTTTGCGCGCACGCTCAAGCAGGTCACCGAGTTGCGGCCGGACCGTATCGCGCTGTATGCCTATGCGCACTTGCCGGAGCGCTTCAAGCCGCAGCGGCGTATTGCCAGTGCCGAGTTGCCCGGTGCGGCGGCCAAGCTGTCCATGCTGTCGAATTCGCTGGCCACCTTCATGGGGGCCGGCTACGTCTATGTGGGCATGGACCATTTCGCCCTGCCCAACGATGCCTTGGCGATCGCCAAGCGGCAGGGGCGCCTGCACCGCAATTTCCAGGGCTACAGCACCCAGCCGGATTGTGACCTGATCGCCCTGGGTGTGTCGTCCATCGGCCGGATCGGCGCGACCTACAGCCAGAACGCCAAGACGCTGGAAGAGTATTACGACGCCATCGACCATGGCCGCTTTGCCGTGGTGCGCGGGCTGGCCTTGTCGCGCGATGACCTGGTGCGCCGCGCCGTCATCATGGCCCTGATGTGTCAGGGGGAGGTGCTGTTCGAGTCCATCGAGTTGGCCTACCTGATCGATTTCCGCAGCTACTTTGCTGCCGAGATGGCAACGCTGCAGAGCCTGGTGGAGCAGGGGCTGGTGACGGTGGACGACAGCGGCGTCCAGGTCACGGCCAACGGCTGGTTCTTCGTGCGGGCCGTGGCCATGGTGTTCGACCGCTATCTGCAGGCCGACCGCAACCGCGCGCGCTTCTCCAAGATCATCTGAGCATCCACCTGGAGTTGCTCTAGACTCGGGCACATGCAGACATCACTTGCCGTCACGGCCCTGCTCATGGGGCTGGCGGGCGGTCCCCACTGTATCGCCATGTGTGGCGCCGCCTGTGCCGGCATCGGCCAGGCCGCCGGCGCCCACAAGAATGCGGCCATGTGGACGTTCCAGTTCGGGCGCATCATCGGTTATGCCATCCTGGGCGGTCTGGCCGCCGCTTCCATCCAGGGCCTGGGCTGGCTCACCATCCAGTCCTCGGCCCTGCGTCCGGTCTGGAGCCTGTTCCACGTGGCTGCCCTGTTGCTGGGGCTTTTGCTGCTGTGGAAGGCGCAGCAGCCGATCTGGCTGGAGAGCGCCGGGCGCAGGCTGTGGGCCGGGGCCCGGGCACTGGCCGCCGGGCGGGGCCATGGCGCGCCGCTGGTGATCGGCATGTTGTGGGCCTTGCTGCCCTGCGGCCTGCTGTACTCGGCCCTGCTGGTGGCGGCCATGACCAGCCATCCGCTGGAGGGGGCCGCCGTGATGGCCTTGTTTGCCCTGGGCACCAGCGTTTCGATGATGGCCGGCCCGTGGCTGTGGCTGCGTCTGAGTGGTCAACCCGGTGCCGGGGATTGGGGTGTTCGGCTGGCAGGGCTGGCGCTGGCAGCCAGTTCGGCCTGGGCCTTGTGGATGGGGCTGGTGCACAACACGGCACCCTGGTGCGTGACCCCCAGTGTCTGAGGGAAAAGGGGCGGGCGCTATCATCGCGCTTTATGGCGAGTTCACCTTGCGGTATCCCTGCGCAGCTTCCGGCTGATGAAGAGACGCGGCTGCAGGCCCTTGAGTCCTTCCGGATTCTGGACAGCCTGCCCGAGCAGTCCTACGACGACATTGTCACGCTGGCCGCGCACATCTGCGGTGTTCCGGTGGCATTGATCAGCCTGATTGACAGCGAGCGCCAGTGGTTCAAGGCCAAGGTGGGTCTGGAGGTGCCGCAGACGCCGCGCGAGCTGGCCTTCTGCGCCCACGCCATCCTCAACCCGGCCGCCATCATGGAGGTGCCGGATGCGACGCAGGATCCGCGTTTTGCCCACAACCCGCTGGTGACGGGCGAGCCCGGCATCCGCTTTTATGCCGGGGCGCCGCTGGTCACATCGTCCGGCAGTGCGTTGGGCACGCTGTGCATCATCGACAAGGTACCGCGCCGCCTGACACCCGCCATGGCCACGGCCCTGCAGGCGCTGGCGCGGCAAGTCGTCCGTTTGCTGGAGTTGCGTCGGGCTCTGGCCGAGCTGGAAGCGCTGGCGCAAGCGCAGCAGGAGCGCCAGCAGCAACTGGAGGCCACCCAGAATCGGCTGGACCAGGTGATTCTTGAGTTGGCCCAGCAAACCATGACCGATGCGCTGACCGGGCTCAAGAACCGGCGCGCCTTTGACCAGATCCTGCGGGAGGATTCGGCGCGCATGGCACGCACGAATTCCTCGCTGGCCTTGATCCTGCTCGACATTGACGGCTTCAAGGCATTCAATGACGAATTCGGCCACGTTCGCGGCGACGAGGCCTTGCAGCAGCTCGCCCGCGTGCTGCAGTCGCAGGCCCGGCCTTACGACCGGGTCGCCCGTTACGGCGGGGAAGAGTTCGCCATCGTCCTGCCGGACACCCGCATGGCCGAGGCGCTGGGCGTGGCCGAGCGCATCCGCCAGGAAGTGCAGGATGCCGTTTGGCCGCACCGGCCCGTCACGGTCAGTCTGGGGGTTGCGGCAGCAAGCACCAGCCAGGACAGCCTTACCCTGGTGGCGCGTGCCGACAAGGCGCTCTACGAGGCCAAGGCAACGGGGCGCAATCGCGTGGTGCGTGCTGACGAAACCCCCTGAACAGTCGTACCTGGGCTGGGATAATCCGCGCATGCCTTTGAAGAAGCCTGTTGCCCCTGAGCGCTGGCGCATGTCGGTTGCCCCCATGCTGGACTGGACCGACCGCCATTGCCGCTACTTCCACCGCCTGCTGACCTGCCAGAGCCTGCTGTACACCGAGATGGTCACCACCGGTGCGCTGCTGCATGGCGACGTGGCGCGTCACCTGCGCTTCAATGCGGAAGAGCACCCCGTGGCGCTGCAGCTGGGCGGGAGCGAGCCGGCCGACTTGGCCCGTTGTGCCGCGCTGGGCGAGGAGTGGGGCTATGACGAGATCAACCTGAACTGCGGCTGCCCGAGCGAGCGCGTGCAGCGCGGTGCCTTCGGCGCCTGCCTGATGGCCGAGCCGCAGCTGGTGGCCGATTGCGTCAAGGCCATGGTGGATGTGGTCTCGGTGCCGGTGACGGTGAAGCACCGCATCGGCATCGACAAGACCGAGAGTTACGACTTTGTGCGCGACTTCGTGGGGGCGGTGGCCGAGGCTGGCTGTCACGTGTTCATCGTCCACGCCCGCAATGCCTGGCTCAAGGGGCTGTCGCCGAAGGAAAACCGCGAGGTGCCGCCGCTGCGCTACGAGCTGGTGCACCGGCTCAAGCGCGAGTTCCCGCAGCTGACCATCGTCGTCAACGGCGGCATCAGCACGGGAGCGCAGGTGGCAACCCAACTGGCGCAGCTCGACGGCGTGATGGTCGGGCGCGAGGCCTATCACAACCCCTGGTGGCTGGCCGAATGGGATGCCGCGTATTACGGCGCCGCACCGTCGGGCCTGACGCGCGAAGCGGTGGAGGCGCAGATGGTGGACTACATGGTGCGCGAGGCGGCCGAGCATGGCACGTCCTGGTATGCCATTGCCCGCCACATGCTGGGCCTGCGTCATGGACTGCCGGGCGCACGGCGCTGGCGGCAGGTCTGGAGCGACCACAAACTCAAGACCCTGCCGCCGCACGAGGTTCTGGCGCTGGCGCATGAGGCGGTGCCGAAGGCGGCCTGATCGCCGGGTTCCAAGGGAAATCGGGCTGATGCCCTTGCCAATATTTCGCCAGCAGCTATAAAAATAATAGCGATTGGCGCTGGCGCATCGGCTGTTTCTGCCGGAAGACCCCGCTGGCCAGCGCCTCGGCCGCTCAGCGAGCGGCCGGCTTCTGGTACATCAGCTCGATCTGCTCACCGAAGTGGCCCATCAGGTTGTTGCGCTTGAGCTTGAGCGTCGGGGTCATGAAGGTGTTGTCGATGGTCCAGGGCTCCAGCGACAGTGCCACGGCGCGCGGCACGGCATAACGCGCAAAACTCGACGTCACATGCTCGATGCGTGCCAATGCGGCCTTCAGTGCGTCCGGGTGGCTCAGGCTGGCGGTGTCATCCGGGTCGAGGCCTAGTTCTTCGGCCAGGCGGCGCCATTCGTCGCGCTGCACCACGGCCACGCAGGCGATGAAGGGGCGCTGCTCACCGACCACGAATACCTGCTCGAACAGCGGGTCTGAGGTGATGGCCAGTTCCAGGTCGCCCGGCGGAACCTTTTCGCCGGTGGAGGTCACGATGATTTCCTTGATGCGCCCCAGGATGCGGATGCGGCCATCGCGGATCTCGGCCTGGTCGCCCGAGGCCAGCCAGCCGTCAACCGACAGGATGCGGTCGGTGTCTTCGGGGCGTTTCCAGTAGCCCTTCATCACGGACGGCCCGCTCACGAGCAGTTCGCGGTTGGCGCCGATCCGGACGGCAACCCCGGGCAGCGCCCGCCCCACCGTGACCGGGTCGTTGTCGCTCAGGGCATTCACGGCCACCACCGGTGAGGTCTCGGTCATGCCGTAGCCTTGCAGTAGCGGCAGGCCCAGGCCGAGGAAACAGCGGGCGATCGTCGGCGACAGGGGCGCGCCGCCGCTGACGGCCACGCGCACGCGGCCGCCGAACTGCGCCAGCAGGGGCTGCGCCACCAGGCGCTGCAACAGCGACCAGGGCAGCAAGCGCCAGAGGCCGGCGGCCCGTTCATCTTCCGGCCGCGGGGGCAGCAAGCCCTGGCCAGCCCGGAAGCGGCGCCAGCCCACGGCCTGTGCCGCCTCGAACAGACGCATCTTGAAGGGCGAGGCGGAGACCTTTTCCAGCAGCTTGGCATACACCCGCTCGTAGATGCGGGGGACCGAGATCAGCACCGTCGGGCGCACGATCTTCAGGTCTTCCGCCAGCAGCGCCACCGAGCGTGCGTACGCCACGCAACTGCCCGCCGCGATCGGCAGGTAGTAACCGGCCGTGCGCTCGAAGGTGTGCGACAGCGGCAGGAAGGACAGGAAAACGTCGTCTTCGGTGGGCGTGACGCGCGGCAGCACGGCTTTCACGTTGGCCACCACGTTGCGGTGCGACAGCATGACGCCCTTGGGTTTGCCGGTGGTGCCGGAGGTGTAGACGATGGCCGCCAGGTCCTCGGGGCCGGGTGGCGTGGCCAGGCTGACATCGGCCTGGCCGCGAGCCAGCCAATCGGCCAAAGTGACCACCGACAGGCTGCTGGTGGTGGCGGGCAGGGGGTGGTCCACATCGGTCACCACCACGGTGCGCAGCGCCGGCAGCGGGGTGCCCACGTCGCGGATCTTCTCCCATTGCTCGGCGGACGTCACCATGAGCAGCGAGGCTTCGCAATCGGCCAGGATGTAGGCAATGCTGCCGGGGTTGTCGATGGCATGCAGCGGCACCGGCACGGCGCCCTGGGCCAGGGTGGCCTGGTCGATGCTCATGGCATTCAGGCCGTTGGGCAGCAGGATGGCCACACGGGCGCCGACCGGCAGCTGGCTGGCCGCCAGGGCGCGTTGCCATTGTTTCACCCGTTCCAGGGTGGCGGCCCAGCTCAGGCTGAGCCAGCGGCCGCTGGCGGCATCGAATTCACGGAAGGCTTCGCGCTGGGGGCTGGTGGCGGCGCGGAATGCGAGCAATTGGGGCAACGTGTCGACGCGGCCGAGATCGGGAGTGACGGAATGCATGCAATCAACAATTCAGGACGGGATGCGTCGGCTGGGCGGGCCTGGCCGGCGCGATTCGGGGCTGCAGGCGGCCGGGAGGCTGCCAAGCCTAGGGTAAACCCTCGAATCATACGCTGACTGGCAGGGCTGTCCGGGCCGCCTGTGCGACAGCCGGCCGCCCGGGGACAGCTCAGGTGGCGGCTTCCAGGCCGTTGCGGAAGTGCGCCTGCATGGCCTGGGTGGCGGCTGCGACGTCGTGGGCCAGCAGCGCCGCCACGATGGCGCGGTGCTCGGCCAGTGATTCTTCGATGCGGCCGGACTTGAACAGGGAGTGGTGGCGGTTGAGTTTCATGACCTTGCGCAGGTCAGCCACCATCTGGTCGCGCCAGCGGTTGTCGGCGATCTCCAGCAGGCGCATGTGAAAGCGTTCGTTGATCTCGAAAAAGCGCTCCCGGTCCTGTTTGGCCGGCTGGGCTGCGGCCTCCAGCTCGTCATGCAGGGTCTGCAATTCGCGCAGCTGGGCGTCCGTCGCCCGGCTTGCCACCACGCCGGCGGCATCCGACTCCAGCAGGGAGAGCAGGTGGTAGACGTCGGCCAGGTCTTTTTCATTGACCTCGGTGACGTAGGCGCCACGGCGCACCTTCATCGTCACCAGGCCTTCGGCCGCCAGCACCTTGAGGGCCTCGCGCAGGGGCGTTCGGCTGATGCCGTAGTCCTCGGCAATCTTCAGTTCATCAATCCAGCTGCCGGGTTCCAGCTCGCGTTTGAAGATGCGCTGGCGCAGGAGCTCGGCCACTTCTTCATAAAGTGCGCGGGGGGAAAGCGATACGGCAGACATGGCGGTGATTGTAAGCTGTGCAGAATATTTTGCATCAATAATTATGAATGATGTAAACTCCACGCAACGCAACACTGGGTGCCTTGTTGTGCCCCGCCGCCACGCCATGAGCCAGAAAAACCCCGAATTCCAGAGTGCCAGCCTCGAGGCTTGGCACAAAGCTGCCGTCAAGTCCGCCCCCGGCGGCGACGTGAACGCCCTGAACTGGGTCACGCCCGACGGCATCAGCGTCAAGCCGCTGTACACCGCCGCCGACACCCAGAACCTGCCATACGCCGACACGCTGCCGGGCTTCGAGCCCTATCTGCGCGGCCCGCAGGCCACCATGTACGCCGTGCGCCCCTGGACCATCCGCCAGTACGCCGGCTTCTCCACCGCTGAAGAGTCGAACGCTTTCTATCGCAAGGCGCTGGCCGCCGGCGGCCAGGGCGTGAGCGTGGCCTTTGACCTCGCCACCCACCGCGGTTACGACTCCGACCACCCGCGCGTGACCGGCGACGTCGGCAAGGCCGGCGTGGCGATCGACTCGGTGGAGGACATGAAGATCCTGTTCAACGAGATCCCGCTCGACAAGGTCAGCGTTTCCATGACCATGAACGGTGCTGTGCTGCCGGTGCTGGCGGGTTACGTGGTGGCAGCGGAAGAGCAGGGCGTGAGCCAGGACAAGTTGTCCGGAACGATTCAGAACGACATTCTGAAAGAGTTCATGGTCCGCAACACCTACATCTACCCGCCCGAGCCGAGCATGCGCATCATCGGCGACATCATCGAGTACACGAGCAAGAACATGCCCAAGTTCAACTCGATCTCGATCTCGGGTTACCACATGCAGGAAGCCGGGGCCAACCAGGCGCTGGAGATGGCCTTTACCCTGGCCGACGGCAAGGAGTATGTGAAGACCGCCATTGCCAAGGGCATGGACGTGGACGATTTCGCCGGCCGCCTGTCCTTCTTCTGGGCGGTGGGCATGAATTTCTACTTGGAAATCGCCAAGATGCGCGCCGCCCGCCTGCTGTGGTGCCGCATCATGAAGGGCTTCAACGCCAAGAACCCGAAGAGCCTGATGCTGCGCACGCACAGCCAGACCAGCGGCTGGAGCCTGACCGAGCAGGACCCCTACAACAACGTGGTGCGCACCACCATCGAGGCCATGGCAGCCGTCTTTGGCGGCACGCAGAGCCTGCACACCAACAGCTTCGACGAAGCCATCGCGCTGCCGACCGAGTTCAGTGCCCGCATCGCGCGCAACACCCAGCTCATCATCCAGGAAGAGACCCACATCACCAACGTGATCGATCCCTGGGCCGGCAGCTACATGATGGAGAAGCTGACGCAGGACATGGCTGACGCGGCCTGGGCGATCATCGAAGAGGTCGAGGCCATGGGTGGCATGACCAAGGCCGTGGACAGCGGTTGGGCCAAGCTCAAGATCGAAGCCGCCGCGGCCGAGAAGCAGGCGCGCATCGACTCGGGCAAGGACGTGATCGTCGGCGTCAACAAGTACAAGCTGAAAAAGGAAGACCCGATCGAGATTCTCGAGGTCGACAATGTCAAGGTGCGCGAGGGCCAGATCACGCGCCTGAAGGCTATCAAGGCCAGCCGCGACAGCAAGGCGGTGCAGGCCGCGCTCGACGCACTGACCGCGGCGGCCGAACAGGGCAACGGCAACCTGCTGGACCTGTCGATCCAGGCCATCCGCCTGCGTGCCACGGTGGGCGAGGTGTCGGATGCGCTGGAAAAAGTTTTTGGGCGCCATCGCGCCGATACGCAAAAGGTGACCGGTGTGTATGCAGCAGCCTATGACTCAGCCGAAGGCTGGGAATCCCTCAAGAAAGAAATTGCCGACTTCGCCGACAGCCACGGCCGCCGTCCGCGCGTGATGATTTCCAAGCTCGGCCAGGACGGCCATGACCGCGGCGCCAAGGTGGTGGCCACGGCCTTTGCCGACCTCGGCTTCGACGTCGACATGGGGCCGCTGTTCCAGACCCCCGAGGAGTGCGCCCGCCAGGCGATCGAGAACGACGTGCACGCGGTGGGCGTCTCCACCCTGGCGGCCGGCCACAAGACGCTGGTGCCGGCCATCATCAATGAACTGAAAAAGCAGGGCGCGGACGACATCATCGTCTTCGTCGGTGGCGTTATTCCGCGCCAGGATTACGACTTCCTGTACGAAGCCGGCGTCAAGGGCGTTTACGGCCCGGGCACGCCGATTCCGGCCAGCGCCAAGGACGTGCTGGAACAGATCAAAGCCGCCCACAAGGCCTGACGTGGCGCCTCTGCCTCTCCTGGACGGCATCCTGCAGGGCAGCCCCGCCCAGCAGCGCCGCGCCATGGCCAAGGCCATCACGCTGCTGGAGTCGACCCGGGCCGACCATCGCGCGCAGGCCGACGAGCTGCTGACGGCCTTGCTGCCGCACACCGGCAACTCGTTCCGTCTGGGCATCAGCGGTGTGCCCGGCGTGGGCAAGTCCACCTTCATCGAAGCGCTCGGTCTGTACCTGATCAGCCAGGGCCATCGCGTGGCGGTGCTGGCGGTCGATCCGTCGAGCAGCGTGTCGGGTGGCTCCATCCTGGGCGACAAGACCCGCATGGAAAAGCTTTCGGTGCACGAGCAGGCCTACATCCGCCCCAGCCCGAGCAGCGGCACGCTGGGCGGCGTGGCCGAGAAGACGCGCGAGGCCATGCTGGTGTGCGAGGCGGCTGGTTACGACATCGTGATCGTCGAAACCGTGGGCGTGGGCCAGAGCGAGACGGCGGTAGCCAGCATGACCGACATGTTCGTGCTGCTGCAGCTGCCCAACGCCGGCGATGACCTGCAGGCCATCAAGAAAGGCGTGATGGAGCTGGCCGATCTGGTGGCCATCAACAAGGCCGACATCGACCCGGCTGCCGCCACACGTGCCCAGGCACAGATCACCTCGTCGCTGCGGCTGCTGGGCCTGCACGGCAACCCCGAACATGCGCACCACGACGACAAGCTTTGGCATCCGAAGGTGGTGCAGCTTAGTGCCCTGCTGGGGCAGGGCGTGGACCACTTTTGGGCAGCCGTCACCGAATTCCGCTCTCTGCAGACCGCCAATGGCAAGCTGGCCTCTCGGCGCCAGGCCCAGGCCCAGGCCTGGATGTGGGAGCGCATCGAGGCCGGCCTCAAGCAGGCTTTCCGTGCCCACCCGCAGGTGCGTCAGCTCCTGCCCCAACTCCATGCCGACGTGGCGGCCGGCCGGCTGGCTGCCTCCACCGCTGCAAGAAATCTGCTTCAGGCCTATGAAAAACGGGCGTGAGCAGCTATCAAATCAGTAGTAAACATCTTCATATATCAGCACCGACAGAGGACGAACCATGCACGACATCCTTGAACAACTGGAAAAGAAGCGCGCCGCCGCGCGCCTGGGCGGCGGCGAGAAACGCATCGCCGCGCAGCACGCCAAGGGCAAGCTCACCGCACGCGAGCGGCTGGAAGTGCTGCTCGACGAAGGCACCTTCGAAGAGTGGGACATGTTCGTCGAGCACCGCTGCGTCGACTTCGGCATGCAGGACAACAAGATCCCGGGTGACGGTGTCGTCACCGGCTACGGCATGATCAACGGCCGGCTGGTGTTCGTCTTCAGCCAGGACTTCACCGTCTTCGGCGGCGCTCTCTCTGAAGCCCACGCCGAGAAGATCTGCAAGATCATGGACCAGGCCATGAAGGTCGGCGCGCCGGTGATCGGCCTGAATGACTCGGGTGGCGCGCGCATCCAGGAGGGTGTGGCCTCGCTGGGTGGTTATGCCGACGTGTTCCAGAAGAATGTGCTGGCCTCCGGCGTCATTCCGCAGATCAGCATGATCATGGGCCCGTCGGCCGGTGGCGCGGTGTACAGCCCGGCCATGACCGACTTCATCTTCATGGTCAAGGATAGCTCCTACATGTTCGTCACCGGCCCCGAAGTGGTGAAAACAGTGACGCACGAAGAAGTGACCGCCGAGGAGCTGGGCGGTGCCGTCACCCACACCACCAAAAGCGGCGTGGCCGACCTTGCGTTCGAGAACGATGTGGAAGCGTTGCTGATGCTGCGCCGCCTCTACAACTACCTGCCGCTGAACAACCGCGAGAAGGCGCCGGTGCGCAAGAGCGGCGACCCGAGCGACCGCATGGAGCTGAGCCTGGACACGCTGGTGCCGGACAACCCGAACAAGCCTTACGACATGAAAGAGCTGATCGTCAAGACGGTTGATGACGGCGACTTCTTCGAGATCCAGCCCGAGTACGCCAAGAACATTCTGATCGGCTTTGCCCGCATGGACGGCCAGACGGTGGGCATCGTGGCCAACCAGCCGTTGGTGCTGGCCGGCTGCCTGGACATCAAGAGCTCCATCAAGGCGGCGCGCTTCGTGCGCTTCTGCGACGCCTTCAATATCCCGGTCGTGACCTTTGTCGACGTGCCCGGTTTCATGCCTGGCACGTCTCAGGAGTACGGCGGCATCATCAAGCACGGTGCCAAGCTGCTCTACGCTTATGCCGAGTGCACCGTGCCGAAGATCACGGTCATCACGCGCAAGGCCTACGGCGGCGCCTACGACGTGATGGCCTCCAAGCACCTGCGTGGCGACGTCAACTTCGCTTGGCCCAATGCCGAGATTGCCGTGATGGGCGCCAAGGGCGCAGTGGAGATCATCTTCCGCGAAGACAAGGGCGACCCGGCCAAGCTGGCCGCCAAGGAGGCCGAGTACAAGGCGCGTTTCGCCAACCCGTTTGTGGCCGGTGCGCGTGGTTTCATCGACGACGTGATCCTGCCGCACGAGACGCGCAAGCGCATCTGCCGCTCGCTGGTGATGCTGAAGGACAAGAAGCTGGACAACCCGTGGCGCAAGCACGGCAACATCCCGCTCTGAAGCCGCTTTACGAGTCCTGCCATGCCCAAAGCAAGCCGCGCCGAGCAAGCCCGTGTGCTGACCGACATCCCGAACATCGGGAAGTCGATGGCGGCCGATCTGCGCGGCCTGGGCATAACAACGCCGCAACAAGTGCGTGAGATGGACCCACAGGAAACCTTCGAGCAACTGCGCGGCCCCATGGGCCGGCGCCATGACCCGTGCGTGCTGGATGCCTTTCTGGCTGCACACGAATTTATGAACGGCGGGCCCAGCCAGCCGTGGTGGAACTTCACGGCCCGGCGCAAGGCGCTGCTGGCCCAACAACCTTGAGAGAGAACAGGACGTCATCATGTTCAAGAAAATCCTGATTGCGAATCGCGGCGAGATCGCCTGCCGAGTCATCGCCACCGCCAAGAAGATGGGCATCGCCACCGTGGCGGTGTATTCCGAGGCCGACCGCGACGCGCGCCATGTGCTGCTGGCCGACGAGGCCGTGCTGCTGGGCCCGGCGCCGAGCCGCGAGTCCTACCTGGTGGCCGACAAGATCATTGCCGCCGCCAAGCAGACCGGTGCCGAGGCCATCCACCCCGGCTACGGCTTCTTGAGCGAGAACGAGGCTTTTGCCAAGCGGTGCGAGGACGAGGGCATTGCCTTCATCGGCCCCAGGCATTTCTCCATTGCCGCCATGGGCGACAAGATCGCCTCCAAGAAGTTGGCCAACGAGGCCAAGGTCAACACCATCCCCGGCTACAACGACGCCATCAGCGGCCCCGAGCAGGCGGTGGAGATTGCCAAGGGCATTGGCTACCCCGTGATGATCAAGGCTTCGGCCGGCGGCGGTGGCAAGGGCTTGCGTGTGGCCTTCAACGACAAGGAAGCCTTTGAAGGCTTTGCCAGCTGCCAGAACGAAGCCCGCAACAGCTTCGGCGACGACCGCATCTTCATCGAGAAGTTCGTGCAGGAGCCGCGCCACATCGAGATCCAGATCCTGGGCGACAGCCACGGCAACGTGATCTACCTGAACGAGCGCGAGTGCTCGATCCAGCGCCGCCACCAGAAGGTGATCGAGGAGGCGCCGTCGCCCTTCATCAGCGAGGCGACGCGCAAGGCCATGGGCGAGCAGGCCGTGGCCCTGGCCAAGGCCGTGAAGTACCAGAGCGCGGGCACGGTGGAGTTCGTGGTCGGCAAGGACCAGGACTTCTACTTCCTGGAGATGAACACCCGCCTGCAGGTGGAGCACCCGGTGACGGAATGCATCACCGGTCTGGACCTGGTGGAGCTGATGATCCGTGTGGCCGCCGGCGAGAAGCTGCCGCTGACGCAGGCCGATGTGAAGCGCAACGGCTGGGCCATCGAGTGCCGCATCAACGCCGAAGACCCGTTCCGCAATTTCCTGCCCTCCACCGGCCGCCTGGTGCGTTTCGCACCGCCGACGCAGAGCATGTGGCAGTCCGATACCGAGCACCTGTTCGGCGTGCGCGTGGACACCGGCGTGCAGGACGGTGGCGAGATCCCGATGTACTACGACTCGATGATCGCCAAGCTCATCGTGCACGGGAAGGACCGCAATGACGCGATTGCCAAGATGCGCGAGGCACTCAATGGCTTTGTCATCCGCGGCATCAGCTCCAATATCCCGTTCCAGGCTGCGCTGCTGGCGCACCCGAAATTCGTGGCCGGCGACTTCAACACCGGCTTCATTGCCGAGCACTACAGCAAGGGTTTTGCCGCGGAAGACGTGCCGCACGAAGACCCGAATTTCCTGGTGGCGCTGGCAGCCTTCGTGCGCCGCAAGTCGCGTGAGCGTGCCACGACGATCTCCGGCCAGCTGCCGGGTTATGCCGTGAATGCCGGCAAGGACTATGTGGTGATCACACTGGCAGCCGACGGCAAGAACACCTACACCCCGGTGCATGTGGACGAGTTTGTGGGCGAAACCGGCTCGGCACGTGTCAAGATCGGCGCGGACAGCTATGAAATTCGTAGCAACTCGCGCCTGAACGACATCTGCATCACCGGCACGGTGAATGGCCAGGCCTTCACCGCGCAGGTGGAGCGCGGCATGCAGAAGAACCCGCTGGCCTTGCGGCTGCAGCACAACGGCACCCGCATCGAGGCGCTGGTGATCTCGCCCCGCATGGCTGAGCTGCATCAGTTGATGCCGTTCAAGGCGCCGCCGGACCTGAGTCGTTTCGTGCTCTCGCCCATGCCCGGTCTGCTGGTGGATGTGGCCGTGCAGCCGGGCCAGAAGGTGCTGGCAGGCGAGCGCGTGGCCGTGATCGAGGCCATGAAGATGGAGAACGTGCTGTTCGCCGCCGCCGACGGCGTGGTGGGCAAGGTGCTGGCGGCCAAGGGTGACAGCCTGGTGGTGGACCAGCCGATCGTGGAGTTTCAATGATGACACGTCCTTTCAAGGTGCTGGGCATCCAGCAGATCGCCATCGGCGGGCCTGACAAGACCCGCCTGCAGAAACTCTGGGTCGACATGCTGGGGCTGGAAATCACCGGCACCTTCAAGAGCGAACGCGAGAACGTGGACGAGGACATCTGTGCCATGGGGAGTGGCCCGTTCAAGGTCGAGGTCGATCTGATGCAACCGCTCGACCCCGAGAAGAAGCCGGCCGTGCACACCACGCCGCTCAACCACGTGGGCCTGTGGATCGACGACCTGCCCAAGGCCGTCGAATGGCTCACGGCCCGCGGCGTGCGTTTTGCACCCGGCGGCATCCGCAAGGGTGCGGCGGGTTTTGACATCTGCTTTTTGCACCCCAAGGCCAGCGAGGAGTTTCCGATCGCCGGCGAGGGCGTGCTGATCGAGCTGGTCCAAGCGCCGCCCGAAGTGGTGCGTGCCTTCAGCGCCCTGGCGGCCTGATTTTCTTGCTCTGTCAGGCCGGGTTAACCCTGTTTCAGGGGCCCGGCCTCGTCATTCCTTATGCTGAATCTTGCCTAGGTGGCGTCCGCGAACTCGGACGAACGCTGACGATGGACTTACGGGCTTTCTTCTGGCTCAACTACTAGATTCAAACCGTTTCCGAGTCATATACTGGCCCCAAAAAACGGGACATATCCTGCGTTTCTGAGCGCGCGTTGAGGCGCAGGATATGCGATTAAAAGCATAAGAGAGAGACAAATCCATGAGCTTTTTCAAGCGTCTGTTTGGGCCCGGCGCGTGGTTGATGCGCCGGTTGCAGATGTCAGCCAAGCTGACAGTTCTGATGGTTCTGATGGTGGCGACCGTTGCGGCCGAGTATTTCATCGGTGTCGAGGCGGGGGTCGCCGGTCTCTTGGTCCTGCTGTACCTGATGGTGGCCTTCCAGGTCAGCTTCATGGCCGATCTGCGGCAGGTCATGCAGTTGATGGACAAGACCACCGCCGGTGATCTGCGCACGCAGGTCCGGGTGCGTGGCAGCGATGAAGTCGCCAAGATCAGTCTGTCCATGACAGCGATGGTCGGCAGCCTGTCGGCCATGGTGGCCAGCGTCCGCAGCAACTCGGCGCTGGTGGCCAACGCCGGCCAGAGCATGGCGACCGGCAACCGCGAACTCTCCGACCGTACCGAGCAGCAGGCGGCCAACCTGGAGCAGACGGCTGCCAGCGTGGAGGAACTCTCCAGCACCGTGCAGGACAACGCCCAGACAACACAGCAGGCCAACACCCAGGCGGCGCGTGTGCGCGACGTGGCCGATCGCGGGGCCCAGGCCATGGCCGAGGCTGTGAAGTCGGTGGAGGCGGTGCAGGGCACGGCGCAGCGCATGAACGAGATCATCGGCGTCATCGATGGCCTGGCTTTCCAGACCAACATCCTGGCGCTCAATGCGGCGGTGGAAGCGGCGCGCGCCGGCGAGGCCGGCCGCGGTTTTGCCGTGGTGGCCAGCGAGGTGCGCTCGCTGGCGCAGCGCTCGGCCGAGTCGGCCAAGGAGATCCGGCTGCTCATCGGCGCCTCCAGCGAACAGGTCACCACCAGCGTGGGCCAGATCCGCACCGCCGGCACCCACATTGCCGACATCGTCTCCGGCATTCGCGACGTGGCCGACAACATGTCCCACATCTCCACCTCCAGCGCCGAGCAGAGTTCCTCGCTGACCGAGATCACGCAGGCGGTGCGTCAGCTCGACGAGATCACGCAACGCAACGCGCAGATGGTGGAGCGGGCCGTGACGCAGGCCGTCAACCTGGAGAACCGGGCTTCCACACTGGCTCAGGCGGTCTCTGCCTTCCGCTTGCAGCAGGGCACGGCCGATGAGGCGCTGGCCCTGGTGCAGCGAGCCGTGCAGTTCCGTCAGCAGACTGGGCGCGACAGTTTCCTGCGCGGGCTGACCGATCCGCAGCAAGGCTTCCACGACCGCGACATGTATGTCTTTGCGCTCGACCGCAATGGCGCTTATGTGGCCTTCGGCGGCAACCCGGCCAAGGTCGGCACGCGGGTGCAGGACATTCCGGGCATTGATGGCCAGAGCCTGCTCAATGCCATCGTGGCGCAGGCCAGCCACGAACCGGGCTGGGTGGAGTACGACATCACCAACCCGGCCACCGGCACGCTGCAGACCAAGATGTCCTACGTGCAGCAGGTGGACGACGTGTTCATCGGCTGCGGCGTCTACAAGAACCTGGTGGCGAGTTAAGGCGCGGTATCGGGCAAGCGGGCGGCCCTAGGCGCCGCCTTCGCGCCGCGCCCGGGCGCGCGCCAGCGCTGCCTCGATCACGGCGCGCTTCTTGTCCAGCACGGCCGGGTCGGTGTGCAGCGAATGGGCACCCAGGTCGGCCAGCTTCATCTTCGCTTTTTCTTCAAGCTTTTGATCGTGCTCGGCCTTGTCCCGCTTGCGCCAGAAGCTATGAAATTCATAGCGCTTGCGGGCGGTGGCCGCTTGCGCCGGTGACCAGGCGGCCCAACCGGTGCGCTCACCGCTGACGTTTTCCAGCCGGATGCAGTCCACCGGGCAGACCGGAATGCACAACTCGCAGCCGGTGCAGTGCGGTTCGATCACGGTGTGCATCAGCTTGTTGCTGCCGAGGATGGCGTCGGTCGGGCAGGCCTTGATGCACAGCGTGCAGCCGATGCACCAGTCTTCGTCGATCACCGCCACGGTGAGCGGGCCTTCCAGGCCGAAGTCGGGATTCAGTGGGGCTTCAGGCTGGCCCGTGAGCCGTGCCAGCCGCGCGATGCCCTCGGCACCACCGGGCGGGCACTGGTTGATGGGCGCCTTGCCGGCTGCTATGGCCTGCGCGTAACCGGCGCAGTCCGGGTAGCCGCAGCGGGTGCATTGGGTCTGGGGCAGGGCGTCGAGAATCTGGTCGGCAGTTGCAGACATGGGGCCGATTATCCGGCCGATGCTCACGCCGCTTTGGCAGCAGCCTTGCGCACCGCCGGTTTTTTGGCGCTGGTCCTGGACGCCGGGCCGGAGGCTGCGAGCGGTTTGTTGTGTTCCAGGATGAAGGCCTTCACCGCCGGGTAGACGATCTCGCGCCAGCGCCGGCCCGAGAAGATGCCGTAGTGGCCGGCCCCCTTGGCCTCCAGATGCCTTTGCAGCTGCTTCGGCACCCCTTGGCAGATGGTGTGCACCGCCTCGGTCTGGCCCGAGCCGGAGATGTCGTCCAGCTCGCCTTCGACCGACAGCAGCGCTGTGGTCTTGATGTCCTGCGGCTTCACGCGCTCCAGCTGGCCCTGCGCGTTCTTCACGTCCCAGGTGCCCTGCACCAGGCTGAAGTCCTGGAACACGGTCTTGATGGTCTCCAGGTAGTAGTCGGCATCCATGTCGAGCACGGCGTTGTACTCGTCGTAGAACTGGCGGTGCGCTTCGGCGCTGGCGTCGTCGCCCTTGATGAGGTGCTGGAAGTAGTCGTAGTGGCTCTTGGCGTGGTGGTCCGGGTTCATGGCGACGAAACCGGCATGCTGCATGAAGCCGGGGTAAACGCGCCGGCCGGCACCGGGGAAGTTGCTCGGCACGCGGTAGATCACGTTGTGCTCGAACCAGCTGTGGCTCTTGTTCATGGCCAGGTTGTTCACCGCCGTGGGCGACTTGCGGGCATCGATCGGGCCGCCCATCATGGTCATGGTCAACGGTGTCTTCTCGCCGCGGCTGGCCATCAGCGAGACGGCAGCCAGCACCGGTACCGTGGGCTGGCACACGCTCATCACGTGGCAGTTGCCATAGGCTTGTTGCAGGTAGCGGATGAAGTCCTGCACGTAGTTCACGTAGTCGTCCAGGTGGAACTCACCCTCGGACAGCGGCACCAGGCGCGCGTTTTTCCAGTCGGTGATGTAGACCTTGTGGTCTTTCAGCATGGTGCGCACGGTGTCGCGCAGCAGCGTGGCGTAATGGCCCGACAGCGGCGCCACGATCAGCACCACCGGCTGGCCCTTGAGCTTGGTCAGCGTGGCCGGATCGTCCGAAAAACGCTTGAAGCGGCGCAGTTCGCAGAAGGGTTTGCTCATTTCCACGCGCTCGTGGATCGCGACGTTCACGCCGTCCACCCCCACGGTGCGGATGCCGAACTCCGGCTTTTCGTAGTCTTTGCCCAGGCGGTGCATCAGGTCGTAGCCGGCCGCAACACGCTGGGCAAAGGGCAGCTGGCCCCAGGGCAGCAGCGGGTTGTTGAAGGCCTTGGCCGCGGTTTGTGCCAGATCGGAGAAAGGCTCCATCAGCGTGCGCTGGGATTCATAGAGCTGGTAAAGCATGGCGGACTCGCTTCCAAAAGGATTTGCTGCAGTGCAATATATCAGCAGTGACCGAAGTCCGCTTGCGTAATTTCACGGATGTTTACCCCCCATAAAAACCCTTAGCTGGCGCGGAACTTCAGCGTCCGGCGCAGACTCCTTCCGGCAAAGAAAGTCAAAATACATGCAGCGCCGTACTTTTATGGCTGCCCTGAGCGGCAGCGCCAGCACCTTGATCGGAACCCAGATGACCGCCTTTGCCGGGGCCGCCAGCCTCTCCCAGCTCCAGAATCTCCAGCCCAGCCCGCGCATGCCGGTGCTGTTTGTCGGCCACGGCAGCCCGCTGAACGTGATCGAGGACAACGAATTCCGGCCGCAATGGGAAGCCCTGGGGCGCGAGTTCGGCAAAAAATGGCCCAAGCCCCAGCTCATCCTCTGTATCTCGGCACACTGGATCACGCGCGGCTGGTGGCTGACGGGCATGGCCCAGCCCAAAACCATCCACGACTTTGGCGGTTTCCCGCAAGCCCTGTTCGACCAGCAATATCCGGCCCCCGGCGCACCGGCTGTGGCGCAAGCCCTGGCGGTCAGCCTGCAGCAGCCCCATACCCACGCCCCGCTGGGGCTGGATGAACACGAGTGGGGCTTTGACCATGGCAGCTGGGCGGTGCTCAAACCCATGTTCCCCCAGGCCGACATTCCGGTCATCCAGCTCAGCATGGACTATGGCCGCCCGCCGGCCGAGCACTATGCGCTGGGCCAGCAACTCAAGAGCCTGCGCGAGCGCGGTGTGCTGATCGTGGGTAGCGGCAACATCGTGCACAACCTGCGCACCATGCAGCGCAGCGCGTCGAACGACCAAGCTTACGACTGGGCCATCGAGTTCGACAGCACCATTGGCGAGCAGATTGCGCAGGGCAAGCTGGATGAGCTGCAGAACTTCCAGCAGCTCGGCCAGGTGGCGCAGATGGCGCACCCGACCTATGACCACTACCTGCCGCTGCTCTACGCCGCCGGTGCGGCAGACGCGAAAGAGGCACCGCAGTTCTTCAACGCCAAGTTCCAGGGGGCATCGATCTCGATGCGCTCGGTGATCTGGGATTAAATCAACGAGCGCAACAGCAGGCTGCTGCCGGTGAGCAGCAGCACGCTGTGCAACAGCAGCAGGAAACGCCGGCGGTCCAGCCGCAGGCTGATGTGGTGGCCAACAAAGAGGCCCAGGCCCACCGCCGGCAGCAGGGCCAGTACCAGCCACAGCAACTGCGGGTCGAGCAGGCGCCCGGCCAGCAGGAACAGGGCCACCCGCACCACCGAACTGAACATCAGCACTGCTGTTTGCGTGGCGCGGATCTGTTGCGGCTCGTCCAGCCGGCGCAGCAGGTAGACCGAGTAGACCCAGCCACCGGCACCGAACAGCGCGCTGAACACGCCACCCACGCTACCGTACCACCAGGCCCAGCGCGGCGAGATCGGCGAGGGCGCGGCTTTCGGCCGCAAGCCGTTGAGCGCGTACAGCACCACGAAGGCGCCCAGCAGTGGCATCAGCAGCTTGACCGGCAGCGTGAACAGCAGCCAGGCCCCCAGGGCACTGCCGGCAAACAGCGCCGGCACCAGCCGGACCAGTTCACGCCGTGCCACGTGCTGGCTCAGACGCCAGCCGTTGGACCAGGAGGCAATCATGTCTGTCAGCGCCAAGGTGGGCACCACGGTGGAAACGGGCAGCAGGTGCGCCAGCAGTGGCGCACTCACCAGCGTGGAGCCAAAGCCCACCAGGCCGAAGACCACGTAGGCGATGGTGATGATAGGCTCAGCCACCAGCAAGGTGAGGAAATCAGGCATGCGAGTGAAGGAAAGTGGTCATGGGTTCCGGGCCGCAGCGGCACGCAGCTTGTCTTTTTTGCTTGGGCGTTTGCCCTTGACGCCGCCGGTGGTGGTGGCCTCAATCGGCGCGGTGTCTACCGGCTCGAAGCCCGCCACCTGTTCACGCGCCAGCTTGAAACCCTGGCGCTTCTCGATCAGGCGGAAATGCGCTTCGGTGGTCGCGCTGACGAAGCTCACAGCCAAGCCGCTCTCGCCGGCCCGGCCGGTGCGGCCGATGCGGTGGGTGTAGTCGGCGGTCGAACGCGGCAGGTCGTAGTTCACCACCACCGGCAGCTGTGCAATGTCGATGCCGCGTGCGGCCACGTCGGTGGCCACCATCACGCTGATGCGTGAGGTCTTGAAATCGGCCAGCACCTGGGTGCGTTTGCCCTGGCTCAGTTCGCCGTGGAAAGGTTCGGCATCGATGCCGGCCTTGCGCAGCTTGTCGGCCACGATTTCGGCCGCGTGTTTGGTGGCCACAAACACCAGCACCCGGGTCCAGCCATGCTGGGTGATCAGCTGGCGCAGCAACTGGGTCCGTTTGCCGGCATCGACGGCAATGGCGCGCTGCGCGATGTCGGGCTCATTTTGCGTTTCGGGCAGCACGTCAACGCGCACCGGCTCGCGCAACAGCGTTTGCGCCAGTGCCTGCACATCGGGCGGGAAGGTGGCGGAGAAAAACAGGTTCTGCCGCTGGGCCGGCAGCAGCGCGAGGATGCGCGCCAGCTCCTCGGCAAAGCCCAGGTCCAGCAGGCGGTCGGCTTCGTCCAGTACCAGTGTGCTGACGCTGCCCAGCGAGAGCGCGTTGTGGGCTATCAGGTCCAGCAGGCGGCCGGGTGTCGCCACCACGATGTCGGTGCCGCCGCGCAAGCCCATCATCTGCGGGTTGATGGAAACGCCGCCAAACACCACCGTCACTTTGACGGGGTCGGCCAAGTGCTGCGCCAGGCTGCGGAATTCCTCGCCCACCTGGGCTGCCAGCTCACGCGTGGGTACCAGCACCAGCGTGCGCACGCGGCGCGGTTTGTCCTTGGGGGCCTGTTCCAGCTGCTGCAACAGTGGCAGCGCAAAGGCGGCCGTCTTGCCCGAGCCGGTCTGCGCCGAGCCCAGCACATCGCGCCCCTGCAGCACGGCCGGAATGGCGACACTCTGGATGGCGGTGGGGGTCGTGTAGGCCCGGGCGTTGACGGCGCGCAGCAGGGCAGGGGACAAGCCCAGGGAAGAAAATGGCATGAACGGATGCTCGTTAGGGGCGCCCAGTTTAAGCGCTCCCGAGCCGCTGCCTCCGTAGGCGACGATAATCGAGCCCCCGCGAAATTTCCAAAGGCCCATCGTGCGCAAAACCTACCAGCTCAACATCGAGGGCAAAAACCGCGACCGCCTGCTTGACGCCGTCAAGCACGACATCCGCAAATACGCCAAACGTCAGCGCCGCACGGCCCTGCCCGAAGGCGTGGACTTCTGGGACTTCGATTGCAAGTTCGGTCTCAGCGCCGAGACGGCTGCCCCGGTCCATTTCGGCAACCTGATCGAGCAGATTGATGTCGCCGCCAAAGAGGGCGCAGGCGCCCTCTACGTCGAGGTCTTGCCCAAGCACGGTCATCGCAAAGCCAGGCCCGCTCTGGCTGCTGGTGAAGAACAGGCTCAAGCCTGAACCTGGGCGCCAGCACGGCACAGCCATGAGCCTGCATTACCTGGACTTCGACTACAGCGAAGACGAGCAGGGCATCGGGACCTTCGATGCCATGGCCTCGACGGCACCCCAGCACGTCGCCGCTGTGCGCGCCGAGATCGCGCGGGTGCTGGATTGGGCTTACACAGCCTTCCCTGACGTGCGCGCGCCGCTGGACGAAGGCGGTGAGTGGGACTACAACCTGGAAGGGCAGCAGGAATGGACCGCCCATGAGTCCCTCCAGTACGACGACGTGACGGGCAAGTTCAGCAGCCAGCTCGCCGCGGCGGGCGCGCCGCGCCATACGGTGACCTTGTCACTCAGCGGCCGTGAGCAGTTCTGTCAAGCGTTTAGGGCGCACTTTGATATGGACTGAGAAGGCACCTCAGACAACTGCTTGAGCGGCACGTTTGTCTCCTGAAGACCACTAAGATTTATTTCGTATAGTTGCAGTTGCGATTAATTAAATTTATTCACGGAGGATTTGGATGCGTTTAATAGAAAAGCTGCTTTTGCTGCTGGCTAGCATGGCATTTGTTGCGTTGGCTAACGCGCAAACTATGGGTAAAGGAGGCAGCGAGATTACAGGGGGTGCAAGCGCAGAAGGTGGCGGTGCGAATGCTACTAAATCGTTAGAGCGTTGTTCCAGAAAGCTCGGCACCTTGGCTGTTGTCGAACCGCAAGATTACATGATGAAGGCGTTATCTCAGTACTCGTTGCCGTCGCCGACCCAGATGATTCGCATCATTGTTCAGCAATCTGGATGCTTTGCAGTTGTCGAGCGAGGGATTGGTATGCAGAACCTGATGCAGGAGCGCGCCCTACAAGAAGGCGGACAGTTGCGCACCAATCAGAATATCGGCAAAGGCCAGATGGTTACTGCCGACTATGTAATGACCCCGGACATCATGTTCAAAAACAATAATGCGGGAGGTGTCGGTGGTTTCCTCGGCGGATTGCTTGGCCCAGTTGGCGCCGTCGTTGGCGGAGCTATCAAATTCAAGTCTTCACAGGTTACGCTCACCATGGCGGATACGCGCAGCAGCTTGCAGGTTGCGGCTGCGACAGGCTCATCCGAGGCGACTGATTTCGGTCTTGGCGGTGCGCTTGGTATGGCTGGTGGCAGTCTCGGTCTCGGCGCATATGAAAACACAGCGGAGGGCAAGGTTGTTGCAATGGCGTTTTTGGATGCATACAACCAGCTCGTCACGACAGTTAGAAATAACCCTGAGTTGGCTCGCGACAATGCGTCTCTTGGCGTCGCTGCAGCCGGCCGCAATTCGACTGCCAATTCAGTTCGAGGCGGGGATGTAGGGCGAGCCAAAATTGGTGGCATTTCGGTCTTCAGATCGTATGAGCGTAAAGCTGTCGTCTATAAGTTGACCAAGGATGAAGAGGTCGTCATTCTTGGCGAGAAAGATGGGCTTTTGGAGGTGCAGGCCGAGAAGGGTGCTGGCTGGGTCGATGCGCGGATGATCTCTCGTTAATTTGCGCGGCGTCGGGATATTCAACTTAAGCTTCCCTCATGGTTCTCCATTCGGAGGTGAATGCACCCGACCCCATTGCGGAATGATTCATAGATTCGTCCAAAAAGATTTGTTTTTCAGGGAGTAAAGATGACAAATGCGGTTCAAAAGGCGGCCGACGAAAAATTCTGCTCGGAGTGTGGTGCGATCATTAAAGCTAAAGCGGAGATATGCCCCAAGTGTGGAGTCCGCCAGTTGCCAACCCCTAGTAGCTTTTCTGCAACCGCTCCTAATGGTAAGAGTAAGCTAGCTGCAGCCTTGTTTGCGATCTTTTTAGGGGGGCTGGGGATACACAAGTTCTATCTTGGGCGTGTAGTTTGGGGTATTGCGTACTTGCTGTTCTGTTGGACTTTCATCCCCGCGATCATTGGATTTATTGAAGGCATTCTTCTCCTTGTCATGAGTGAGACTGAGTTCAACCGGAAATTCGGGGCTGTTGAGTAGCACTTCTAACCCAACAAAAAAGCCGCCAGATGATGGCGGCTTTTTTGTCACCGGCAGTGCGCGGTTTTTGCCTGCTTTCAGCGTGGCACGAAAAAGGTCGACTTCACGTGCGTGGTCTTTGTCTCGCCCGACTGAATTGTCTGGATGTCGAAGACGATCGGGTGGGCTTGCCCGCGGTAGGCGTCAGCCGCCTCGGGCGGGAGCTCCAGCCGCACAGGCATGGAGCCGATACCGAGCGCATCGACGTTCAGCAGCGCGGGCGTGACGATGCTCAGCCCCGGCAGGCCGGACACGCTGATGCTGAATTGCTCGGCCTGTTCGGCACCGTTGGTGATCTGCATGCGGTAGACGTTTTCGACGACGCCCCTGCCGACGACGCGCGCCAGGGCGCCGCGGTCCTTGATGACATCGACCACGAAGCCGTTGCGCAGCGACAGGCTGATCACAAACGCCAGACTCATCGCCAGCAGGATGGCGCCGTAGATCAGGACGCGCGGCCGCCAGACGCGGCGCAGGATCTGTTTGGGCGACCAGGTGTTGACGATGCCGTTGCCGGAGGAGTACCGGATCAGCCCGGTGTCATAACCCATCTTGCTCATGACGTCGTCGCAGACATCGATGCAGGCGGCGCAGCCGATGCATTCGTTTTGCAGGCCGTTGCGGATGTCGATGCCGGTTGGGCAGACCTGTACGCACAGGGTGCAGTCGATGCAGTCGCCCAGGCCCAGCGATTTCGGATCGGCCTTGCGAGAACGTGAGCCGCGCGCCTCGCCGCGCCCGGCGTCGTAGGCGATGACAAGAGAGTCCATGTCGATCAGGGCGCTCTGGAAGCGGGCGTAGGGGCACATGTACTTGCACACCTGCTCGCGCAGGTAGCCGGCATTGCCGTAGGTGGCGAAACCATAGAAGAAGACCCAGAACCATTCCCACGGCGAGAAGGACAGGCTCATGGCCTCGCCCAGCAAGGTGCGGATCGGCGTGAAGTAGCCGACAAAGGTGAACCCCGTGATCAGGCCGATGGTGATCCAGGCCAGTTGTTTGGCGGACTTTCGTGCCAGTTTCTCCAGTCCCCAGGGGGCGGCATCCAGCCGCATGCGGGCGGTGCGGTCGCCTTCCAGCCGGCGTTCCACCCACAGGAAAATCTCGGTGTAGACGGTCTGGGGGCAGGCGTAACCGCACCACAGGCGGCCAGCCACGGCCGTGAAGAAGAACAGCGCCATGGCGGAGATGACCAGCAGTGCCGCGAGGTAGATGAAATCCTGCGGGTGCAGCACCAGACCGAGCACATAGAAGCGGCGCTCGGTCAGATCAAACAGCACCGCCTGCCGGCCGTTCCACTGCAGCCAGGGCAGAGCGTAGAACACCGCCTGCGTCAGCCACACCATCCCCCAGCGCCAGCGGGCATACCAGCCGCTGACCGCGCGCGGGTAGATCTTGATCTGTTTTTCGTACAGCGACACCATGGTTTCTTGATCCGCCTCAGCTGCCTGCTTGCGGATCGGGATGACGAGGGACGGTGGCGGCTGATTCATGGTGTTGATGTGGCCGGTGTGCTGGCCGGCAGGCATGGGCGGAAAAATTGCAGCACGCGAGGGGCGACATGCCGGCCTCAGCCAGCACCGATTCCCATGGCGTTCTTGACGGATGTCATTATAAGATCCATGAAAAATAGATCTTAAATCCGGCCCTTGAGCCAGCATGGGAAAGAGCGCCAGCTCCTCGGGTGCGAACAGGCACCCGTTTGGTCGCGCCCATGAAAAAGCCGCCCGAAGGCGGCTTGTGAAGTGCGGGCAGAACCGGCTTACATCACCTTGGCAATCGCCTGGCAGACGTAGTCGATGTTCTTGCTGTTGAGCGCGGCCACGCACATGCGGCCGGTGTCGGTACCGTAGACGCCGAACTCGCTGCGCAGGCGCACCATCTGGTCCTTGGACAGGCCCGAGTAGCTGAACATGCCGATCTGCTGAGTGATGAAACTCATGTCTTGCTTCACGCCGGCGGCCTTCAGGCCGTCGACCAACTTCTGGCGCATGGCCTTGATGCGCACGCGCATCTCGCCCAGTTCCTTCTCCCACAGGGCGCGCAGCTCGGGGTTGTTCAACACGGCCGCCACCACGGCGCCGCCGTGGGTGGGCGGGTTGCTGTAGTTGGTGCGGATCACGATCTTGAGCTGGCTCAGCACGCGGTCGGCCTCTTCCTTGCTGGCGCACAGCACGGACAAGGCCCCGACGCGCTCGCCATACAGGCTGAAGCTCTTGGAGAACGAGGTGGAGACGAAAAAGTCCAGGCCGGCGGCGACGAACTTGCCGATCACGGCGCCGTCTTCCGCAATGCCGTTGCCGAAGCCCTGGTAGGCCATGTCGAGGAAGGACACCAGATTCTTGGCCTTGATGGCGGCGATCACCTGGTCCCACTGGGCGGCGGTGATGTCATAACCGGTCGGGTTGTGGCAGCAGGCGTGCAGCAGCACGATGGTGCTCGGGGCGGCGGCGTTGATGTCGGCCAGCATGCCGTCAAAGTCCACGCCGCGCTTGGCCGCGTCGTAGTAGCGGTAGGTCTCCACCGTGAAACCGGCGTTGGTAAACAGGGCGCGGTGGTTTTCCCAGCTCGGGTCGGAGATCAGCACCTTGGCTGTGGGGTTGAGCTTCTTCAGGAAATCGGCGCCGATCTTCAGGCCGCCGGTGCCGCCGATGCCCTGCACGGTGGCGACACGGCCGCTTTTCACCGGCTCGGACTCGGCGCCGAACACCAGCCCCTTGACTGCGGCGTCATAGGCCGCAATGCCGTCGATCGGCAGGTAGCCGCGGGCGGTGGGCTTGTCCATCATGGCCTTCTCGGCGGCCTGGACGCACTGCAGCAGCGGCAGCTTGCCGTTGTCGTCGAAATAGACACCCACGCCGAGGTTGACCTTGTTGGGGTTGGTGTCGGCGTTGAACTGCTCGTTCAGACCCAGGATGGGGTCGCGGGGAGCCATTTCGACGGCGGAAAACATGGACATGACGGTTCCTTGGATAAGTAGTGAAGTGGTCGATACATCCCGTCCTTCCGGCAGGGGGCTGCGCGCCGCGCCGGAATGACGTATTCTTGTCAGTTGCCCTGAATTTTACGGGCTTAGCAATCAGGTTTCCATGCAAGACGTTTCAGCAGTCCCCGTGCCCGAGGCCGACAGCGCTCCCGCCGCCATTCCTGAGGGTCACTTTGTCAGCTTCCCCGGCTCGCCCTTCGAGCTTTACCAGCCTTATCCGCCGGCGGGTGACCAGCCCGAGGCGATCGGCAAGCTGGTCGAGGGCGTGAACGACGGCGAGGTGTTCCAGACCCTGCTGGGCGTGACCGGCTCGGGCAAGACCTACACCATGGCCAACGTGATCGCCCGCCTGGGCCGGCCGGCCATCGTGTTTGCCCCCAACAAGACGCTGGCAGCGCAGCTCTACAGCGAGTTCCGCGAGTTTTTTCCCAAGAATGCGGTGGAGTATTTCGTCAGCTATTACGACTACTACCAGCCCGAGGCCTACGTGCCGCAGCGCGACCTGTTCATCGAGAAGGACAGCGCCATCAACGAGCACATCGAGCAGATGCGCCTCTCCTGCACCAAGAGCCTGCTGGAGCGACGCGACGTGGTGATCGTGGCGACCGTTTCGGCGATCTACGGTATCGGCAAGCCTGAGGCCTACCACCAGATGGTGATGACGCTGCGCGCCGGCGACCACATGGGGCAGCGTGACATCATTGCCCAGCTGGTGCGCATGCAGTACCAGCGCAACGATACTGAGTTCTCGCGCGGCAAGTTCCGCGTGCGCGGCGACACCATTGACGTGTTCCCGGCCGAGCACTCCGAGCTGGCCTTGCGCATCGAGTTGTTTGACGACGAGATCGAGAGCCTGCAGCTGTTCGACCCGCTGACCGGCCGCATCCGCCAGAAGGTGCCGCGTTTCACGGTCTACCCCAGCAGCCATTACGTGACGCCGCGCGAGCAGGTGCTGGCGGCGGTGGAGACCATCAAGGTGGAGCTGGCCGAGCGCCTGAAGGAATTTGTGGCCATGGGCAAGCTGGTGGAGGCGCAGCGCCTGGAGCAGCGCACCCGTTTTGATCTGGAAATGCTGTCCGAGGTGGGCCACTGCAAGGGTATTGAGAACTACACCCGCCACCTGAGCGGCGCCGCCCCCGGCGAGCCGCCGCCGACGCTGACCGACTACCTGCCGAAAGACGCGCTGATGTTCCTGGACGAGAGCCACGTGCTGATCGGCCAGTTCGGCGGCATGTACAACGGCGACCGCGCGCGCAAGACCACGCTGGTGGAATACGGCTTCCGGCTGCCGAGCGCGCTGGACAACCGGCCGCTGAAATTCGAGGAGTTCGAGACCAAGATGCGCCAGGCGGTTTTTGTCTCGGCCACGCCCGGCAACTGGGAGAACGAGCACGCCGGCGCGGTGGTGGAGCAGGTGGTGCGCCCGACCGGCCTGGTGGACCCCGAGGTGGAGGTGCGCCCGGCCACCCACCAGGTGGACGACGTGCTGCAGGAAATCCGCATCCGGGTGGAAAAACACGAGCGCGTGCTCATCACCACCCTGACCAAGCGCATGGCCGAGCAGCTGACCGACTACCTGACCGACAACGGCGTCAAGGTGCGTTACCTGCACAGCGACGTGGACACGGTGGAGCGGGTGGAGATCCTGCGCGACCTGCGCCTGGGCACCTTTGATGTGCTGGTGGGCATCAACCTGTTGCGCGAGGGCCTGGACATTCCCGAGGTGTCGCTGGTGGCGATCCTGGACGCCGACAAGGAAGGTTTCCTGCGCTCCGAGCGCTCGCTGATCCAGACCATTGGCCGTGCCGCCCGCAACCTGCATGGCAAGGCCATTCTTTATGCCGACCGGGTCACGGACTCCATGGCCCGCGCCATTGGCGAGACCGAGCGCCGCCGCCACAAGCAGATCGAGCACAACCTGGCGCATGGCATCACGCCACGCGCCATCGTCAAGCAGGTGCGCGACCTGATCGACGGCGTCTACAGCGAAAAAGCGGGGCGCGAAGCCGAGCGGCTGGAGCAGGAGGCCCTGCAGCGCGCCAAGGTGGAGGAGATGAGCGAAAAGGACATGGCGCGCGAGGTCAAGCGGCTGGAAAAGCAGATGCTGGAGCATGCGCGCAACCTGGAGTTCGAACAGGCCGCCCGCACGCGCGACCAGCTCAACCTGCTCAAGGCGCGTGCCTTTGGTGCCGCCGTGCCCGACCACCCGGCCGGGCTGTAGCCCATTTCATAGCCCGTGCCTGGCCATCCCTGACGGCATGGGCGGGCCTTATCCGAGCAGAGCACGGGGTTTTTTGCTATACTTGACACAAATAGTCAAGAAAGCCCGGCAAGCCGGTTGGCACACAGTGCCGCAGGCGGCCCGCCGGGCAGGGTGGGAAAGCCCCTCGGCGCCGGCAGGCTCCGGGGAAATACCGATAGCCAAACCCGGAACAGGAGTTTGCGATGCGCCTCACAACCAAAGGCCGCTTTGCGGTCACCGCGATGATTGACCTGGCCCTGCGCCAGAGCAACGGCCCCGTGACGCTGGCTGCCATCAGCCAGCGCCAGCAAATATCGCTGTCCTATCTGGAACAGTTGTTCGGCAAGCTGCGCCGGCATGAACTGGTGGAATCCACCCGTGGCCCCGGTGGCGGCTACACGCTCGCCCGCAAGGCGGCCGACATCACCGTGGCCGACATCATCCTGTCGGTGGACGAGCCGATCGATGCCACCCAGTGCGGCGGCAAGGAAAACTGCCTGGGCGACGCCGGTCGCTGCATGACGCACGAACTGTGGGCCTCGCTCAATGTGCGCATGGTCGAGTTTCTCGATTCCGTCACGCTGCAAAAGCTGGTCGACGACCAGCTGGCCAAAGGCATCACCATCGAAGACAAGCCCACCGTCAAGCGCGCCATCTCTGCCATGCCGGTGGTCAAGCCGGTGCGGGTGAATGCGCCCAACTCGGTGTTCGCGCTGGGCAATGCCTTCTCCAAATCCTGATTTACAAGCCATTTTTTACCGAGTTTCGTAGCGAGCCTGTATGGACATGACCCCTCATTTCCCGATTTACCTGGACTACGGTGCCACCACACCCTGCGATCCGCGTGTGGTCGATGCCATGATTCCCTGGTTGCGCGAGCACTTCGGCAACCCGGCTTCGCGCAGCCACGCCTGGGGCTGGGAGGCCGAAGAGGCCGTTGAGACGGCGCGCGGTTACGTCGCCGACCTGATCGGTGCCGACCCGCGCGAGATCGTCTGGACCTCCGGTGCCACCGAGTCCAACAACCTGGCCTTGAAGGGCGCCGCCCACTTCTACAAGGGCAAGGGCAAGCACCTGATCACGGTGAAGACCGAGCACAAGGCCGTGCTCGACACCATGCGCGAGCTGGAGCGCCAAGGCTTCGAGGTGACGTACCTCGACGTGCAGGAAGACGGCCTGCTTGACCTCGACCAGCTCAAGGCCGCCATCCGTCCGGACACCATTCTGATCAGCGTGATGTTCGTGAACAACGAGATCGGCGTCATCCAGGACATCCCGGCCATCGGCGCCTTGTGCCGCGAGAAGGGCATCATCTTCCACGTGGATGCGGCGCAGGCCACCGGCAAGGTGGAGATCGATCTCAACACGCTGCCGGTCGACCTGATGAGCCTGGCCTCGCACAAGACCTACGGCCCCAAGGGCATCGGCGCCTTGTATGTGCGCCGCAAGCCGCGTGTGCGCATCGAGGCGCAGATGCACGGCGGCGGCCACGAGCGCGGCATGCGCTCCGGCACGCTGCCCACGCACCAGTGCGTCGGCATGGGCGAGGCCTTCCGTATTGCCAAGCTGGAAATGGCACAGGACAACGCCAAGGCGCGCGCGCTGCATGACCGCCTGCTCAATGGCCTGAAAGATGTCGAGCAGACCTTCCTCAACGGCCACGCCGAGAAGCGCGTGCCGCAGAACCTGAACATGAGCTTCAATTTCGTCGAGGGCGAGTCGCTCATCATGGGCATCAAGGGGCTGGCAGTGTCGTCCGGCTCGGCTTGTACTTCGGCTTCACTGGAGCCCAGCTATGTGCTGCGCGCCCTGGGCCGCAGCGACGAGCTGGCGCACAGCAGCCTGCGCATGACCATCGGCCGCTTCACGACCGAGGAAGAGATCGATTACGCGATTTCCACCATCAAGCTCAACGTGGCCAAGCTGCGTGAGTTGAGCCCGCTCTGGGAAATGTTCCAGGACGGCGTGGATCTGAGCACCATCCAGTGGGCTGCTCATTAACTGAAGATTGAAGAGGTAAGACCATGGCTTATTCTGAAAAAGTCGTTGACCACTATGAAAACCCGCGCAACGTCGGCTCCTTCGACAAGGGCGACGACACGGTGGGCACCGGTATGGTGGGCGCTCCTGCCTGCGGTGACGTGATGAAGCTGCAGATCAAGGTGAACGCGCAGACCGGCGTGATCGAAGACGCACGTTTCAAGACCTACGGTTGCGGCTCGGCCATCGCGTCGAGCTCGCTGGTGACCGAGTGGGTCAAGGGCAAGACGCTGGACGAGGCGGCTGCGCTGAAGAACAGCCAGATCGCCGAAGAACTGGCACTGCCGCCGGTCAAGATCCACTGCTCCATCCTGGCCGAAGATGCGATCAAGGCTGCTGTGGACGATTACCGCAAGAAACACATGAACTAAGTTCCCCCCCGAGGCGCCTTCGGCGCCTCCCCCTCAAGGGGGCGCCGCCAGCGGCCCGGCAAAGCCGGTTCCGCGGCGGCCCCGGATTGAAGGGGCTGGGGGATGGGAATGAAAGACTGAAATGGCAGTTACTCTTACTGAAGCCGCAGCCCGGCATGTCACCCGCTACCTGAGCAAGCGCGGCAAGGGCGTGGGTGTGCGCCTGGGCGTCAAGACCACCGGTTGTTCCGGCCTGGCCTACAAGCTGGAGTACGTGGACGAGGTGGCGCCGGAGGACATCGTGTTCGAAGGACACGGCGTCAAGGTGCTGATCGACCCCAAGAGCCTGTCCTACATCGACGGCACCGAGCTGGATTACGTGCGCGAAGGGCTGAACGAAGGTTTCCGCTTCAACAACCCGAATGAACGCGACCGCTGCGGCTGCGGCGAGTCGTTCCGGGTGTGAATCTCCAATCCAACGATTTCGAGCTGTTCGGTCTGGCGCAACAGTTTGCGCAAGACCGTTCGGTGCTGGACGCACGCTGGAAAGAACTGCAGCGCGAAGCTCACCCCGACAAGTTTGCCGCCCAGGGCGCAGCGGCCCAGCGCGTGGCCATGCAGTGGTCGGTGCGCATCAACGAGGCCTACCAGCGCCTGAAAGACCCGCTCAAGCGGGCCGCCTACCTGTGTGAGTTGAATGGTGTGCCGGTGAATGCCGAAAACAACACCGCCATGCCAGCCGAATTCCTGATGCAGCAGATGGAATGGCGCGAGGCGCTGGACGACGTCGGCAGCAGCGAGGACCTGGATGCGCTGAGCGATCAGATTGCGCACAGCCGGCGCGAAGCGCTCCAGCGCTGCGAGCAGCTGCTCGATGTGGCACACGATTACCCGGCCGCCGTAGCGCAGGTGCGGGCGCTGATGTTCATCGAACGTTTTGGCCGCGACATCGAAGCCCGTTACGACCAGATGGATACCGCGGCCCGGCGACAATAAGGCTCTGAACACGGCCTTGATCCGAATAGAACAACGATGGCACTGCTGCAAATTTCCGAACCCGGTCAATCTCCCGATCCGCACCAGCGGCGCATCGCCGTGGGCATTGACCTCGGCACCACCCACTCGCTGGTGGCCGCTGTGCGCAGCGGCGTGGCCGAATGCCTGCCTGATGCGCAAGGCCGGGTGATCCTGCCCTCCGTGGTGCGCTACCTTGCCAATGGCGGGCGTCAGATCGGCTTCGACGCCTTGGCCGCGCTGGCCGAAGACCCGGAAAACACCATTGCCTCCGTCAAGCGCTTCATGGGGCGCGGCGTGCAGGACGTGGCCGGGCGCGAAAAGCTGCCCTACAAGCTGGTGGACCACCCCGGCATGCTGGGCCTGCAGACCGTGGTGGGGGAGAAGTCGCCGGTGGAGGTGAGCGCCGAGATCCTGGCCACGTTGCGCTTTCGCGCCGAGGACACGTTCAACGACGACCTCTATGGCGCCGTCATCACCGTGCCGGCCTACTTCGACGATGCACAGCGCCAGGCCACCAAAGACGCCGCGCAACTGGCCGGCCTCAACGTGCTGCGCCTGATCAACGAGCCCACCGCCGCGGCCATTGCCTACGGTCTGGACAACGCCAGCGAAGGCATCTACGCGGTGTACGACCTGGGCGGCGGCACCTTTGACATTTCCATCCTGCGCCTGGCCAAAGGCGTGTTCGAAGTTATTGCCACCGGTGGCGACTCGGCCCTGGGCGGTGACGACTACGACGCCGCACTGGCAGCCTGGGCACTGCAGCAGGCCGGCCTGAGCAGCGTGACCGCGGCCGACAAGGCGGCCATCAAGGTGGCAGCACGGGCTTGCAAGGAAGCACTGTCTGCTACTGATTCTGTAGCATTTCGCGCCCAATTGACGGCAGCGGAAGTCAATTTGACGGTAACACGCACGCAGTTCGAAGAAGTCACTGCAGCGCTGACGGTGCGCACCATGAGCGCGGTGCGCAAGGCCTTGCGCGACGCCAAGCTGAGCGTTGACGACGTGCAGGGCGTGGTGATGGTGGGCGGCTCGACCCGCATGCCGGTGATCCGCCGCACGGTGGGCGAGTTTTTCGGTCACGAGCCGCTGACCAACCTGAACCCGGACGAGGTGGTGGCGCTGGGCGCCGCCATCCAGGCCAACCAGCTGGCCGGCAACAATGCTGCCGGCGATCTGCTGCTGCTGGACGTGATTCCGCTCTCGCTCGGCATCGAGACCATGGGCGGCCTGGTCGAGCGCATCGTGCCGCGCAACCAGACCATCCCGACTGCGATGGCGCAGGACTTCACCACCTACAAGGATGGCCAGACCGCACTGGCGGTGCACGTGGTACAGGGCGAGCGCGATCTGGTGGCCGATTGCCGCAGCCTGGCGCGTTTCGAGCTGCGCGGCATCCCGCCGATGGCAGCCGGTGCCGCACGCATCCGCGTCACCTTCACGGTCGATGCCGACGGCCTGCTGCAGGTCAGTGCGCGTGAGCAGGTCAGCGGCGTGGAAGCGCGCATCGACGTCAAGCCGTCCTACGGCCTGGGCGACGAGCAGATTGCCAAGATGCTGCAGGAGAGCTTCACCACCGCGGAGTCCGACATGCGTGCCCGCGCATTGGTGGAGGCGCGTGTCGAGGCCGACCGCATGTTGCTGGCCACGCGCAGTGCGCTGGCGGCCGATGGCGATCTGCTGTCGGCCGAGGAGCGTGCAGCCATTGACGGCCTGATGGCCGCATTGGAAGTCTCACGCACCCAGGAAGACGACGCGGCGGCCATCGATGCCGCCACCGAGGCGCTGGCCAAGGGCACGGAAACCTTTGCCGCCCTGCGCATGAACCGCGGCATCCAGAAGGCCCTGGCGGGCAAGAACATCGAGACGGTCTGAGTCCACGAACGCCGAACACACCATGCCCATCATCAAGATCCTTCCCCATCCCGAGTACTGCCCGCAAGGCGCTGAAATCAAGGCACCGGCCGGCACCTCGATCTGCGAGGCGCTGCTGGACAACCACATCGAGATCGAACATGCCTGCGACATGAGTTGCGCCTGCACCACCTGTCACGTCATCGTGCGGGAGGGGTACAACTCGCTCAACGAACCCGACGAAAACGAGGAAGACCTGCTCGACCGTGCCTGGGGTCTGGAGCCCCAGTCGCGCCTGAGCTGCCAAGCCATCCTGGCGCAACAGGACGTGGTGGTGGAGATACCGAAATATTCCATCAACCACGCCAAAGAGAATCACTGACCGACCACTGGTTTCATTGCTTTCTGACAGCCCCGCGAGGGGCTGTTTTCATTTCGGCGAACCTGCTGCGTCAGGGGGCGGGGCGGCTATGATTGCCGCCATGCGCCAGATCGTTCTTGACACTGAAACCACGGGCCTGTCCGCCGAAGGCGGCGACCGCATCATTGAAATCGGCTGTGTGGAGCTGCTCAACCGCAAGCTCACCGGCAACAACCTGCACTTCTACCTCAACCCTGAGCGCGACAGCCACGAAGACGCGCTGCGGGTGCACGGCATCAGCAACGAATTCCTGCGCGACAAGCCCAAGTTCGCCGAGGTGCCGGAGGAAATCCTGGCCTACCTGCAGGATGCCGAGATCATCATCCACAACGCGGCCTTCGACGTCGGTTTCCTGAACAAGGAACTGGAGCTCATCGGCAAGCCGGCCTTCGGTGAATTCGTGGCCAGCGTGACCGACACGCTGGTGATGGCCAAGGAGATGTTCCCGGGCAAGCGCAATTCGCTCGACGCACTGTGCGACCGCCTGGGCGTCGACAACTCGGGCCGCACGCTGCACGGCGCCTTGCTCGACGCCGAGCTTCTGGCCGATGTCTACATCAACCTCACACGCGGGCAGGACGCGCTGCTGATCGACGTGGCCGATGCCGAAGACGGCAGTGGCAGCTTCGAGCGCGTGGACCTGAGCCGCTTTGAATTGCCGGTGCTGGCCGCCAACGAGCAGGAGCTGGCGGCCCACGACGACCTGTTGGCCCAGCTCGACAAGGCCAGCGGCGGCAAGACCGTGTGGCGCAACGCAGCCTGATGCCGGACAGTGGAAAAATCTGTGGCATAATGCTGGTTTTCCCGGAGACGCAAGCGGATCTGGGAAAACGGATTCAGGGCGATTAGCTCAGCGGTAGAGCACTGCATTCACACTGCAGGGGTCACATGTTCGATCCATGTATCGCCCACCAAACGAAAATAAAGGACCCGGCAGAAATGCCTGGTCCTTTTTTCTTGCCTGAACGGAGTGGCGTGTGGAACAAGTCGATAGCGTGGTGATCGGGGCCGGTGTGGTGGGGCTGGCCGTGGCGCGGGCCCTGGCACTGGCCGGACGCGAGGTGATTGTGGTGGAAGCGCAGACCACCATTGGACAGGGCGTGAGTTCGCGCAACAGCGAGGTGATCCACGCCGGCCTGTACTACACGCCTGGCTCGCTCAAGGCCAAACTGTGCGTGCGCGGCAAGGAGCTGCTCTACGCCTTGTGCGCCAGCCATGGCGTGGACCACCGCCACTGCGGCAAGCTGGTCGTGGCCACCACTGAATCTGAAGCAGCGGCCTTGCGTGCCCTGCAGGACAAGGCGGTGGCCAACGGCGTGCCGGTGCAATGGTTGGACGCGGCGCAAGCCCAGGCCCTGGAGCCTGCACTGGCGTGCACGGCTGCGTTGCTGTCGCCCACCACCGGCATAGTGGACAGCCATGGCCTTATGCTGGCGCTGCAGGGCGATCTGGAGAAGTCGGGCGGCATGGTGGCGCTGGGCTCGGCGGTTGAATCGGCCGTGTTGGGGCAGGGCGGTGCGCCCCATGTGCTGCGGATGGCCGACGGCAGCGAGATCGCAGCAAGCATCGTCGTCAATTCGGCGTCGCTGCACGCGTGCGCGCTGGCGCGCCGCTTCGAAGGGCTGAACGCGCACCATGTCCCGCAGGAGAGCTACGCCAAGGGCAGCTACTACGCCTTGGCCGGCCGCTCACCGTTCTCGCGCCTGATCTATCCGGCACCGGCCGACGCTTGGCTGGGTGTGCACCTCACGCTGGACCTGGGCGGCCAAGCCAAGTTCGGTCCCGACCTGGAATGGCTGGACACGAAGCAGCCCGAGACCATCGACTACACCGTGGATCCGCGCCGTGCCGACGGCTTCTATGCCGAGGTGCGACGTTATTGGCCCGCGCTGCCCGATGGCGCGCTGCAGCCCAGCTACAGCGGGGTGCGGCCCAAGATCTACGGGCCTGGCGAGAAGGCGCCGGATTTCCGCATCGATGGCCCGGCCCAGCACGGCGTGCCGGGCTTGGTCAACCTGTTTGGCATTGAGTCGCCGGGTCTGACCAGCAGCATGGCCATCGGCGAGCATGTCGCCGATTTGCTATCGAAATAGTAGCTGCTTGCGCTTTTCCGATAAGGTCTAGCGCTTGTTTTTGATGGCAAGTGCAGCTTGCTTCACCAATTCAGGCCCTTGGTAGATCAGGCCGGTGTAGATCTGTACCAGGTCGGCGCCGGCCTCGATCTTGCTCAGCGCATCAGCCGCACTGAGAATGCCACCGACACCGATGATGGGGTAGTCACGACCGAGTGCGGCACGCAGCTGGTGGATGACGCGGTTGCTGGCTTCCAGCACCGGCGCGCCCGACAGGCCGCCGGCCTCCGCGGCATGTTCCAGCCCTTGCACGGCCTCGCGGCTGAGGGTGGTGTTGGTGGCGATGACGCCGTCCATGCCGTGGCGCAGCAGGGTGGCGGCGATCACATTGACCTGTTCCTCGTCCAAGTCCGGGGCGATTTTCACGAAAACCGTTACGCGCTTGCCGTGTTGCTGCGCCAGTTGTTCGCGCTTGGCAGCGATTGCGCCAAGCAGCCCATCGAGCGCCTCGTCGCTCTGCAGTGCGCGCAGGTTCTTGGTGTTGGGGCTGGAAATGTTGATGGTGACGTAGTCGGCGTGCGGGTAGACGCAGGCCAGGCCGATCAGGTAGTCGTCGGTGGCGCGTTCGATTGGGGTGGCAGCATTCTTGCCGATGTTCAGGCCCAGCAACATCGGCGTGCCGTTTTTCTGGCGGAAGGTGGCGCGCCGGACATTGGCGATGAAGGCGTCCAGCCCATCGTTGTTGAAGCCCATGCGGTTGATCAGCGCATTGGCGGCCGGCAGACGGAACATGCGCGGTTTGGGGTTGCCCGGCTGCGGCAGTGGCGTGACGGTGCCCACCTCAACGAAACCGAAACCCATGGCGCCCAGGCCGTCGATGCAGCGCGCGTTCTTGTCCAGTCCGGCGGCCATGCCGACGCGGTTGGGGAAGTGCAGGCCGGCCAAGGTCACCGGGTCTTCTACCCGGGGCTGGCTGTAGGCGCAGGCCAGCAGGGTGTTCTGGGTGCGGGCCAGCATGTCAATGGTGAAGTCGTGCGCGGCTTCGGGGTCCATGCGGAACAGCGCGGCGCGGGAGAGGGCGTAGGGGATCAGAGACATTGGATAATTCCTGCAATTCACCCGATTTTCCCAGATCAACCCACCCACTCCTTTTTCAGACATGCTTACCCAAGACGAACTCAAGACCCTGGTTGGCCAGGCGGCCCTGCAATACGTGGTTCCCGGCGAGATCGTCGGCGTCGGCACCGGCTCCACGGTCAACAAGTTCATCGATGCGCTGGCCTCGATGAAGGACCAGATCAAGGGCGCGGTCTCCAGCTCGGTGGCCAGCACCGAGCGCCTGCTGGCGTTGGGCATTGAGGTGTTTGATGCCAACGCGGTGGGCGAGCTCTCGGTCTATATCGACGGCGCCGACGAGATCGATGGCCGTGGCTACATGATCAAGGGCGGTGGTGCGGCGCTAACGCGCGAGAAGATCGTGGCGGCACAGTCGCGCCGTTTCATCTGCATCGCTGATGAGTCCAAGCTGGTCCAGACCTTGGGCAAGTTCCCTTTGCCGGTGGAAGTGATCCCGATGGCGACGCAGCGCCTGGTGCGCCAGTTCGCGGCACTCGGTGGTACCGCCAAGGTGCGCATGCAGGGCGGCGAACCACTGCTGACCGACAACGACCAGCACATCCTCGATGTGACAGGCCTGCAGATCAGCGATCCGCTGGCGTTCGAATCCGAAGTGAACCAATGGCCGGGTGTGGTGACGGTGGGCGTGTTCGCGCATCAGCGTGCGCAGGTCTGCCTGCTGGGCACGGCCAGTGGTGTCAAAACACTGAACTTTTAAGGACTCGGCCTAAGTACTGGGCCGGTGACGGCTCAGAAGGTGATGCCGGCGGGATTGTCCGGGCTGACTGTTGGCGTGCGTGGCGATGCGGCCTCGGGCACGGTTGGAGCCACAGGGGTTTTGCCGTTGGCGGCAGCCGGGACGGGCGGTGGCGGCGGTACCAGCGGTGTTGGCGCCGGGTTGCGGTAATTGGCGGGCAGCTGCGAGCTCTTAGGGTAGCCCGCGGCATCGAGGTACTGGACCCAGTCGGCCTGCATGAACCCCTTGAGGCGCTGGCCACCAATGGTCAGGATGGGAATGGACGCGTCGCCACTGAACTTCTGCAGGGCATCGGCGTCCTGCGGCGTGGTGACGGTGCGCTCGGTGAAGGGAATGCCGCGGTTGGTGAGCAGTGCTCGGCCGCTGTCGCATGGGGCGCAGTTCTCGCCGCTGTAGAGCGTGACCGGATAGCGGCGCGCCAGTTGACGCAGCTCATAGGGCAGCTCACTGGCTGCCTGGGTTTCGCTGCGGCCATCGGCATTGAGCGCGGTGGCCCTGTCGCTGGCCGCCGGCGGCTTGTCGGAGAAGGTGACGCGGCCATCCGGTCCGACGATGCGGTAGATGCCTTGCGCCTGAACCAGAGAAGCGGTCAGGGCCAGCAAAAGACTGGCGGCCGCAAGGGTTGCCGGGTGCTGGTGGATTGACCGTTTCATGGTGTTGGGTTTCCCTTCGATGGATCAGGCCATGCCCTGGTGCCGCAGCAGGGCGTCGAGGCTGGGTTCGCGGCCGCGGAAGGCCTTGAACGACTCGATGGCCGGTCGGCTGCCGCCGGCCTCCAGGATGGCTTGGCGGTATTGTCGCCCGGTTTGCACACTGGGCAAGCCGTCCTTACCAACTGTTTCCTCGAAGGCCGCATAGGCGTCGGCGCTCAGCACCTCGGCCCATTTGTAGCTGTAGTAGCCTGCGGCATAACCGCCGGCGAAGATGTGACTGAAGGTGTGCGCGGTGCGGCTCCAGGCCGGTGGCTGCAGCACGGCGACTTCGGCGCGCACCAGGTCGAGCAGGGGCATGAAGTCCTGCGCCGGGTCGTGTTCGGTGTGCAGCAGCATGTCGAACAGGGCGAACTCGATCTGACGCAGGGTTTGCATGCCACTCTGGAAGTTCTTGGCGGCGATCATCTTGTCGTACAAGGTGCGCGGCAGCGGCTCGCCAGTGTCGACATGGGATGTCATGTGCTTGAGCACATCCCATTCCCAGCAGAAGTTCTCCATGAACTGGCTCGGCAGCTCCACCGCGTCCCACTCCACGCCGCTGATGCCCGAGACATCGCGTTCATTCACCTGCGTGAGCATGTGGTGCAGGCCGTGGCCGAACTCATGGAACAGGGTGATGACGTCGTCGTGCGTCAGCAGGGCCGGCTTGCCGTCAACACCGTCGGCGAAGTTGCAGACCAAGTGCGCCACCGGCGTTTGCAGGCGGCCGGTGTCGGGGCGCAGCCAGCGTGCACGCACGTCGTCCATCCAGGCACCGCCGCGTTTGCCGTTGCGGGCCGGCTGGTCGAGGTAGAACTGGCCCACCAGTTCATTGCCACGTTCGATGCGGTAGAACTCGACCGACGGGTGCCAAACCGGGGCGGTATCACGCCGGATGGACACTTCGAACAAGGTTTCGACGATCTTGAACAGGCCGGCCAGCACGCGCGGCGCGGTGAAGTACTGCTTGACCTCCTGCTCGCTGAAGGCGTAGCGTGCTTCCTTGAGCCGCTCGCTGACATAGGGCCAATCCCAGGGCTGCGGGTCGTTGATGCCCAGTTGGTCGCGGGCGAAAGTACGCAGGTCAGCCAGATCCTGTTCGGCATAGGGCCGGGCCTTCTGCGCCAGGTCGCGCAGGAAGCTGATGACCTGCTGTGGCGACTCGGCCATCTTCGGCACCACCGACACTTCGCCGAAGTTCACGTAGCCCAGCAGTTGGGCTTCTTCCTGGCGCAGCGCCAGGATCTCGCGGATCAGGGCGCTGTTGTCGAACTTGGATCCTTCACCCTCGGCCTGGTCGGAGGCGCGCGTGACGTAGGCGCGATACAGCGTGTGGCGCAGCGCGCTGCTTTTGGCGAACTGCATCACCGGCAGGTAGCTCGGCATCTTGAGCGTGAGCTTGTAGCCGTCCTTGTCCTCTTTCTGGGCGGCGGCGCGCGCGGTCTGCTTCACATCTTCGGGAAGGCCGTCGAGTTCGGCCTCGGTCGCGTAGTAGGCGAAGGCATCGGTGGCATCCAGCGCGTTCTCGCTGAACTTCTGGGTCAACTCGGCCTGGCGCTCCTGGATCTGTGCGTAGCGCTCCTTGGCCGCTCCCTGCAGTTCGGCACCACCCAGCACGAAGTTACGCAGCGCGTTCTTGTGCGCCTGGCGCTGTTCGTTGTTGAGCGTGGACGGATCGATCGCCTTGTACTTGGCGTACAGGCGCTCGTCGGAGCCCAGGCGGGTCCAGAACTCGGTGACGCGGGGCAGGGCGGCGTTGTAGGCGGCGCGTAGCTCGGGCGTGTCGGCCACGCTGTTGAGGTGGCTCACGGCACCCCAGGCCCGGCCGAACTTCTCGGTGGTGACGTCAAGCACTTTGGCGATCGCCGTCCAGTCGGCCGGGAAGTCCGGTGCGGTGACGGTCTCCAGCGCAGCGTCGGACTCCTGCAGCAGGGCGTCGATGGCGGGGGCCACATGCTCAGGCTGGATCTGGTCGAACAGCGGGAGGTCGGAGAAGTCGAGGAGGGGATTGCTCATGTGCAGCATGTTACGGCCGGCCCTTGATGATTCAAGGCCTCCGGCCATGGGTTTTTTCAATGACGGCGATCAGGCCGCGGCCACGCGCTCGGCCGCTTCCATCGTGTTGACCAGCAGCATGGTGATGGTCATGGGGCCGACGCCACCGGGCACCGGGGTGATCCAGCCGGCCACCTGCTTGACGCCTTCGAAGTCCACGTCGCCGCACAGCTTGCCTTCGTCGTTGCGGTTCATGCCGACGTCGATCACCACCGCGCCAGGCTTGACCATGTCGGCCGTCAGCACGTTGCGCTTGCCGACCGCAGCCACGATCACGTCGGCCTGCAGCGTCATGGCTTTCAGGTCCTTGGTGGCACTGTGGCAGACGGTGACGGTGGCGTTCTGGCCCAGCAGCATCAGCGCCATCGGCTTGCCCACGATATTGGAGCGGCCGATCACCACGGCATGTTTGCCCTTCAGGTCGTAATTGATCGATTCCAGCATCTTCATGCAGCCGTAGGGCGTGCAGGGCCAGAAACCGGGCTGGCCGACCATCAGCGCGCCGGCACTGGCAACGTGGAAACCGTCCACGTCCTTGGCCGGGGAGATGGCCTCGATCACCTTGTGCGCATCGATGTGCGCCGGCAGCGGCAGCTGCACCAGGATGCCATGGATGGCCGGGTCGTTGTTGAGTGCCTCGATGCGGGCCAGCAGCTGGGCTTCGGTCATGCTGGCTTCGTACTTTTCCAGCACCGAGTGCAGGCCGCTGTCTTCGCAGGCCTTGACCTTGTTGCGCACATAAACCTGCGAGGCCGGGTTGTCACCCACCAGAATGACGGCCAGCCCGGGCGTGATGCCACGCGCCTTGAGGGCGGCGGCGCGCTGCGCCACTTCGGCGCGCAGTTGTTTGGAGAGGGCGTTGCCGTCGATCAGGCGTCCGGTGGTCTGTGTCATGGTGTTTTCCAGTTTTGTAAGTAAAAACGCCCGCTAGGTCTTATGCAGCGGGCGTGAGGTGCTATTGAAAAAGTAGTGTCAGGTTTTGGGGCGGCCTGCCCGAGGGCGATCTTGAGCAGGTCGGCCACGGTGTTGGCACTGAGTTTTTCCATGATGTTGGCGCGGTGCGCCTCCACCGTCTTGATGCTGATACCCAGGTCGTCGGCAATCTGCTTGTTCAAGCGGCCGGCCACGATGCGTTCCAGCACCTGGCTTTCGCGCAGGGTGAGCTTGGAGAGCAGGGCGTCGCGGCTGGCGGCCTGCTGGTGCACGCTGAAGGACTCGCGGGCGGTTTCCAGCATGCGCTCGACCAGACTGACCAGCTGGTCTTCCTTGAAGGGTTTCTGGATGAAATCCATCGCACCTTTTTTCATGGTGTCCACCGCCATCGGGACGTCGCCGTGGCCGGTGATGAAGACGATGGGCAGCGGGGAGCGGCTCTCGATCAGGCGGTTCTGCAGTTCCAGCCCGGTCATGCCGCCCATACGGATGTCGACGATCAGGCAGGCGACTTCGCGCGGGTCGTAGCGGCTGAGGAAGGATTCGGCCGAGTCGAAGCAGCGCACCCGGTAGTCCTTGCCTTCGAGAAGCCACTGCAGCGAATCGCGCACGGCCTCGTCGTCATCCACCACATAAACCGTGCCCTTTTTCGGAATCAAACTCATGCTTTAACCTGAGACTTTCTCTGCTGGGGGTTGAAGTGCGGCCATGTCAGGCGCCGCGTCGGCCAGAGGGAGCCAGAAGGAGAACCGGCACCCTGTCACCTCGGAGCCATTGTAGATGTTCTCGGCCTTCATCCGGCCCTGATGCGACTCGACGATGGAGCGGCACAGCCCGAGGCCGATGCCCATGCCCTCGGCCTTGGTGGTGTAGAAGGCCTCGTACAGGCGCTCCATCACTTCGGGTTCGATGCCTTTGCCGGTGTCCGTCACGGAAAAATCCACCACCGGTTTGCCTTCGGCCTCCGAACGCGTCACGCGCAACTCGATGCGGCGCCGATCGGCGGGCCGGTGCGCCTGCGCCACCGATTCGGCGGCGTTCTTGAGCAGGTTGACCAGCACCTGCTCGATCAGGATCGGGTCCACCAGCAGCTTGGGCAGGCGTTCGGCCACGTGGTGCGTCAGGCGCACGTTGAAGCGGCGCAGGCCGATTTCCGTCAACTCCACGGCCTCGTCCACCATGGGGCCGATGTCGGAGAGCGTGCGGTTCGGTTCGCTGCGCTTCACGAAGGCGCGGATGCGCTGGATGATCTGGCCGGCGCGCTGCGCCTGCCGGGCGGTTTTCTCCAGCGCGCTCAGCAGGTCTTCTTCGGAAATCTGGTGCGCCTTGATGCGCGAGACCATGCCGTTGCAGTAGTTGTTGATGGCGGTCAGCGGCTGGTTGAGTTCGTGCGCCACGCTGGAGGCCATCTCGCCCATGGTGATCAGGCGGCTGGCGGTCTGCGCCCGTTCAGTCTGGGCGGCCGCCTGCTCTTCGGCCAGGCGGCGTGCCGTGATGTCAGTGGCAATCACCATCTGCGCCAGTCGGCCATCCACCCAGGTCAGGTAGCGCGTGCGCACCTCCAGCCACTTGCCGAGTTCTTCCACGTAAAGTTCGGCGCTCTCGGTTTCCACGTCCGGCAGGTTGCTGGTGGGCATGCCGACCAGGGTGTCCACGCTGTCGCGTGCGTCGCCGCCCGACAACTGGATGGGTTGGCTGGTGTGCCCGGCCAGGCGGACATGGCCGCTGCTCTGGTCATGGAACCAGAGCCGGTACATCTTGTTGGCAAACAGCAGTTCGTCGGTGCCCAGCGGCGCCACCGAGACCGAGGCGTCGAGGGCTTCCAGCACGGTGGTGAAACGCTCATACGACGCGTAAAGCTGTTCACGCACCCGGTTCGGCTCGGTGATGTCGGTCATCGAGGTCATCCAGCCGGTCTGCTGGCCGCGTGCGTCGATCAGGGGCGAGACGTGGATGCGTGCGTCGAACACCGTGCCATTCTTGCGTTTGACGCGGATCTGAAAGCCGGTGCTGCTGACACGGCCCTGCAGCTCGTCATCGAGCCGCGCCCGCAGCAGTTCCTGGTCTTCTTCCGGCCAGTAGGGGAAGGGGGCGGTCTGGCCCACCAGTTCGTCCTCGCGCCAGCCGGTCATCTGGCAGAAGGCGGCATTGACGTAGGTGATGCGCCCCTGCAGGTCGAGCGCGCGCATGCCGGTCGGCATGGAGTTCTCCATGGCGCGGCGGAAGTTGGTTTCCAGCAGCAGTGCCTGCTGCGCCTGCATGCGCCGGCGGGTGTGGCGCCAGTTGGCAATCAGCATCCAGGCCGTCATGGCGCTCAGCGTGCAGACCAGCCAGAACAGGCCGCTGCCGATCACGCCCAGCGAGGTGCGGTAGGCGCGCGCCTTCAGCACCAAGCCATTGCCCACCGGTGACACCGGCACCTCGTACTCGTTGGCCGGGTTGGCCCAGGGCAGCAGGCGGGTGGCCGGGTTGCGTTTGGGCAGGCTGGTACCCGCGAGCAGTTCGCCCTTGGCGTCATGCAGCGAGAAGGCATAACGCGCCGTGACCTCGGCCGGCACGCCGAAGCGGTACAGGCCGTCCACCGAATACTCGACCAGCATGACGCCGGCAAACTTGTTGCGCCACGACAGCGGGATGTGCAGCTCCAGCAGGGAGAGGCTGTCCGGGCTGGGGCTGCGCTGCGAGTAGACCGGTTGCTGCACCTCGCGCGCCAGGTTGTAGGTGTTTTCTGTTTCCCCGGTGGTCAGCGTCTCGCCGGCCAACCTGAAATGCGAGGCCGACAGATTGCTGTAGCTGGCCTTGATGCGGCGGCGTTCGTCGATCCAGCTCATGCTGTTGAGCTCGGGGTACTGGTTGATCAGCGATTCGGCCCGACCCTTGAACTCCTCGGCGTCCATTTCACGGTTACCCAGTTCGCGCGCCACGCGCATGAGCTGCTCCTGGCGCTCCAGGAGGCGCAGCCGCAGCTGCTGCTGGGCGTATTCAAGATCGTGGCGCAGCGCCTCCTGCTCACGGTCAATTTCTTCCATCCGCAAGTAGGCGAACACGACCACGATGACTGCCAGGAACAAAAGCACGGCGACCAGCGGCGCCAGCATGGCGTAACGGTCTTGGCGGTGGGGAGACTGGCGGCGCCACCACTGGCGGATCGGGCCGTTGGTGGGCAGGTTGCGCAGGAAGGGCAGCGCGGGGGGCAAACGCAGGGACATAGGGGCAAGTGTAGTGGCGCGGCTGTGAGTATTGTTTTGCCTGGATTCAATCTAATTCCACATTAAGAAATCAAAAAGCATGATTTGAAATGTGGCCAAAAATATGAGAAACTCCGCGCCACCAATCAAGACACCGTACTAAATTACGTTTAAACAAGGAAAGAAGGAGACACGCATGTCAGCCCTACCTGAAAACCTGTTGGGTGCCGCCAATGACGAGGACCGGCAGGAAACCCGCGAATGGATCGAAGCGCTGCAGGCAGTGATTGCCAGCGGCAGCACCACCGCCGAGGGGCGTGCCCGGGCCCACTTCCTGCTGGAACAGTTGCTGGAGCAGGCGCGGCAGGAAGGCATCGACATGCCGTTTTCGGCCACGACTGGCTATGTGAACACCATCGAGACGGACCAGGAGGTGCGTTGCCCCGGTAATCTTCAGATTGAAGGCCGTCTGCGTGCCTACATGCGCTGGAACGCCATGGCCATGGTGGTCAAGGCCAACCGCCACCACCCGCCCGAGGGCGGCGACCTGGGCGGCCATATCGGTTCGTTCGCTTCGCTGGCCAACATGTTCGCGGCCGGCTTCAACCATTTCTGGCATGCCGAGAGCGAGAACCACGGCGGCGACTGCATCTACATCCAGGGCCACGTGGCCCCCGGCATCTATGCGCGCGCTTTCCTGGAAGGCCGCATCACCGAAGAGCAGCTGCTGAACTTCCGCCAGGAAGTGGACGGCAAGGGCCTGTCCAGCTACCCGCACCCCAAACTCATGCCCGAGTTCTGGCAGTTCCCGACCGTCTCCATGGGCCTGGGCCCGCTGATGGCGATCTATCAGGCGCGTTTCCTCAAGTACCTGCACGCGCGCGGCATTGCCAACACCGAAAACCGCAAGGTCTGGGTGTTCTGCGGCGACGGCGAGATGGACGAGGTGGAAAGCCTGGGCGCGATCGGCCTGGCCGCACGTGAAAAACTCGACAACCTGATCTTCGTGATCAACTGCAACCTGCAGCGCCTGGACGGCCCGGTGCGCGGCAACGGCAAGATCATCCAGGAACTCGAAGGCGAGTTCCGCGGCGCGGGCTGGAACGTGATCAAGCTGATCTGGGGCAAGGGCTGGGACGACCTGCTGGCGCGCGACAAGGACGGCGCGCTGCGCAAGATCATGATGGAGTGCAACGACGGCGACTACCAGGCCTTCAAGGCCAATGATGGCGCCTACGTGCGCAAGCATTTCTTCGGTCGTGACCCGCGCACGCTGGAGATGGTCGCCCACATGAGCGACGACGAGATCTGGAACCTGCGCCGCGGCGGCCACGATTCAGAGAAGGTCTATGCTGCCTTCCATGCGGCCAATGAGCACAAGGGCGAACCCACGGTGCTGCTGGTCAAGACCGTCAAGGGCTTCGGCATGGGCAAGATCGGTGAAGGCAAGAACACCGTGCACCAGACCAAGAAGCTGTCGGACGAAGACGTCAAGGCCTTCCGTGACCGCTTCAACATCCCGATCCCGGACAGCCAGATTGCCGACCTGCCGTTCTACAAGCCGGCCGACGACACACCCGAGATGAAGTACCTGCACGAGCGCCGCAAGGCCCTCGGTGGCTACCTGCCGCATCGCCGCGTCAAGGCCGACGAGCAGTTCACCGTGCCCTCGCTCGACACCTTCAAGGCCATCCTGGAGGCGTCGCCCGAAGGCCGCGAGATTTCCACCACCCAGGCCTATGTGCGTTTCCTGACGCAGTTGCTGCGTGACCAGGCACTGGGCCCGCGTGTGGTGCCGATCCTGGTGGACGAGGCGCGCACCTTCGGCATGGAAGGCCTGTTCCGCCAGGTTGGCATCTACAACCCGGCAGGCCAGCAGTACACCCCGGTCGACAAGGACCAGGTGATGTACTACAAGGAAGACAAGGCCGGCCAGATCCTGCAGGAAGGCATCAACGAGGCGGGCGGCATGGCCAGCTGGATTGCCGCCGCGACCAGCTACAGCACGAGCAACCGGATCATGATCCCGTTCTACGTGTACTACTCGATGTTCGGCTTCCAGCGCATCGGCGACCTGGCCTGGGCAGCGGGCGACATGCAGGCACGCGGTTTCCTGCTGGGCGGCACCTCCGGGCGTACCACGCTCAACGGCGAGGGCCTGCAGCACGAAGACGGCCACAGCCACATCCTGGCCGGCACCATCCCCAACTGTGTCAGCTACGACCCGACCTTCGCGCACGAAGTGGCGGTGATCATGCAGCATGGCCTCAAGCGCATGGTGGAGAAGCAGGAGAACGTTTTCTACTACATCACCCTGCTGAACGAGAACTACGCCATGCCGGGCCTCAAACCCGGTACCGAAGAGCAGATCATCAAGGGCATGTACCTGCTGGAAGAAGGCGCCAAGAAGACACCGCGCGTCAACCTGCTGGGCTCGGGCACCATCCTGCGCGAGTCGATGGCCGCCAAGAAGCTGCTGGAAGAAGAGTGGGGCGTGGCCGCCAACGTCTGGAGCTGCCCGAGCTTCAACGAACTGGCACGCGACGGCCAGGACTGCGAGCGCTGGAACCTGCTGCACCCGACCGAGACCCCGCGAGTGCCTTTCGTGGCGCAGCAGCTGGACAAACACAGCGGCCCGGTGGTGGCGTCGACCGACTACATCAAGTCCTATGCCGAGCAGATCCGCTCCTTCCTGCCGAAGGGCCGCAACTACAAGGTGCTGGGCACCGACGGCTTCGGCCGCAGCGACTTCCGCAGCAAGCTGCGCCAGCACTTCGAGGTGAACCGCCACTACATCGTGGTGGCCGCCCTCAAGGCGCTGAGCGAGGATGGCAGCGTGCCGGCGGCCAAGGTGGCCGAGGCGATTGCCAAGTACGGCCTCAAGGCTGACAAAGTGAATCCGCTGTATGCATAAAGCGGGTTGATCTTGCGGCGCACGCCTATCGCCTGGCGATGTGACGTGGGCGCTGCAAGACCCGCTTCCCAACAGGAAGAACAAACATGGCAATCGTTGAAATCAAGGTCCCCGACATCGGCGACTTTTCCGAGGTGGCGGTGATCGAACTGCTGGTCAAGCCGGGCGATACCGTCAAGGCCGAGCAGTCGTTGATCACGGTCGAGAGCGACAAGGCGTCGATGGAGATTCCATCCAGCCACGCCGGCGTGGTCAAGGAACTCAAGGTCAAGCTGGGTGACAAGGTGAAAGAGGGTTCGGTGGTGCTGATGCTGGAGGCGGCCGGAGAGGCGGCTGCGCCCGCCGCGGCCCCCTCGGTCCCCCCGGCGCCGGCCGCATCGGCCCCGGCGCCTGTTGCTGCGGCACCCGCTGCTGCACCGGCGTTGGCGAGCGAACCCGTGGCACGCATTTCGTCCCCGGTCGCTGTGCCGGCACATGAGCCCACGGCACCGGCTGGCAAGCTGCCGCATGCCAGTCCGTCGGTGCGCAAGTTCGCGCGCGAGCTGGGCGTGCCGCTGGCGGAGGTCAAAGGCACCGGCCACAAGGGCCGCATCACCGATGAGGACGTGAAAAACTTCACCAAGGCGGTGATGAGCGGCGGCGCACGCACGCAGGCCATGGGCACGGCACCGGCGGGCGGCGGTACGGGGGCCGGGCTGGACCTGCTGCCCTGGCCCAAGGTCGACTTCGCCAAGTTCGGCGAGGTCGAGCGCAAGGAGCTGTCGCGCATCAAGAAGATCAGTGGCGCCAACCTGCACCGCAACTGGGTCATGATCCCGCATGTCACCCACAATGAGAATGCGGATGTGACGGAGCTGGAAGCGCTGCGCATCCAGCTCAACAAGGAAAACGAGAAGGCGGGCATCAAGTTCACGATGCTGGCCTTCGTGATCAAGGCCTGCGTGGCCGCACTGCAGAAGTTCCCCGAGTTCAACGCCTCGCTTGACGGCGATGCGCTGATCTACAAGAAGTACTTCCACATCGGCTTTGCGGCCGACACCCCCAACGGCTTGGTGGTACCCGTGCTGAAAGACGCCGACCGCAAGGGCATCGTGCAGATTTCGCAGGAACTGGCCGAGATGTCCAAGAAGGCGCGCGACGGCAAGCTGACCCCGGCCGAGATGACCGGCGGCTGCTTCTCGATCTCCTCGCTGGGCGGCATCGGCGGGCGCTATTTCACGCCCATCGTCAATGCGCCCGAGGTGGCCATCCTGGGCCTGACCAAGACCTTCATGGAGCCGGTGTGGGACGGCAAGGCCTTCGTGCCGCGCCTGACCTTGCCCATGTCGCTGTCCTACGACCACCGCGTGATCGACGGTGCCACTGCCGCACGTTTCGCGGCCTACCTGAGCCAGGTACTCGGCGATTTCCGCCGCGTGCTGCTCTGAGCCGAGGAGAACGCTGAATGACACTGGTAGAAGTCAAGGTTCCCGATATCGGCGATTTCGCCGAGGTGGCGGTGATCGAGGTGCTGGTCAAGGCCGGCGACACCATCAAGCCCGAGCAGTCGCTCATCACGGTCGAGTCCGACAAGGCCTCGATGGAGATCCCGTCCAGCCACGGTGGCGTGGTGAAGGAGCTCAAGGTCAAGCTTGGCGACAAGGTCAAGGAAGGTTCGGTCGTGTTGCTGCTGGAGGCAGCCGATCTCGCCACACCGGCGGCGCCGAAATCTGAAGAAAAACCGGCCACGGCGCCCGCTGTTCCTGCGCAAGCAGCTCCTAAAACAGTAGCAACTGACGCGCCGGCAGCGGCCAGCTTTGCCGGCACGGCCAACCTGGATTGCGACGTGCTGGTGCTGGGTGGCGGCCCCGGCGGCTACTCGGCCGCCTTCCGTGCTGCCGACCTCGGCCTGAAGGTGGTGCTGGTCGAGCGCTACGCCACGCTGGGTGGCGTCTGCCTGAACGTGGGCTGCATTCCGTCCAAGGCGCTGCTGCACGTCGCCGCGGTGATGGACGAGGTGAGTCATCTCGGTGACCTCGGCGTCGACTTCGGGAAGCCGGTGGTCAACATCGACAAGCTGCGCGGCCACAAAGAGAAGGTGATCGGCAAGCTCACCGGTGGCTTGGCCGCCATGGCCAAGATGCGCAAGGTGACGGTGGTGCGCGGCTACGGCGCCTTCGTCGGTGCCAACTACGTCGAAGTGGAGGAAACCACCGGCACGGCGCAGGACAAGACCGGCAAGAAGCAGGTCATTGCGTTCAAGAAGGCCATCATTGCCGCGGGCTCTTCGGCCGTGCGCCTGCCGTTCATGCCGGACGACCCGCGTGTGGTGGACAGTACCGGCGCGCTGGCGCTGAAGGAAGTCCCGAAGCGCATGCTGATCCTGGGCGGCGGCATCATCGGCCTGGAGATGGGTACGGTCTACAGCACGCTGGGCGCACGCCTGGATGTGGTGGAGATGATGGACGGCCTGATGCAAGGCGCCGACCGCGACCTGGTCAAGGTCTGGCAGAAGATGAACGCCCCCCGCTTTGACAACATCATGCTCAAGACCAAGACCGTGGGTGCCAAGGCCACGCCGGCGGGCATCGAGGTCACGTTCGAGGGCGAAGGCGCACCGGCACCCCAGACCTACGACCTGGTGCTGCAGGCTGTCGGTCGTTCTCCCAACGGCAAGAAAATCGCCGCCGACAAGGCCGGTGTGGCCGTGACGGAGCGTGGTTTCATCAACGTCGACATCCAGATGCGCACCAATGTGCCGCACATCTTCGCCATCGGCGACATCGTGGGCCAGCCCATGCTGGCGCACAAGGCGGTGCACGAGGCGCATGTGGCGGCCGAGGTGATTGCCGGCGAGCTGCAGGGCAACCCGGAACTGGCGAGCGTGGCTTTCAATGCCCGCGTGATTCCGAGCGTGGCCTATACCGACCCCGAAGTGGCCTGGGTCGGCCTGACCGAAGAGCAGGCCAAGGCGCAGGGTGTGAAGGTCAAGAAGGGCCTGTTCCCGTGGTCGGCCTCCGGCCGCGCCATTGCGAATGGCCGCGACGAGGGTTTTACCAAGCTGCTGTTCGACGAGGAAACCCACCGCATCGTTGGCGGCGGCATCGTCGGCACCCACGCGGGTGACATGATCGGCGAGATCGCCTTGGCCATCGAGATGGGCGCCGACGCGGTGGACATCGGCAAGACCATCCACCCGCATCCCACGCTGGGTGAGAGCATCGGCATGGCGGCGGAAGTGGCACACGGCAGTTGCACGGACGTGCCGCCGGCCAAGAAGTAAGCGAAGCCTCCAACCCAGGCGCTACTGAATCAGTAGCTGACCGCGCAGATTCCGTCGGGTCTGCGCGGTTTTTTTATCTCAGATCTTTCTGGCAGTAACGCAGGGCAAGCGGCCTCGCAGACTGCATCGCATTCGGATCGAACTTCTCAGCAGCGTGAAAAACAAGAACTTTTTCCTTGCACTGGTTACCCATGCGGTGAGCATCAATCGGAAAGGGAACCATATGAGCCACGAAGTACAAGACAAGAAAATCAGCAAGATCATCGCCAAGTGCTGGGCCGACCCGAGCTTCAAGCAGAAACTCCTGGCCGATACCCGCACCACGCTGCAGGCTGAAGGCCTTGAGATTCCCGCCGACGTGACGGTGAACGTGCTGGAGAACAGCGCCACGGTGGTGAACTATGTGCTGCCGTCGCACCCTGCAGGTCAGTCGTCGGGCGAGCTGTCTGACGCGGACTTGATGAACGTGGCCGGAGGATTCTTTCCAGGTATGTTCAGGAATTTCGGGCCTCCTGGTTCCAAAAAGTAGGCGGCACTTCAAATCCAGGTGCTACTGAATCAGTAGCTGACCGCGCAGATCTCGTGATGTCCGCGCGGCTTTTTTCTATCCGATCTGTCCAGCAGTGGCGCAGGGCATGTTGCCTCGCAGACTGCTTCGCATTCCGCGCAAACTTCTCAGCAGCGTGAAAAGCAAGAACTTTTCCCTTGTGTTGGTTACCCATGCGGTGAGTATCAATCGGAAAGGGAACCATATGAGCCACGAACTACAAGACAAGAAAATCAGCGAGATCATCGCCAAGTGCTGGGTCAACCCAGGCTTCAAGCAAAAGCTCCTGAGCGACACCCACGCCACGCTACAGGCCGAAGGCGTTCAGATTCCCGCCGGCGTGACGGTGAATGTGCTGGAGAACTCCGCCACGGTGCTGAACTATGTGCTGCCGTCGCACCCTGCAGGTCAGTCGTCGGACGAGCTGTCTGATTCGGACTTGATGAACGTGGCCGGAGGCTTTCCGATTTGGGGGTTCAGGATGGAGCCTAAAAAGCCTCGGTGATCATCGCAGGAGGGGCAACCATTGGATGGCAATGGGGCCATACCTTCCGTTCTTCCCCCGCTTGCGTGTTTGACTGCCCGTGCTGGGGATTGCTTGATGTCACTGGAACGTGGACTGATGACAGGATTTCTTGTAGACAGACCTTCCCCCGAGGCATGGCCAGCAGCGGGTGTGCCGTGGCGCATTGCGCCGCTACGTGAACACGAAGTTCCCGCGGTGTCGCACCTGACCTTTCCCGCTTGCCGCACCTTGCTTGCCGGGTGCCAAAGCCGTGGTGAGTCAGACCAGAACCATGCGGTGCGGGCCCTGGTGGCATGGTCTGGCACGGAACCGGTGGGGTTGGTGCTGGCGCAGATACGGGATGACGACAGGGCTGAAAAGCCAAGCAGCACATCAGCCCAGCTGTTTTCGGTGTCGGTTCTGCCTGCTTGGCGGCAACGTGGGCTGGCAAGGGCTTTGGTGCAGGCCATGGAAAAGGTGTTGCGCCAGGCGGGCTGCACTTCTGTGGAGGTGGACTACACGACGCGGCTGCCGGCCTTGGTGCCTTTCGAGCGTTTGCTGCTGTCATGCCGGTGGGCGCCGCCAGAGGCGACCTTGCTGATGTCGCTGGGGAATTGCCATGACGTCATCAAAGCGCCGTGGATCGGCGCTGTGCGCGATGTGCCGCCGGGCTTCGAGTTGTTCGAGTGGGCGCAGCTCAGCGCCGATGAACGTGCCTGCTTGGACCATGCTGTGGCGGTGGGTGAGATTCCGAAGAACCTGTCGCCTTTCGCGGATGAGGAGGCGATCGAACCCGGCATCAGCGTGGGGGTGCGCCGTCACGGCGAGGTGGTCGCCTGGATGACGGTCACCCGCTCTCCCTTCATGCCGGATGCATTGTGTTACCGCAGCACCTACGTCCGTCCGCAATGGCGCGCTGCCCGGGCCTTGGGCCCTCTCGTCTTATCCGAAGCCCTCCGGCGCCACGTCGCCAGCCCGGTTCGGGAGGCCCGGCCGGTGGGGGCCTTCGGCATGTCGTTCAAGGAGTCCGTCAAGATGCTCAACTTTTATCGCAAAAGGCTGGCGCCTTATTGCTTCAGCAGTTACGAAAGCCGCTGTGCAGTGAGGCGGCTGGATGAACCGCTCTCTTGAGAGCGTGGCTGACTGTGAGCCGAACAAACACTGAACCGCGCTATTTGTAACAAAGGGGTGCGCATGGCGTGCGTCATCCTCATTGGGGAAACGCTTCTCTGATAAGGGTTAAATCCCGGGTTGTCACACATCAACACATCTCGTTACAATGAAAGCAGGTTCATCGTAGGGAGGGGGCAGCCTGGACAGCAAGGCTGCATCAAAAAACAAAAAGCACCCCCATTGCTTGAGCTGTCTTCGCAGGAGGAATGGGGGGATGGAGCGCATAAAAAAAGGCGCTACCGGCGAGCAGGGGACTGCTGCCGGTGGTTCGGCGTGCTCGCGCATCGCGCGCTGGGCATGCGTGCTGGGGTTGGCTGCTGTGTCTGTCGTGGCACACGCACAAGCCGATCCACCGCCAGCGAGCGTTGATCCGGCTCGTCTGCGGGAACGCTTTGACGTGCCGGTATCCCCGCCTCGTGAGACACAACTGCCGGAAATCAAGGCCGGCGTGCGCGAGGAAATCCCCGAAGCGGTCAAAGCCATCCGCGTGACTTTGCGCGAGATCCGCGTCGACGGGGCCACCGTCTTCACGCCGGCGCAGTTGCGAGAACAGACAGACACCTACCTCGGCCGCGAGATCACCGGCAGCGACATTTTCGGTCTGGCGCAGGCGCTGACCGCCTACTACCGCAATGCGGGTTATTTCCTCTCGCTGGTGATTGTCCCGCCGCAGACGCTCACCGATGGCCGGCTGACGCTGCGCGTGATCGAAGGTTATGTGCACGAGGTGTTCCTCGAAGGGGACGAGCGGGTGCGCAAGGAACTCGCCGCGATCGGGGAAGAGATCAAGTCGATCCGGCCCCTGCGCGCCGAGGTGCTGGAAAGGTACCTGCTGATTGCCAACGAGTTCCCTGGTGTGCAGTTGCGCAGCGTGTTGACGCCGTCCGATGTGCCGGGCGCGGCAGACCTGACCTTGATTGCCAAGATCAAGAACGTCGAAGGTTTTGCCTCGGTCGACAACTACGGCACCCGCTACATCGGGCCCAACCAAGCCATGCTGGGCCTGTCGGTCAACCAGCTGCTGGGCGTCAACGACCAGTGGCGCTACATCGGTGTGGGCACCGGCGACACCGAGATGGCCTACCACCAGCTGGCTTACAGCCAGACGCTGAACCACGAAGGTCTGAAGGTGGGGGTGACGGTGTCACAGGCGCGCACCCAACCGGGCGACAGCCTCAAGGCCAACGATATCCAGGGGCGCTCGGAAGGCGTGTCCCTCTCGCTGGGGTACCCGCTGCTGCGCACGCGCAACCAGAGCGTATTGAGCCGCCTGACGTATGACGTTACCGACATCGATGGCAGCAGCGGGGGGACACGCACCACCGAGGACCGCATCCGGGCCATCCGTGCCGGCCTGAGCTGGTTGCTGTTGGACCGCTGGGACGGCCAGAACACGCTGGAGCTAGATGTCAGCCAGGGCGTGGGCGGCACCACCAAGGCCGACCCCTTGAAAAGTCGTGCCGGAGCGGACAGCATGTTCAGCAAGCTGACTTTCGACTACACGCGCGTCCAGCCCCTGAGCGCCCGCTGGGCCTTGACGTTGGGTGTGCTGGGCCAGTGGACCGGGGATACGCCTTTGCTGTCCTCCGAGCAGATGGCCCTGGGCGGGCGCAAGATCGGCCGCGCCTATGAGTCGGCTGAACTGGTGGGCGATCGTGGCTTGGCCGTGCGTTTGGAGCCGCGTTACCAGGCGAACTCGACATTGTCATGGCTGCCGGCCTATCAACTGCTGGGTTTCTACGAAATCGGCGAGGTCACCCAAGTGGTGGTGCAGTCGGCTGGGACGCCGGCCACACAAAGCCTGGCGTCCGCCGGCGTTGGCGCGCGGCTGTTCATGGCTGGCAACGTGACGGCGCAGGTGGAGGCTGTCTGGCCTTTGACCAAGCCGCTGGCCAGCAGCTCGCCGGACAGTGGCAAGACGATGCGCCTGTTGGCATCGCTGATGGTTCGTTTCTAAGTTGGTCAGGACATGAGTGAGGGAAGGAGAGCGAGATGACAAGTCAACAACGCAGGTTCTCGAAACACCACCGCCGGCCGCGCGCCGAGACGGCCCGTCCGGCCCTCAAGACCTTGCCCTTGGCCGTGGCCTTGTGCTTCAGTGCGCCGCTCTGGGCCGACACCATCAACCCCGGGACTGTGGCGGGGCTGCCCACCGGTGGCACGGTGGCGGCAGGTACGGTGAGTTCTCAACTCACGAGCAGCCAACTGACGCTGACGCAGTCAACGCAGCGCGCGGTGCTCGACTGGCAATCGTTCAACATCGATGCAGGCAAGACCGTCCAGTTCATTCAGCCTGATGTGAGTTCAGCGGTGCTCAACCGCGTGGCCGCCAGTGCCAACATGTCACAGATCTACGGCAGCATGACGGCCAACGGCACCGTGGTGCTGATGAATCCCAACGGGGTCTATTTCCATCAGGGAGCGAACATCAATGTCGGGTCGTTGATCGTGACCACCGGTCGCATCGACCAGTCGCAGTTCATGGCCGAAGGACCGATCACCATTGACGCTGCGATCAGCGGCAGTATCACCAACGAAGGCAGCATCACGGCGGAAAATGCCGGTCTGGTGGCCTTGGTGGCACCATCCGTGGTCAACAAGGGGGCGATCATCGCCACAGGCGGGCGCATTGCACTTTCCGGTGCTGACCGGGCCACGGTGTCGCTCAACAGCGGGTTGTACGAGTTTGCGGTGCCCGCCGGGGCGCAGGGCACCAATGCCACGATCAGCAATATGGCAGGGGCGCGCCTGGAGGGTAAGACCATTCTGCTGAGCACGGGTGACGCGGCCAATCTGGTGTCTGGTGTCATCAACCTGCAAGGTGTGCAGCAAGCGAGCAGTGCCATCGTGGTCGATGGCGATACGGTCGTACTCAAGTCCGACCTTGATGCGCCCAGTATCGCAGGCAATTCCAACACCATCCAGGTGCATGACACGGCATCGATCCTGGATGCGTTGCAGATCGCCAAGACCGGCACGGCGGGTGCCGGCGCGACGGTGGAGTTGCAGGCCGGCACCTTCAACCAACAGGTCAAATTGAACAAGGCCAATATGACCTTGCGTGGGGTTGACAACGCCAAGATCGTCGTGCCGAACAGTGCAACGAAGGGCGTCGAGGTGTTGGCCAACAATGTGACCGTTCAAGGGCTGGAAATTGAAGGGCCGCTGACTGCGCCGTATTCGTCACTGACAACTGATCAGTGGAACGCGACGCCCGCCAGCGTGGGCATTTTCGTCGACCAGAACGTTACCGGCTTCAACATCACAGGCAACAATATCCATGACGTCCGTACCGGGATACGCGTCTTTGGCACGGGCAACGTTGGATCGATCACCAACAACGAGATCGAGAACACCAAGGGCGGCATTCTGTTCCAGTACACCAATGGAACCGGTGTCACGATGACCGGCAACCGAGAGGGCAGCATAGGCAACGAATGGGGGATCGGCCTCAACATCAATAGCGCGAATTCCAATACCGGCGATGCCCCCACCGAGTGGCAGGCGTCACTGCTCGCATTGGCCAATGCGAACAACCAGATGGCGGTTGAAGACCGCAAGTACGCAACCTCGAATCGCACGCGTGTGATCGTGGATGACGACAGCACCGTCACAGCTGTCGACGACTTCAACCTGGGGAATGGGCTGGGCAATGCACGTCAGCCGCTCAAGACCATTCAGTCCGGCATCAATGCCGTGGTGAAGGGCGGAACGGTGCAAGTCAGGGCTGGGACCTATACCGTGGCCTCCACGCTTAATGTCAACAAGAGCGTTACGCTGGATGGTGCAGGTGAGGCGCAGACCCTCATTGACGCGCGAGGTGTCACGGGCAATTACGGCATGTATGTCACGGCCGATGACGTGACGTTGAGTGGTTTTTCGCTCTACGGGCCATCCAACGACGTTGGAACAGCTTATGGCATCAAGGTCTCTCCTGGCGGTTCGGCTGACGCGCGGCTGCGCAATTTCACCATTCGCAACGTGACCAGCCGCGGCGCTGGCCGGGCCGAGTTGGACTTGAATGGTGTCGACGGTGCCTTGATCGACAACGTGACGCTTAACGGCGCCAGGGTCAGCGATGGTGTGGAAACCAAAGGTGCAGGTCTGCAGTTGACCGACAGCGCCAATGTAAGGGTTCGCAACACCACGAGCTTGAACAACATCTGGGGTGGTCTGGCCATCTACCAGGCGAATACCTACTACAACCAGCAGGTGAACAACATCACCGTCGAGGGGAACAATCACTTCAATGAATTGAACCCGGTGTACCTGCAGGATCAGTCGGCATCCAAAGATTTCGGTGCGCTGAGCATTGCCGGCTTTGACTATGCGGTGCGCAATGCAACCGCCAATACGGACAGCAGTCAGTACACTTGGCTGCAGGCCACGAAGCAGAAGGCGTACGATTTCGCTGTCAATTCGTCCTCCGCGAATCCGAGTTACAGCGCTAGTGCCGGCTACATCCAGGGCTGGAATGGCTCGACAACAACGCAGAACTTCGAGGTCGGCGTTGGCAACCTTGCCGGTGGTGGAACCCGGGCCATGTCGATTAACACGGCAGTCAACCAAGCGGACAGTGGGGCCCAAGTCAATGTGGCGGCCGGGACGTATGCGGAGAGCGTCAACATCACCAAGGCGCTGACGCTGGATGGCGCCGGCGCCGGGCAGTCCATCCTCGATCCAACCAGCGGCAATGCCGTCACGGTCAGCGGCAATATTGGCGCAAATTCGACGGTAGTCATCGATGGTTTCACCTTCCGTGATGCACCGACTGCCGGCGTGAGTGTCGAGAGCAATACCGTGCTGGGGCAGCTCACGGTCCAGAACAGTGAGTTCCGTGGCAACGGCGTGTTTGGTTTCACGGCCAATGGCTCGGCAACGGCTGGCATTCCGGGGTTGGCGAATGTGTCGTTGCTCAACAGTACCTTCGAAGGCAATGGTGCGCCTTCAGCCAATGCAACGTCACTCGGCCAGGGTGACATCCACTTCAACTACTACAACGGCAATGCGACGCTGAAAGATCTGACGATCACCGGCAACACCGAACATACGGGTATCCATTTCCGCGGCTATCACAATGCCAGTACCAATGCCGTGTATGACGCCGGTACCTGGGTGTTCGACAACATCACGCTGGCGGGCAGTTTCCTTCGTCCCAGCGGCAGCGCTGGCACTTGGAATCCGGGTGGTCCAGGGCATGCGATTCACCTTTTTGAGTATGGCTCGATGGCCAACGTCTCCTTCAACAATGTTCGCTTGAACCAGACCGTCGGCCATGGCATGTTCCTGGAGGGACTGAGTTCGACGCTCAACATTGGCAACACTACTTTCGGCGTGCCAGACCGGACAGTCACCGGTACGGGCACCAGCCCGACGTACTCGATGAACATCGTTTCGGGTGCTAACAGCCAGAACAACGTCAAGACCAACGTTGATGCCACTCACGCCATTTTCACCGGTGCGAGCAACGGATTCGACATCGAGGATCGCGTGGGGCACGCACTGGACGTTAGCGGGCTCGGCTTGGTGACATGGAATACTGGCAACGTCTATGTGACGCAAAGTAGTGGCAGTATCCAACGTGGAGTCGACGCCGCCGCCATTGGTAGCACCATCAACGTCGGCACGGGAAGCTATACCGAGCAGGTAAGCATGAACAAGGCCAACCAGACCCTCAAGGGTGTGGACGGTGCCAAGCTGGAGGTGCCCGATCTGAGCGTGGTGAACGGGGTGGACGCCATCACGATCAAAGCCAACAACGTGACGGTGGAGGGCATGGAAATCGCCGGGCCGATCAATGCACCGTACTACGACTATTACGCTACGAGCAAGCCCAATGTCAGCCGCGGCATTGTGGTGAAAAGCGGAGCGACTGGTTTTACTCTTCGCAACAACAACATTCATGACGTGCGCACCGGCATCCTGATCGACGGCAATAACGGTACCGGCAATACAGTTTCAGGCAACCGGATCGAGAACACCAAGAGCGGCATCTCGGTGCAGTACACCGGCGGTGCGGGTATCGCCATCGAAAACAACCGTGAGGGTGATGTTGGCAACGAGTGGGGGCTGAACCTCAATCTGAACAAGTATTCCAGCTCGACTGAGCACCTGAAGGAGGATGCACCCACCTTGGCATGGCAGCAGCATTTGCTGGATTTGAGCGCAGCCAACAGAAGCTGGAAAGTGCAGGACCAAGCCTACAAGTCAGCCAATCGCACGCACGTGACCGTGGCAAAGACGCCAGTCGAGGATAGGAACCAAGGCAGCGTGCTGACCCCGATCAACACCATTCAGGGTGGCGTCAACGCAGTGGTGCGGGGCGGCAAGGTGGACGTGAAGTCCGATACCTACGCCGAATCGGTGACGGTGGACCGCTTGATGAACCTGAGCTTCAACGACGTGACGCTACGTAGCCTGTCGCTCACCTCGGGCGCTGCCGGCTCCGGCATTGGCGGCAAGCTGACGGCCTCCGGTGCCGGCGGGCTGGTGTTCGATGGCGGCATCAAGCTGTTGGCCGACACCACGCTGGCGACCGAGGGTCGCGACATAACACTTCGTGGCGCGGTCCAGAACAACGCGACGACCGCCTTTGGCCTGACGCTGGCCACCAATGCCGGCAACGGCAGCAACCGCGGCGACGTGACGTTGCGCAGCGGCGGCGCCGACGGCAATGCGCTGGGGCAGCTCAACGTGACGGCCAGGAACTTCACCTTGGACAACACCCTCTGGGTGCGCGGTTATGCGATTGATGCAAGGGGTGATGTGGCCTTGAGCAACAGCACGCTCAAAGCCACGGCGGCCGGCGTGACCAGTTCACTGACGGCCAGTGGCAATGTGACCGGCTCCACGACGAGCGCGGGTGCCGTGGTGCTCAACAGTGACGGCAATGTGGCCGCCAATGTCACAGCTGGTGGCACTGCCACGGTGAGCGGCCGCAACGTCAGCGGGACCATCAGCGGCTCGTCGGTGACAGCCACTGCCCAGCAGATGCTGGATGCGGCCGTGACGGCCGGCGGCGGCGCCACCTTGAATGGGCGTGAGATCCGCGGCAGCGTGACGGCGGGAACCTTGACGGCCCGCGCTGACACCACGATGAACCTGGCCCTCAATGTGATCAGCGCCAACCTGAACGCCGGCGGTCGTGCCGACCTTAGTGGCCGCGCCGGCAACGTCGTGGTGGAGGCCAAGCAAAGTTATTTCAGTGGCAGTTTCCCGGCGGTTGAGAGCAAGGGGACGGGCACAACCTTCATCAATGGCGTGCCGCAACGTGACGAGGACACGGTGCCGGCGTCGGTGGTGATCGTCCGGCCGCCGATCATTGTGCTGCCCCCGCCGCCGCCGACGTTCGTGGTGACCACGCAGGCACCGGCTCCGGTGATGCCGACGAGCAGCGTTGGGCTGTCGTCACAGCCAGCGACGGCGGCAGGCGGGTCTGGTAGCGCAGGCGGCACTAGCGGCGGAACGTCTCCCGCAGCAACCGGCGGCAGCGGCAGTTCTGGTGGCTCCGGTAATGGCACCGGTGCATCGTCCTCGGGTGGTGGCAACGGGTCGACGGCATCCGGTAGCAGCTCGGGTGAGTCCGGTGGCGGCTCGTCGGGGTCCGGGTCGGGCTCGTCGACTTCCAACGGAAGTAACGGCTCCAGTTCGGGCGGCGCGAGCGGCGGTGGTTCTGGAGGTGGCTCCGGCGGGGCTGCCGTGGCAGCGGGTGGTGCACCGCGGCCGTTGACCGTGACCCGCAACGCGCCGGGCAAGGCGGCCGGTGAATCGCTGGACCGCGGGCAAGGCGTGGAGGTGGACCTCTCGCCCGGTCGTTCATGACCGCACGGCCCTGCTTCGGCGGCTGCCGTGGCAGGGCGCCTGCCAGACTATCGCGAGCGCCTGATAGTTTGAGGTGAAATTGGTCTCCAGCCCTTCAGGGAAAAGCGCTGGCAGCTATGGAAAAGTGAGCGACTGAGGGCGGTACGCCTCGCGGAGCATCAGGCCAGCGTGCTGGGCCAGCAGCTTCAGGGGCGGGCAGTTGCGTCGCCAGTCAGACCGGAGGGTTACTCGGTCTGGGCGAGGGCCGATTGGTCCGGTACGCGGCGGGCGCCGTCGAAGCGGCGGCTCCAGTAGGAAATGCGCATGTCTTCTACCCGCACTTCGGCACCTGGTTTGGGCGAGTGGATGAACTTGTTGTCGCCGACATAGATGCCGACATGGCTGAAAGCGCGGCGCATGGTGTTGAAAAACACCAGATCACCAGGTTGCAGCTCGGAACGATCAATTTTCTGCGTGGCGGCGGCCTGTTGCTCGGCACGGCGCGGCAGCATCAGGCCCAGGGTTTGTTCGTACATGGTGCGTACGAAGCCGCTGCAATCGAACCCGGTTTCATAGTTGTTGCCACCGCGGCGGTAAGGAACACCCAAGGCGCCCATGGCCGTCACGACCAGTTCAGACGCCTTGCTCCCGACGTTCTGGCCCATCTGTCCGATTTTGCCCAGCAGGCCTTTTTCTGCCAGGAAATGGTCCATGTCGTCACCCTGGCCGGCCGGATTGGCATGCGCGCTGAAGGCCAGCAAAAGGGTGAAGAGGAGGACGGTGATCCGCATGGCGGGTAGCATAGCGGCTTGGCATACGGAATGTCAAGTTAAAGTTTTTTCCTGAAAAACTTTCTAACATATTGATTCATATTGAATTTGAGAGGTTTCCCATGTTCAAGGCACTCCTGCTGGACAACACCCACGGTTTCGAGGCTGCGCTGCAGCAGGTGGATGAGTCCCGGCTGCCGGCTGGTGACGTCACGGTGTCGGTGCAGTACTCCACGCTCAATTTCAAGGATGGCCTGGCCATTTGTAACAAGGGGCCGGTGGTGCGCAGCTGGCCCATGGTGGCCGGCATCGACGGCGCCGGCACCGTCCTGGAGTCGAGCCACCCGGCCTGGAAGGCGGGTGACGCCTTCGTGCACAACGGCTGGGGCATGGGCGAAACCCACTGGGGCTGCCTGGCCGAGAAGGCGCGTCTGAAGGGTGACTGGCTGGTCAAGCTGCCGCCTGCTTTCACGCCACGCCAGGCCATGGCCATCGGCACCGCTGGCTACACCGCCATGCTGTGCGTGCTGGCGTTGGAGGACCATGGCGTCCAACCGGGCAGTGGCGAAGTGCTGGTGACGGGCGCGACCGGTGGCGTCGGCAGCGTGGCCATCGCCTTGCTGGGCAAGCTCGGTTACCAGGTGGTGGCCGCCACCGGTAAGGCGGCGGAGGCGGATTACCTCCAGGCCCTGGGTGCCAGCGCCATCATCGACCGGGCCGAGCTGGCCAGTGCCGGCAAGCCCTTGCAAAAGGAGCGTTGGGCGGCGGTGGTGGATGCCGTGGGCTCGCACACCCTGGTCAATGCCCTGGCGCAGACGCGCTACGGCGGCGTGGTGGCGGCTTGTGGCCTGGCCCAGGGCATGGACCTGCCGGGCTCGGTGGCGCCCTTCATATTGCGCGGCGTGACGCTGGCCGGCATCGACTCGGTGATGGCTCCGCTGGCCAAACGCCAGCGCGCCTGGGACCGCCTGGCGCGCGACCTTGACTTGGCCCTGCTGGAGCGCATGATCGAGGAGGTGCCGCTGGACGGCGCCATCACCAAGGCGCAGCAACTGATGGCCGGCCAGGTGCGCGGCCGGGTGGTGGTGCGCGTAGCGGCCTGAGCGCACGCCAAGAATTGAACACTTGATGGATCCAACGAGAAGACCGACATGCTGCTTGAACTAGACGACTCCCAACTGGTGCTGGTGGATTACCAGACCCGCCTGATGCCCGTCATCCACGAGGGCGCTGCCGTGCTGGCGAACGCCCAGCGCCTGGCGAAGATGGCCCGGCTGCTGAAGGTGCCGCTGTGGGCGACGGAGGAAAACCCGTCGGCGCTTGGCCCCAACGTGCCGGAACTGCAGACCTTGATCGAGCAGGCTGGCGGCAAGACATTCCCGAAGATGCAGTTCAGTGCAGTGGAGGAGGGCTTGGGCGAGCTGCTACGCCCGCCAGTTCGTGCGCCGCAGGGCAATGCGCGCAGCCTGCCCAAGCACCTGCAGAAACCGGCCGCGGGACCCGCTGCACGCAACACGGTGGTGATTGCCGGTTGCGAAGCCCACGTCTGCCTGCTGCAGACCTCACTCGACCTGCTGGAAGACGAGTTCGACGTCTGGGTGGTGACGGATGCCTGCGGCTCGCGCACTGAGCGTAACCGCGACGCCGCCTTCGACCGCCTGGCCGGCGCCGGCGCCGAACTGGTGACCACCGAGATGGTGGCCTTCGAGTGGCTGCGCGGCGCGGAGCACCCGGCATTCAAGGATGTGCTGGCGCTGGTGAAATAGGTGTGGATGTCTGGGTTTAGGGTGAAACAGGCCTGTGACCCAAATGGATTCTGCGCTACCAGCTATCAAAAACATAGCGTTCTGGGGTAGGGTTCACTTTCGCCAACCTCGGGGCCGACGCCCGACAAGGGCCGGCCCCAAGCAAGGCAGGGCCATGCAGCCGGCATTGCGCAGATCAATCGGCCAGGTGCTGCGGCGCCTGGGTGTTTCCTGGCAGGCTAGGGAGTCAACATGGGGGCGTACATTGCACTGCTCCGGGGCATCAACGTGGGGCGCGCGAAGCGCATTGCCATGGCAGATCTGCGCGACCTGCTGGCGGGACTCGGCTATGCTGACGTTCGCACCTTGCTCAATAGCGGCAATGTGGTGTTCAACGCGGCACGGGCTGACCGGCGTACGATCACCGCCCGGATCGAGGACGGCATCAAGCGCCGTTTCGGGTTTTCGGTCAAGGTGGTCGTGCTCGAAGCCGCTGAACTGGATGAGATTGTCCAGGGCGCCCCTTTGCTTGCCGTGGCCAGCGATCCCTCCAGACATATGGTCGGCTTTCCATCTGACGCTTCCGTCCTCACCAGAGCCGCGTCGTTGCTCGAGCAACCCTGGTCGCCTGATGCGCTGGCTGTTGGAGGCAAGGCTGTTTACCTCTGGTGCGTCGAGGGTGTGGTCAAGTCCAGGCTGATGCAAGCCTTTACCCGAAGCGCGGGCGATGATGTGACCGTGAGGAATTGGGCCACGGTGCTGAAGCTGCGGGCCATGGTGGGGGCGGCCTGACATGACGGCCTGTCTTCCGTCCGGTGGCGTTTCATTGGTTGGCTGGCGCACTCGTACCGTTCTAGTGCGTCTGTGTCAGGGGAGTGCGTGATGGACCTGCAAGCCTGGGACACGGCGCTGCTGCTCTGGATCAACAGGACGTGGGCCCACCCGCTGCTGGACCAGCTCATGCCCTGGGTCACCTACTTGGGCAGTGCCTATGCCGTGGTGGTGGCGATCTTGCTTGTGGGGTGGCGCTTGCGGCGACGCAGGGCGACGTGGCGGGCTGTGGTTGTGGCCTGGCTGTGCCTGGCGCTGGTCTACGGGGTCGTGGCCGGCGCCTACAACGGTTTCAAATACGAGGTACAGCGCCTGCGTCCTTTTGTGGCGCTGGGTGCAGAGCTGCGTGTGGCGGCCGAACAGGTGCAGACCATCCGGCCTGACAGCTCATTTCCCTCGGGGCATGCCGCCAACGCTTTCATGCTGGCCACACTGCTGACGGCCTTGCTGCGGCCGCGGCGCTGGCTGCTCTGGTTTGGCCTGGCCACGCTGGTGGCATTAAGCCGGGTCTACCTTGGGCTGCATTACCCAGGCGATGTGCTGGCCGGTGCCGTGCTGGGAGCCGGGCTGAGCGGGGTGCTGCTGCGCTTGCACTGGCTGGCCCGGCGCCTCAGAATGGCCGACACAGGTGTCTGAGGCGGGGCTTGCGTCAGTTTTCTGCAAGCCCGTTATCCATAATTATGAATTCAGTTACTTATTTCAAGAGCCCGAAGGAGATCCAGCATGACCCGCTACGCCGAGTTTCAGCGCCGTTCCATTGACCAGCGCGACGCTTTCTGGGCCGAGCAGGCGCAGCTGATCGAGTGGCAGACCCCGCCGCAGCAGATTTGCGACTACAGCAACCCGCCGTTTGCGCGCTGGTTTGTCGGCGGTACCACCAACCTGTGCCACAACGCCGTCGACCGGCACCTGAAAGACCGGGCCGACCAGCCGGCGCTGATTTTCGTCAGCACCGAGACCAACGAAGAGCGTGTCTACACCTTCCGCGAATTGCATACCGAGGTGCAGCGCATGGCCGCCAGCCTGCAGGCGCTGGGCGTGCAAAAGGGCGATCGTGTGCTGATCTACATGCCCATGATTGCCGAGGCCGCCTTTGCCATGCTGGCCTGCACGCGCATCGGCGCCATCCACTCGGTGGTGTTCGGTGGTTTCGCTTCCGGTTCGCTGGCTTCACGCATCGAGGATGCCGAGCCCAAGGTGGTGGTCAGCGCCGATGCCGGCTCGCGCAGCGGCAAGGTGGTGCCCTACAAGCCGCTGCTGGACGAGGCGATCGACCTGTCCAAGCACAAGCCGCAAGCCGTGCTGCTGGTGGATCGCCGGCTGGCTGCTATGAATTTGGTAGCTGGCCGCGACCATCTGTGGGGGGCTCTGCGCGAAAAACACCTGCAAACCCCGGTGCCGTGCGAGTGGGTTGATGCGACCCACACCAGCTACACGCTGTACACCTCCGGCACCACCGGCAAGCCCAAGGGCGTGCAGCGCGATACCGGCGGCTACGCGGTGGCGTTGGCCGCCAGCATGAAGCACATCTACCAGGGCAATGCCGGCGAGACCTATTTCTCCACCAGCGACATTGGCTGGGTGGTCGGGCACAGCTACATCATTTACGGCCCGCTGATCGCCGGCATGGCCACCATCATGTACGAAGGGCTGCCGACCCGGCCGGATGCCGGCATCTGGTGGCAGCTGGTCGAGAAGTACAAGGTCACCCGCATGTTCTCGGCGCCGACGGCCGTGCGGGTGCTGAAAAAACAGGATCCGTCCTTCCTGAAGAAATACGACCTGTCCAGCCTCAAGGCCCTTTACCTGGCCGGCGAGCCGCTGGACGAACCCACGGCGCAGTGGATCAGCGAGGGCCTGGGTGTGCCGATCATCGACAACTACTGGCAGACCGAAACCGGCTGGCCCATCCTGACCATTGCCAACGGCGTGGAGAAGGCGCCCAGCAAGTTCGGCAGCCCGGGTGTGGCCATGTACGGCTACAACGTCAAGCTGATCGACGAGAACACTGGCGAGGAGCTGACGGGGGCGAACCAGAAGGGCGTGGTGGCCATCGAAGGCCCGCTGCCCCCCGGCTGCATGCAGACGGTGTGGCGCGACGACGAACGTTTCGTCAATACCTACTGGAAGAGCATCCCCGGCCGCCTGATCTACAGTACCTTCGATTGGGGTATCCGCGACCAGGATGGTTACTACTTCATCCTCGGCCGCACCGACGACGTGATCAACGTGGCCGGCCACCGCCTGGGCACGCGGGAAATCGAGGAAAGTATCGCCAGCCACCCCAATGTGGCCGAGGTGGCCGTGGTTGGCGTGGCCGACCAGCTCAAGGGCCAGGTGGCCATGGCTTTTGCCGTGGCCAAGGACGCCAGCGCCCTGACGGACGATGCCGCGCGCCTCAAGCTCGAGGGCGAGGTCATGAAGCTGGTGGACAGCCAGCTCGGCGCCGTGGCACGGCCATCGCGCGTGTTCTTCGTCAACCTGCTGCCCAAGACGCGCAGTGGCAAGCTGCGGCGGCGGGCGCTGCAGGCGGTGGCCGAGGGGCGTGACCCGGGCGACCTGACGACCATGGACGACCCGGCCGCCCTGCAGCAGATCCGCAGCCAGCTTTCCGCGTCGGCCAAAACATAAGCCATTGCCTGGGAAAGCATAAGTTTTCCCCGGCGATGCCAATTCAGTGGCACAATCGCATCCGTACTAGGCCCTTCCCAGCCACAGTCGCATCCGCCAACCGGTTAAGCCGTGTCGCGGAAGGTTTTCTCAACCAGCTAAAAGTTTCCTACAGGGGAACGGAGGTCAGCGAAATATGAGTGAATCCACTTCTCAGGGTTCCAACCCGGCGTCTGTCTATCAGACCTATCAGGACAACACCTACCTGTTTGGCGGGAATGCTCCGTATGTCGAAGAGATGTACGAGAACTACCTGGCCAATCCTGGCAGCGTGCCCGACAACTGGCGTGACTATTTCGACGCGCTGCAGCACGTGCCTGCCGTCGACGGCAGTAACGCCAAAGACATTCCCCACCTGCCCGTCATCAATGCCTTTGCCGAGCGCGCCAAGCAGGGCGGCACCAAGGTGGTGGTGGCCAGCGCCGATGCCGAACTGGGCCGCAAGCGCACCGCTGCGCAGCAACTGATTGCCGCCTACCGCAACGTGGGCCAGCGCTGGGCCGACCTGGACCCCCTCAAACGCACCGAGCGCCCGGCCATTCCCGAGCTGGAGCCGTCGTTCTACGGTTTCAGCGATGCCGACCAGGAAACGGTGTTCGACACCAGCAACACCTTCTTCGGCAAGACCAGCATGCCGTTGCGCGAGCTGCTCAATGCGCTGCGCGAAACCTACTGCGGTACCCTCGGTGCCGAGTTCATGCACACCACCGATCAGGCGCAAAAGCGCTGGTGGCAGCAAAAGCTGGAAAGCATTCGCAGCAAGCCCAATTTCGGCGCCGAGCGCAAGAAACAGATTCTTGACCGCCTGACCGCCGCCGAAGGCCTGGAGCGCTACCTGCATACCAAGTACGTCGGCCAGAAGCGTTTCTCGCTTGAAGGTGGCGAGAGCTTCATTGCCGCCATGGACGAGCTGATCCAGTCGGCCGGCGCCAAGGGCGTGCAGGAAATCGTGATCGGCATGGCCCACCGCGGCCGCCTGAACGTGCTGGTGAACTCGCTGGGCAAGATGCCGGGCGACCTGTTTGCCGAGTTCGACCATACTGCCCCGGAAGACCTGCCGGCCGGTGACGTGAAGTACCACCAGGGCTTCAGCTCCGACGTCGCTACCCCCGGCGGCCCGGTGCACCTGAGCCTGGCCTTCAACCCCTCGCACCTGGAAATCGTGAACCCGGTGGTGGAGGGCTCGGTGCGTGCACGCATGGACCGTCGTGGCGACCCCAAAGGCAGCCAGGTGCTGCCGGTGCTGGTGCACGGCGACGCCGCTTTCGGCGGCCAAGGCGTCAACCAGGAAACCCTGGCCTTGGCCCAGACCCGTGGTTACTCCACGGGCGGCACGGTGCACATCATCATCAACAACCAGATCGGCTTTACCACGTCCGATCCGCGCGACATGCGCTCGACCGTGTACTGCACCGACATCGTCAAGATGGTCGAAGCACCGGTGCTGCACGTCAACGGTGACGACCCCGAAGCCGTGGTGCTGGCCACGCAGCTGGCGCTGGAGTTCCGCATGGAATTCCGCCAGGACGTCGTGGTGGACATCACCTGCTTCCGCAAGTTGGGCCACAACGAGCAGGACACGCCGGCGCTGACGCAGCCGCTGATGTACAAGAAGATTGCGGCCCACCCCGGTACGCGCAAGCTCTATGCCGACAAGCTGGCTGCCCAGGGGCTGGGCGAGACGTTGGGCGACGACATGGTCAAGGCCTACCGCGCCGCCATGGACGCCGGCAAGCACACGGTGGACCCGGTGCTAACCAACTTCAAGAGCAAGTACGCTGTCGACTGGTCGCCGTTCCTCGACAAGAAGTGGACCGATGTCGGCGACACGGCCATTCCGCTGACCGAGTGGAAACGCCTGTCCGAAAAGTTGACCACCCTGCCGGCAGGCATCACGCCGCACCAGCTGGTGAAGAAGGTATACGACGACCGTGCGGCCATGGGCCGGGGCGACATTCCGGTGGACTGGGGCATGGGCGAGCACATGGCGTTTGCCTCCTTGGTGGCCAGCGGCTACCCGGTGCGCCTGTCGGGTGAGGACTGCGGCCGCGGTACCTTCACCCACCGTCATGCCGTGATCCACGACCAGAACCGCGAGAAGTGGGACACCGGCACCTACGTGCCCCTGCAGAACGTGGCCGAAAATCAGGCGCCGTTCGTCGTGATCGACTCCATCCTGTCCGAAGAGGCCGTGCTGGGCTTCGAGTACGGCTACGCCTCCAACGACCCCAACACCCTGGTGATCTGGGAAGCCCAGTTCGGCGACTTCGCCAACGGCGCCCAGGTGGTGATCGACCAGTTCATCGCGTCCGGTGAAGTGAAGTGGGGTCGTGTCAACGGCATCACGCTGATGCTGCCGCACGGCTACGAAGGCCAGGGCCCGGAGCACAGCTCGGCGCGTCTGGAGCGTTTCATGCAGTTGGCAGCGGACACGAACATGCAAGTGGTGCAGCCGACCACGGCCAGCCAGATCTTCCACGTGCTGCGCCGCCAGATGGTCCGCAACCTGCGCAAGCCGCTGATCATCATGACGCCCAAGTCGCTGCTGCGCAACAAGGATGCGACCTCGCCGCTGTCCGAATTCACCAAGGGCTCGTTCCAGACCGTCATTCCCGAGCAGAAGGACATCAAGGCCGACAAGGTCAAACGTGTCATTGCCTGCTCCGGCAAGGTCTATTACGACCTGGTCAAGAAGCGCGAAGACAAGGGTGCCGACGACGTGGCGATCATCCGCGTCGAGCAGCTCTATCCCTTCCCGCACAAGGCGTTTGCAGCTGAGCTCAAGAAGTACCCGAATGCCAGCGAAATCGTGTGGTGCCAGGATGAACCGCAGAACCAGGGTGCCTGGTTCTTCATCCAGCACAACATCCACGAGAACATGAGCGAAGGTCAGAAGCTGGGTTACTCCGGCCGTGCCGCCTCGGCTTCGCCGGCAGTGGGCTACTCGCACCTGCACCAGGAGCAGCAGAAGGCGCTGGTGGATGGCGCCTTTGGCAAGCTCAAGGGTTTTGTTCTGAGCAAATAAGGTCGCTAGTTTCTTAATCAGTTTGGGGTGGGCTTGACGGCCTGCCCCGTGAACCTAAAAAGATACGGAAAGAATTCAAATGGCTATCGTAGAAGTCAAAGTGCCGCAACTGTCCGAATCCGTGGCGGAAGCCACGATGTTGCAGTGGAAGAAAAAAGCCGGTGAGGCCGTCGCCGCCGACGAGATCCTGATCGAGATCGAAACCGACAAGGTGGTGCTGGAAGTGCCGGCTCCCGCTGCCGGCGTGTTGGCTGAAATCCTGGTGGGTGACGGCGGTACGGTGGTGGCGGAGCAACTAATTGCGCGCATCGACACCGAAGCCAAGGCCGGTGCCGCTGCACCGGCAGCCGCACCCGCGGCACCTGCTGCTGCCGCTCCTGTTGCTGCTGCGGCCCAGGCCTCCGCCTCCAAGGCTGGCGTGGCCATGCCGGCGGCGGCCAAGCTGATGGCTGACAACCAGCTCGCTGCGGGCTCCGTGTCCGGCACCGGCAAGGACGGTCGTGTCACCAAGGGTGACGTGCTGGCCGCCGTGGCGGGTGGCGCCAAACCGGCTCCGGCTGCCATTCCTACCGGCGTGCCGACCAAGGCCCTTCCGCAGGTGGCCGCACCTTCCGTCGATCTGGGCCAACGCCCCGAGCAGCGCGTGCCGATGAGCCGCCTGCGTGCCCGCGTGGCCGAGCGTCTGCTGCAGTCGCAAGCCACCAACGCCATCCTGACCACCTTCAACGAGGTCAACATGGCGCCGGTGATGGAAATGCGCAAGCGCTTCCAGGACAAGTTCGAGAAGGAGCACGGCGTCAAGATCGGTTTCATGAGCTTCTTCGTCAAGGCCGCCGTGCATGCCCTGAAGAAGTACCCGGTGCTCAACGCTTCGGTGGACGGCAACGACATCGTCTACCACGGCTATTTCGACATCGGTATCGCGGTGGGTTCGCCCCGCGGCCTGGTGGTGCCGATCCTGCGCAATGCCGATCAGATGAGCTTTGCCGACATCGAGAAGAAGATTGCCGAGTACGGCGCCAAGGCGCGTGACGGCAAGCTGGGCATCGAAGAGATGACCGGCGGTACCTTCTCGATCTCCAATGGTGGTGTGTTCGGCTCCATGCTGTCCACCCCCATCATCAACCCGCCGCAGTCGGCCATCCTGGGCGTGCACGCCACCAAGGACCGCGCGGTGGTGGAGAACGGCCAGATCGTGATCCGTCCGATGAACTACCTGGCGATGAGCTACGACCACCGCATCATCGACGGCCGTGAAGCCGTGCTGGGTCTGGTGGCGATGAAGGAAGCGCTCGAAGACCCCGCCCGCCTCCTGTTTGATATCTGATGCACATCCCCAGGCTGCGCGCACTGCGTGTCGCTTCGCCACCCCCCTTGCAGGGGGCAACACCAGCGGCCCGGCAAAACCGGTTCCGCGGTGTTTCGCGATGAAGACACTTCATGCGTAGTGCGGTCTGCAATTGAAGCGAGAAATACTATGAGCAAACAATTTGACGTGGTCGTCATCGGCGGTGGCCCTGGCGGCTACATTGCTGCCATCCGCGCTGCCCAGCTGGGCATGAACGTGGCCTGTATCGACGAGTGGAAAAACGAAAAGGGTGGCCCGGCACCGGGCGGTACCTGCACCAACGTCGGCTGCATTCCAAGCAAGGCACTGCTGCAGTCATCCGAGCACTTCGAGCACGCCAACAAGCATTTTGCCGAGCACGGCATCGATGTGAAGGGCGTCTCCATGGACGTGGCCCGCATGGTGGCCCGCAAGGACGCCGTGGTGAAGCAGAACAACGACGGCATTCTCTACCTGTTCAAGAAGAACAAGGTGTCGTTCTTCCATGGCCGGGGCTCTTTTGTGAAAGCGGCCGAGGGTGGCTACGAGCTCAAGGTCAGCGGTGCTGCTGAAGAGACGCTGGTGGCCAAGCAGGTCATCGTGGCCACGGGTTCCAATGCCCGTGCGCTGCCGGGGACGCCGTTTGACGAGGAAAACATCCTCTCCAACGACGGTGCGCTGCGCATTGGCGCCGTGCCGAAGAAACTGGGCCTGATTGGCTCCGGCGTGATCGGTCTGGAGATGGGTTCGGTCTGGCGTCGTCTGGGTGCCGAAGTGACCATCCTCGAAGGTCTGCCGACTTTCCTCGGTGCCGTGGACGAGCAGATCGCCAAGGAAGCCAAGAAGGCTTTCGACAGGCAGGGTCTGAAGATCGAACTCGGCGTGAAGGTCGGTGAGATCAAATCCGGCAAGAAGGGCGTGAGCATTGCCTACACCAACGCCAAGGGCGAAGCCCAGACGCTGGATGTCGACAAATTGATCGTGTCGATTGGCCGTGTTCCCAATACCATCGGCCTGAATGCCGAAGCCGTGGGTCTGAAGCTCGACGAGCGCGGCGCCATCGTCGTTGATGACGACTGCAAGACCAGTCTGCCGGGCGTCTGGGCCGTGGGTGACGTGGTGCGTGGTCCCATGCTGGCACACAAGGCTGAGGAAGAGGGCGTGGCTGTTGCAGAGCGCATCGCCGGCCAACATGGTCATGTGAACTTCAACACCATTCCCTGGGTGATCTACACCAGCCCTGAGATTGCCTGGGTCGGTCGTACCGAGCAGCAGCTCAAGGCCGATGGCGTGGCCTACAAGGCGGGCACCTTCCCCTTCCTGGCCAATGGCCGTGCCCGTGCGCTGGGTGACACGACCGGCATGGTGAAGTTCCTGGCCGATGCCAAGACCGACGAGATTCTGGGCGTGCACATTGTGGGGCCCATGGCCAGCGAGCTGATCTCTGAGGCAGTGGTGGCCATGGAGTTCAAGGCCAGTGCCGAGGACATTGCGCGCATCTGCCATGCCCACCCCAGCCTGAGCGAAGCGACCAAGGAAGCTGCGCTGGCGGTGGACAAGCGTACGCTGAACTTCTGAGCGCAGGTTCACTGGATTGACGTCCGTACTCAAGGCTTACCAGGCTGAGCTGAAAACGCGGGGTTACAGCAGTGACCCCGCGCAGTTGCATGCGGTTGAGGCGCTGGAGCGTTGCGCGACCGAATGGGCTGGCTACAAGGAAAAGCGTTCCAACGCACTGAAGAAGCTCATCAACCGCCCTGACATCCCGAAAGGGGTTTACATGCACGGCGGGGTAGGTCGCGGCAAGAGCTTCCTGATGGATTGCTTCTTCAATGCCGTGCCCCTCAGGCGCAAGACCCGGTTGCATTTTCATGAGTTCATGCGTGAGGTGCATCGCGAACTGGCCGAACTGCAAGGGACGGTCAATCCGCTCAATGCGCTGGCAGAACGGATTGCGAAGAAGTACAAGCTCATCTGCTTCGATGAGTTTCACGTGGCCGATATCACCGATGCCATGATCCTGCACCGCTTGCTGGCGGCACTGTTTGACAACGGCGTCGGACTGGTGGCGACTTCCAACTTCCGTCCGGATGAGCTTTACCCGAACGGCTTGCACCGTGAGCGCATCTTGCCGGCCATTGCCCTGCTCAACCAGCAGCTGGAAGTGGTGAATGTGGACAACGGCACCGATTACCGTCGGCGTACCCTGGAGCACGTCAAGCTGTACCACACGCCGCTGGGCGCCGAGGCCGATGCAGCCATGACCGATGCCTTCAACCGGCTGGCAGAAACGCAGGATGAAGACCCGGTACTGCATATCGAAGCGCGGGAAATCCGGGCTCGTCGCAAGGCGGGTGGCGTGGTCTGGTTCGATTTCCGGACTTTGTGCGGCGGCCCCCGATCGCAAAACGATTACCTGGAAATTGCCACCCAGTTCCATACCGTGTTCTTGAGTGACGTGCCGCACATGCCGGTTCGCATGGCCTCCGAGGCACGCCGCTTTACCTGGCTGGTGGATGTGCTGTACGACCGGCGCGTTAAACTGATCATGTCGGCGGCAGTGTCGCCGGAAGCGTTGTACACCGACGGACCTCTGGTTCACGAATTTCCACGCACGGTGTCGCGACTCAACGAAATGCAATCGCAAGAGTTTCTTTCCTTGGAACGACGCGTGGTCGATACACGACTCACATGAAAAACTGGCTTGCCTTCCTGCTGGTTGGTTTTGCGACCTGTGCGCTGCAGGCGCAGCCGTCGTCGGACCAGACAACGTCTGTCACCACGGACCCCTTCCAGGCGGAGCTGGACCGCATTCAGACTGAGCGCGGGCATCAGGAGGCGCGTTATGCCCAAGAGGAAGCGGCTTGTTACCGGCGTTTTGCGGTCAATGATTGCCTGCGTGATGTCCGGGTCCGGCGCCGCGTGACGATGGAGGATCTGCGACGCCAGGAAATCGCGGTCAATGATGTGCAACGCCGCCAAAAAGGTGTTGAAGAGATTCAGCGCTTGGAAGAGAAGTCCTCGCTTCAGAGTCAGCAGGAGGCGGCCGAGCGGCGTGAAGCAGCCATTCAGGATCACAAGGAGCGCTTGGAGCGCGCAGAGCAGAAGAGGCTCGACAAGCAGCAAGCGGAGCAAGACCGGCTGTCGCCCGCGCCGCGAACGGAGCGTGACAAAAGCAGCGACCGACCTACCGCAGAAAGTCGCTCGGCGGACAGGCAGGAATACGAAGAGAAGCAGCGTCAGGCGCAGGAGAACAGGGCGCGGCGTGACAAAGCTTTGGCTGACAAGGTCGGTCAACCCCCGGTCAAGTCCTTGCCTACACCGCCTTGAGCACCGTTCAGTCCAGGGGTTCGAGCTTGACGATGACCAGGGAGAGGTTGTCGCCGCTGCCGCGGGCACGCGAGCGCGCTTTCTCGATCAGGAACTCGCTGGCTTCCCGGGCGGATAGTTTGGACAAGGCCGCTCCAAGCTCTGTACTGTTGAAGTAGTGCCAGATGCCATCGCTGCAGGCCATCAGGGTATCGCCAGGTGCCAGCTGGGGGATGAAGTGCATGTCCATCGGGGGATCGTTTTCGGTGCCCAGACAGCCCATCAGGATGTTGGATTGGGGGTGGACGTTGGCTTCTTCTTCCGTGATGCTGCCATTTTCAACCAAGGTCTGGACGTACGAATGATCCAGCGTACGCTTGATCAGGCGGTCCTCATGGTAATGGTAGACACGTGAGTCGCCGGCATGGATCCAATGGCAATCTCCGCCCGGGTTGATCAGAAAGGCGGCCAATGTGCTGTGGGGTTCCTGCTCGGATGAAATGGCGCTGAGTTTGATCACCAAGTTGGCTTCCTGCACCAATTGCTTGAGCAGCGTTGGCGCATCGTCGGTTTCCGGAGCGTAGCGGTCGAACAGCTGTTTCGCTGTCATCATGACCTGATCTGAGGCGGTACGCCCCCCGCTGCGTCCACCCATGCCGTCGGCCACGACGGCCAAGACGCAGCCGTGAACGCGAGGGTGCTTCAAAAGCGCCACCTGATCCTGCTGGTATTCACGGTCGCCCTTGTGAATGCCGGTTGATGCGGTAAGTCGGTAACCTTTGCTCATGTTCAGCAGCCTGAAGGACAAAGTCCTCGATAAGTCGGTATGAAAGACGTATTATCGAAGCAAGCGGGAAGATGAGGATATTTGCTTCCCCGGTTTGTCTTTTTGCTGCGACTCTTGGACTCCAATCTTCATTCCCCAGAACGTCATCTGATCGAGTTGCGCATCGAGCACGCAGATCTGGACGCCACGATCGACCGCCTCAGTCAGGTCTTGCCGCTCGACGAGCTGTTGATCCGACGACTCAAGAAAAGGCGTTTGATCCTGCGCGACGAAATCAGTCGCCTTGAACGTAGCCTCACGCCCAACGAGCCAGCCTGACGCATGAGTTTGCAGAATTCGGTACTGGAGGCGTTTGCACCCGGCAGCGTGTTGGCGTGTGCCGTGGAGGAGTTTCGGCTACGTCCGGGGCAAACTGAAATGGCGCTTGCGGTGGCTCGAACCATCGAGCGGGGCGGTGCGTTGGTCGTCGAGGCGGGGACCGGTGTCGGAAAAACCTTCTCCTATCTGGTGCCAGCCTTGCTGAGTGGTGAGCGGATCTTGCTGTCCACCGCGACCAAGACCTTGCAAGACCAGCTGTATGCGCGAGATCTGCCGCGCCTGATCACCGCTTTGGGGCTTCCAGTGCGGACCGCCTTGCTCAAGGGGCGCAGCAGTTATCTGTGTCTGCACCGCATGGCGCTGGCACGTCAGGGCGTTTCCGCGCCTGAGCCCATGGTCACCCGGGCGCTGGCTCGGATCGAGATCTGGGCGCAGCAGACCCGGACAGGGGATCTGGCCGAACTGCCAGGACTGGACGAGCGCTCACCCGTCATTCCGCTGGTGACGTCCACGCGGGAGAACTGTCTGGGAAGCCAGTGTCCGAATTTTCGTGAATGTCACGTCAATCTGGCGCGCCGAGAAGCGCTGGCTGCGGATGTCGTGGTCATCAACCATCATCTGTTTTTTGCCGACCTGGCCGTGCGGGAGTCCGGCATGGCCGAATTGCTGCCGACGGTCCGGACGGTCATTTTTGACGAGGCGCATCAGCTCAATGAAACCGGCGTCCAGTTCCTGGGCCGGCAACTCTCCACCGGGCAGTTGCTGGACTTTGCCCGCGATATGCTGGCTTGCGGGCTGCAGCAGGCCCGGGGGCTGGTTGACTGGTCGCAACGTGTGTCGGTCTTGGAGCGTGCTGCGCGAGACTTGCGCTTGTGCGTCGGCCGTGCCTATCCAGGGACCAAGCTGGGGTGGACAGGGGCGGCACCAGGAGAGATTGAGCCGCAGGCCTGGTGTGATGCCTTGTCGGCCCTGCATGACGCTTGCCTTGAGGCGACGTCCGCTCTGTCGACGGTCAGCGAAATCTCGCCGGATTTCGTGCGTTTGCAGGAGCGGGCTGAAGCGTTGGCGGCGTTGACTGATTTTTTCACGCGCGATTGTGAAGCCGGCTCGGTACGTTGGCTGGATGTCGGCAGCCAGTTGCGCCTGGTGGAATCACCCTTGGATATTGCGGCGGCAGTGCAGAGCCGGCTGCTGTCGCCGCCAGAGACAACGGAAGCCGGGAAGTCCTGGATCTTTACTTCGGCCACCTTGGGTGATGATGCTGCGCTGAGCTGGTTCACCGAACCCTGTGGTCTGACGCAGGCAGAGATTCTGCAGGTGGACAGTCCGTTCGACTATCCGCAACAGGCAGCGTTGTATGTCCCGGCGAATCTGCCCAGGCCGGCGGATCCGGCCCACAGCGAGCAGGTGGCCGCCTTGGTCGCCCGCATGGCGCCTCTGCTGGGTGGACGTACGCTGGTTCTGACGACAACCCTGCGGGCCTTGCGTGCCATCAGTGAAGCCTTGCAGGCGCATTTGCCGTCGGAGGCCGGCCTGCAGGTCCTGGCCCAAGGGCAACTGCCCAAGCGCGAGTTGATGACACGCTTTCGACAAGGCGCTGAAACCGGGCAATCAGGCTGCATTCTGGTGGCTTCAGCCTCGTTCTGGGAAGGGGTCGATATTCCCGGCGACGCACTGCAACTGGTGGTGATCGACAAGCTGCCCTTTCCGCCGCCCAATGATCCGCTGGTGCAGGCCCGTGCCAGACGCCTGGAGGAGGCACGGCGCAGCCCCTTCAATGACTATTTCGTGCCGGAAGCCGCCGTGGCACTCAAGCAGGGAGCCGGGCGCCTCATCCGGCGTGAGACGGATCGGGGGCTGCTGATTCTGTGTGACACCCGGTTGCTGAGCATGGGCTACGGCCGGCGTCTGTTGGCAGCCTTGCCGCCGATGCGCAGGCTCAAGACCGAGGAGGAGGCGCAGGAGTTTCTGCTGTCTTTTACCAGAGCTTCCACCACGGATCTGAGCTCGACTTGAAGCCTTGGCTCAGGTATTCGCTCTGAGGGAAGTTTTTCTCAAGCACCCGTTTGCTGTCGTCACGCAGTTGTGGCATGTCGAGGGCTTCATAGGACTTCACCAGAATGAACAGGGCCTCCTCCAGCGCTGGGGCGCCTTGGTAGTCGGTGAGGGCCAGCTGGGCGCGGTTGATGGCGGCCAGATAGGCGCCACGCGAGTAGTAGTAACGTGCGACGTGCACTTCGTACAGGGCCAGCGAGTTGACGATGTAACTCATGCGCAGTCGCGCATCGGGGGTGTAGCGGGATTCGGGGAATCGTGTAACCAGTTCCTTGAAGGATTCGAAAGACTCCTTGGCCGCTTTCTGGTCGCGCTCGGACAAGTCCTGGCGTGTGATCGAGGAGAACAAGCCCAGGTCATCGTTGAAGTTGATGATGCCCTTGAGGTAGAGCGCATAGTCCAGGGCCGGGCTGGCAGGATGCAGCTTGATGAAACGATCCAGGGTGGCAAGCGCCTGGGCTGGCTCCTGGTACTTGTAGTGGGCGTAAGCCTTGTCGAGTTGCGCCTGTTGCGCCAGCGGGGTGCCAGCAGCACGGCCTTCGAGTTTCTCGAGCAAAGGGATCGCCTTGTCGTAAGCTCCTGCGCTGAGTTCGTCCTTGGCCTCGGTGTAGATCTTGTTCGGGCTCATGCTGGCCGTCTTGTCGACAGGCTTGGAGGCGCATCCGGCGATCAGTACGGCTCCGGCGGCCAGGAACAGGGTACTGACAACCGATAATTTGGTACGAAGCATTAAGGCCACACTCTCTTGAAAGAATCTAGTTTGATTATATCGAGCCCCCCCGTTGACGAGGAGCTTGATGACAACGCAGACAGCCCGGTCGACGCGGAACTGCGGGAGTGGGTCGTTGGCGAGGCCCAACACGGCATGCGCCTGGATCGCACACTGGCGGAGTTGATTCCGGAGTTTTCCCGAAGCTACCTGCAGCAGCTGATCGAGGCTGGGGCTGTCAAGCAGAACGGGGCCTCCCTGTGCAAGCCGGCGCTCAAGGTCCGGGCGGGCGAACACGGCTTCATCGAGTTGCGGCCCACCCCCCAGAGCCAGGCTTTCAAGCCTGAGGCCATGCCGCTACAGATTGTGTTCGAGGATTCGCATCTGCTGGTGATCAACAAGCCGGCCGGCTTGGTGGTTCATCCGGCGCCGGGCAACTGGTCCGGTACCTTGCTCAATGGTCTGCTTGCCCACGATGCGCAGGCAGTGCAATTGCCACGGGCAGGCATCGTCCACCGGCTGGACAAAGATACCAGTGGGTTGATGGTCGTGGCTCGGACGCGGGCAACAATGGACGCACTGGTGCGACTGATTGCCCAGCGTGAGGTGAGCCGCCAGTATGTGGCCTTGGCGCATCAAGCTTGGCATGGCCCGTTTCGTCGCGAGGTGGATGCGCCGATTGGGCGTGACCCGCGCAATCGCTTGCGCATGTCGGTGGTTGACCTGGCGCGCCATGCGGGCAAGCAAGCAAAGACCAGCATCGAACTGCTTGCCAATTGCGAGCAAGGTTGCTTGGTGCGATGCACTCTGCACACCGGGCGGACGCACCAGATCCGGGTTCACATGGCATCGATCGGCCACCCGTTGGTGGCTGACGAGCTTTACGGTGGCGCTATGGCCGCGGGTATGCAGCGCCAGGCTTTGCATGCCTTGCGCCTGTCGTTCATTCACCCGGTGACGGGGCAAAACATGGTGTTTCGCGCGCCGTTGCCGGATGATCTGCAAAACGCCTTGCAGGCCTGGGGGCTGGGCTACAATGCCAGTCAGGAAGACCCTTGAAGGTTTACCTCAGGCCCCGGCCATTGCCGGGACGCCTTCGGCCACAGGATGCACCAGTCCGCGGGTCGCACCTCGCTAACCACCCTGATATTCGCATCCTCAAGATGCTTTTTTCTGGACTCGCAAGACCATGAATACGGCGGATGCCAAGCGTGTGCTCGAAACTGCCCTGATTTGCTCGCAGCAACCTTTGCAGGTGCGGGACATGCGTACCCTGTTCAATGATGAGCTGGGGGTGGACACGATCAAACAATTGCTGCTTGATCTTCAACAGGAGTGGACCTTGCGTGGCGTCGAGCTGGTATGCGTGGCCACCGGTTGGCGCTTTCAGAGCCGGCCTGAAATGCGGGAATACCTGGATCGCCTGCATCCGGAAAAACCACCGCGTTATTCGCGCGCGACACTTGAAACGCTGGCCATCATTGCCTACCGCCAACCCGTGACGCGAGGTGACATGGAAGACATTCGGGGTGTGACCATCAATTCGCTTCTCCTCAAGCAGTTGGAAGATCGGGGCTGGATCGAGGTGATCGGTCACCGCGAGGCGGCCGGCCGGCCGGCGCTGTATGCAACGACCAAGCATTTCCTTGATGATCTTGGGCTGGAGTCGCTGGACCAGCTCCCCCTGATGGAAACACCGGCGCAGCAAGCCGGCATGCTCGACATGCTGGGTGCGGCTCAAGAGTCTTTGCCAATCGGGGCGTCGGATGTCGTGGCTGAGTCCGAGCAGTCAGAGTCTGCTGGTCCCTCGGATGAACTCTTTGTATTGAGCGGAAATCAACCATGAGCGATCAAAATCCTTCAGCGCCCTTGCCGGCACCGGTCGGCGAGTCTGATGAAACTGAAGTCCAAAGAGCCGACAATCCGTCTGAGGCAGCGGGCGGCATGATGAGCGATGCTGTTGAGAATTCTGCCGCTGCACCGGGACCGGGTGTGGCCAAAAAGGTTGCCAAAAGCGACCGGATCGGCGAGGCCGTCTACCGTTTTGAAGATGTGGTGTCCGGTCAGCTTGATGCTGATGAGGAATCGCCTGAGGTGACATTGCCACTCAAGCGGGTGCTGGCGCCTCAGGTGGAAACGCCCAAACTTCATAAAGTGCTGGCGCAGGCTGGCATGGGGTCGCGGCTGGAGATGGAGCAGCTCATCATGGAGGGGCGCATCTCGGTGAACAACGAGCCGGCGCACATTGGGCAGCGCATCCAGTTTGGCGACCACATCAAGGTCAATGGCAAACCAGTGCGGTTTCGCATCGAGCCGCCACCGGCGCGCGTTATTGCTTATCACAAGCCGGTCGGTGAGGTGGTGACGCATGATGATCCACAAAACCGTCCTACGGTCTTTCGACGTTTGCCCAAGCTTGCTCAAGGCAAGTGGCAGTCAGTCGGTCGTCTGGACCTCAATACCGAGGGTTTGCTGTTGTTTACCAGCTCCGGGGAGTTGGCGAACAAGCTGATGCATCCTCGTTTTGGCCTGGAACGTGAGTACGCTGTACGTGTTCTCGGTGCGCTGAGTAAGGAAGAAAAGCAGCGACTGCTTGACGGGGTTCAGCTGGACGATGGCATGGCCCAGTTCGGGTCGATCGAGGACGGTGGTGGTGAGGGGTCGAATTGCTGGTATCGCGTGACCATTTCCGAAGGGCGCAACCGTGAGGTGCGTCGCATGCTGGAGGCCGTGGGGCATGCGGTCAGTCGCCTGATTCGCATCCGCTACGGTGCCATGATGCTGCCGCGTGGCCTCAAACGTGGTGCCTGGATGGAGCTCGATGAGGGGGACATCAAGGCGTTGATGCGTGCCGCGGATCGACGTGGCGAGGCGGGTGGCAAGGCTGCTGGTGTTGCCGACGGTGAGCGCGCTGATCGGCCTCAGCTGGCGGGCAAACCGGGTGGCGGTGGTCGTAACAAGCGTCGCGGTAACAGTGGCAACGGGCCGCGCGGTCAGGGTGCTGGTGCGGGCAACCCGGCGGCGCGCAAATCCCAGGGGCGCAAAGAGCGTGGTGATCGTCAGGGGGGAGATGCCCAACCAGATCCGATGAAGACCTCATTTGGCTACATCGGTGCCGACAGCTTCACGCGCCAGCGACAGGGGCAGCGCCGCGATGGTGGTGGTCAGCGTCGTGGCGGGCGCGGCCGCTGATTGTCTGCATCTGTGACGGCTGATAGGCCGCCTGCATGGGGGAGTATTTGCCTTGGTCACAGGCACGACTTCCTTACAGGTTAAAATATAGAGCTTTGCCCAATGGGTAGAAACTGAACACCAATAACTCAGGAAAATCACATGTCTATCGAACGTACCCTTTCCATCATCAAGCCCGATGCCGTTGCCAAGAACGTGATTGGTCAGATCTACGCACGCTTTGAGGCCGCCGGCCTGAAGGTTGTCGCCGCCAAGATGGTTCATCTGTCCCGCCGTGAAGCAGAAGCGTTCTACGCTGTGCACAAAGAGCGCCCCTTCTTCAAGGACCTGGTTGATTTCATGATTTCCGGCCCGGTGATGATCCAGGCGTTGGAAGGCGAGGGCGCCATTCTGAAGAACCGTGACCTGATGGGCGCTACCGATCCCAAAAAGGCCGCTCCCGGCACGATCCGTGCCGATTTTGCCGACAGCATCGACGCCAACGCTGTGCATGGCTCTGACGCTGCCGAAACGGCTGCTGTGGAAGTGGCTTTCTTCTTCCCCGGCATGAACGTCTATTCGCGATAAACATGAAATGACGGCCAATCTGCTCGATTTTGACCTCGAGGGTTTGGCCCTTTTCTGCGAGCGGCTGGGGGAAAAGCGCTTTCGCGCCACCCAGCTGTTCCGCTGGATTCATCAAAAAGGGGCGGCCAGTTTCGGAGAAATGACCGATCTGGCGAAGTCCCTGCGGGAGAAGCTTGCGACGACGGCCCATATCAAGGGGCTGGATGTCATCTCCCGGCAAATTTCCGCTGACGGCACCATCAAGTGGCTGTTTGATGTCGGCGACGGCAATGCCGTCGAAGCCGTTTTCATTCCCGAAGAAGATCGTGGCACGTTGTGCGTCTCGTCCCAGGCCGGCTGTGCCGTGGGTTGTCGTTTCTGCTCTACCGGCCACCAAGGCTTCAGCCGCAACCTGACAACAGGCGAGATCATTGCTCAGCTCTGGTTTGCCGAGCATTTCCTGCGCCACCATCTCGGGCGGCAGGACCGCATCATCACCAATGTGGTGATGATGGGCATGGGTGAGCCGCTGCAGAACTACAACGAACTGATTCCGGCCTTGCGCATCATGCTGGATGACCACGGTTATGGCCTGTCGCGTCGTCGCGTGACGGTATCGACCTCGGGTGTGGTACCGATGATGGACCGTCTGGCGCAGGATTGCCCGGTGGCCTTGGCCGTGTCCTTGCATGCGCCCAACGACGCCTTGCGTGACAACCTGGTCCCGTTGAATCGAAAGTACCCGATCGCCGAGCTGATGGCAGCATGCAATCGCTATCTGCTTCACGCGCCGCGCGATTTCATCACCTTTGAATACTGCATGCTCGATGGGGTGAACGACCAGCCAGAACATGCTCAGCAATTGATTGCGTTGGTACGCCAGTATGCGACCGGAGGCGTCTGGTGCAAATTCAATCTGATTCCCTTCAACCCATTCCCGCAGTCAGGATTGGTGCGTTCGCCGCAAAGCCAGGTGCTCGCCTTTGCCAAAATCCTCTCAGATGCTGGTATCGTGACGACCGTGCGCAAAACACGTGGCGACGACATCGATGCGGCCTGCGGGCAGTTGGCGGGCGATGTCAAGGACCGTACGCGGGTCGGTGAGCGAATCACCCAGCAGCGTACGGTGATGCTCACACCCGTGATGTCGCGAGACCGGAAACCGGAGGGGATGTAAGGCATGAAAATGAGCGAGGCAGGATCGCGGCGGATGGCCGTGTACTTTTGGAGTGCCTGTCTGGCATTGGTGGCCATCATGGGCTTGTCTGGCTGTGTCACCACCGGGGCAGGGCCGGCGAATGGTAGTCATACGGATATCGTGACGGATTCGGATGAGCCTGAAGTTCGCAAGCGAGCTCGCATACGACTGGAACTGGCCATTGGTTATTTCGAGCAGGGGCAGACCACCGTTGCCCTGGACGAAATCAAGCAGGCCTTGGTCGTGGATCCGGCGTATGCCGAAGCCTACAACCTGCGTGGCCTGATCTACATGCGCTTGAATGACCTCCGGCTTGCGGAAGAGAGTTTCCGTCGGGCCATGGCACTCAATCCTCGCGATGCCAATGTGACGCACAACTATGGCTGGTTGCTGTGTCAGCAGGCCCGCTACACCGAATCCTTCCAGGCGTTCACGCAAGCGATTGCCAATCCGACTTACGGTGGGCGCGCCAAGACCTGGATGGCTCAGGGGCTGTGTCAGGTTCGGGCGGGGCAGCGGGCCGAGGCTGAGTACAGCCTGACCAAGTCCTACGAACTGGATGCCGCGAATCCCGTCACGGGCTACAACTTGGCGTCACTGCTGTTCCAGCGGGGTGAGTTGGATCGTGCCCAGTTCTACATCCGTCGCTTGAACAACAGCGAGCTGGCCAATGCAGAATCGTTATGGCTGGGGATCAAGATCGAGCAGCGTTTGAACAATCGTGAGGCCAGGGAGCAACTGGCAACACAACTCAAGAAGCGCTATCCACAGTCGCGCGAAGTCGAGGCCTATGAGCGAGGGGCATTCAATGAGTGAGGAGCAAGAACAGGTGCCAGCGACCGAAACATCCACCGGCGATGACCTTGAGTCGCGACAGGCGACAGCGGGCGACCTGCTGCGTCAAGCGCGCGAGGCAGCCGGACTGCATGTGGCTGCACTGGCGGTGTCCATGAAAGTGCCGGTCAAGAAGCTGGAGGCCCTGGAGGCCGACCGGCTTGACCTGTTGCCCGATGCAGTATTTGTCCGGGCCTTGGCATCCAGCGTCTGCCGAACACTGAAAATCGATCCGGCGCCTGTGTTGGCGCTGCTGCCACAAACGACCGCCCCCCAGCTTCGGCCGGATGAGTGGGGCATCAATGCACCTTTTCGTGCGCCTGGGGATGCCGCCGCGACATCCTTGCGTGATCAAATCTCTCGCCCCGGTGTGTTGGCCGCCCTGGCGATCCTGGCGGCTGCGCTGGTATTGATCTTCTTCCCCTCCATGGAGCGAAAGGAAACCGCCACGTCCGAAGTGGTGCTGGCTACACCGACGCCAGCCAATGAGGTGACACCTCCACCTGCACCGACTGAAAAAGCTGTGGACAGTCCTTCAGCCACGCCTGCTGCACCTGTCCCGGTTGAACCGCCGGTGGCCTATCCCGCGCAGCCGGCCCCCGCCGCTGTGCCGCCTGTTGCGGTAACGCCGGCACAGCCAGCTCCCGTCAATGCGGCCGCAGCAGCACCTCAGGTAGTGGTTCCCGGTGGTGGTGTGCTGGGCCTCAAGGCACGCGGGTCGTCGTGGGTTGAAGTCACAGATGCGCAGGGCGTGATCCAGTTGCGCCGCACGTTGGCGACGGGCGAAACAGTGAATGTTTCGGGGGCGCTTCCTTTGTCGGTGGTAATCGGGCGTGCCGATGTCACCGAAGTCCAAGTGCGTGGTAAACCATTCAGTCTGGATGCCATCGTGCGCGAGAATGTGGCTCGTTTCGAGGTGAAGTAAGGTGCAGCCCTGTCTTCCGATTGATCAGGCTGCGCCGAAGTCGCGCCGTACACGTCAGGTCGCCGTGCGTTGGGGGGCGCGTGTGGTCACCGTTGGTGGCGATGCTCCGGTGCGCGTTCAATCCATGACGAACACCGATACGGTGGATGTCATCGGGACAGCGATCCAGGTCAAGGAGCTGGCCTTGGCGGGCTCGGAAATGGTGCGCCTGACGGTTAATACGCCGGAAGCCGCTCAGGCCGTGCCCCATATCCGCGAGCAACTCGACCGCATGGGCATCGATGTGCCCTTGGTGGGGGACTTCCATTACAACGGTCATACCTTGCTGACTGCGTACCCTGCCTGTGCCGAGATGCTGTCCAAGTACCGCATCAATCCTGGCAATGTGGGCAAGGGAGACAAGCGTGACCGCCAATTCGGTCAGATGATCGAAGTGGCTATGCGCTGGAACAAGCCGGTACGCATCGGCGTCAATTGGGGAAGCCTGGATCAGGAGTTGCTGGCCAGTTTGATGGATGAGAACAGCCGCCGCCCTGAACCCTGGGATGCCAAGGCGGTGATGTATGAAGCCCTCATCACCTCAGCCATTGATTCGGCACGTTTTGCACAGAGCATGGGGATGTCGGCCGAGCAGATCATCTTGTCCTGCAAGGTGAGCGGCGTCCAGGATCTGATTTCCGTCTATCGTGAACTATCCAAGCGTTGTGACTATGCCTTGCATCTGGGGCTGACCGAGGCCGGCATGGGTACCAAGGGGACGGTAGCGTCTGCCACGGCGCTTTCCATCCTGTTGCAGGAAGGCATTGGCGACACCATTCGCGTTTCGCTGACACCACAGCCGGGGGAGTCGCGTACGCAAGAAGTGGTGATCGCCTCTGAGATATTGCAGGCCTTGGGCCTGCGTACGTTCGTGCCGAGTGTCACGGCGTGTCCCGGTTGTGGCCGGACGACCAGCACCACTTTTCAGGAGCTGGCCAAGCAGATCGATGATTTTCTGCGTGCGCAGATGCCGGTTTGGCGCAAGCATTACCCGGGTGTTGAAGCGCTCAAGGTCGCGGTGATGGGGTGCATTGTCAATGGGCCGGGCGAGAGCAAGCATGCCGATATCGGCATCAGCCTGCCCGGTACGGGTGAGGCGCCGGCTGCGCCGGTCTTCATCGATGGCGAAAAGCGCATGACTTTGCGCGGTGATGCCATTGCCCACGATTTCCAGCAAGTGGTCGAAACCTATATCGAGAACCGTTTCGGTGCCCGCAAGGTATCCGAAGCCGCCTGAACAGATTCATGACAGAAAAGAAGATGGCCGCCAAGGCCGAGAAGCTGACTGCCGTCAAAGGCATGAATGACATCCTGCCCCCGGATTCCGCCCGTTGGGAGTGGCTGGAGGCTCAGGTCCGCGCACTGATGGCGCGTTATGCCTATAGCAACATCCGTACGCCCATCGTCGAGCCTACGCCGCTGTTCATCCGTGGTCTGGGGGAAGTGACCGATATTGTCGAGAAGGAGATGTACTCCTTTGAAGATCGACTGAATGGCGAGCACCTGACGTTGCGTCCCGAATGTACCGCTGGCGTGGTGCGCGCGGTGGTCGAGCATTCCATGCTGTATGACGGTGGCAAGCGCCTGTATTACATGGGCCCGATGTTCCGGCATGAGCGGCCACAACGCGGGCGCTACCGCCAGTTCCATCAGGTGGGGGCCGAGGCCTTGGGTTTTGCCGGCGCCGAGATTGACGCCGAGCTGATCCTGCTGGCCGATGCGCTCTGGAAAACACTGGGCCTGAGTGATGTGCGCCTGGAGCTCAACAGCCTGGGACAGCCGGAAGAACGCAAACAGCATCGCGCAGCCTTGATTGCCTATTTCGAGCAGCATGTCGACCAGCTCGATGAAGAAGCCCGGCGCCGCCTGCACCTGAATCCGCTGCGCATTCTGGATACCAAAAATCCGGCGATGCAGGCTTTGGTGGAGGCAGCACCGAAGCTGCTCGATTTCCTGGGTGAAGCCTCGTTGGCTCACTTCAATCAGGTGCGTGCGATGCTCGATGCCAACGGCGTGGCCTACAGCATCAATCCGCGGCTGGTGCGCGGCATGGACTACTACAACCTGACGGTGTTCGAGTTCATCACGACGCGGCTGGGCTCGCAAGGCACGATCTGCGGCGGCGGGCGTTATGACTATTTGATTGAGCAGATTGGCGGCAAGCCAGCACCGGCTGTCGGCTGGGCTTTGGGCGTGGAGCGTGTGCTCGAATTGCTGAAGGAGCAGGGCACGGCCAACCCTGCGCCAGCTCTGGATGCCTATGCCATCATTCCTGACGTCACGGCGTTGCCGGCGGCCATGGCCTGCCTCCAAGCCTTGCGTGCCATGGGGGTACATGTGCAAATGCATGCCGGAACGGGCGAAGGCATGGGCAGCATGAAGTCACAGTTCAAGCGGGCCGATGCCAGCGGTGCCTGCTACGCCTTGATTTTCGGCGCTGATGAGCTGGCGCAAAACCAGGTTACCGTCAAAGCCCTGCGCGACGGCAGTGGCGCACAGTCGACGTATTCGTTGGCGAACGTCGCCGATTGGGCGTCCCACCTACAATCGCGGTCTTAAAAGCAATACTTCACATGGCACATCTCGATCTCGAAGAACAAGAACAGCTTGATCAGCTCAAGCATTTCTGGCGCCAATATGGAAACCCGATCACCTGGGTTCTCATCGCGGTGCTGGCAGCCGTTGCTGGCTGGAATCTGTACCAGTATTGGCAGCGCAGCCAGGCAAGTCAGGCTGCGGCCATGTACGATGAGGTGGAGCGCATTGCGGTCACGGGTGACGTGGCCAAACTGGAGCGAGCCCTGGGTGACATGAAGGAAAAATTTGCCTCCACCACCTATGCACAGCAGGCTGGGCTGCTGGCGGCCAAGGTTTACGTCGATGCAGGCAAGCTGGATGCGGCAAAGGGGGCGTTGCTGTGGGTGGCTGACAAGTCTTCGGATGAGGGCTACCAGGCGATTGCCCGTCTGCGCTTGGCAGGTGTTCTGATCGAAAGCAAGGCTTATGACGAAGCCCTCAAGCAGTTGGCAGGTAACTTCCCGGCCGACTTCGCTTTCTTGGCTGACGATCGGCGTGGTGACGTCTATCTGGCACAGGGAAAGAAGACCGAGGCTGTGGCCGAGTACCTCAAGGCCTATAAAGGCTTGGATGCAAGCAGCGAATACCGCCGCCTGATCGATGTCAAGTTGGCGGCACTCGGCGCCAGTGTTCAGGCCGAGCGTGCCGCAGGGGGCGCCAAGTGAGTCAAACCTTGCACGGGTTTTCCGGAGTGGTGCGCCATCTGCTGGCGACTTTCCTTGCGGTTTCTTTGGTGGCATGCTCCAGCGGGCCGCAAAAACCGAAACCGGCCGAGCTGTCGCCCGGTGTCGATTTGCTCGGCGTTCGCCAGGCTTGGGTTACCAAGATCGCAGAGGTGAGTTTGCCGCTGGATGTGCGTGTTGTGGACCAGCGTGTGGCGGTTGCCGCATCGAATGGCACGGTTGCGGTGCTGGATGCCAGCACCGGCGCTGACATCTGGCGCTTCTCGCTTGGAAGCCCATTGAGCGCAGGGATTGGCTACGATGGTCAGCGTGCTGCCGTCGTTACCCTCGGTAACGAGGTCGTTGTCCTGGAAGCAGGACGCGAAACGTGGCGTCAGCGTCTCAACGCTGTCAGCCTGACGGCCCCCCTGGTGGCGGGCGGCCGTGTTTTTGTGCTCGGGGCGGACCGCACGGTCAGCGCATTCGATGGCCAATCCGGTCGCCGCCTGTGGCAGCAGCAGCGCTCGGGAGAGGCCTTGGTGCTGCGTCAGGCCGGCGTGTTGATGGCCGTGGGCGATACATTGGTCGTTGGCTTGTCGGGCAAGCTGGTGGGATTGAACCCGCTCAACGGCAGCGTACGCTGGGAGGCCGCCATTGCTTCACCGCGCGGTGTGAACGATATCGAGCGCCTGGTGGACCTGGTGGCAGGCGTCAGTCGAGAAGGCACTGTGATTTGTGCACGTGCTTTCCAGGCGGCGGTGGGTTGCGCGGATGCGGCACGTGGCACCGTTTTGTGGACCAAGCCGGCAACCGGTGCCACAGGGGTGCGGGGCGATCGGGACTTCATTTTTGGCGCGGAGGCCGACGGTACGGTGGTGGCTTGGCGTCGTGCCGATGGCGAACGCGCCTGGACACAGGAATTGTTGCGTTACCGCAATCTGGGCACGCCCTTGGCTGCGGGTCGCTCCGTGGTGGTGGGGGATGGGACCGGTTTGTTGCATTTCCTCTCGCGCGAAGATGGCTCGCCCATGGCCCGCGTCAGCACGGATGGAACGGCAATTGTTGCCGCCCCGGTGCTGGCCGGCAATACGCTGGTGGTCGTGACGCGCGGTGGCGGCGTCTTTGGCTTCCGGCCTGAATAAACAAGGCTTTTCTGCATGAAACCGGTCCTGGCCCTCGTGGGGCGCCCAAACGTCGGTAAATCGACGCTTTTCAACCGGCTGACCAAGTCCCGTGATGCCATCGTGGCCGACTTTGCTGGCCTGACGCGCGATCGCCATTACGGCAACGGCAAATTGGGCAAGCACGAGTTCATCGTCATCGATACCGGAGGCTTCGAGCCGGACGCCGGTGCCGGCATCTACAAGGAGATGGCCAAGCAGACGCGCCAAGCCGTGGCCGAGGCCGATGTGGTGATCTTTGTGGTCGATGCCCGTCAGGGGCTGTCGGCGCAGGATCACGATATTGCCGGTTACCTGCGCCGTCTGGGCAAGCCTTGCATCCTGGTGGCCAACAAGGCCGAGGGCATGAAGGAAGGGGTGCAGCTCGCCGAGTTTTTCGAACTCGGTTTGGGCGAGGTCTATCCGGTTTCGGCGGCCCATGGCCAAGGCATCCGTTCCCTGGTGGAACTGGCTCTTGAGCCCCTGAATCTGCCGGATCCGGACGAGGACGACGAGGCGCGTGATCCTGGACTGATCAAGCTGGCGGTGGCTGGCCGGCCCAATGTTGGCAAATCGACCCTCATCAACACCTGGCTTGGCGAGGAGCGCCTGGTGGCGTTCGACATGCCGGGGACCACGCGCGATGCCATCAGCGTGCCGTTTGAGCGTAACGGTCAGCGGTTCGAGTTGATCGACACGGCCGGGCTGCGCCGCAAGGGCAAGGTGTTTGAGGCCATCGAGAAGTTTTCCGTGGTCAAGACCCTGCAAGCCATCGAATCGGCCAATGTGGTGTTGTTGCTGCTGGATGCGACGCAGGGCGTCACCGATCAGGATGCCCACATTGCCGGCTACATCCTCGAAAGTGGTCGTGCCGTGGTGTTGGCCGTCAACAAGTGGGATGCGGTGGACGACTACCAGCGCGAGCTGTTGCAGCGATCCATCGAAACCCGGCTTTCCTTTCTCAAGTTCGCGGACCTGCATCACATTTCTGCCAAGAAGCGGCAGGGACTGGGGCCGTTGTGGGCCTCCATCATCCAGGCACACAAGTCGGCCAACTGCAAGATGCCTACGCCGGTCTTGACGCGCCTGCTGCAGGAGGCGGTGCAGTATCAGACCCCCAAGAAGACGGGTATCTACAGGCCCAAGTTGCGGTATGCCCATCAGGGCGGCATGAACCCGCCATTGGTTGTGATTCACGGCAACTCGCTGGAGCATGTGACCGATGCCTACAAACGCTTCCTGGAAGGGCGGATTCGCAAAGAGTTCAATCTGGTCGGCACGCCCTTGCGCATCGAGATGAAAACTTCGCACAATCCCTACGCGGACAAGGACGCCGGCTAGTTTTCGCCTTCCCATGGGGGTTTTGCCTCGCCAGTCAACCACAAACCAGCCTACTGTGGTAAGGTGGCAACTTCTACAGAACTTTTGAACACGGAGAATATCGTGAGCAACAACAAAGGTCAGCTTTTGCAAGACCCCTTTCTGAACACACTGCGGCGCGAGCATGTGCCGGTGTCCATCTACCTTGTCAACGGGATCAAGCTGCAAGGCCAGATCGAGTCGTTCGACCAGTACGTCGTGCTGCTGCGCAATACCGTCACGCAGATGGTCTACAAGCATGCGATTTCCACCATCGTGCCGGGGCGTGCCGTCAATTTCTCCACCGGCGAAGCCGAGCCGTCTGCCGGTACCCCTTGAGGCCATGTGGGGCACGGCCGCCTGAGAAACGTTTTTTCTGAGCCTGTATCCAGGCTGCGTTCCATTTGACTGATTTGCCCGACAAGACCCCAGCACCGACCATTCTGGTGGGGGTGGACTTTGGTCTGCCTCATTTTGACGCCGAACTCGAAGAGTTGGGCCTGCTGGCTGAAACTGCAGGCCTGAAACCGGTTGCACGCATCACTTGCAAGCGTCGGGCGCCCGATGCTGCCTTGTTCGTGGGCAGCGGCAAGGCCGACGAGATCAAGCTGCTGGCGCAGCAACTCGGTGCTACCGAGGTGCTGTTCGACCAGAGCCTGAGCCCGGCACAGCAGCGCAACCTGGAGCGGCATCTGGAGCTGCCGGTCAACGACCGCACCTTGCTCATTCTGGAGATCTTCGCCCAGCGTGCGCGCAGCCATGAGGGCAAGCTGCAGGTCGAACTGGCGCGGCTGCAATACCTTAGCACGCGCCTGGTGCGGCGCTGGTCCCACCTGGAGCGTCAGACCGGTGGAGCCGGTGTGCGCGGTGGCCCGGGCGAGAAGCAGATCGAGCTGGATCGCCGCATGATCAATGAGGCCATCAAACGCACCAAGGAGCGGCTGGTCAAGGTCAAGCGGCAACGCCAGACCCAACGTCGCCAGCGCGAGCGGCGCGAGGCCTTCAACATTTCACTGGTGGGATATACCAACGCCGGCAAGTCCACGCTGTTCAATGCGCTTGTGAAGGCGCGTGCCTATGCGGCCGACCAACTGTTTGCGACCTTGGACACCACCACGCGACAGCTGTACCTGGGCGAGGCGGGGCGTTCGGTTTCCCTGTCCGATACGGTGGGGTTCATCCGTGACCTGCCGCACGGTCTGATCGATGCCTTCCAGGCGACGTTGCAGGAGGCGGTCGATGCCGATCTCCTGCTGCATGTGGTCGATGCCGCCAATCCGAACTATCCTGAGCAGATTGCGGAAGTGCAGCGTGTGCTGGCCGAAATCGGTGCTGCGGACATTCCCCAGGTGCTGGTCTTCAACAAGTTCGATGCACTCGATGAGGCGCGCCGCCCGCTGCAGCTCGAAGACACCTATGACCTGGATGGTGTGGCAACCCCCCGGATCTTCGTCAGTGCGCGCAAGGGGCTGGGCTTGCAGGGCTTGCGCCAGTTGCTGGCGCGCCGCGCCAGCGAGGCCGGACGGGAATTTCCGGAAGGGGTGGAGGCACTTTCCACCGAAAATCATCCAAGCGATTCCTGATTGGGCACAATCCAGCCAGAGACCTAGACGAGACGAAACGATGAAACTCCAATTAAGCGCCTTTCGCTGGGCGGAATGGTCGGGCCGCATCCGGGGCATGTTCAACCTGAACGATCCCCGCTGGGGCCGTGGCGACGACAAGCCTGCCGACGGCAGCAAACCTGAGCCGTCCCGGCCGGAGTCCGATGTGCCGCCGCCGGCCAATGGCCAAGGGCGAGGCCAGAATCAGCGGCCCAACCAGGGGCCGCCGGATCTGGACGAACTGTGGCGTGATTTCAACCGCAAGCTCGGCGGCCTCTTTGGCGGCGGTTCCGGGCGCGGCGGCCGTCCGGGCAACAACGGTGGCGGCTCCGGTGGCGGTTTCCAGCCCGACATGAAAAATGCCGGCTTGGGCATTGGGCTGATCGCCGGCATTGCCGTGCTGATCTGGCTGGGCACGGGTTTCTTCATCGTGCAGGAAGGCCAGCAGGCTGTGATCACCCAGTTCGGTCGTTACAAGTCCACAGTGGGGGCCGGTTTCAACTGGCGCTTGCCGTACCCGATTCAGCGTCATGAGCTGGTCTTCGTGACCCAGATCCGTTCCGTCGACGTGGGGCGCGACACCGTGATCAAGGCCACTGGCCTGCGCGAATCGGCCATGCTGACCGAAGACGAGAACATCGTCGAAATCAAGTTTGCCGTGCAATACCGTCTGAACGATGCACGTGCCTTCCTCTTCGAGAGCAAGAGTCCGAGCGAGGCGGTGGTGCAGGCTGCAGAAACGGCGGTGCGCGAGGTGGTCGGTAAGATGAAGATGGATTCGGCCTTGTCCGAAGAGCGCGATCAGATCGCGCCGCGTGTGCGCCAGCTGATGCAGACCATCCTGGACCGCTACAAGGTCGGTATTGAGGTGGTTGGCATCAACCTGCAACAGGGCGGTGTGCGTCCGCCCGAGCAGGTGCAGGCCGCCTTTGACGACGTGCTCAAGGCCGGTCAGGAGCGTGAGCGTGCCAAGAACGAGGCGCAGGCCTATGCCAATGACGTGGTGCCGCGCGCACTGGGTACCGCTTCGCGCCTGAAGGAAGAGGCCGAGGCCTACAAGGCACGCATCGTGGCGCAGGCGCAGGGTGATGCGCAGCGTTTCCGCGCCATCCTGACCGAGTACCAGAAGGCGCCGCAGGTCACGCGTGATCGCCTCTATCTGGAGAGCATGCAGCAGATTTACGGCAACGTGACCAAGGTGTTGGTCGATTCCAAGCAAGGGTCCAATCTGCTGTACCTGCCGCTGGACAAGATCATGCAGATGAGTGCGAGTGAAGCCGCTGCGCAGCCTGCTGCTGCACCGGCAGCGCCTGCAGTTCCGACGCTGCCCGCGACGTCACCACTCGATGCCCGCACCCGCGACGGTGGCCGTTCGCGTGACCGTGAAACCCGATAGGAGCCCAGAATGAACCGGGTTGGATTTGCTATTTCTTCGTTGCTGGTGCTGCTGGCGCTGGCGAGTTCCATGCTGTTCGTGGTCGATCAGCGGCAGTTCGGTGTGGTGTATGCCTTGGGTCAGATCAAGGAGGTCATCACCGAACCGGGGCTGAACATCAAGCTGCCGCCGCCGTTCCAGAACGTGACCTACATCGACAAGCGCTTGTTGACGCTCGACAGCACGGACACCGAGCCGATGTTGACGGCTGAAAAACAGCGTGTCGTGATCGACTGGTATGTGCGCTGGCGCATCACCGACCCGACCGAGTACATCCGCAACGTCGGCCTGAACGAGGCGGCCGGCGCCAGTCAGCTCAACCGCGTGGTGCGCAATGCTTTCCAGGAGGAAATCAACAAGCGCACGGTGAAGGAGCTGCTGTCGCTCAAGCGTGAGGCGCTGATGGCCGACGTCAAGGCTGAAGTGCTGGAGAAGGTTCGCGGCGCCAAGCCTTGGGGCGTGGATGTGGTGGATGTCCGCATCACACGGGCTGATTACGTCGATGCCATCACCGAGTCGGTGTACCGCCGCATGGAGGCCGAGCGCAAGCGGGTGGCTAACGAGCTGCGTTCGACGGGTGGTGCTGAAGGTGAAAAAATTCGTGCCGACGCCGACCGCCAGCGCGAGGTGACGATCGCCAATGCCTACCGTGATGCACAGAAGGTCAAGGGCGAGGGTGATGCCGAAGCGGCACGCATTTATGCCGAGGCCTTCGGGCGTGACCCGCAGTTTGCCCAGTTCTACCGCAGCCTGGAGGCCTACAAGGCCAGCTTCTCCAAAAAGAGCGACGTGATGGTGCTGGACCCGTCGTCCTCGGAGTTCTTCAAGGTCTTCCGTGGTTCGGCTGCGCCGGCGGCCGCGAAAAAATAAAGCGTGGACGGCGATTCCTTCTGGCTGGCCATGGCCCTGGTCCTGGTGATCGAGGGCCTGTTTCCCTTTCTTTCGCCTGGCGGCTGGCGTCGCATGTTTGCGCAGATCCTGCAGCTGAGTGACGGCCAGATCCGGTTTTTCGGTCTCTGCAGCATTCTGGCCGGCCTAATGTGGCTGTGGTGGCAGACGCTCTGAGCCGTGCCTGAAACCAGCCTGATTTTGTTCGGGCGCCAAGCCCGGTAAAATCACGTTTTTAACAGCATCCCCAAATTCCATGTCTGCCTGGGTCCTGCCGGATCACATTGCCGATGTCCTGCCTTCCGAGGCGCGCCACATCGAAGAACTACGCCGCGATTTGCTGGACATGGCGCGCTGCTATGGCTACGAGTTGGTCATGCCGCCGCTGCTGGAGCACCTGGAGTCCCTGCTGACGGGCACCGGGCAGGCGCTCAACCTGCAGACCTTCAAGCTGGTCGATCAGCTGTCCGGCCGCTCCATGGGCCTGCGCGCCGACACCACGCCGCAGGTCGCCCGCATCGATGCCCATTTGCTGAACCGCCGCGGCGTGGCCCGCCTGTGCTACTGCGGTCCGGTGCTGCACACGCGACCGGCCAGCCCGCATGCCACACGCGAGCCGTTGCAGTTCGGTGCCGAGATCTATGGCCATGCCGGGCTGGAAGCCGATCTGGAGGCCTTACAGCTTGCGCTGGACTGCCTCAAGGCGGCTCAGCTGTCCGCATTCACCGTCGACATGGCGGATGTCCGCATCGTCAACGCACTGCTGGCCGATGTGACGGTCGAGGCTGACGCGCTGGCCCAGCTGCACGCCGCGCTGGCGGCCAAGGATGTGACGGCATTGACCCAGCTCACGCAGGATTTCCCGCCGGTTTCGCGCCAGGGCCTGCTGGCGCTGCTGCAACTCTACGGTGACGTCTCTGTGCTGGATAAGGCCGAAAAGGTGCTCCCGCCCTTGCCGGCTGTGCGCGAGGCGCTATCAAATTTGAAGTGGCTGGCGCGCCAGCTGGAAGGCACCCAGCTCAGTTTCGATCTGGCCGACCTGCGCGGTTACGCCTACTACAGCGGCGTGCGTTTTGCCGTCTATGCTGAAGGTGCCAGCGACGCGCTGCTGCGTGGCGGCCGGTATGACGAAGTCGGTGCCGTGTTCGGTCGCAAACGGCCCGCGGTGGGCTTCAGCCTGGATCTGAAAACCCTGGTCGGGGCCGTGGCCACGCGCCCGCTGCGCGCGGCCATCCGTGCGCCCTGGGGCGAATCGCCGGCCCTGCGCCAGGCCATTGCGCGCCTGCGCGGGCAAGGCGAGACCGTGGTCTGCGTGTTGCCGGGCCATGAAAGCGAAATCGATGAATTCCAGTGCGACCGCGAGTTGATCGAGGTGGCCGGGCAGTGGGTGCTGAGCGCCATTTGAGTGATTGAGCACCGAAGCATGGCCTGGGGACAGGCCGCGCCGGGGCCGAAACCTTGTTTTGAGAAAACCGAAATGAATGCAACCAAAGGACGTAACGTCGTTGTCGTGGGCACCCAGTGGGGCGACGAAGGCAAGGGCAAGCTGGTCGACTGGCTGACCGAGAGCGCGCAAGGCGTGGTGCGTTTCCAGGGCGGCCACAATGCTGGCCACACGCTGGTGATCAACGGCGTCAAGACGGCACTGCACCTGATTCCCAGCGGCATCATGCGTCCGGGCGTGAAGTGCTACATCGGCAATGGCGTGGTGCTGTCGGCCGGCAAGCTGTTCGAAGAGATCGAAGGGCTGGAGAAGGCCGGTGTCGAGGTGCGCTCGCGCCTGCGCATCAGCGAGGCTTGCCCGCTGATTTTGCCGTTCCACGCGGCGCTCGATGTGGCGCGCGAAGCGGCACGCGAGGAGGGCGGCACCGAGAAGATCGGTACCACCGGCCGCGGCATCGGGCCGGCCTATGAAGACAAGATCGCCCGCCGGGCCCTGCGCGTGCAGGACCTCAAATACCCCGAGCGTTTTGCCGCCAAGCTCAAAGAACTGCTGGCGCTGCACAACCATGTGCTGACCACCTTCCTCGGCTCAAAGAGCTTTGCCTTCCCCGATGCGCTCAAGCCCTACATCCAGGACGGCGCGGTGCAGTTCGACGCGGTCTATGCCGAAGCCATGCGCCATGCCGAACTGCTCAAGCCGATGATGGCCGATGTCTCGCGCGAACTCAACGAAGCGAATCGCGATGGCGCCAACCTGCTGTTCGAAGGCGCGCAGGGCACGCTGCTGGATGTCGACCACGGCACCTACCCGTACGTGACGTCCAGCAACTGTGTGGCCGGCAATGCGGCGGCCGGCTCCGGCGTCGGCCCGGGCATGCTGCACTACATCCTGGGCATCACCAAGGCCTACTGCACGCGCGTCGGCGGTGGCCCGTTCCCGACCGAGCTCGACTGGGAAACCCCGGGTACGCCGGGTTACCACATGAGCACTGTGGGCGCCGAGAAGGGCGTGACCACCGGCCGTTCGCGCCGCTGCGGCTGGTTCGACGCTGCATTGCTCAAGCGCTCGGCCCAGGTCAACGGCCTGACCGGCCTGTGCCTGACCAAACTCGACGTGCTCGACGGCCTGAAGGAACTGCAGCTGTGCACCGGCTACGAACTCGACGGCGAGACCATCGACATCCTGCCTATGGGCGCCGACGAGATTGCGCGCTGCAAGCCGATCTACGAGACCATGCCCGGCTGGAGCGAGAGCACGGTCGGTGTGACGCAGTACGACAAGCTGCCGATCAATGCCCGCCTGTACCTGCAGCGTATCGAGCACGCCACCGGCGTGCCGATCCACATCATCTCGACCAGCCCGGACCGTGACCACACGATCATGATGCGGCACCCCTACATTGCCGATTAGTCATTTTTGATGAAAAGTGGCTTTTCCCCTTGTGGGTATTGCGCGAACAGCTACAAATAAAGGAGCAACCGGATGTTGACGGAAGATGGCAAGCACTTGTACGTGAGCTACGACGAGTACCACAACCTGATCGAGAAGCTGGCCATCAAGGTCCACCAGTCCGGCTGGGCGTTCGACACCATCCTGTGTCTGGCGCGCGGTGGCATGCGTCCGGGCGACATCCTGTCGCGCATTTTCGAAAAGCCGTTGGCCATCGTCTCCACCAGTTCCTACCGCGCCAACGCCGGCACGACCCAGGGCAACCTGGACATTGCCAAGTACATCACCACCCCGCAGGGCGAGATCGCCGGGCGCGTGCTGCTGGTGGACGATCTGGCGGACTCGGGCCATACCCTGGATGCGGTCATGCTGATGCTGCGTGAGAAATATCCGGCCATCACCGAATTGCGCAGCGCCGTGATCTGGACCAAAGCCCATTCCAGCTTCAAGCCCGACTTCTCGGTCGACCATCTGCCGAGCAATCCCTGGATTCACCAGCCCTTCGAGAGCTACGACCGCATGCGTCCGGCGCAACTGCTGAATAAGTGGAAGGTATGAGATAGGCCCACCCCCAGGCTACGCGCACTTCGTGTCGCTCATCGCCGAGGGACCTCGGCCGGAGGCCAAGGCTCTTCGGCCTGTCCAAACCTGCGCAGGCAGGCTTGGAGCCGCAGTCCTCAGCCCCCTTGCAGGGAGCGCACCCAGCGGCCCGGCAAAGCCGGTTCCGTGGGGGCCCGCGAATAAGAAACTTCGTTCGCTTGGGATCGCGTTAAGGATTTGCTGA
>NZ_BCWP01000005.1 GCF_001592265.1 Curvibacter delicatus NBRC 14919 | reverse complement strand
TGGCATCGCCTTCCAGACCAACATCCTGGCCTTGAATGCGGCGGTCGAAGCCGCCCGTGCCGGCGAACAGGGCCGCGGCTTTGCCGTGGTGGCCAGCGAGGTGCGCAGCTTGGCTGGCCGCAGTGCCGAAGCCGCCAAGGAAATCAAGACCCTGATCACCGACAGCGTGGAGCGCGTCGAACAAGGAAGCGCCCTGGTGGACCAGGCGGGCAGCACCATGAGCGAGGTGGTGGCCTCGATCCGCCGCGTGACCGACATCATGGGCGAGATCAGTGCCGCCAGCTCCGAACAGAGTCAGGGTGTGGCGCAGGTGGGTGAAGCAGTGACGCAGATGGACCAGGCCACGCAGCAGAATGCCGCGCTGGTGGAGGAGTCCACCGCTGCCGCCATGAGTCTGCGTGAACAGGCCCAGCACCTGAACCAGCTGGTCGGTACCTTCCGGCTCTGAAAGCGCACATGGCAACGATCCTGGTCATTGGCGCTTCCCGTGGCATTGGCCTGGAGTTTGTGCGGCAATACGCCGAAGCGGGTGAGCGTGTGATTGCCACCGCGCGTGATGCGACCGGGTTGGCGCGCTTGCGCGAGCTCGGCGCCACGGCCCTCAAACTCGACGTGGCCGACCCGGCCAGCATCAGCGGCCTGGCTTGGCAGCTTGATGGCGAAGAGATCGACCTGGCGCTCTACGTGGCCGGCGTCTACAGCACCAGCGGCGCCGACACGCCGCCGACGCAACCCGAGTTTGATCGCATCATGCACACCAATGTGCTGGGCGCCATGCAGGCCATCCCGCAAGTAGCGCCGCTGGTGGCGGCTTCGCGCCAGGGCGGCAAGTTCGCTTTCATCACCAGCGGCATGGGACAGATCGGTGCCGTGGAGTCCAGCTTCGGCTGGACCTACCGCGTCAGCAAGGCGGCACTCAACATGGCGGTGGTCGCCGCGCAGCACGACTACCCGGGGGCCATCCTGGTGGCGCTGTGCCCGGGCTGGGTGCGCACCGACATGGGCGGTGCCGCCGCCCCTTTGTCGGTGCAGGAGAGCGTGGCCGCCATGCGCCGCACCTTGGCCGGCCTGAGGCCGGAGCACAAGGGCGCCTTCCTGCATCACGACGGCCGGCGTTACGACACGTTCTGACGGCCGCGCCGGCGGCAGGGGCATAATTGACGTTGACGTAAACGTCAATTGAACAAGACAAGCGAGACAAGCCCATGCTGCTGACCCAAGACCAGGAAATGATCCGCGACGCGGTGCGCGCGTTTGCCAAACAGGAGTTGTGGCCGAACGCGGCGCGCTGGGACAAGGAACACCATTTCCCGAAAGAGGCGCACCAGGGCCTGGCCGCGCTGGGCGCCTACGGCATCTGCGTGCCGGAAGAATTTGGCGGAGCCAACCTGGATTACCTGACACTGGCGCTGGTGCTGGAAGAGATTGCCGCCGGTGACGGTGGCACCAGCACGGCGATTTCTGTCACCAACTGCCCGGTGAATGCCATCCTCATGCGTTACGGCAACGCGCAGCAGAAGAAGCAGTGGCTCACGCCACTGGCGCAGGGTCAGCTGCTCGGTGCCTTCTGCCTGACCGAGCCGCACGTCGGCTCCGATGCCTCCTCGCTGCGCACCACGGCCGAGAAAGACGGCGACGGGTATGTGATCAACGGCGTCAAGCAGTTCATCACCAGCGGCCAGAACGGCGACGTGGCGATCGTGATTGCCGTCACCGACAAGGGCGCCGGCAAGAAAGGCATGAGCGCCTTCCTGGTGCCGACCGATGCGCCGGGGTATGTGGTGGCGCGGCTGGAAGACAAGCTGGGCCAGCACAGCAGCGACACGGCGCAGATCAATTTCGACAACTGCCGCATTCCGGCCGAGAACCTGATCGGCAACGAGGGCGAGGGCTACAAGATCGCACTCGGCGCCTTGGAAGGCGGACGCATCGGCATTGCGGCGCAAAGCATCGGCATGGCGCGCAGCGCCTTCGAGGTGGCGCTCGACTACGCGAAGCAGCGTGAGAGCTTCGGCCAGCCGATTTTCAACCACCAGGCGGTCGGTTTTCGCCTGGCCGAGTGCGCGACCAAGATCGAAGCGGCGCGCCAGCTGGTCTGGCACGCCGCGGCGTTGCGTGATGCCGGCCGGCCCTGTCTGAAGGAAGCGGCCATGGCCAAGCTGTTTGCCAGCGAGATGGCTGAAGCGGTGTGCAGCACCGCCATCCAGACGCTGGGCGGCTACGGTTATGTGAGCGACTTTCCGGTCGAGCGCATCTACCGCGACGTGCGGGTGTGCCAGATCTATGAAGGCACCAGTGACGTGCAGAAGATCCTGATCCAGCGCGCACTGGCCTGAGCCGCTGGCGCGCTTTGGCTGCCGTCAGACGACGAAGCTGATCAGCCGGCCGGTGGGCTGGCCCATGGTGTTGAGGATGATCTGCATCTGCTCGGCCTTGGCCTGCCGCTTGGCCTGGGCGTCGGCGTAGGGGTCGTAGGTCGAGACGCGGGGCGTCAGCGGCCGGCTGCTCACCAGCCCCTTGACTGCGGTGGAGGCGCCTGCCTGTCTGATGGATCCCACTTCGTTTGCCATGTCTCTGAACTCAAGTCGGCGGCGATGATACTTCAGATGGGAGGCGCGCGCAGTGCGCCTGGTCCGGTGGCTTGAGTCGCGTTCTTGGCGGCCGGCCATGCGACAATTTCAGCCAGCTTCCCGGGCGACCTCATCAGGGCCGCACCTTCCCATTCCGGAGACACACCATGCCCATCACCAAAGGATTCCGCGCCCTCGTCGACGAGGCCATGGCCCAGGTCAAGACCTACACCGTGCCCGAGGTACTGGCCATGCTGGACGATCCGAAAGTGCACATCGTCGACATTCGCGACGTGCGCGAGCTGAAGGACGGCACCGTCACCGGCAGCACCCATGCGCCGCGCTGCATGCTGGAGTTCTGGGTCGATCCCGAGTCGCCGTACCACAAGCCGATGTGGGCCGACGAGAGCAAACACTTCATCCTGTTCTGCGGCGCCGGCTGGCGTAGCGCGCTGGCCACCAAGACGCTGCAGGACATGGGCATGACCAACGTGGCCCACATCGACGGCGGTTTCGCCGAGTGGGTCAAGCAGGGCGGTCCGGTCGAGACGCTGGAAGAGCGCAAGGCGAAGAAGGGTGGCTGACGTGGCGGCCTGTCCCTGCGGGCGGCTTGACGCCGCCGGCCGCGGGCTGCCGTATGCGGACTGCTGTGGCCGCTACGTTGACGATTTTGACGGCACGCCGGCGCCCGATGCCGAGGCGCTGATGCGTTCGCGTTACACGGCCTTCGTGCGGGAGCGGGCCGACTACCTGTTGGCTACCTGGCAAACCAGCAAGCGGCCGTCGCGGGTGAGCTTCGATGCGGGTGCCAAATGGCTGGGGCTGGAGGTACGCAAGCACCGGGTGATCGACGATGGCCATGCCGAGGTCGAGTTCGTGGCCCGGTTGCGCGAGCCGTCCGGCCGCGCCGTGCGCCTGCACGAGCGCAGCCGCTTTGTGCGCGAGGACGGTCGCTGGTATTACGTCGACGGCGATCATCAATGAAATCGATGCCTGGATCTCATGGATACTGCGCTGGCAGCTATCAAATTGATAGTGATTGGGCGTGATGCGGTTTGAGGCAATCCTGTTCGACTGTGATGGCGTGCTGGTGGACTCCGAGCCCATCGTCAACCGCGTGCTGCGCGACATGCTGGCCGAGCGCGGCTGGGAACTGACGGCCGAGGCGTGCTGGTCCATCTTTGTCGGCAAGGCGGTCAAGGACGAGCGGGCCCGCATCGAGCAGCACACCGGCCAGCCGCTGACCGAAGACTGGCTGGCCGGTTTCCGAACCCGGCGCAATGCCGCGCTGGAGGCCGAGCTGACCGTCATCGCCAATGCACAAGCGGCGGTGCATGAGATCCATGCCCGGCATGACGCGCGCATCGCCTGCGCCTCCGGCGCTGACCGCCACAAGGTCGAGCTGCAGTTGCGCAAGGTTGGCCTGCTCGACTACTTTGCCGGCCGCATCTTCAGCGGCCACGAGATGCCGCGCTCCAAACCGCACCCGGACGTTTACCTCGCGGCCGCTGCAGCCCTGGCCGCGCCGCCGCAACGCTGCGCCGTGGTGGAGGACACGCTGACCGGTGTTGCCGCCGGCGTGGCGGCTGGCGCCACGGTGTTCGCCTATGTGCCGCAGGGCGACGCCGAGGTGTTCCGGCGTGCCGGTGCCGTCGAGGTGTTTCGCGACATGGCGGATTTGCCGTCAGTCCTGGGCTGAAATCTGCCACAATTGACGTTTACGTAAACGTCAACTCCGTCCGGTGTGGTGCCGGCGGGTGTTCAGAAAGCACAGCCATGCCGATTCTGGAAAGCAAACTCAACGCCCGTTCGGCCGACTTCCAGGCCAACGCCTCGGCCATGCGCGCCTTGGTGGACGACCTCAACGCCCAGGTGGGCAAGGTAGCCCAAGGTGGCGGCGAGGCGGCACGCGCCAAGCACACGGCCCGCGGCAAGCTGCTGCCGCGCGAACGCGTGCAGCGCCTGCTCGACCCCGGCTCGCCGTTCCTGGAGCTGTCACCGCTGGCGGCCTACGCCATGTACAACGACGAAGCGCCCTGTGCAGGCCTGATCGCCGGTATCGGCCGTGTCAGCGGCGTGGACTGCATGATCGTCTGCAACGACGCCACGGTGAAGGGCGGCACCTATTACCCGATGACGGTGAAAAAACACCTGCGGGCGCAGGAGGTGGCGCAGCAGAACGGCCTGCCCTGCATCTACCTGGTGGACTCGGGCGGCGCCAACCTGCCAAACCAGGATGACGTGTTCCCGGACCGCGACCACTTTGGCCGCATCTTCTACAACCAGGCCAACATGAGCGCGTTGGGCATTGCCCAGATCGCCGTGGTCATGGGTTCGTGTACCGCCGGCGGCGCCTACGTGCCGGCCATGAGCGACGAGGCCATCATCGTCAAGAACCAGGGCACCATCTTCCTCGGCGGCCCGCCGCTGGTGAAGGCGGCCACCGGCGAGGTGGTGACGGCGGAGGACCTGGGCGGCGGCGACGTGCACACGCGCCTGTCCGGCGTGGCCGACCACCTGGCGCAGAATGACCTGCACGCGCTGGCACTGGTGCGTGCTGCGGTCAAGAATTTGAACAAAAACAAGGCCCAGAGCCTTGTCACGGCTGCGCCGCTAGCTCCTAAATTTGCAGCAGAGGAGCTGTATGGCGTGATCCCGATCGACACCCGCAAGCCCTTCGACGTGCGCGAGATCATCGCCCGCATCGTCGACGGCTCGGAGTTCGACGAGTTCAAGGCGCGCTACGGCACCACGCTGGTGTGCGGCTTCGCCCGCATCGAAGGCATGCCGGTGGGCATCGTCGCCAACAACGGCATCCTGTTCAGCGAGTCGGCCCTCAAGGGCGCGCACTTCATCGAGCTGTGCTGCCAGCGCAAGATCCCGCTGGTGTTCCTGCAGAACATCACCGGCTTCATGGTCGGGCGCAAATACGAGAACGAGGGCATTGCGCGCAACGGCGCCAAGATGGTGACGGCGGTGTCCACCGCCCAGGTGCCCAAGTTCACCGTCATCATCGGCGGCTCGTTCGGCGCCGGCAACTACGGCATGTGCGGCCGCGCCTTCAACCCGCGTTTCCTCTGGATGTGGCCGAACGCGCGCATCTCGGTCATGGGCGGCGAGCAGGCCGCCAGCGTGCTGGCTACCGTCAAGCGCGACGGCATTGAGGCCAAGGGCGGCCAGTGGAGCATGGAAGAGGAAGAGGCCTTCAAAGCGCCGATCCGCAACCAGTACGAGGCCCAGGGCCATCCCTACTACGCCACAGCCCGCCTGTGGGACGACGGCGTGATCGACCCGGCCGACACGCGGCGCGTGCTGGCGCTGGGTCTGAGCGCTGCGCTCAATGCGCCAATTCCGGATACCAAGTTCGGCGTGTTCCGGATGTAAGGGGATAAGCACATGTTCAAGAAAATTCTGATTGCGAATCGTGGGGAGATTGCCTGCCGTGTCGCGGCGACTGCGAAGCGCATGGGCATCCGCACCGTGGCGGTTTATTCCGATGCCGATGCCAACGCCAAACACGTCAGCGTGTGCGACGAGGCGGTGCACATCGGCGGCAGCGCGCCAGCCGAGAGCTACCTGCGCTGGGAGCGCATCATCGAAGCGGCCCAGGCCACCGGCGCGCAGGCCATCCACCCGGGCTACGGTTTCCTGAGCGAGAACGAGGCCTTTGCCCAGGCCTGTGCTGCGGCCGGGCTGGTCTTCATCGGCCCGCCCGCCTCCGCCATTCTGGCCATGGGTCTGAAGGCCGAGTCCAAGCGACTGATGGAGAAAGCCGGTGTGCCGCTGGTGCCGGGTTATCACGGCGCGGACCAGGACACCAAACTGCTGCAGCACGAGGCGGACCGCATTGGCTATCCCGTCCTGATCAAGGCCAGTGCGGGCGGCGGCGGCAAGGGCATGCGCGTGGTGGAAAAACGCGAAGACTTCGAGGCCTCGCTGGCGTCGTGCCAGCGCGAGGCGATCAACAGCTTCGGCGACGCGGCAGTGCTGATCGAGAAATACGTGCTGCGGCCGCGCCACATCGAGATCCAGGTGTTCGGCGACACGCAGGGCAACTGTGTCTACCTGTTCGAGCGCGACTGCTCGGTGCAGCGCCGGCATCAGAAGGTGCTGGAGGAAGCGCCGGCGCCTGGCATGACGCCGGAGATGCGCCAGCAGATGGGCCAGGCGGCGGTGGCGGCGGCGCGCGCGGTCAACTACGTCGGTGCCGGCACGGTGGAATTCATCGTCGAGCAGCGCGACGGCAAGATGAATTTCTTCTTCATGGAGATGAACACGCGGCTGCAGGTCGAGCACCCAGTGACAGAAGCCATTACCGGGCTGGACCTGGTGGAGTGGCAGCTGCGTGTGGCCGCCGGTGAGCCGCTGCCCTTGCAGCAGGAGCAACTGAAGATCCACGGCCACGCCATCGAGGCACGCATCTGTGCCGAGAACCCGGACAACCATTTCCTGCCGGCCACCGGCACGCTGCAGGTCTATGGCCTGCCGGCCTGCAGCACGTTCGAACGCAGTGATGTACGCGTTGATTCCGGCGTGCGTGAGGGTGACACCATCAGCCCATTCTACGACTCGATGGTGGCCAAGCTCATCGTGCACGGCGAGACGCGCGAACAGGCGCTGGCCCGGCTCGATGCCGCGCTGGCGGCCACGCGCATCGTCGGCCTGAGCACCAATGTGCAGTTCCTGCGCCATGTGGCGCAGAGCCACTCTTTTGCCGAGGCCGACCTTGATACCGCGTTGATCGTGCGCGAATCGGCCGCGTTGTTCAATCAGGAGAAAGTGGGCTTGCCGCTGGCCGCCGCCAGTGTGGTGGCACACACCCTGCTGCAGGAGCAGGCCAGCGTGACTGCCGCCGGCTGGGTCGACCCCTGGGCGCAGCGCGACGGCTGGCGTTCGCACGGCCTGACGCAGCGTTATTTCGACTTCGAGTTTCATGGCGAGCCGCACACCGCTGTGCTGACTTACGGGCATGACGGCACCTTGCAACTGCAGGCGGGCGAGACAACTGGCCCGTTGCAGATGGCCATGCAGGGCGATGGCATCGACCTGTTGTTCGCCGGCCAGCGCCAGCGTGTGCAGGTGCTGCGCGGCGGCGACGTGGCCCATGTCTTCCTGCCGCAGGGTGCGACGCAGATCACGGTGCTTGATGCGCTGGCCCATGCCGGCGAGACCCAGGCCGAGGGCGGCCGCCTGACGGCGCCAATGCCGGGCAAGGTGGTGTCGTTTGCCGTGTCGGCCGGCGACAAGGTGACCAAGGGCCAGGTGCTGGCGGTGATGGAAGCCATGAAGATGGAGCACACCATTGCCGCGCCAGTTGACGGCGTGGTGGCCGAGCTGCTGTACGCACCGGGCGATCAGGTGGCCGAAGGCGCCGAGCTGCTCAAACTGTCGGCTGCGTGACGCGGCGGCACGCATGGCTGCCTTTAAGCTCGGCGCATGAAGATCTATTTCTGTTGTACCGATTTCAAAGCCGAGCCTTGGCTGGCTGCCTTGCGCGCGGCCCTGCCGCAGGCCGAAGTGGCGGTCTGGGCGCCGGGCGCGCCGCCGGGCGACTACGCCGTGGTCTGGGCGCCGCCGCAGGCGTTTCTCGATGAGCAGCCCGGCCTCAAGGCGCTGTTCAATCTGGGGGCGGGGGTTGATGCCCTGACGCAGCTCAGGGTTCAGCCGGCCACCCAGCTGGTGCGGCTGGACGATGCCGGCATGTCGGTCCAGATGGCCGAGTATGTGGTGCATGCGCTGATCCGCCACTTCCGCGAATTCGATCTTTACGCGCAGGACGTGGCGCAGGGCAAGTGGTCGTTCCGGCGCCCGCGCCTGCGGCAGGATTTCTCCGTCGGCATCATGGGGCTGGGCGTGCTGGGCCAGCGCGTGGCGCGCGCGGTGCAGGCCTTCGAGTTTCCCGTGGTCGGCTGGAGCCGCTCGCCCCGGCAGGTTCATGGCGTGCGGTCTTATGCCGGTGCGGAGCAGTTCGGCGAATTCCTGGCGGAGACGCGGGTACTGGTGTGCCTGTTGCCGCTGACGGCCGAGACCGAGGGCATCCTGAACCGCCAGACGCTGGCGCAGCTGCGGCCCGGTGGCTACCTGATCAACGTGGCGCGCGGCGGACATCTGGTGGAGGAAGACCTGATTCCGTTGCTCGACAACGGTCACCTGGCCGGCGCCACGCTCGACGTGTTCCGCCAGGAACCACTGCCGGCCGGGCACCCGTTCTGGCGCCATCCGAAGATCACCGTCACACCGCACACCGCGGCACGCACGCTGCGCGACGAGAGCGTGGCACAGATCGCCGCCAAGATCGCCCGCCTGGAGCGCGGGGAATCGATTGCCGGTATCGTGGATCCAACAAAAGGCTATTGAAATGAATTTGCCCACCCGAGTCCAACTGATTGACGTCGGTCCGCGCGACGGGCTGCAGAACGAGAAGCAGCCGGTGCCGGCGGCAGTGAAGATCGAGCTGGTGCACCGCCTGCAGAACGCGGGCCTGAAGGAGATCGAAGTCACCAGTTTCGTCAGCCCCAAGTGGGTGCCGCAGATGGGCGACAACGCCGAAGTGATGGCCGGCATCACCCGCCGTGCGGATGTGCGCTATTCGGTGCTGGTGCCGAACCTGAAGGGCTGGGAAGCGGCGGTGGCGTCGAAGCCGGATGAGATCGTGGTGTTCGGCGCCGCCAGCGAAGCCTTCAGCCAGAAGAACATCAACTGCTCGATCGCCGAGAGCATCGAGCGCTTTGCGCCCGTGGTGGCAGCCGCGCGTGCGGCTGGCATCCGTGTGCGCGGTGCCATGAGCTGCACCGTCGGCTGCCCTTACGAGAGCGAGGTGGCGCCCGAGCGGGTGGGCATGTTGGCCAAGCTGATGAAGGACATCGGCGTGCAGCGGGTGGACGTGGCCGACACCATTGGCGTTGGCACGCCGCGCAAGGTGCAGCGCGCCATCGAGGCGACACTGGTCCACTTCGGCCTGGACGATGTCTCCGGTCACTTCCACGATACCTACGGTCAGGCTTTGGCCAACACCTACGCCGCGCTGGAGTTGGGTGTCTGGAATTTCCAGTCCTCCGTGGCTGGCCTGGGCGGCTGCCCCTACGCCAAGGGTGCCACCGGCAATGTGGCGACCGAGGACGTGGTCTACCTGCTGCACGGCTTGAGCATCGAGACCGGCATCGATCTCGATCAGCTGGTGGATGCCGGCAAGTTCATCAGCGACTTCCTTGGGCGCGCACCCGGTTCGCGTGCCGCCACGGCGCTGTTAAACAAGCGCGGGTGATGGTCATGGATGTCATCAATGCTACTGATTCGATAGCGGTTCGCGCAATCAAGGCAAGGGCGATGGCGCAAAACGTGCCTTCGCCCTGTATTTCGGTCTGCAAGATGGACGAGCAGCGCGTCTTGTGTGTCGGCTGTCTGCGTACGCTGCAGGAAATCCGGGACTGGTCGACGATGAATGACGTCGACAAGCGGGAAGTCTGGAGCCGGATCGAGCAACGCGCTGCAGCACAAGAAAGCGCAAGGAGCCTGAGACCGTGAAGCACATCACCTTCTATCTGGATTTCATCTCGCCTTACGCCCATCTGGCCTTCGAGCGGTTGCCCGAGGCGCTGATGGGTCTGAGCTACTCGGTGAGCTACAAGCCGGTGTTGCTGGGGGCGATTCTGAAACACCACGGCCAGCTCGGGCCGGCCGAGGTGCCGGCCAAACGCGACTGGACCTACCGCCATGTGCAGTGGCTGGGGCACCAGCACCAGGTCCCGCTCCAGATGCCCGCGGTGCATCCTTTCAATCCGTTGCCGCTGTTGCGGCTGGCCATCGCCTGTGCCGGCGGGGATGATCCCAACCGCTATGTTTGCGAAACCCTGTTCCATCATGTCTGGCACGGCGGGGCCGATGCGGTCCATGCGCCCCGCTTGCAGCAGTTGCGCGAACAGCTGGCACCGCCGCTCGCGCCGGATGACGAGGCCGTCAAGGCCCGGCTGCGTGACAACACCGAAGCGGCCATTGCCGCCGGCGTGTTCGGTGTGCCCGCCGTGGCCGTGGACGGCAAATTGTTCTGGGGCTTCGACAGTCTGCCGATGCTGCGTCGTTACCTGGAGGGTGACACTTGGTTTGACGGCCCAGGCTGGGATGCCGTGACGAATGTGACGCCGGGCCTGACCCGCCGGCGCTGATTTTTGGGCGCCAAATGGCGCTGGAACTCAGGGTTATCCCCTAAGGTCAATGTAAGAAAGCGGTCAGTGCCGTCTCCAAGAATGCACGCCAGTCCCCTCGTCAGGGGATTCAATTCCTTAAGGAGACATAACATGGCTACACATGCCGCAAGGCCAATGAGCCCCGAAGAGAAGAAGGTGATCTTCGCCTCTTCGCTGGGTACGGTTTTCGAGTGGTACGACTTTTACCTCTACGGTTCGCTCGCAGCCATCATCGCCAAGCAGTTCTTCAGCGGGCTGGATGCCGGTTCGGCCTTCATCTTCGCGCTGCTTGCGTTCGCTGCCGGTTTCATCGTGCGTCCTTTCGGCGCGCTGGTGTTCGGCCGTCTGGGCGACATGATCGGCCGCAAGTACACCTTCCTGGTGACCATCCTGATCATGGGTCTGTCCACGTTCATCGTGGGTATCCTGCCGAACTACGCCACCATCGGCGTGGCCGCGCCGGTGATCCTGATTGCCCTGCGCATGCTGCAAGGCTTGGCGCTCGGCGGTGAGTACGGCGGTGCTGCCACCTATGTGGCCGAGCATGCCCCGATGGGCAAGCGCGGTGCCTACACCTCCTGGATTCAGACCACGGCCACCATGGGCCTGTTCCTGTCCCTGATGGTGATTCTGGGTACCCGTACCATGATCGGTGAAGCTGCCTTCGCCGACTGGGGCTGGCGCGTTCCCTTCATCGTCTCCATCCTGCTGCTGGCCATCTCGGTCTGGATCCGTTTGTCCATGAACGAGTCCCCCGCTTTTGCCAAGATGAAGGCTGAAGGCAAGACCTCCAAGGCACCGCTGTCCGAAGCCTTCGGCCAATGGAAAAACCTGAAGATCGTGATCCTGGCCCTGATCGGCCTGACCGCCGGCCAGGCCGTGGTCTGGTACTCCGGCCAGTTCTATGCCCTGTTCTTCCTGACGCAAGCGCTCAAGGTGGACGGTGCCGCTGCCAACATCTACGTGGCCATCTCCCTGCTGATCGGCACGCCGTTCTTCATCCTGTTCGGCGCCTGGTCCGACAAGATCGGCCGCAAGCCGATCATCATGGCGGGCTGCCTGTTGGCGGTCGTGACCTACTTCCCGGTGTTTGAAGCGCTGACCAAGGCCGCCAACCCTGACCTGTACAAGGCTCAGCAAGCGAGCAAGGTGACCATCACCGCCGACCCGAAAGAGTGCTCGTTCCAGTTCAACCCGACCGGTACCGCCAAATTCACCAGCTCGTGCGACATCGCCAAGCAGGTGCTGGCAGGCGCTTCGGTGAGTTACGACAACATCGTCGGCACCGGCCCCGCCACCATCAAGATTGGCGATCAGGTCATCACCAGCTACACCGCCAAGGGCATTCCGGCTGACGAAGCCAAGAAGCTCGACGGCGAGTTCAAGAAGGCTGTGGCCGAAGCCCTCAAGGCTCACGGCTACCCGGCCAAGGCTGACATGGCCAAGGTGGACAAGGTCATGGTCATTGCCATCCTGACCTACCTCGTGATCCTGGTGACCATGGTGTACGGCCCGATCGCCGCCATGCTGGTGGAGCTGTTCCCGACCCGCATCCGCTACACCTCCATGTCGCTGCCGTATCACATCGGCAACGGCTGGTTCGGCGGCCTGCTGCCCACCACCGCCTTCGCCATCGTGGCGCAGACCGGCAACATGTACAACGGCCTCTGGTACCCGATCATCATTGCCGGCATGACTTTTGTCATCGGCATGCTGTTCGTCCGTGAAACCAAGGACGTGGACATCTACGCCAACGACTGAGGCCTTGTGCTTCAATCAGCCTCCCGGTCCGGCTCGCCGGATCCGGGTGGTCAACAGGCCCTCCAGAAGAGGGCCTTTTTTTTAAAGGAAAAAAATCATGTGGAAAATCATCATCGGCTTCATCATCTTTGCCGTCCTGGCCATGTTTGTGATCATGAAAGGCGGCGATAAGCTGGACATGGGTGGCGAGAAGCACGGCGAAGATCCGACGCATGCCCCGGCTGCTGCGCCGGCAACTTCGGCACCGGCCCCCGCCCCGGCGGCCACGCCTGCCGAGCCGGCTGCCAGCGCTGCCAAGTAAGATGGTGTCCTGAGGAGACAATGACGGCCATCAAGGCCGCACACCATCGCCATGAAATACTCAAAAACTGAGGTCGGGCAGCAGGCGTTCAAGCAGCGTTCTCCGCTGCTGTCGGCGCGGCAGCGCTCGGCCTTCATTTTGTTTGATGGAACCAAAACCCTGGACCAGGTGCTGGCCGCTACGGCCGGTCTTGGCGTGACGCAAGCCGACGTGGACCACATGCTGGCGGAAGGGCTTCTGGCCGTGAGCGAGCCGCAGCCTGCTGCGGCCAGTGCGCGAACACCCCAGGTGCGTTATGCCGAGGCCTGGCCGATCGCCACCCGGCTGACCGCATCCCTCGGCCTGCGCGGCTTCAAACTCAATCTGGCGGTGGAAGCGGCCAGTGGTTACGACGAGCTGTTGGCGCTGCTGCCCAAGATCCAGGAGGTACTCGGGCCGAAAGCCTGCCAGGAGCTGGAGCAGGCCCTCAAGGGCTGACGCCTCGGGCGGGGTCAGCGGCGGAAACGGCCGTCGGAGGTGATGATGGCCAGGTCGGCAAAGTCCAGACCGGTGTGGTCCTTGGGGCTGTAGCTGATTTCCAGCCCGCCCAGATCAAATTTGTTCATGCCTTCCAGCGCGGCTTGAATCTTGTCGCGGGTCGGCTTGCCGCCCGTGCGCCGCAAGGCTTCCACCAGCACCTTGGCGGCGGCGAAGCCTTCCAGCATGGCCGGGCTGACTTCCGCCATGTCCTTGGTGCGCGCGAGGTCCTGTGCTTCCTTGACCAGACCATAACTCAGGGACTGCGGAAACACCTGCGACACAATCACGCCACGGGCGTTGTCCCCCAGGCTCTTGATGAAACCGCCGGAGGCGTTGTTGGACAAGGTCACCACCTGGCAGTTGCTGCCGGCGGCGCGAAAGGCCTTGATGCCATCGACCACGGCTGCACCTGCGGCGATCATGACCACGGCCTGCGCGCCGGACTTGGCCACCACTGGCGCGATCTTGGAGAAGTCGGGTTTGACGCGGTCGAATTTTTCCAGCGCCACGGCATTGAGTTTGGCGCTGGCCAGTCCTTTCTGCGCCCCGGTCAGGCCATCTTCGCCGAAGCTGTCATCGACATACACCACCGCGATCTTGCTCATGCCGATGGTGGCCAGATGGGTGACGGCTTTCTCGGCTTCGCGCTGGTAGGTAGCCCGTACATTGAAGATGTGTTTGCGCACCGGCTGGTGCAGTGTCATGGCACCGGTGGAGGGGCCGACCAGCGGAACCCCATGCTTGTCCAGCAGCGGCTGAACGGCGTCCGTGTGCGGTGTGCCGCGGGTCAGGAACATGGCCGCCACATTCTGTTCCTCGATCAGCTTGCGCGCGTTCTCACCGGCCAGTTTGGGATCGAACTTGTCATCGAGCGAGAGCAGCTCGATCTTCTGCCCGCCGACACCGCCCTTGGCGTTGACGCTGTCGATATAGAGCTTGGCACCATCCGTGACTTCCTTGACGCCCGCGGCCACCGGACCGCTGAAACCAGCCGTCTGACCGATCAGGATCTGGGCTTGCGCGGTGGCACTGGCAAGCACCAGCAAGGTGGCGCACAAGGTTTTGTAATTCCGCATGGTTTCTCCTGCTCCTTTTTCCCCGAATTGTGAAGTTTAAGCGGCGTTTCAGGGGTATCCGGCTGTAACAGGACTGTCATGTCCCCAGTCCTGCCGATCCGGCCGTGACTGCCTAGAATGATTGGCCTGATTAGAAAGATGCCACGCCATGACCCAGGGGACCATCCGCATCCGCGGTGCACGCCAGCACAACCTCAAGAACCTTGATCTCGACATCCGCACCGGCGAGCTGACGGTGGTCACCGGCCCCAGCGGCTCGGGTAAATCGAGCCTGGTGTTTGACACCCTGTATGCGGAGGGGCAGCGTCGCTACGTCGAGACCTTCAGTGCCTATGCGCGCCAGTTCCTGGACCGCATGGACAAGCCCGCGGTGGACAAGGTCGAGGGCGTGCCGCCGGCCATCGCCATTGACCAGACCAACCCGGTGCGCTCGTCGCGCTCCACGGTCGGCACGATGACCGAACTCAACGACCATCTCAAGCTGCTGTTCGCCCGTGCCGGCCAGTTGTTCGACCGTGTCACGGCATTGCCGGTACGGCACGACTCGGCGGAGAGCATCTATGCCGAGTTGCAGGCGCGGGCGCAAGCGGCGGGTGTCGACGCCCCCTTCACCGCCGGGCCGCCCCAAGGTGAAGGTGCCCCCTCGGGGGGCAGCGCAGTACACGGAGTGACAAGCGTGGGGGCCCTGTCTGATCCGCGGCTGGTCATCACTTTCCCGGTGGAGTTGCCGGGGGCGACTTCAGAGGAGGAAATCACCCAGTGGCTGTCGGCCAGTGGCTTCACCAAGGTACAGGCCGAGCGTGAAGTGGCCACACCGGCGGGCCCGCGCAAGGTGCTGGATGTGGTGGCCGACCGTTTTCGCCTCAGCCATGCCGAACGTGCGCGTGTGGTCGAGGCCATCGAGGTTGCGCTCAAACGTGGCAGCGGTCGTCTGAGTGTCTACCGGCTGCAAGACGAGGGTGAGCCCGAGATCTGGAAGTTTTCGACCGGCCTGCATTGCCCGGAAAGCGATCTGCGTTATGCCGATCCCATTCCGTCCATGTTCTCCTTCAACTCCGCCGTGGGCGCCTGCGAGGTCTGCCGCGGCTTCGGGCGTGTCATCGGCGTTGATTACGGCCTGGTGATCCCGAACGACAAGCTGACCCTGCGCGCCGGCGCCATCAAGCCGATGCAGACGCCGGCCTGGGCCGAGTGCCAGGACGACCTGATGCGCCATGCGGAGGCTGCCGGCATCCCGCGTGACACCGCCTGGAACAAGCTGACGCCTGACCAGCAGCATTGGGTCATCCACGGTTCGCCCAACTGGAACGGCAAATGGAACCAGCAGTGGTACGGCGTCAAGCGCTTCTTCGAGTACCTGGAGAGCAAGGCCTACAAGATGCACATCCGGGTGCTGCTGTCCAAGTACCGCAGCTACACGCAGTGCAACACCTGCCATGGCGCGCGCCTCAAGACCGAGAGCCTGCTCTGGCGCATCGGCGCCAAGGAAGATGCCGATGCCGTGCTGGACCCCGCCAAACGGTTCATGCCCGCCGGCGTGCAGTGGAGTCGCTCGCAGCTGGAGGCTTTGCCTGGTCTGTGCTTGCACGACCTGATGCTGTTGCCGCTGGACCGCTTGCGCGATTTCTTCGATCGCATCCGTGCCCGCGAGCTGGCTTTGCCCACGCATGGCGAGGGCGAGGCGCAGGCGCTCAAGCTGCTGTTCGAGGAGATTGGCACACGTTTGCAGTACCTGTGCGATGTCGGCATCGGCTACCTCACGCTGGACCGGCAAAGCCGCACGCTTTCGGGTGGTGAGGTGCAGCGCATCAACCTGACCACCGCGCTGGGCACTTCGCTGGTCAACACGCTGTTCGTGCTGGATGAGCCCAGCATCGGGCTGCACCCGCGCGACATGCACCGCATCATCGAGGCCATGCAGCGCCTGCGCGATGCCGGCAACACGCTGGTGGTGGTGGAGCACGACCCGGCCGTGATGCTGGCGGCGGACCGCATGATCGACATGGGGCCCGGCCCGGGCGAGCGCGGCGGGCAGATCGTCTTCGACGGCGGCACGGAGGCGCTGAAGCAGGCCGATACCCTGACCGGCGCCTACCTGGGTGGGCGCAAACAGATCGGCATGGGCTTCAAGCGCATGGTGGCCGAGAACACGCCGCGCCTGCTGCTGGAAGGGGTCACCGAGCACAACCTCAAACATGTCTCGGTCGATATTCCGCTCGGGCGGTTGGTGTGCGTCACCGGCGTTTCCGGTTCCGGCAAGTCCACCCTGATCCAGGACGTGCTGGCCCCGGCGCTGATGCGGCATTTCGGTAGGTCGACCGAGGCTCCGGGCGCGTTCGATCGCCTGCTCGGCGCCGAGCAACTGGCGGATGTGGTGTTCGTCGACCAGTCGCCGATCGGCAAGACGGCACGTTCCAACCCGGTGAGTTATGTGGGGGCCTGGGATGCGATCCGCGAGATCTATGCCAATGCGCCACTGTCGAAGCAGCGTGGCTACACCGCGGCCAAGTTCAGCGCCAACAGCGGTGACGGCCGCTGCCCCACCTGTGGCGGCTCCGGCTTCGAACATGTGGAGATGCAATTCCTCAGCGACGTCTACCTGCGCTGTCCGGACTGCGACGGCAAACGCTTCCGGCCGGAGATTCTGGAGATCACCATCGAACGCGGGGGACGGCTGCTCAACGTGGCTGATGTGCTGGCGCTCACGGTGAGTGAGGCCGCAGGCTTGTTTGCCAACGACCGTGACGTCATCCGTGCCCTGCAGCCCATCGTGGACGTGGGGCTGGAATATGTGCGTCTGGGCCAGCCGGTGCCCACGCTGTCGGGCGGCGAGGCGCAACGCCTCAAGCTCGCTGGCTATCTGGCCGAGGCGGCCAAGAGCATGAGCAGCAGCCGGCAGGCGGTGGCGAAGAAGGGCACGCTGTTCCTGTTCGACGAGCCCACCACCGGCCTGCACTTCGACGACATCGCCAAGCTCATGCGCGCGCTGCGCAAGCTGCTGGATGCGGGCCACTCGCTGCTGGTGATCGAGCACAACCTCGATGTGATGCGGGCTTCGGACTGGCTCATCGACCTCGGCCCCGAAGGCGGTGACGCCGGTGGCCAGGTGGTGGCCGTCGGCACGCCGGAGGAGGTGCGGCAGCACCCGACTTCCCACACCGGTCGCGCCCTGCGCGAATATGCGCAGGCCATGGGCGAGGTACATGGCGTGCAGGAAGGTGCGGCGCGTTACCTCGGTACCGCTTTCACGCCTGGGCCCAAGCCGGCGCCGGTCCGCACCGCGGCCAGCGAGGACATCCAGATCGTCAATGCCAAGGAGCACAACCTCAAGAACCTGAGTGTCGCCATCCCGCGCGGCAAGTTCAACGTCATTACTGGCGTCAGCGGCTCGGGCAAGTCCACGCTGGCCTTCGACATCCTGTTCAATGAAGGGCAGCGCCGTTACCTGGAAAGCCTCAACGCCTATGCGCGCAGCATCGTGCAGCCGGCCGGCCGGCCTGAGGTGGACGCGGTCTACGGCATCCCGCCCACGGTGGCGATCGAGCAGCGCCTATCGCGCGGCGGCCGCAAGAGTACGGTGGGCACCACCACCGAGGTCTGGCACTTCCTGCGCCTGCTGTTCGTCAAGCTCGGCGTGCAGCACTGCATCCACGACGGCGCGGCGGTGGCGCCGCAGACGGCCGAAAGCATCCTGGCCCAGTTGATGAAGCAGTTCAAGGGGCAGGAGATCGGTCTGCTGGCGCCGCTGGTCATGAACCGCAAGGGGGTGTACACCGAGCTGGCCGAATGGGCGCGCCCGCGCGGCTACACCCACCTGCGTGTGGACGGCAACTTCCTGCCCACGCAGGGTTTTCCGCGCATCGACCGCTTCAAGGAGCACACCATCGAACTGCCGGTGGCCAGCCTCACGGTGGACCCGGACCACGAGGCGACATTGCGCCAGGCGCTGGCCACTGCGCTGGAGCACGGCAAGGGCGTGCTGCATGTGCTGAGCAAGCTGGACGGCCTGGCCGAGGTCATGAAAAGCGGCGGCACCACGGCGCACATTGGCACGCTGCATGTGCACTCCACCCTGCGCGCCTGTCCGGTCTGTGCCACCTCCTATGCCGAACTGGACCCGCGTCTGTTCTCCTACAACAGCAAGCACGGTTGGTGCCCGGACTGCGTGGGCACCGGCGTCAAGCTCACCAAGGATCAGCGCAAGGCGCTCGACGACTCGGTGCGTGACGAGAAGGAGAAAGGCCGCGAGCAGACCTTTGCCGAGCCCGAGATCGAGGATGTGGCCGATGTGGCCTGTCCGACGTGCGAGGGCTCGCGCCTCAATGCCACGGCCCGCGCCGTGAAGTTCGCCGGCATCGGCATCCACGAGATTGCGCGCCTGAGCGTGAGCGATGTGCGCGCCTGGGTGGAGAAACTCGCGCTCGCCGGCCGCGAAGCGGACATCGCGCGCGACCTGGTGCCCGAAATCCGCAGCCGGCTGGAATTCCTGGAGCAGGTCGGCCTGGGTTACCTCACGCTGGACCGTGGCGCGCCCACGCTCTCCGGCGGCGAGGCGCAGCGCATCCGCCTGGCCGCGCAACTGGGTAGCAATCTGCAGGGCGTGTGTTATGTGCTGGACGAGCCCACCATCGGCTTGCACGCGCGTGACAACCAAGTCCTGCTCGATGCCCTGCACACCTTGAGCGAGCGCGGCAACACGCTGGTGGTGGTGGAGCACGACGAGGACACCATCCGCCGCGCCGACCACCTGATCGACATCGGCCCCAGCGCCGGCAAGCGCGGCGGACGGCTGGTGGCCGAAGGTTCGGTGGAAGACCTGACGCGCGCTGAAGACTCACAGACCGGCCGTTACCTGCTGCACGCCATGAGGCACCCGCTGCAGCCGCGCCGCGACGTGCAGGACCAGGGGTTGCAATGGCTCACCGTGCACGGCGCCAAACTGCACAACCTGCAAGACGTCACCGCCCAGCTGCCGCTCAAACGCCTGGTGGCGGTGACCGGCGTCAGCGGTTCCGGCAAGTCCACGCTGGCGCGCGACGTGCTGCTGGCCAACGTGGCGGCAGCGGTGAGCCAGCGCGCCACCAAGGCCGGGCGCGAGGCGCAGGCGGCCAAGGGCGTGGCCTGGAGCGGTTGCGCCGGCGTCACCGGTTTCGAGGCAGTGGACCGCGTGCTGGAAGTGGACCAGACGCCGATCGGCAAGACGCCGCGCTCCTGCCCGGCCACCTACATCGGATTCTGGGACACCATCCGAAAGCTGTTTGCCGAGACGCTGGAGGCCAAGGCACGCGGTTACGCCGCCGGGCGCTTTTCCTTCAACACCGGCGAAGGCCGTTGCCCGACGTGTGAGGGCCAGGGCGTGCGCACCATCGAGATGAGCTTCCTGCCGGATGTGAAGGTGCTGTGCGAGTCCTGCAAGGGCGCGCGCTTCAATCCGGAGACGCTGGCTGTCACCTGGCGCGGCAAGAGCATCGGCGACGTGCTGCAGATGGAGGTGGACGAAGCGGTGGAGTTCTTTGCCGCCATGCCCAGCATCGCGCACCCGTTGCAGTTGCTGAAGGACGTGGGACTGGGTTACCTGACGTTGGGCCAGCCCTCGCCCACGCTGTCCGGCGGCGAGGCGCAGCGCATCAAGCTGGTGACGGAGCTCACCAAGGTCCGTGACGAGGTGGGCCGACGCGGCCAGAAGGCGCCGCACACGCTTTACGTGCTGGACGAGCCCACGGTAGGTCTGCACATGGCCGATGTGGACAAGCTGATCCGCGTGCTGCACCGCCTGGTAGACGGTGGCCACAGCGTGGTGGTGATCGAGCACGACCTTGACGTCATCGCCGAGGCGGACTGGATCATCGATCTGGGGCCGGACGGCGGCAAGGACGGCGGGCGCATCGCCGCCGCAGCGACGCCGGAGGCGGTGGTGCGACTGGGTACCCACACCGGACGGGCATTGGCGCCAGTGCTGGCGCGGTGATTGCGCGAGCAGCTATCAATTTAATAGCAAACCCGGAGGGGACTTCAAGAAGAAATCAAATCCTGCTATAAATCCCGTAGGGAAGGGGCCTACGGGCCAAAAAAATAATTATGCAGATGATTTCGCTGGATCAGGTATTCCAGATACTGAAGCCGGGGGTGCCACTGCCGTTCGGTGTGCGCGATGCGGCAGGTCGCCTGTTGCTGGCCAAGGGGCTGGTGCTGCATGAGCAGTCCAAGTTGTTGGATTTGCTCAACCGTGGCATGTTTGTGGACACCGAGGAAGTCAAGCGGCACGTGCCGCCCGCCCGGGAGTCCGAAGCCGTTGAGCGGCCGACGGAGCGCTTTTCCGTACGCTGGGACGCATTGCTGCGCCGGCTGGGGCTGCTGCTGCAGTCACCCGCCGATCCCCAGTTCCTCAAGCAGGTGCGTGAGATGGTGGTGCGGATTGCCGGCTGCCCGGAATCGCATACCGATCAGATGATTTTTCTGATCGTGCGCCATGATTACAGTCAGACCCAACGTTACCCGGAGGCGCATTCGCTGCACGTGGCCGTTCTGTGCCACCTGGTCAGTCGACGCCTGGGTTGGGCAGACAACCGGCGTCTGAGCCTGATCGGTGCCGCCTTGACCATGAACCTAGGCATGGCCAGCCTGCAAGCCAAGCTGGCCATGCAACGGACGCCCCCGACGCCGCAGCAGCGCCAGGAAATCGACGCGCATCCCCTGGCCTCCGCGGCGCTGCTGCGCGCCAGCGGGCTGCAGGATGACGAGTGGCTGCAGGCGGTGGAGCAGCACCACGAGTGCCCGGGCGGCACTGGCTATCCGCAGCATGTGCAGGCCCCTGGCGAGCTGTCACAGCTGATCCGTTTCATCGACAACTTCACCGCCAAGTACAGCCCGCGTGCCGGGCGCGACAAGCAGCCGGCGCACCAAGCGGCCAAGGATCTGTACGCACAGAGCGGCGGCAATCCGCTGGCGGCGGCGCTGATCAAGGAGTGCGGCATTTACCCGCCGGGGTGCTTTGTCAAACTGGCCAGTGGTGAAGCGGCGGTGGTGACACGGCGCGGGCTCACGCTCAAGGACCCGCTGGTGGTGGCCCTGACCAATCCCCAGGGCGAACCCCTGGGGCGTCCTGTCAAGCGGGACACCTCCCAGCCCGGGCGCGCGATTGTCGGGCCGCTGGCAGACAAGGCCGTCACCGTCCAGGTGTCGGCCGACCAGCTCTATGACTACTAGCGGGCCGGCAGGGCTGGCGTGCCGTGCGTCCGGTCGATGAGTTGACGACCGGCGCAGTACGGCTTAGCATGGCCCCGTGATCACTTCCCATCCATCCTCCCGACGCTCCATGAACGCCCGACGTATGTCGGGCGGGCTGTGGGCGTGCGCGGAAATGCGGTGAAGAAGGATGTAATCACCTGAACTGATCTCTTCAGTTTCCCCGACCAGGCCACGGCTCATCCCCGTGGCCTTTTTGTTTTTGTACTTCACAGAAAGAGGTTTGCCATGCCCGAGACTGCCGCCCCGTTCAACCCCAGCAGCCTGATGCCGATCACTCCGCGCCCGGATCTCGTTTTCGTGCGCGGCGAGGGGGCCTACCTGTTCGACCGGCAAGGCCGCCGTTATCTGGACTGGGTGCAGGGCTGGGCCGTCAACTGCCTGGGCCATGCGCCGGCTGCCGTGGCGCAGGCGCTGTGCCAGCAGGCCCGCACGCTGATCAATCCGAGCCCGGCCTTCTACAACGAGCCGGCCATGGAGCTGGCCACCCTGCTGACGCGGCACAGCTGTTTTGACCAGGTGTTTTTCGCCAGTTCGGGGGCCGAGGCCAACGAGGGCGCCATCAAGCTGGCGCGCAAGTGGGGCCAGCTGCACAAACAAGGCGCGTTCGAGATCATCACCTTCGTCAACGGCTTTCACGGCCGCACCTTGGCCACCATGTCGGCCAGCGGCAAGCCGGGCTGGGACACGATGTTTGCGCCGCAGGTGCCGGGTTTTCCCAAGGCGGTTTGGAACGATCTGGCGTCGGTGCGTGCACTGATCCATGACAAGACGGTGGCGGTCATGCTCGAGCCGGTGCAGGGCGAGGCCGGTGTCATGCCGGCCGATGCGGCCTTTTTCCAGGGCTTGCGCGCGCTGTGCGATGCCCACGGCCTGCTGCTGATCGCCGACGAGGTGCAGACCGGTTGCGGCCGCACCGGCACACTGTTTGCCCACGAGCAGTATGGGGTGGAGCCCGACATCATGACCCTGGGCAAGGGCCTGGGCGGCGGCGCGCCGCTTTCGGCCCTGCTGGCCAAGGCCGATGTTGCCTGCTTCGCACCCGGCGAACAGGGGGGCACCTTCTGTGGCAACCCGCTCATGTGTGCTGCTGGCGTGGCGGTCATGCACAGTTTGCTGGCGGAGGGTTTTCTGGCCACCGCACGCCAGATGGGCGCGCAGCTGGCAGAGGGGTTGCGCCAGCTGTCCCGCGAGTTCGGCCTGGGCGAAGTGCGCGCACGCGGCCTGCTGCTGGCGCTGGAGCTGGGTCACGAGCGGGCAGCGCAGGTGGTCACCCTGGCGTGTGAGCGCGGCCTGCTGCTCAATGCACCGCGCGCGCACTGCCTGCGTTTCATGCCGGCGCTCAACACCCGTGCGCAGGAGGTGACGCAGGGGCTGGACTTGCTGCGCGGCGTTCTGGATGAACTGCGCTAGGCCGCACAAGTGGGGCGATCGGTCGCGATTCAGCCCACGCGCGCGGCCAGCAGGGCGCGCGCCACCTCGGCAAAGCCGGTGCCGCGCTCGCTTGGCGTGATGAAGCGCGGCTGGTGCGTGAGCTCGGCCTCGAAGCGGCGGATGTTGGCCACGCCCACGCTGAAGGGGAAGTGCTGGAACATCAGCTGGTCGTTGGTGGAGTCGCCCACATAGACCCAGCGGGTGATCTCGGCGTCGAGTTCGCGGCCCAGCAGCTCGCGCACGATCCAGCGTGCACCCTCCAGCTTGTTGTGGGCACCGAACCAGCCGTTGATGTGGATGCTGCTCACGGTGGCGCACATGCCCTCGCTTTGCATGATCTGCACCACCTGCGCGATCCGGTCGGGCGGCAGGTGGGTGAACTCGCTGTGGTCGATGGCAATGTCGGTCTCGCGGCCCGGCGAATCCTCGGCCAGCATCGTGCCGGGCACCTCATGCAGCACGCGCCGGGCGACCTGCTGCATGCGTGCGAAGTTGGCAGCACGGGTGGTGGCGTCCTGTTGATATCGTTTTGATAGCGCCTTGCGCTGATCTGGCAAGGCCTGTAGGTTGTTTTTGCTGATGTTTTCTGCGGAGGGGCGGGGCTGGATCAGGGCGACGGCGCCGTTCTCCGCCACGATCGCATCAACCGGCCAGCTCAACGCGAATGGTTCGCTCCAGCCGACGGGGCGGCCCGTGATCGGGATCACATGCAAGCCGGCGGCCTGCAGGTCGGCCAGGGCCTGCAGGGCGTCGGGCGTGATGGCGCCTTCGGTGGTCAGTGTGTCGTCGATGTCGGTCAGCACGCCGATGATCGATCGTCGATCGTCGGCGGACCATTGGGTCAGAGCCTGCATGGCGCGATTGAGAGAGAATTTGGCCAACTTTACATGAGGCGCTTGTATGCAGGCAGACGGCCAGGCGGTGCACGGCGAGTCGCATTGGGTCACCCAGGGTGACACCCGGCTTTTTGTCTGGGAAAAGTACCTGGGCACGCCACGCGACAAGCCTGTGGTGGTGCTGGCGCACGGCTCGGCCACCGCCGGGCGCGAGAGCTTTGACTTGAAGGTGCCGGGCCACCCGAGCTACAGCCTGATGGACTTCCTGGCGCAGCAAGGCTTTGATGTGTTCGCGCTCGATGTGCGGGGCTTCGGCAGCTCGACGCATCCCGACGACCACCTGAGCACAGAACAAGCCAGTGCCGACCTGAATGCGGTGGTGGATGCCGTGTGCCAGTGGCGCGGCGTGGCACAGGTGCATCTGCTGGCCTGGTCCTGGGGCACGCAGTACGGCGGCATGTTCGTGATGGCGCATCCGCAGAAGGTGGCGCGTTACATCAGCTATGCGCAGATGCATGCCCACAGCCCGGATCTGCTGGCGCGCCGCCCGCGGCTGGCCACCTTCCAGCGCTCGCCCTACATCCGCATCACCGAGTCCGGCTGGAAGCTGCGCTTCGATTCGATGACGCCGCCCGAGGCCAATGAACCGGCCGTGGTGGAGGCGTTTGCCCGCTCGGCGGCCTTGGTGGAAACAAGGTCACCCACCGGCCCGCAGGTCGATCTGCTGACCAGGCTGCCGATGGTGGACGCCACGCGCCTGACGGTGCCGGTGATGATGATCCACGGGCAATACGATGACGTGGCTGATCTCGACGGCCTGCTGCCCTTCTTCCGCCAGTTGCCGCACTCCTACAAGAGATACGTAGTGATCCCCGATGCCGGGCACATGATGCACCTGCAAAAGGGACACCGGCTGTTTCAGCAGGAGGTGGCGGCTTTCCTGGCCGCAAGCGCCTAGCGAAGGGGTTTCAACCGGCGCTTTGCAGCGCCAGGCCAGCGTGCTCGCGCAGCGGGTGGAAGTGGATCTTGGGAAAGCGTTCCTGCGCCAGCCGCACGTCGTAGGGGGAGGTGCAGAGGTAGGCCAGCGTGTCGGCGGCATCGCGCGCCAGCCGCTGCGGGTAGGCGTCGCAGAAGGCGCGCAGTTCGGCCGGTGTGTCGGCCGTGATCCAGCGCGCACCGGTGTACTGGCAGCCTTCCAGTCGCACGTCGGCGTCGTATTCGCTTTTCAGGCGGTGCTGCACCACTTCAAACTGCAGTTGGCCGACGGCACCCAGCAGCATGTTGCCGCCCATCTCGGGGCGGAACACCTGGATCGCGCCTTCCTCACCCAGCTGGGCCAGGCCCTGCTGCAGCTGCTTGGTGCGCAGCGGGTTCTTCAGCACCACGGTCATGAACATCTCGGGCGCGAAGAAGGGCAAGCCGGTGAATTGCAGGGCGACCGAGCCATCGGTGATGGTGTCGCCCAGCTGCACACCACCATGGGTAGTGAAGCCCACGATGTCGCCGGCGTAGGCTTCTTCCACCGCCTCGCGGCGCTGGCTCATGAAGGTCACCACGCTGGTGGGGCGTAGCTCCTTGGCGGTGCGTTGCACTTTCAGCTTCATGCCCGGGGTGTACTTGCCGGAGCAGACACGCACGAAGGCAATGCGGTCGCGGTGGTTGGCATCCATATTGGCCTGCACCTTGAACACCACGCCGGAGAAGGCGTCATCGTCAGGTTGGATTTCCTTCACCACCGGCTGCTTGTTCACCACCAGCGAGCTGGTGCGCGACTTGGGGCTGGGCGCCAGGTCGACCAGCGCATCCAATACCTCCATCACACCGAAGTTGTTGACGCCGGAGCCGAAGAACACCGGCGTCTGCTTGCCGGCGAGGAAGGCTTCGCGGTCAAAGGCGGGCGAGGCGCCGGTGGCCAGCTCCATGCTGTCGATGGCGGCGTCGAACTCCTGGCCAAAGCGCTGCTGCAGGGTGGCGCGCTCGCTCAGCGGGATGGTGTCGAAGTCCTGCGGCCGGCGCTCGCTGCCGGATTCGAACACCGTCATGGCCTGGGTGCGCAGGTTGATGATGCCGCCGAACGATTTGCCCTGGCCGACCGGCCAGGTCATGGGCACGCAGGGCATGCCGAGTTCACGCTCCACCTCGTCCAGGATGTCGAGCGGGTCGCGCACTTCGCGGTCCATCTTGTTGACGAAGGTGATGATGGGGGTATCGCGCTGGCGGCAGACCTCGATCAGGCGGCGCGTCTGCGCTTCCACGCCGTTGGCGGCATCGATCACCATCAGTGCCGAGTCCACCGCGGTCAGCACGCGGTAGGTGTCCTCGGAGAAGTCCTTGTGGCCGGGCGTGTCGAGCAGGTTGATGACGTGGTCACGGTACTGCATCTGCATCACCGAGGAGGCCACCGAGATGCCGCGCTGCTTCTCGATCTCCATCCAGTCCGAGGTGGCGTGGCGGCTGGCCTTGCGTGCTTTCACCGAGCCGGCGATCTGGATCGCGCCCGAGAACAGCAGCAGCTTTTCGGTCAGCGTGGTCTTGCCCGCGTCAGGGTGGGAGATGATGGCAAAGGTACGGCGGCGCCGGGTTTCAGGGGCGTAGGACACAACGGTTCCAGAAGATGAGGGGCAGGCGCCAGGCGCGCTGCCAAGACGGGAGGGCTGCCGACCTGTCCCGCGAACAGCGGGCCGGGCAGTGCCGAAGCCGCAATTTTACCCGCCAAGTCCGCTACAGTGCTGCCAGCGCGTGGGGCTGGGAGTCGGCCTCCGATGGACGCACTGACAGGAGTTCGACATGGGTTTATTGCAGCAGGTTCTGGGCATCGCGCTGCCCGTCATCCAGGCGCCGATGGCTGGCGTGCAGGGCAGCGCGCTGGCGCTGGCGGTGTCCAACGCCGGCGGCCTGGGGTCCTTGCCCTGCGCCATGCTGGCACCGGACGCGCTGCGCGCGGAGCTGGCGACGCTGCGCGCGCAGACGACGCGTCCCTACAACGTCAACTTCTTCTGCCACTCGTCACCGCCACCGGACGCGGCGCGCGAGGCCGCCTGGCGGCAGTCGTTGGCCCCGTATTACGCCGAACTGGGCATCGACCCGGCCGGCATCGCGGCCGGTCCAGGGCGGCTGCCGTTTGACGCGGCCACGGCTGAATTGCTGGCCGAATTCAAGCCGCCGGTGGTGAGCTTTCATTTCGGCCTGCCGGACGCGGCCTTGCTGGCCCGGGTCCGCAGTTGGGGCGCCAAGGTCATCTCCTCGGCGACCACGGTGGAGGAGGCGCGCTGGCTGGAAGCGCGCGGCGTGGATGTGATCGTGGCGCAGGGGCTGGAGGCCGGCGGCCACCGCGGCATCTTCCTGTCGGACGACCTCAGCACGCAGATGGGCACCTTCGCGTTGCTGCCGCAGATTGTGCGCGCGGTGCGGGTGCCGGTGGTGGCGGCCGGCGGCATTGCCGATGCGGCAGGTGTCCGGGCGGCGCTGGCGCTGGGGGCTGCGGGCGTGCAGGTGGGCACGGCTTACCTGCTGTGCCCGGAGGCCACCACCAGTGCCCTCCACCGCGCGGCGCTTGCGAGCGAGGCGGCGCGCCACACGGCATTGACCAACCTGTACACCGGCCGGCCGGCGCGCGGCATCATGACGCGACTGATGCGTGAGCAAGGCCCTTTGAGCACGGTGGCGCCTGCATTCCCGCTGGCCACAGCGGCGGTGACGCCGCTGCGGGCCAAGGCCGAGGCGGCCGGGTGTGGCGACTTCTCGCCCCTGTGGTCGGGACAGAATGCCAGCGGCTGCCGGCCGGTGCCGGCGGCGCAGCTGACACGCGAACTGGCCGGTGGCTGAACAGAAAAAACAGCGCAAACGCGGCCATCTCCGTATAATCACGCCATTCCGAGGAGCGTTGCAGTTCACATTCCGTTGAACGAGGCTCGGACCCGTGGAGGGGCACAACCCTCTCCACCGCATCAACGGCGCTCACCCACGGATCTGTGCGGTGAGTCATTTCCCCGATTCGCGTACGACCCGTGGTCTTTCAAATTGACTTTTGGAGTGAGCCATGAGTGTGCTGAAGCCCGCGAAAAACAACCAAGATTACGCCATTGCCGACCTGAGCCTGGCCCCCTGGGGTCGTAAGGAGCTGAACATTGCCGAGACCGAAATGCCCGGTCTGATGGCCATCCGCGAAGAGTTCGCCAAGTCCAAGCCCCTGAAGGGCGCCCGCATCACCGGCTCCCTGCACATGACGATCCAGACCGGCGTGCTGGTCGAAACCCTGCAGGCCCTGGGCGCCGAAGTGCGTTGGGCTTCGTGCAACATCTTCTCCACCCAGGACCATGCCGCCGCCGCCCTGGTGGCTAAGGGCACCCCGGTGTTTGCCTACAAGGGCGAGACCCTGGCTGATTACTGGGACTACACCCACCGCATCTTCGAGTTCGGCCCCAAAGGTTCCAAGACCGAAGGCCCGAACATGATTCTGGACGACGGCGGCGATGCCACGCTGCTGATGCACCTGGGTGCCAAGGCCGAGAAGAACATCAAGGTTCTGTCCAAGCCAAGCAGCGAAGAAGAGATCTGCCTGTTCAACGCCATCAAGGCCAAGCTCAAGGTGGACCCCACCTGGTACAGCCGCCGCCTGAAGAACATCATCGGCGTGACCGAAGAAACCACCACCGGCGTGCTGCGCCTGAACGAAATGTCGGCCAAGGGCGAACTGGCCTTCCGCGCCATCAACGTCAACGATTCGGTGACCAAGAGCAAGTTCGACAACCTGTACGGCTGCCGCGAGTCGCTGGTGGATGCCATCAAGCGCGCCACCGACGTGATGGTCGCCGGCAAGATCGCCCTGGTGGCCGGTTATGGCGACGTGGGCAAGGGCTCGGCCCAGGCCCTGCGCGCCCTGTCGGCCCAGGTGTGGGTGACCGAGATCGACCCGATCAACGCCCTGCAGGCCGCGATGGAAGGCTACAAGGTCGTGACTATGGAGTACGCGGCCGACAAGGCTGACATCTTCGTGTCGGCCACCGGCAACAAGAACGTCATCACCTACAAGCATATGGCGGCCATGAAGGACCAGGCCATCGTCTGCAACATCGGTCACTTCGACAACGAGATCGACGTCGCTTCGCTGGAAAAACTGAAGTGGGAAGAGATCAAGCCCCAGGTGGACCACGTGATCTTCCCGGCCAAGGGCAAGAACCCGGCCAAGCGCATCATCCTGCTAGCCAAGGGCCGTCTGGTGAACCTGGGCTGCGGCACCGGCCACCCCAGCTTCGTGATGTCGTCGAGTTTTGCCAACCAGACCATCGCCCAGATCGAGTTGTTCACCAAGCCCAAGGAATACAAGTCGGGCAAGGTGTACGTGCTGCCCAAGCACCTGGACGAAAAAGTGGCGCGTCTGCACCTGAAGAAGGTCGGCGCCATGCTGACGGAGCTGACCGACGAGCAGGCCGCCTACATCGGCGTGAACAAGGCCGGTCCGTACAAGAAAGACAGCTACCGTTATTAACACCCCCGTGCGCCTGCGGCGCCTCCCCCTCAAGGGGGCGACACCAGCCGTCCGGCAAAGCCGGACCGGCGGTGTCTCCCGGCTGGGGGTGGGTGTGCGAGGCGTTACTTCTCGCCTCATCTATGCGCATTGACCAACTTCTCGTTCATCGGCAACTCGCCAGTACCCGCTCCCAGGCCCAGCGCCTGATTGCGGGCGGGGTGGAGTGGCTGCAGGGCGAAGTGTGGAAGCGCGTGGCCAAGAACGGTGACGAAGTGCCGGACGAGGCGCAGGTGCGTCTGCTGGACGATTCGGAAGCCCGTTACGTCTCGCGTGGCGGCCTGAAGCTTGAAGCAGCACTCCAGCACACAGGGCTGGCCGTGCAGGGGCTGATGTGCCTGGATGTCGGTCAGTCCACCGGCGGTTTCACCGACTGCCTGCTGCAGCACGGCGCGGCCCGCGTGGTGGGAATCGATGTCGGCTCGGCGCAGTTGCACCCGAGCCTGCGCGAGGACGCGCGCGTGTTGTGCATCGAGAAGGTCAACGCCCGCGACGCCGAGGCGATTGCCGATGCGCTCGAAGGCGACGAGCTGTTCGAGGCCGGTTTCGACCTGCTGGTGGGTGACCTGTCCTTCATCTCGCAGACGCTGGTACTGCCGGCCATCGTGCCGTTGCTGAAAGACGGCGGCCATCTGCTGATGCTGGTCAAGCCACAGTTCGAGCTGCAGCCCGGCCAGGTTGGCAAGGGTGGCATCGTGCGTGACGAGTCGCTCTACCCCTTCATCGAGCAGCGCCTGCGCGATGCCTGTGAAGCCCTGGGCCTGACGGTGCAGGACTGGTTCGACTCGCCCATCGAGGGCGGCGACGGCAACCGCGAATTTTTCATTCACGCGACCAAATAAACGCAAGGAAGGCCCTCATGACCGCGCCGACCCGACTTCCCCTCAGCATCGAATTTTTCCCGCCCAAGACGCCCGAAGGCGTGGCCAAGCTGCGCGCCGTGCGCCAGCAGCTCTACGCGCTCAAGCCCGAGTTCTGCTCGGTGACCTACGGCGCCGGCGGCTCCACCCAGGAAGGCACCTTCGCTGCCGTGCGCGAGATCCTGGCTGAAGGCATGGCTGCCGCCTCGCACATCTCCTGCATCGGCGCCACCCGCGCCACCATGCGCGAGAACCTGGCCACGCTCAAGGCCATGGGCGTCAAGCGCCTGGTCACCTTGCGCGGCGATTTGCCCAGTGGTTACGGCATGGGCGGCGAGTTCCAGTACGCCAGCGATCTGGTGGCCTTCATCCGCGCCGAAACCGGTGACGACTTCCACATCGAGGTGGCGGCCTACCCGGAAGTGCACCCGCAGGCCAAGTCGCCGGCGGCCGACCTGCAGGCCTTCGTCACCAAGGTGAAAGCCGGTGCCGACTCGGCCATCACGCAGTACTTCTACAACGCCGATGCCTACTTCCGTTTTGTCGAAGAAGCCGACGCGCTGGGTGTGACGGTGCCGGTGGTGCCGGGCATCATGCCCATCACCAGCTCGACCCAGCTGATGCGGTTTTCCGACGCCTGCGGCGCCGAGATTCCGCGCTGGATCCGCCTGCGCCTGCAGGCCCATGGCGACGACACGGCGTCCATCAAGGACTTCGGTCTGGATGTGGTGACCAGCTTGTGTGAACAGCTGCGTGCCGGTGGTGCTCCGGCGCTGCACTTCTACAGCATGAACCAGAGCGCTACGACGCTGGCGATCTGCCAGCGCCTCGGGCTCTGAGCCGCGTTTTTTGCCGGTCTAGCGCTCGTCGTAGCTCACCACCACTTTGGGCGTGAGCGCGCGGGCCTGGCAGGTCAGCACGAAACCCTTGTCGAGTTCCCAGGGCTCAAGCGTGAAGTTCTTTTCCATCTCGACCTTGCCTTCGATCACGCGGGCGCGGCAGGTGCAGCAGACGCCGCCCTTGCACGAGTAGGGCAGGTCCAAGCCGGCGGCCAGCGCCACGTCCAGTAACTTGTCCTGCGTGCCCATGCCCAGGTGGTGCGTCTTGCCGTCCACCACCACGTCGAGCGCGATCGGCGCTGCCGCGCCCGCCTTGCTGGTCGCCGTGGGGCGCGTTGCTGGCACGGGGCTGCCGGCGGTGGCAAAGCGCTCGGTGCGGATGCGGCCCTTGTCCAGGCCGGCGGCCAGCAGGGCCTGCTCGGTTGCTTCGATCATGCCCTCGGGGCCGCAGATGAAGGCTTCGTCGATACCGCTGACCGGGATCAGCGTGGCCACCAGCTCCGTGACCTTGGGGCCATCGATGCGGCCGTTGAGCAGCGCCACGTCCTGCGCCTGGCGCGACAGCAGGTGGATCAGCGACAGGCGTGCCGGATAACGGTCCTTCAGGTCCTGCAGCCGTTCGTTGAACAGGATGCTGTCGACGCGCTGGTTGCCGTAGGCCAGGGTGAAGCGCGAGGCCGGTTCGGCCTCCAGCGTGCTGGCAATGATCGAGAGCAGCGGCGTGATGCCCGAGCCGGCGGCGAAACCGACGCGGTGCACGGCCGCACCGGTGGACAGGTGCGAGGTGAAGCGGCCATCGGGCGGCATGACGTCGAGCGTGTCGCCGGCTTGCAGTTGCGTGACGGCCCAGTTGGAGAACACACCGCCGGCCACCGGCTTGATGCCGACCTCGATCTCCTGGCTGCGCGTGAGCTGCTGCGTGCTGCTGCAGATCGAGTAGCTGCGCCGCACGGCCTCGCCCTGGATGCTGGCGCGCAGCGTCAGGAACTGGCCGGGCTGGAAGGCGTAAGCGTCGCGCAGCTCGGGCGGAATGGCCAGCGTCACGGCCACCGCGCCGGCGGCCTGCGGCGTGATCTGCTTGACGAACAGTTCGTGGAAGTGGGGTGTCGACATGGTGCTCGGCTCAGTAGGGCTTGAAATAGTCGAACGGCTCGCGGCAGTCCAGGCAGCGCCACAGGGACTTGCAGGCGGTGGAGCCGAAGTGCGAACTCTCGATGGTGTTGACGGAGCCGCAGTGCGGGCAGCTTATGGAATGATTTTGGCCTGACGGCGCCGTCAAATCTGCGCGGGCCGCTCCTTTTTTAGGAGCGATATTCGGGGCGAAGCGAATCACCTGCTCGGTTGCGGCCGCACCTTGCGGCGGCGCGATGCCGTAGCGGCGCAGCTTCTCGCGCGCTTGCGGGCCGATCCAGTCGGTGCTCCAGGCCGGCGCCAGCTGGCGCGTGATGCGGGTGCGCACCGGAAGCGGCGCCAGCGCGGCGCGGATGTCGGCCTCGATCTGGTCCATCGCCGGGCAGCCGCTGTAGGTGGGCGTGATGACGATCTCGACCTCGTCGCCCTGCACACGGATGTCGCGCAGCATCCCGAGTTCGCGGATGCTGACCACCGGGATCTCCGGGTCGGGAATCCCGTCCAGCAAGGCTTCGATCTGTTGCCGGTTCACCAACTGGCTCCGGGGTGCTGGCGCGCCAGGCCCTGCATCTCGCCCAGCACATAGTCCAGGTGTTCGGAGTGGCGGCCGCATTTGCCTTGCGTCACAAAGCCGGCGGCGGCGGGGCGCTGCAACGTGGCTTCCTGCAGGGCATCGTCCACCAGCGCGTCCCAGTCGGCCTGCAGGGTGGTGGGCAGCACGCCGGTGCCATCTGCGGCGGCCGCGCTCTCTGCCACCGAGGCGAACCAGAACTCCTGCGTGTAGGGCATCAGGTGGGTCAGCGCGGCCTGCATGCGCTGGTGCGATTCCTCGCTGCCGTCACCCAGGCGCACCAGCCAGTCGCGGCTGTGGCGCAGGTGATAGCGCGTTTCTTTCAACGATTTGGCGGCAATCGCTGCCAGCTCGTCGTCCTTCGACGCCTGCAGTGCTTCCCACAGCAGCGCCATGAAGGCGCTGTAGAGGAAATTGCGCACGATGGTGGTGGCGAAGTCGCGCTCCGCCGCGGCGCTGGGCGCCAGCAGGCCGGTGCGGCTGGGAAAGTGCGGCAGCTCCAGCAAGGTGTAGTTGCGGAACTCGGGCACATCGCGGAAGTAGGCCAGGCTGTCTTCGGTGACGCTTTCGGCATCACCGGCGGCCGCGTTCAGCAGTGTGGCCGCATGCTGGTAGAGCAGGCGCGCCTGGCCGATCAGGTCGAGGCTGACGTTGGCCATGGCCATGTCTTCCTCCAGCACCGGGGCGTGGCCGCACCATTCGGCGTTGCGCTGGCCGAGGATCAGCGCGCTGTCGGCCAGTTGCAGCAGGTAGTCGACGGGCGCCTTCATCACATGTGGCCCACTTCGTCGGGGATGCGGTAGAAGGTCGGGTGACGGTAGATCTTGTCGCCCGAGGGGTCGAACAGCTCGCCCTTGTCATCCGGTGCGCTGGCGGTGATGGCGTTGGAGGGCACGACCCAGATGCTCACGCCCTCCTGGCGCCGCGTGTAGACGTCGCGCGCCATCTGCAACGCCTGTGCGGCGTCCACCGCGTGCAGGCTGCCGCAGTGCTTGTGCTCCAGGCCCTGCTTGCTGCGGATGAAGACCTCCCACAGAGGCCATTCTTTTTGCGTGGTGTTCATGCGGCCTCCTTCATGGCGCGGCGTTGTTGTTTCTCGGCATGGGCCAGCGCGGCATCGCGCACCCACTGGCCGTCGTCATGGGCTTTCACCCGGGTGGCCAGGCGCTCGCGGTTGCACGGGCCGTTGCCGTTGACCGTGGCCCAGAACTCGTCCCAGTCGATGGCGCCGTAGTCGTGGTGCTGACGTTCTTCATTCCATGCCAAGTCGGGATCGGGCAGGCTGACACCCAGCACCTTGGCCTGCGGCACGGTGGCGTCGACGAAACGCTGGCGCAGGTCGTCGTTGCTGATGCGTTTGATGCCCCAGCGCATGCTCTGGCCGCTGTGTTGGCTGTCGGCATCGGGCGGGCCGAACATGGCCAGCACCGGCCACCACCAGCGGTTCACCGCGTCCTGCACCAGCGCACGTTGCGCCGGTGTGCCTTGCATCATGGCCAGCAGGGCCTCGTAGCCCTGGCGCTGGTGGAAGCTTTCTTCCTTGCAGATGCGGATCATCGCGCGTGCATAGGGGCCGTAGGAGCAGCGGCACAAGGGAATCTGGTTCATGATGGCCGCGCCGTCGACCAGCCAGCCGATCACGCCGACGTCGGCCCAGTTCAGCGTCGGGTAGTTGAAGATCGAGCTGTACTTGGCGCGGCCGCTGTGCAGACCGTCGAGCAGCTGGTCGCGCGAAGTGCCCAGCGTCTCGGCCGCGCTGTAGAGGTAGAGGCCGTGGCCGCCTTCGTCCTGCACCTTGGCGATCAGGATTGCCTTGCGCTTGAGCGAGGGCGCGCGCGAGATCCAGTTGCCCTCGGGCTGCATGCCGATGATTTCGCTGTGTGCGTGCTGGCTGATCTGGCGCACCAGGGTCTTGCGGTAGGCCTCGGGCATCCAGTCCTGCGGTTCGATGCGGCCGTCGGCATCGATGCAGGCCTCGAAGCGGGCCATGGGGCCGGCTTCATGGCTGGCCGGGGCGGCCGTCTTGCCGTTTGAACCTTCGGGTAGGTCGAGCGCTTGTGTATACATGCAGTTCTCCTGCGGCGCGCCGAGTCTTTGGGCGCCGATTGAGGGGCAGTATAGTCAATTAACCGACCGACCGGTCGGTTAATTCGATTGGGGTTAACCCCCGGCGTCGAGCGTGAAGGCGGCGTGGCGGTCCTGCGCCAGCAGGGTCACCATTTGCGGCAGCGCCGCCTGCAAGGCGGGCTTGAGTGTGTGCGTCGGGTTGATGACAAACATGCCGCTGGCCGGCAGGCCGGGGCGCTTGGTCTCGCCTTGCACATCGGCCACCAGCTTGCTCGATTTGACCGTCAGCGTGGCGTGGAGCCAGCTCTTGCCGGCCTTGGTGGCCAGGGTCTTGAGCTTGCGTGGCAGGTCGTGCGCTTCGGGGCGCGGGATGATGGGGTACCAGATGGCATAGGTGCCGGTGGGAAAACGTTTGAGCGCCTCGGTTGCCATGGCGGCAACACGCGCATAGTCGTTCTTGAGCTCGTAGCTCGGGTCGCACAGCACCAGGGCACGGCGCGCAGGCGGCGGCAGGAATTTGCGGATGCCCTCGAAGCCGTCTTCACGCAGCACGGCCACCTGGCGGCCGGCTTCCAACTGCTCCACATTGGCCATCAGCGTCTTGGTGTCGGTCGGGTGGAGTTCGAACAGCTTGAGCTTGTCATGCCCGCGCAGCAGGCGCTGGATGATGAAGGGCGAGCCGGGGTAGATGCGCCAGTTGCCCTTGCTGTTGAAGCTGGCCACCAGGTCGAGGTAGTCCTGCAGGGCCGGTGCCAGTGTCATGCCCTCGGTTGGTTTCAGCAGACGCTGGATGCCATCGGCGGCCTCGCCGCTGGTTTCGGTGAACTCGCTGTCAAGCCGGTACAGGCCGGCGCCGGCATGGGTGTCCAGCACCGTCAGGGCCGCCTCCTTTTGGGTGAGGTGGTGAAGCATGGCAATGAGCACGGTGTGCTTGAGCACATCGGCGTGATTGCCGGCATGGAAGGCGTGGCGGTAACTGAACATAGGTGCCAATGGTAACGAGGGCGGCGACAGCCGCCTGTATTTCGCAAGATCAGCACGTGATATTCCATGCAAGAATCCGCCGCATGACGGATACCCCTGCCTCTCCCTTGTCTTCCGCTGCGACCGCACCGGCGCATGTCGATGCCTTGCCGGCCGGTACGCGGCTGGCCGAGTTCGAGGTGCAGGCGCTGCTGGGTGTGGGCGGCTTCGGCATGGTGTACCGTGCCTACGACCACTCCCTGCATCGCCCGGTGGCCATCAAGGAGTACATGCCGGCGGCGCTGGTGAACCGGCAGGACGGCCAGTCGCTGGCCTTGCGTTCCACCGCGGACCAGTCGACTTACCAGTCCGGTTTGACCTCTTTCATTGCCGAGGCGCGGTTGCTGGCGCAGTTCGACCACCCGTCCCTGGTCAAGGTCTACCGTTTCTGGGAAGCCAACAACACCGCCTATATGGTGATGCCCCTGTACAGCGGCATCACCCTGAAGCAGGCGCGTTGCCAGATGGCCGCGCCGCCGCCCGAGGCCTGGCTGCGCACGGTGCTGTGGTCCATTCTCCAGGCACTGCGCGTGCTGCACGAGCACGGCACGGTGCACCGCGATGTCTCGCCTGACAACATCTTCCTGCAGGACGTCGGGCCGCCCGTGCTGCTGGACCTGGGGGCGGCCCGACGTGCCATCAGCGACCAGACGCACCAGCACACCGCCATCCTGAAGGTGAACTACGCGCCGATCGAACAGTACGCCTCGGTCGAGGACCTGAAACCAGGCCCCTGGTCTGATCTGTATGCGCTGGCGGCCGTGATCCACGGTTGCGTGCGCAACGAGCCGCCGCAGCCAGCCACCTTCCGGGTGGTGCGCGACAGCCTGCCGACGATGGCCAGCGTGGCCACCACTGTGCAGGCGCATTTCGGTCAGCACTATTCGGCTGAGTTCATCCAGGCGATTGATCATGCGTTGGCAATTCAACCGTCGCAGCGGCCACAGAGTGTGGCGCAGCTGATCGATGAAATGGGGCTGGTACCACCCGACCATCTGGCGACCTTCGACTGGCGGGGCGTCCTGGGCGCCGATCTGGCGAGTGTCCAGTCGGATGTTTTGCTCACGTCGTCGCCGACAGGCGTGAATGAAGACGAGTGGCCGGTCACCCAGGCCCGCGACGACATCTTGCTGGATGGCGGGCGGCCGGACCTGGATTTGGGCGACGAGGACGAAACCCGCCCGTCTGCCTTGAATGCGCCGGCCGCTGGAGGTGCCGCCACGCAGGGGCGCTGGTCGGGCCAGAAAACGGCAGGGCTTGTGCTGGCTGCGCTGGGCTTGATGGGGTTGGCCTACTGGGGGTGGCGAGAAGGCAGGCCGGTTCAGGCGCCTCAGGTGGCCGCGCCCGAGCCGGCGCCAGTGGCCAGTCCGGCCCTGCCCCGGCGGAACGAGGAGGCTGCCGCCACGGCACCCGTTGCCGCGCCAGCCAGGGCGGCGGGCACCCGCAAGGCGAAAGAGGCGGCGGCACGTCCGGACGACAAGGCGGTGCCGGTCGAGAAAGCAACACCGGTACCGGCGGGCAAGGCGGCCGCCAAGACGGCGCCAACTACGACCGAAGTGTGCGCTGACAGCAACTTCATCACGCGCCCCATGTGCATCCACCTGGAATGCCAGAAGCCCGAGTATGCGAAGCTGCCGGTGTGCATTGAGGACCACCGGCGCTACCCGGAGGGCGGTGGAAATCGGCCTTGAGGACCGGATTTGGCCAAAAACGCCGATTTTTGTATAATGGCGGGCTTCGCAGCGCTATCGTGACTCCGCGGCGAAGCTTGAATCCCCACCTAAGAGATTCCCGTCAGAGGAACGCCGACCGTGGAAAAGAGTCCGACAAACCCTCTTTGAAGAGAAAACTCATGACCAAAACGTTCAGCGCCAAACCCGCTGACGTGACGCACGAGTGGTTTGTGATTGACGCGACCGACAAGGTCCTCGGACGAGTAGCCAGCGAAGTTGCTCTCCGTTTGCGCGGCAAACACAAGGCCATTTACACGCCTCACGTCGATACCGGTGACTTCATCGTCATCATCAACGCAGCCCAGCTGCGCGTCACCGGCGCCAAGCCGTTGGACAAGGTGTACTACCGCCACTCGGGTTACCCGGGCGGTATCACGGCCACCAATTTCCGTGACATGCAAGCCAAGCATCCCGGCCGCGCGCTGGAAAAGGCCGTCAAGGGCATGCTGCCCAAGGGCCCGCTCGGCTACGCCATGATCAAGAAGCTCAAGGTGTACGGTGGTGCTGAGCACCCGCACACCGCCCAGCAACCCAAAGTGTTGGAAATCTAAGGAGCCTTGAGATGATTGGTGAATGGAACAATGGCACCGGCCGTCGCAAATCCAGCGTCGCCCGCGTGTTTCTGAAAAAAGGCACCGGCAAGATCACGGTCAATGGCAAAGACATCGAGAACTTCTTCGGTCGTCAAACCTCGATCATGATCTGCAAGCAGCCCCTGATGCTGACCAACCATGCCGAATCTTTCGACATCATGGTCAATGTGGCAGGTGGTGGTGAGTCCGGCCAGGCCGGCGCAACCCGCCACGGCATCACCCGTGCCCTGATCGACTACGACGCATCGCTCAAGCCGGCTCTGAGCCAGGCTGGCTTTGTCACGCGCGATGCGCGTGAAGTCGAACGTAAGAAGGTCGGCTTGCACTCCGCACGCCGTCGCAAGCAGTTCAGCAAGCGTTAATTTCACACGAAGTTTCGCCTGCTGCAATTTGTTGCAGCCCAGCAGCCGCCCGAATGCAAATTCTGGCGGCTGTTGTGTTTTTGGACTGCTAGACTCGCTCTTCCATGAGATTTCGTCTGCTCCATCGTCGCCTCACCATCAGCGCACCGCGCATGTCCGTGCGCAGTGCCATGCCTTGGCCCTTGCGCTGGGCGCTGGTCGCCATCGTGCTGGGTTTTTGTGCCGCCATCGGCTTGTGGGCGTTCGAGTTCGGCAAGGACATTGCCGGCATTGACGGTGGCCGCACCGAGGAGGTTGCGCAGTTGCGTGCTGAACTGGGCGCGGCGCGCCAGCAGTTGTCGGCCATGAAGGACGAGCGCGACAAGGCCATGTCGGTGGCCAATACGTCCAGCACCTTGCTGACCGCCGAGAAGGCGGCACAGGAACGCCTGAGCGTCCAGAACAAGCAACTGGAGAGTGAAAACCGCTCCCTGCGGGATGACCTGGGTTTCTTCGAGAAGCTGATTCCGACAGGCGGTGCGGAAAGTCTGGCCATTCGGGGCCTGCAGGCGGAGCTGCAGGATGGGCGTCAACTAAAATGGCAAGTTCTGGTGATCCAGCCGGTGAAGAACGCGCCTGAATTCAACGGGCGTCTGGAGTTGAGTTTCACCGGGCTGCAGGGTGGCAAGCCGTGGTCGGCACCGTTGCCAAGTGGCGCCCAGTCCTTGAAGTTCCGCCAGTATGGCCGGCTTGAAGGGGTGTTTGAATTGCCGCCCCAGACCGTGGTCAAGGGGATTTCAGCCAAGGTCATGGAGGGTACGGTGACCAAGGCAGTGCAGTCGATCAAGTTGTAATCCATCAGAGAGGTGCCAAACATGTTCAACAAGAAAAAACAGCCCCCCATCCGTAGCCTGATTGCCGATGGCAGCCAGATTGACGGCACCCTGCGTTTTTCGGACGGCTTGCGCGTCGATGGCAAGGTGATCGGCGATGTGAATGCCAACCCCGATCAGGCCAGCATTCTGGTGATTTCGGAAACGGCCACGGTGATTGGCGAGATCCATGCCGACCATGTCATCATCAATGGCACGGTGAAAGGGCCGGTTTACGCGCGCCTGATGCTCGAATTGCAGCCCAAGGCGCATATTGAGGGCGATATCCATTACAGCGCGCTGGAGATGCACCAGGGGGCCATCATTGCCGGGCAGATGCGCCCAGTCGACATGGCCGAGGAAAAGCCCACACTGAAATTGGCGGCAAATAACCAGTAACTGAATTCTTGAGCGAAATTGTGTAGTATTCGCTCAATCCGTCCTATTTGGAGTCATCCATGAGCGCCGTCGCCGAAAACATTCAAACCGAGATGCCCGCCCCCATTCTGTTCACCGACAGCGCTGCTGCCAAGGTGGCAGATCTGATTGCGGAAGAGGGCAACCCTGACCTCAAGCTGCGCGTCTTTGTGCAAGGCGGTGGCTGTTCCGGTTTCCAGTATGGTTTCACCTTTGATGAGGTGACCAATGAGGACGACACCACCATGACCAAGAATGGTGTGTCTTTGCTGATTGATGCCATGAGTTACCAGTATCTGGTGGGCGCCGAGATCGACTACAAGGAAGACCTGCAAGGCGCCCAGTTCGTCATCAAGAACCCGAACGCCACCACCACCTGCGGTTGCGGTTCTTCCTTCTCGACCTGAGCGAGAGCCCGGCTCACGCCGGGTAGATTGCTCCGAGTACACGGGCGCCTTGGGCGCCCGTGACGCTTTTCAGGCTGGCTGTCTGGCGCAGCACGGCTTTGCGTGCCAACCAGGCAAAGGCAGCCGCTTCCACCTGCAGGGCGGGCAAGCCGGCTTGTTCCGAGGAAACAACCGAGAGCTTGGGCAGTCTTGCCTGCAAGCGCTGCATCAGGTGGCGGTTGAGCGCGCCGCCGCCGCAAACGATCAGGCGTGTACTGTCTGCGCCGTGACGCAGTACATCCGCGGCACAGGCGGTGGCGGTCAGTTCCGTCAGCGTGGCTTGAACATCCACGGGTGCCACAGTCTCAAAGCCAGCCAGCTTGTTGGCCAGCCAGGACGGATTGAACAGATCACGCCCTGTGCTCTTGGGCGGTGGCAAGGCGAAATAAGGTTCGCGCAGCAGCACCTGCAGCAGCGGCTCATGAATCTGGCCGGCTGCCGCCCAGCGTCCTTCTGCATCGAAGGGTTGGCCTGTATGTTGGCGGCACCAGGCGTCCATCATGGCATTGCCGGGGCCGCAATCGAAGCCGAGTACGACATCGTCGCGCAGCACCGAGAGGTTGGCGATGCCGCCGACATTGAGTACGGCCACCGTCTGTCCGGGTTGGGCAAACATGGCCCGGTGGAAGGCGGGCACCAAGGGCGCACCTTGGCCGCCGGCCGCCACATCACGGCTGCGGAAGTCTGCGACCACATCAATGCCGCTCAACTCGGCCAGGAGCGCAGGACTGTTGAGCTGCAAGGTGTAGCCGGTGCCATCAAACTCGCCTGGGCGGTGGCGCACGGTCTGGCCATGTGCCCCGATGGCCGTGACGGCGCTTGGGGGTAGCGCTGCACGTTCGAGCAACTCGGCGACGACAGCGGCATAAAGTCGGGCCAGCGCATTGGCGGCAAGGGCGGCACGGTGCAGTTCATCCGGGCCACCAGGGTTGTTGAGCTGCAGCAGTTCGGCAGTCAAGTCCGGCGGGAAGGGCAGATGGGCGTGCTGGATGACCCGGGTGTGCGTATCGGCACATTCGGCAAGGACGCCGTCAACCCCGTCGAGCGAGGTCCCGGACATCAGGCCGATATAGAGCGCCGACACGCTGGTTACCCGGGGGGCAAGGTTGCTTACTGCGAAGCACCCTGCTGCAGGGAGGCTGCTGCCAGCAGTTGCTGGCGGACTGCGGAAGCGGAGCGCAGGAACAGGGGCTTGGCGGCGGCCGACACGGGGATGGTTTCACTCTGACGCGCAATCGTGAGCGGATCCTGGTGCTGGCCATTGACGCGGAATTCAAAGTGCAGATGCGGGCCGGTGGCCCACCCTGTGGCGCCGGTTGCGCCAATGTTCTGGCCCTGGTTGACGGTTTGGCCGCGTTTGACGCTGATGCGGCTCAGGTGGGCATAGACCGTGGTGTGGCTGTTGCGGTGTTTGATGAAGACCACGTTGCCAAACCCGTTCTGGACACCGGCGAATTCGACCACGCCATCGCCAACGCTGCGTACCGGTGTTCCGGTGGGCGCCGCATAGTCGACCCCCAGATGGGCACGCCATTGCTGCAGAATGGGATGAAACCGCATCTTGAAGCCGCTGGTGACGCGCGAGAATTCCAGCGGAGATGCGAGGTAGGTGCGTCGCAGGCTCTGACCGTCGAGCGTGTAGTAGCCCCCCCTGGTCAGGTTGTGGGTGGCGCGGCCCTGCTCCTGCGGGAGCGCCGCATGCGTGTCGGGTTCCTGGAACCACATGGCCTGGTAGGTCTTGCCGCCATTGACGAACTCGGCGCTCAGCACGCGGCCGGCACGCAGCGGTTCGCCATCACCCTCCAGTGTTTCGTAAACCACGGAGAAGCGGTCGCCCTTGCGCAGCGAGCGATGGAAGTCGATGTCACCGGAGAAGATCTCGGCCACTTGAATGGCAATGGCGTCCGGAATGCGGGCATCATCGGTGGCGGCAAACAGCGAGGTGCGGATGACGCCACTGGCGATGCGGGTCGAGGCGGTCAGCGGGGCGGTTTCGAGCTTTGAGACAAACGTTGCACCCTGCTTTTCGATCACCAGGCGCGTAAAGCGGCCATCGTCCTCCGGGCTCCAGCGTGCACTGAGCTTGAGCAGGGTATTGGTATCCGTGGCTTCGGCCGTGACACTGCGGCCAACGCGGCCGAGCAGCGTTTTCTGGACATTGTCATCGGCACGCAAGAAGGCCGCCGCCGCCGGGTCGTTGATGCCCAAGCGCTTGAGCAGGGTGTCTGCCGTATCGGTGGAGCGGGTAATGTCAGAGCGGAACAGGCGGAAGCGGTGCAGGTCCAGCGCTTCGGACTGGGGCTCCAGAGCCAGGGGGGAGACGGCCTCACGAACTTCGCGCACCGGCAATTGCTCTGCATCCGGACCCAGCGACACCACGGCCGAAGCCACTGCATAAGCGCCACCGCCACCGAGCAGCAGTGCTGCAGCGACGGCGCCCATCACCCGCTTGGGGTGGTGCTCAACCCAGTGACCTGCAATAGTCAAAAAGTCGCTTCCAGCGGCCATGAAACCGTTTTTCAAAAGACAACCCAAAGATGATGGTGCGGCAGGGGCTTGAGGGCGCCGCGGCCAGCGGACATTGCGCACTTAAAATCCTGCGCAATGGCAAGCGGCTAGTATAGCTGGCCCCGACCCCCTGGCATCTGGAAAAACCCTTATGAATCAAGCCTCCGCATCGAAATTTCCTGTAACCGACCGTGTCCGGGAGGCCTTGGCGGTGACCCTGCGGGGCTGCGACGAGCTGATTCCCGAGGCCGACTGGGTTCAGAAGCTGGCGCGTGCCGAGGCCACCGGCCAGCCGCTGCGCATCAAGCTCGGGCTGGACCCGACCGCGCCGGACATCCACATCGGGCACACCGTGGTGCTCAACAAGATGCGCCAACTGCAGGATCTGGGGCACCAGGTGATCTTCCTGATCGGTGACTTCACCAGCCTGATCGGCGATCCGTCGGGCCGCAACAGCACCCGCCCGCCGCTCACGCCCGAGCAGATCAAGGCCAATGCCGAGACCTATTACAAGCAGGCCAGCCTGGTGCTGGATCCGCAGAAGACGGAGATTCGTTACAACAGCGAATGGTGCCGGCCGCTGGGTTCCATGGGCATGATCCAGCTGGCGGCCAAGTACACCGTGGCGCGCATGATGGAGCGCAACGACTTCCACGACCGCTTCAAGGCCGGCACCCCGATCTCGGTGCACGAGTTCCTCTACCCGCTGATGCAAGGTTATGACAGCGTGGCACTCAAGAGCGACCTGGAACTGGGCGGCACCGACCAGAAGTTCAATCTTCTGATGGGGCGCCATCTGCAGGTCGAGTACGGCCAGGAGCCGCAGTGCATCCTGACCATGCCGTTGCTGGAGGGGCTGGACGGTGTGGAGAAGATGTCGAAGTCCAAGAACAACTACATCGGCATTGCCGAGGACGCCAACACCATGTTTGCCAAGGTGCTGTCGATCTCGGATGAACTGATGTGGCGCTGGTACACCCTGTTGAGCTTCCGCAGCCTGAGCGACATCGAAAAGCTGCAAGAGGAAGTCCAGCAGGGACGCAACCCGAAGGAAGCCAAGGTGCTGCTGGCCAAGGAGATCACGGCGCGCTTCCATTCGGCGGCGGCGGCGGATGCGGCCGAGCAGGATTTCATCAACCGCAGTCGCGGTGGCGTGCCCGACGAGATTGATGAGCAGACGGTCAAGCTCGAAGCCGGGCCGATGGGCATCGGGGCGCTGCTCAAGCAGGCCGGACTGGCCGCTTCCAGTGGCGAGGGCAATCGCCTGATCGATGGCGGCGGCGTGCGGGTGGACTCCAATGTCGTGAGCGACAAGGGCCTCAAGCTCGGCGCCGGTACTTATGTGCTGCAGGTCGGCAAGCGCAAGTTCAAGAAGGTGACGCTGGCCTGAGTACTTGCAAGGCTCGGTAAAACCGGGTTTTTGCGGCAAAACCAAGGGAAAACATTAACCGACCGATCGGTCGGGAGATGTTAAATTGGCCTGACGAAGCCGGTGAAGCTTCGGTCACGCCAACCCGAGGGATGCCTGATGCCTGAGTCGACTGCCGAGTTATCTGTTCTCTATTCCGAACAAGGATCGGTGGCCATTGCCACCCTGAATCGGCCCCAAGCGCTGAACAGCTTCACGCGCCAGATGCACCGCGACCTGTGGGCCGCACTGGAACGGGCCGAGGCCAATCCGGCCATTCGTGCCTTGGTCATCACCGGTGCCGGCCGCGGCTTTTGTGCCGGTGCCGATCTGTCTGAATTTGATTTCGCTCCCGGGCCTGATCTGGTCGAGCGGGCCAATCCCGGCCCGGTGATCGAGCAGGCCTTCAATCCCACGGTGCGGCGGCTGCAGCAACTGCGCATGCCGACCATTGCTGCCGTCAACGGGGTCGCGGCCGGGGCCGGCGCTTCGCTGGCCATGACCTGCGACATCGCGATTGCGACGCCGCAGGCCAGCTTCATCCAGGCCTTCAGCAAGATTGGTCTCATCCCCGATGCCGGGGGCTCCTGGCTGCTGCCGCAGCGCCTGGGGATGGCGCGCGCCATGGCCCTGGCCATGACCGGTGACAAGCTCACCGCGGTCCAAGCCCGCGATTGGGGCCTGATCTGGGATGTGAGTGACGACTGCGTGGCAGCGGCACTGGCCTTGGCCCAGCGTCTGGCCGTCATGCCGACCAAGGCGCTGGTGGCAACGCGCGAGCTGCTGCAGCGGGCTGGCAGCAGCTCGCTGGACCAGCAGCTCGACGCTGAGCGCGACATGCAGTCGGCATTGGGGCGCACGCACGACTACATCGAAGGTGTGCTGGCATTCCGCGAAAAGCGCACACCACAGTTCAAGGGGGAGTGAGGGATGAGCGATGTGAAAAACGCCGAGGCACTGGCGCGCCGTGTCGGCGAGTCCATGTTTGCGGCCGACCGCGCCTCGCGCGAATTCATGCAGATGGAGTTGCTGTCGTGTGCCCCCGGCCGGGCCGTGATGCGCATGATGGTGCGCCAAGACATGCTCAACGGTCATGAGATCTGCCACGGCGGCCTGATCTTCACGCTGGCCGACTCCACCTTTGCCTTTGCCTGCAACAGCTACAACAAGGTGGCGGTAGCAGCCGGCTGCAGCATCGAGTTCCTCAAACCGGCGCAACTGGGCGACGTGCTGACCTGCGAAGGCGTGGAGCAGACGCTGCAGGGCCGGCACGGCATCTACGACATGCGGGTGAGCAACCAGCGCGGCGAGGTCATCGCCATGTTCCGTGGCAAGAGCGCGCAGATCCAGGGCGCCGTCATTCCGGAGGCTGCATGAGTCAGCGCAAGTTTGCCTGGGACCCGATCGAGACGGCCAGTATCGACGAGCTGCGCAGCCTGCAGCTCAAGCGGCTCCAATCCACGCTGCAACATGCCTACCGCAATTCGCCGGTGTACCGCGCCAAGTTCGATGCGGCCGGTGTGCATCCGGACGATTGCCGGTCGCTGGCCGACCTGGCGAAGTTTCCCTTCACCACCAAGAAAGACCTGCGCGAGAGCTACCCCTTTGGCATGTTCGCCGTGCCGCGTGAACAGTGCGTGCGTATCCATGCCTCCAGCGGCACCACCGGCAAGCCCACAGTGGTGGGCTACACGCGGAACGACATTGAAACCTGGGCCGGCCTGGTGGCGCGCAGTATCCGTGCCGCCGGCGCCCGGCCCGGCGACATGGTGCATGTGAGCTATGGCTACGGCCTGTTCACCGGCGGCCTGGGCGCCCATTACGGTGCAGAGCGGCTGGGGCTGACGGTGGTGCCCTTCGGCGGAGGGCAGACCGAGCGGCAGGTGCAGCTGATCCAGGATTTCAAGCCCGACATCATCATGGTCACGCCCAGCTACATGCTGGCGATCGCCGAGGAGTTCGAGCGCCAGGGCCTCAACCCTGCCGACGCCAGCCTGCGCATCGGCATTTTCGGGGCTGAACCCTGGACCAACGACATGCGCCGCGCCATCGAACAGCGCATGGGGCTCGATGCCGTCGACATCTATGGCCTGAGCGAGGTCATCGGCCCCGGCGTGGCCAGTGAATGCGTGCTGGCCAAGGACGGACCGACCATCTGGGAAGACCATTTCTACCCCGAGATCATCGACCCTGACACCGGCGAGCTGCTGCCCGACGGCGAAGTGGGTGAACTGGTGTTCACCAGCCTCACCAAGGAAGCGTTGCCGGTCATCCGCTACCGCACGCGCGACTTGACGCGCCTGTTGCCGGGCAGCACGCGCACCATGCGGCGGATGGAAAAAATCACTGGTCGCAGCGACGACATGATGATCGTGCGTGGCGTCAATGTCTTTCCGACCCAGGTCGAGGAGCTGATCTTGCGGCGCCCCGAGCTGACGCCGCATTACCAGTGCATCCTGCGCCGCAATGGGCCGATGGACGATCTGCTGGTGGTGGTGGAGACCCGGCCCGACGTGTCGCCTGACAGCCTGGCGGCGCGGGCGGCAGCCAAGCAGCTGCAGCATGAGATCAAGGCCTATGTCGGCACCAGTGTCGAGATCGAGTTGCGGCCCGAGGGGGGCGTTGAGCGCAGCTTGGGCAAGGCCAAGCGCGTGCTCGACCAGCGCCCGAAAACTCCCTGATCAAGTGGCGAGCCAGCGCTCGATGAGCTGCTGATCGCGTACCGACAGGCGCCAGGTGGTCACCGCACGCGGCAGGTTGAGCGTGAGCTTCAGCAGCCGCTTGTCGCGCGCTACCAGGGCTTGGACCTTGGGGTGTGCGCCGGCATAAAGCGGCAGGTCGTCGAGTTTGGTGAGGCGCCAGCCGCTGCGGGTCTTGCCGCTGCCGATTTCCACGCCCAGCCATTCATCGCCGGCGGCCAGGCCGGCCCGTTCGGCCGCGCCGCCGCGCAGCACGGTCTTGATCTGGAGGGCACTTCCCTCGGCCACGCGCAAGCCCAGCTGCTGTGCCAGTTGGGCCGGTTCTTCCTGAATCGCCACGCCGTGCTGCTCCAGCAGCTCCTTGAGCGGCAGCTCGACCGTGCTGTGCACCCAGCGCTTGATTTCGCGGGCGTAGGAGCGGCCGGTGAGGCCCTGCAGCACCTGCAACAGGTCGTCCTCAGACATCGGGCCGCCTCGGCAGCGCTGCCACAGGGCGCGCATCACCTCGTCGAGCGTGTGCGGCCCTTCCGCGCGCAAGGTAAGGTCCAGGCACAAAGCCACCAGCGCACCTTTGCTGTAGTAGCTCACGGTGGCATTCGGCGTGTTCTCGTCCTGCCGGTAGTACTTGACCCAGGCGTCGAAGCTGGCCTGGGCCACCGACTGCACGGCGCGGCCCGGTGTCTGCATCACCTGGTTGAGGGTTTTGTTGAGCAGCTTGAGGTAGGTCGTGTTGTCGATCAGGCCGGCGCGGCGCAGCAGCAGGTCGTCGTAATAGCTGGTGAAGCCTTCGAAGAACCAGAGCAGTTGCGTATAGTTTTCCTGCACGTAGTCGTAGCGTGCGAACTCGGCCGGGCGCAGGCGCTTGACGTTCCAGGTGTGGAAGTACTCGTGGCTGATCAGTCCCAGCAGCGTGGTATAGCCCTCGCCTGGCTTGGCGCCCAGGCGCGGCAGGTCGCGGCGGGCACAGATCAGCGCCGTCGAATTGCGATGCTCCAGACCGCCATAACCGTCGTCGGTGGCGTTGAGCATGAACAGGTAGTTGCGGTGCGGCGCCTTGTTCCGTTTGCCGGTGTCGCTGCTGTGCCAGAGACGCATTTCCGCCTCGCATATCTTGCGCGTGTCGGCCAGTAGTCGTTCGCCGTCAAAGCTCGGTGGCGCGCCTGCGACCACAAAGCGGTGCGGCACGCCACCGGCGGTGAACGTGTCGCTCCAGAACTCCCCCAGTTCTACCGGGCAATCGACCAGCTCATCGTAATCGGTCGCACGGTAACGGCCGAAGCCACGTCGGTTGACCTTCAGCGGGCTCAGGCCGGTGGCCACGGACCAATCGGCGATGGCCCGACTGGCGACCAGCTCAAGTTCGTGGGGGGCATCTTCCTGGCCCTCAACGCGCAGGCACAGGCTGGTGCCGTTGAAGAAACCACGCGTGGCATCGAGCCAGGCGGTGCGGACCGAGTTGTCAAACGCATAGACCTCGTAGCTCAGTACCAGCGGGCGCTGTGGTGCGCACTCGACCTGCCAGCTGCATTTGTCGAGCTGCTGCACAGAAACCAGCCTGCCGCCTTGCCGTGCCTGCAGCCGCTGCAGGTTTTTCGAAAATTCGCGCACCAGATAGCTGCCGGGAATCCAGACAGGCAGCGACACGCGCTGTTGCGCTTGGGGTTGCGCAACGGTCAGCGTGACACGAAACAGGTGGGCATGCAGGTCGGCAGCCTCCACACGGTAGTGAATGGCGACGGGGGCTGAGTCTTTGGACATGCGGCGACGGTTTAGCGGGTTTCGTTCAGGTACTTTTCGATCTGTTGGGCGTTGATGGCGCCCGGCACGCGTGAGCCGTCGGCAAAGATCAGGGTCGGTGTGCCGGTGATCTTGTGCTTGCGGCCGAGTTCCAGGTTGCGGGTAATGGCCGAGACATCACAGCTGGCGGCGGGGAGGGGCTGGTCGCGCAGCATGTAGTCCTGCCACGCTTTGGCCTTGTCCTTGGCGCACCAGATGTTCTTCGATTTCTCCGCCGAGTCCGGGCTGAGGATGGGGTAAAGGAAGGTGTAGACCGTGACGTTGGTCACCTTGTCCAGATCGCGCTCGAAACGTTTGCAATAGCCGCAGTTCGGATCTTCGAACACGGCGACCTTGCGCTTGCCGTTGCCGCGCACCACGGTGAAGGCGTCTTTCAGCGGCAGGCTGTCGAAGTTCACGGCGGTCAGCTTGTCGATGCGCTCCTCGGTCAGGTTGCGGCGCTGGCGCGTGTCGATCAGGTTGCCCTGGATCAGGTAGTTGGCATCGGCATCGGTGTAGAAAATGTCGGTGCCGTTGACACGGACCTCGTACAGGCCATTGACCGGGGTCTTGCTGACCTCGTCGATCTTCTGCAGTTGCGGGATGCGTTCAGACAGGTTTTTGCGGATCGCCGCTTCCTGGGCCTGGGCGCCGATACCGGCCAGGATGCACGTGCTGACCAACAGGGTTTTCAGAGCATTCATCATCATTCGTTTCATGCGACGCATCGCGTGGTTCAAAAATCCATGGCCTGTCGGGTCAGCCACTGTTTGAGCAATCCGCTGCGCTCCACGGTGTTCATGCCCCAGTTGCGCAACGAGCGCCAAGTTTCGCCTTCACGGGCAAACAGCAACTGCAGGCCGTCCATGCCGGTATCCAGGGCCCGCATGCCGGCCTTGCGGGCACGTTCATAACGACGCAGCAGCTTGGCATCGCCCACGTCGCGCCAGTAATCGCGCTCACGCAAGACCTTGGCCAGCTCCGCCACATCGGCCAGCCCCAGGTTCAAGCCCTGGCCCGCCAGCGGGTGCACGTTGTGGGCGGCGTCGCCGGCCAGTACCCACGCACCACAGGCGGCCTGGCCGGTCCATTGCCGGGCCTGGGCCTTCTGCAGCGGCCAGAGCCGGCGCTCGCTGATCAGCGTCAACGGGCCCAGCATGTGCCCGCTGGCGGCTTCCAGTTCGCGGCAGAAGTCATCCAGATTGGCAGCCTGCAAGCGGGCCGCGTGCTCAGGAGATACAGACCAGACAATCGCCACGGAGTTCCCTTGTTCGCCGCCCATGGGCAGAAACGCCAGGATGTCGCCGTTGGCAAACCACTGGCGCGCATTCTGGCCATGTGGTTTCTCGCACTGGATCCGGGCTGCCAGTGCGTGTTGGGTATAGGGGGTGACCTGGAAGTCGACGCCGAACTCGGCACGTGTGCTGCTGGCGCGGCCTTCACAGACCACGGTGAGCTTGGCAGGCGCCGGGGCGGTCAACACTTCGATCTGTGGTTGGAAGCTGACGGCCTGCGCCAGCTGCGCTTCCAGCACCGGAACATCAACGATCCAGGTCAAGGCGGCGGCGCCGAGTTCGCTGGCGTCGAAGTTGACTTCGCCGCCACGGTCGCCCCAGATCTGCATGTGGGTGACCGGGGTGGCCGCCTGCGGAGCCGGCCAGCAGCGCAAGGTGTCGAGCAAGGCCTTGGAGGCGCGGTTCAGGGCGTAGGCACGCACATCGGCAGGGGCATTGGCTTGGGGCGGTGTTTCCACCAAGCCGACACGCAGGCGCTCGCGCGCCAGCAGCAGGGCCAGCGTGCGGCCCACGATGCCGCTGCCACGAATACAAACATCCAGGGGAAGAGCCATGCGCAACATTGTAGAAGGCAGGGCAGAATCGACTCTGTCGGATGTCAATTCCATTCCAACAACCATGGAGATCCTGCCAAGTGAGTGAATCGACTGTCAGCCCGGGCGATGTTCAGGCCCGCATAACGCAGCTGTTCGTGTACCCGGTCAAATCCTGTGCCGGCATTGCCTTGCAGGAAACGGTGCTGACCGAGACCGGCTTCGACCTCGACCGTGCCTGGATGGTGGTGGATGCGCAGGGCGGCTTCGTGTCGCAGCGCGAACAACCGCGCCTGGCCTTGGTGTTGCCTGAGTTCAAGCGTGGCGGCACGGAGCTGGTCTTGCGCGCGCCCGGCATGCTGGCGCTGCATCTGGCGGTCGACGTGGTGGAGCAGCCGACGCGGGTGCGCGTCTGGGACGACGAGGTGCCGGCCTACGACATGGGCGATGTTGCCGCCCAGTGGTTCACCGACTTCCTGTCCTTGTCAGACCAGGGCTTGCCCACTGCCCAGGCGGCCAAGTACCGACTGGTGCGTTTCGATCCGGAGCACCGGCGCGTGTCCAGTCTGAAGTGGACCGATGGCGTGGAGGCGCTCAACCAGTTCAGCGATGGGTTCCCGCTGTTGGTGCTGGGGCAGGCTTCGCTCGACGAGTTCAACACCCGGCTGCAGGCCGGTGGTCATGCGCCGGTGGGGGTGGAACGGTTCCGGCCCAACATCGTGCTGGCGGACCTGGAGGCGCACGACGAGGACCGACTCGACACCTTGCGCATCGCCACTGGCGAGGGCGATGTGGTTCTGAAGCCGGTCAAACCTTGCCCGCGCTGCCCGATCCCCAACATCGATCCGGCCACGGCATTAAGCAGTCCGGAAGTCAGCGATACGCTGCAGGCCTATCGGCGAGATGCGCGGCTGAACGGTGCGGTGACCTTCGGCATGAATGCCATCGCCCTGACGGGGGTGGATGCGGTGTTGCGTGTCGGGCAGTTGGTGGCAGCTGATTTCCGTTTCGACTGACGCGTTGCCTGACCCCGTGTCGTGACGTCTATTCCGCCTTGATCTGTGCGTCGCGGATGATGCGTGCCATGCCGGCGGATTCGGCGGCAATCAATCCGGCGAATTCGGTGGGACTGGTCTGTTCCGGTACACATTCTGCGGCCAGCAAGCGCTCACGAATGGCGGGCGTGGACAGAACCGCGTTGATTTCACCATTCAAGCGGGTGACGACGGGGGCGGGTGTGCCCGCCGGCGCCAGGATGCCAAAGTGGGAGCTCAGGTTGGCGGCGGGATAGCCCAGTTCGGCCAAGGTTGGCACTGTGGGCAGGTTATTCAGCCTGGCGGGCGCGCCCACAGCCAATGGGCGCAGCTTGCCCGTCTTGATGTGCTGCAGGATGGCAGATGAGGTGTTGACTGACAGCACTTCAAACTGACCGCTCAGCGCATCGGTGATCTGCTGGCCACCGCCCTTGTAGGGGACATGGGTGATGTCCGCGTGGGCCGCTGCACGGATCTGCTCCAGCATGACGTGGCCCAACGAGGCCGGCCCGGAGGTGGCCCAGCGCATGGCCCCAGGCCGGGCACGGGCTGTTTCCAGCAAGCGCTTGAGGTCGCCCTCTTTCAGTGCCGAGGTGGCGGTTATCAGGACGGGCGAGTACATCACGCTGGCGACGGGCACAATGTCCTTGACGGGGTCGAACCCTGATTTGCCAAGATGTGGACTGAGCGTCAGCGGGGAGATGGCCGAGAACGCCAGCGTGTAGCCATCGGCCGCCGACTTGGCGACCCAGCCCACGCCCAGCGAACCGCTGGCGCCGGCCTTGTTGTCCACCAGCACGGGAACCCCAAGCCGGCTTGCCAGTTGTTCTGCCAGGGCCCGGGCGATGACGTCGCTGACCCCGCCCGGCGGGTAGGCCACGACGATCTTGAGGGGTTTGGATGGCCAGATGGGGCCCGGTTGCGCCAACGCACAGGGGAGGGCGAGCGCGCTGCCTGTCAGCGTCAAGAGTTTGCGGCGAGTGAAGGTCATGACGGGGTTTGTTGGTGGCTCGGGGTGATTGGGATCCAGATCTGACGATAGTCTATGGCGGCTGAAGAACCGAAAGGCAGGCCCGGTGTTTGCGGCCGGGTGATGCGGCACGGATCCGCTGATCAGTACAATTGGCTCAGTTTTCCGGGTCGATCAAGGACAAACGTTGCAGAAATGCCTTGTCCTGGCCCGGGTTGATCGAGCCGGGGCATCGTGCCCCTGGCGTGGATCGGGCACCTCGATCACGCACTCCCAGCTTCGATCGTTTGATGATTTCTAAGGAATTTCCATGAGCCTCAAGTGCGGCATCGTCGGCCTGCCCAATGTCGGTAAATCCACCCTGTTCAACGCCCTGACCAAGGCGGGCATTGCGGCGGAGAACTACCCCTTCTGCACCATCGAGCCCAACGTGGGCATCGTTGAGGTGCCTGATCCGCGGCTGAACGAGTTGGCGAAGATCATCCATCCCGAACGCATCGTGCCGGCCATCGTCGAATTCGTCGACATTGCCGGGCTGGTGGCGGGTGCCAGCCAGGGTGAGGGCCTGGGCAACCAGTTCCTGGCGCACATCCGTGAAACCGATGCCATCGTCAATGTGGTGCGCTGCTTCGAGGACGACAACGTGATCCACGTGGCTGGTCGGGTCGACCCGATCGCCGACATCGAAGTGATCCAGACCGAACTCTGCCTGGCCGACCTCGGCACGGTGGACAAGTCGCTGGTGCGTTACACCAAGGCGTCCAAGTCGGGCAACGACAAGGAGGCCGCCAAGCTGGTGCAGATCCTCACCCGCGTGCAGGCCGCGCTCAACGAAGGCAAACCGGTGCGCACGCTGGAGTTCAGCAAGGAAGACCAGGCCCTGCTCAAGCCGCTGTGCCTGATCACCGCCAAGCCGGCAATGTTCGTCGGCAATGTGAGCGAGACCGGTTTCGAGAACAACCCGTTCCTGGATCGCCTGAAAGACTACGCTGCCACGCAGAATGCCCCGGTGGTGGCCATCTGCGCCAAGATGGAAGCCGACATGGCCGACATGAGCGACGAAGACCGCGAGCTGTTCCTGTCCGAGATGGGACAGGACGAGCCGGGCCTGAATCGCCTGATCCGTGCCGCCTTCAAGCTGCTGGGCCTGCAGACCTACTTCACCGCCGGCGTGAAGGAGGTGCGTGCCTGGACCATCCACATTGGCGACACCGCGCCGCAGGCGGCCGGCGTGATCCACGGCGACTTCGAGCGCGGCTTCATCCGCGCGCAGACCATTGCCTTCGAGGATTTCATCGCCTGCAATGGTGAGCAGGGTGCCAAGGATGCGGGCAAGATGCGCAGCGAAGGCAAGGAGTACGTCGTCAAGGACGGCGACGTGATGAACTTCCTGTTCAACGTCTGATGAATCACCTGTTCCAGTGCCTTCCGCCCTGGATGTAGTTGCCGCAACGGCCAGCCATGCTGGCCGTTGTCGTTTCTGGCGCCGGTCGCGCCGCCCTTAGAATTTTTCCATCTGTCTTTTGTTCCGACCATGAATCCGCCATCCGAGTTGCCAGAGCCCCCTGTTGCCACGGTTACCGCCCGAATTCAGGCCGAGCCTCTTTTTGCCGGCCTGTCTGGCCGGGCCTTGGCACGGCTGTTGGGGGCGGTCGAGCTCCGGCATGTAGCCGCCGGTCAGCGTGTTGTGCAGGCGGGTGCCCCGGCCGCCGAGTTGCTGCTGGTGTTGCAAGGCGAGCTGGTGGTGCAGGCGCCGTCTGGGGCGATGGGGTCTTCAGCCACCCTGGTGGGCGAGGAAGTGTTGGCCGGGGCGCCGACGTATGTGCGTGACGCCAGCGTGGCCGCTGACACGGTGCTGATCGTGCTGTCGAAGCGCGCCTTGCTGGATGTGCTGGCCGAGATGCCGGCGCTGGCCCCGGCGGCGCAGCGGGCGCTTCTGTCCGGCCTCAGCGGCACTTCCGTGCCGGAGCCGACCACCGTGGTTGCTGGCCAGCCGGCGCGCACATCGCGGCGCGAAGTCTGGGGCTGGGGCTGTGCCTTGTTCCTGCCCCTGCTTCTGCTGGCGTTGGGCATCCACCAGGGGTGGGCCTTGCCGAACATGCTGTTCCTGGCCATCCTGTCGGCCACGGTTGCGATGTGGATGTTTTCGCTGGTGGACGAATTCGTGCCGCCCCTGTTCGCCATGGCGGCCATGCTGCTGGTGGACCTGGCGCCGGCCCATGTGGTGTTGTCCGGCTTTGCCTCCAGTGGGCTGATCCTGTTCGTTGCGGTGTACGTGCTGGGCGGGGTGCTGGTGGCTTCCGGGTTGTCGTACCGCCTGATCCTGTGGATGCGCGTGCTGTTGCCGGACACGCCGTTCTGGCATGGTTTTGCCCTGGTGGCTTCCGGTTACGCCTTGTCGCCCATCATGCCGTCCAGCAATTCGCGCATGGCGCTGGTGCTGCCGCTGTACCGTGATTTCTGCAGCGCCGGCGGGGTCCAGCCGGGCAGTCAGGCGCACACCCGGCTGGCGGCCGCCACCTATGCGGGTGCGATGAACATGTCGCCCATGTTCCTGACCAGCAAGAGCTCCAACCTGATCGTGTTTGCCATGTTGCCGACGCAGCTGCAGGACGAGTTCCAGGGGTTGTTCTGGTTTGTGGCCGCCTTGGTCTGTGCGATGGTGGTCACGGGCGGGCATTTCGTGCTGGACCGCCTGTTCTTCGGCCCGGGCCAGGCCTTGCCGGCTTCCAAGGATCAGGTGCGGCAGCAACTGGCCCTGCTGGGGCCTTTGGGTGCAGAGGAACGCTTTACCCTGATGGCGCTGGCCCTGCTGGTGCTGGGGGCTGCCGGGGTGTCCTGGCACCACATCCCCTTGCCATGGGTGGGGGGCTTCATCCTGGTGGCCTTGTTGCTGTATGGCCTGGTCAGCAAGAAGAATTTCCAGAACTACGTGGACTGGCCGATGGTGTTCTTCCTGCTGTCGTTGCAGGGCTTGACGGGTGTGATGGAGCATCTGCATCTGGTGGACCAGATCAAGCCGTGGATCGACGGCATGGCCGACCTGCTGCAGCACGACATCATCCGGCTGGTCTTGCTCGAGCTAGGGGTGGTGCTGGTGGTCCGCCTGGCCTTGCCCATCACGGCCGGCATGGTGGTGTCGGCCATTCTGCTCATGCCGCTGGCCGCGGCAACCGGCATCAACCCCTGGCTCATCGGTTTTCTGGCGGCGATGTTTTCCGATCTCTGGTTTTTCCCTTACCAGAGCAGTACCTACACGCAGTTGCGGGTGGTGGACGGCAAAGGCCGCATGTTCAACGAGCCGCTGTTCCTCCGCTTCAACCTGGCGTCATGTGCCTTGCGTGTACTGGCGGTCGGACTCTCCATTCCCTATTGGGATGCGCTGGATCTGGTATGAAAAAAAGCCTTGCTGCCCTGCTCGTCGGTGTCTTTCTGCTGCTGTCCTTGTGCCTGGTGCTGTACTTCAATGTCGCCAGTCCGCGGGTGCTGGTCATCCACACCTACGACGAGGATTTCGGCTGGACGCAGGCGCTGGACCGCAGCTACCGCAAGGAGCTCAAAGCCTACCCCCGCTCCGTGCTGACGCGCTGGCACTACATGCGCCTGGGGGGCGCACCCAGCGAGCAGCACATGGAAACGGCCGCCGCCTCGGCACAACGCGCTGTGGAGGCCTTCGAGCCCGATGTCCTGGTTGTGTTCGATGACATCGCCGCCAAGCTGGTGACGCCGGCCTTGCTGAACCGGCCGGGCCTTCGCATCGTGTTTGCCGGCATCAATGCCGAGCCGGTTGCGTATGGCTTCGACACGGCCAGCAACACCACCGGGGTCCTGGAGCGCATTCCGGTGGAGGCCTTGCGCGAGGCGCTGACGCAGCTCGGCCACGGCAAGCCGCTGACCATGGCCTGCCTGGGCGATGCACGCGCGCAGGCCTTGCTGGAAGTGCCACAGCTGGTGGCGCACGACTGGGCCCCCCACACGCTGTTGCCATGTGAGCAGGTGGACAACTACCCCGCCTGGCAGGACCGGGTGGCCGCGTTGGGCCAGAAGGCGGATGTCCTGTTCATCACCGGCTACCAGGGCCTGCACCGGGTGGCCGGCGGCAGCAAGTCGGTGCCCCCGGCCGAGGTGATGGCCTGGACCGAAGCCCACAGCAAGGCCTTGCCGCTGGCAAGCAAGAACGGGTTTGTGCCGGATGGCGGCAGTCTGGCCATCGCCTCCTCGGCCCATGAGCAGGGGCAGACGGCAGGCCGGCTGACGGCGGCGCTGCTGCAGGGGCGTTCCCCGTCTGAATTGCCGGTGGTGCTGGGGCAGGCGTTTGTCGTTGCGATGCAAACCGAACGGCTGGCGCGGCGCGGTTATCGTTTGCCCGCGGTGTACGAGGCGGCTGCGCGTGCGGCGGGAACCTTGAACTGAGGTTCAGGACGGGAAGACCCACAGCAGGGCCACTGTCATCACGAGGTAGCGTGCGAGCTTGCCGATGACCATGTAGAGCAGGCAAGGCCAGAACGGCAGCTTGAGCCAGCCGGCCACGGCGCACAGCGGGTCGCCGATGAGCGGCAGCCAGCTCAGCAGGCAGGCCCGGGGGCCGATGCGTTCCAGCCAGTCGAGCGCGCGCAGATGGGTGGCGGAATGGCGGTACTTGTCCAGGATGCGGTGTGACTCCAGGCCGACGACCCAGTTCAGGGCGCCGCCCAGGGCATTGCCGGCCGTGGCCACCAGGATGGCCGTCCAGAACAGCTCGGGGTTGAGCTTGAGCAGGCCGAACAGCGCCGGCTCCGAGGCCATTGGCAGCAGCGTGGCGGAGACAAACGCGACCACGAACAAGGTGCTCAGGCCATATTGCGGCAGGGCCAGCAGTGCGAGCAGGTGAGTGATCCAGGCGTCCATGGGCAGCCCGAGTATAGGCAGGACATCGCACGCCATGGGCGCGTATTTCAATTGCTGAAATTTTGAGCAGCTAGAATACGCGACCCGACTGCTGCCTCATTTTTCGGCAGCGTTTTTTTATTCCAGTCCACGTACCCCTTCCCTCAGCATGAACATCGGTTCCTTCGAATTGCCGAATGCCCTGTTCGCGGCCCCGATGGCCGGGGTGACGGACCGGCCGTTCCGCCAGCTGTGCAAGGCGCTGGGGGCCGGTTATGCGGTGAGCGAGATGGTGACGTCGCGCAAGGACTTGTGGAACAGCCTCAAGACCTCGCGCCGCGCCAACCATGAGGGCGAGGCCGGTCCGATTGCCGTGCAGATTGCCGGCACCGACGCCCCCATGATGGCCGAGGCGGCCGCCTACAACATCGACCGCGGCGCGCAGATCATCGACATCAACATGGGCTGCCCGGCCAAGAAGGTCTGCAACAAATGGGCCGGTTCGGCCCTGATGCAGGACGAGACGCTGGCGCTGCAGATCGTGGAAGCCGTGGTGGCCGCCTGCGCATCCCACAATGTGCCGGTCACGCTCAAGATGCGCACCGGCTGGTGCCAGTCGCACAAGAATGCGGTGGTACTGGCGCGCGCCGCGGAGAGCGCCGGCGTGCAGATGGTCACGGTGCATGGGCGCACGCGCGAGCAGGGCTACGGTGGCGCGGCCGAGTACGACACCATTGCGGCCGTGAAGGCCGCGCTGCGGGTGCCGGTGGTGGCCAATGGCGACATCAACTCGCCCGAGAAGGCCCGCGACGTGCTGGCCTACACCCGGGCCGATGCCGTGATGATCGGCCGCGCGGCCCAGGGCCGGCCGTGGATCTTCCGCGAGATCGGCCACTTCCTGGCCACCGGCACGCATCTTGCACCGCCACTGGTGGCCGAGGTCAAGCGCCTGCTGCTGGAGCACCTGCAGGACCACTACGCGCTGTATGGCGAGTACACCGGTGTGCGCAGTGCGCGCAAGCACATCGGCTGGTATGTCAAGACGCTGCCCGGCGGCGAGGCCTTCCGTACCCGCATGAATGCGCTGGAAGACTGTGCCGCGCAGGTGCGGGCGGTGGCGGACTATTTTGATGAACTGGGCGTCCACATGGACCGCATGCCGGCGGCCGTGGCGGATGCCTTGAAGGACCAGGATGAAGACCACATGGAGTTGACCGCATGAGCCGACGGACCGCCCTCAGGGCGACCACCGGAGCGCGCAGCGTGGAGGTGATTGAATGAGCAAAAAACATATCGAAGAATGCGTGCGCACCAGCCTGGAAGGCTATTTCAAGGACTTGCGCGGTACCGAGCCGGACGGCATGTACGACATGATGGTCCGCATCGTCGAAAAACCGATGCTGGAAGTCGTGATGCAGCAGGCCGAGCACAACCAGTCGCGCGCCGCGCAATGGCTGGGCCTGAACCGCAACACCCTGCGCAAGAAACTCGTCGAACATAAATTAATCAAGTAAACAAGCAACCATGAACGCACTCATTTCCGTTTCCGACAAGACCGGCATCGTCGACTTTGCCAAGGCGCTGCACGCACTGGGCGTCAAGCTCATTTCCACCGGCGGCACCGCCAAGCTGCTGGCTGAGCAGGGCCTGCCCGTGACCGAGGTGGCCGAAGTCACGGCTTTCCCCGAAATGCTGGACGGCCGCGTCAAGACCCTGCACCCCAAGGTGCACGGCGGCCTGCTGGCACGCCGTGACGTGCCCGAGCACATGGCCGCGCTGAAGACGCACGGCATCGACACCATCGACCTGCTGGTGGTCAACCTCTACCCGTTTGAAGCCACGGTGGCCAAGCCCGGTTGCACGCTGGAAGACGCGATCGAGAACATCGACATCGGCGGCCCGGCCATGGTGCGCAGCGCGGCCAAGAACTGGCAGGACGTGGGCGTGCTGACCGACGCCTCGCAGTACCCGGCCGTGCTGGCCGAGTTGAAAGCCGCCGGCAAGTTGTCGGACAAGCTGCGGTTTGCGCTGTCGGTGGCGGCGTTCAACCGCATTGCCAACTACGACGCCGCCATCAGCAACTACCTGTCTGCCATCGACTTCGAGGCGACCGCCCAGGCCGGCGCGCCGGTGAGCCTGCCGTTCTCGGCCCAGGCCAACAGCAACCTGGTCAAGCTGCAGGACCTGCGCTACGGCGAGAACCCGCACCAGCAGGCCGCCTTCTACCGCGACCTGTACCCGGCCCCCGGCTCGCTGGTGACGGCCAAGCAGTTGCAGGGCAAGGAACTCTCCTACAACAACATTGCCGACGGCGACGCCGCCTGGGAATGCGTCAAGAGCTTCGACGTGCCGGCTTGCGTGATCGTCAAGCACGCCAACCCCTGCGGCGTGGCGGTGGGCAAGGACGCGCTGGAGGCCTACAGCAAGGCCTTCCAGACCGACCCGACCTCGGCGTTCGGCGGCATCATCGCCTTCAACCGCCCGGTGGACGGTGCGGCGGCCGAAGCCGTGAGCAAGCAGTTCGTTGAGGTGCTGATGGCGCCGTCCTACACGCCGGAAGCACTGGCCATCTTCAAGGCCAAGGCCAATGTGCGTGTGCTGGAGATCTCACTCGACGGCATCCAGCGCGACGGCAAGACCGCCTGGGAGCGTGGCCTGAACTCGCACGACGTCAAGCGTGTCGGCTCCGGCCTGCTGATCCAGACCGCCGACAACTACGAGCTGCAGCGCAGCGAGCTCAAGGTCGTCACCAAGCTGGCGCCGACGCCGCAGCAGCTCGACGACCTGCTGTTCGCCTGGAAGGTCGCCAAGTTCGTCAAGAGCAATGCCATCGTCTTCTGCAAGGACGGCATGACCATGGGCGTCGGTGCCGGCCAGATGAGCCGCCTCGATTCGGCACGCATCGCCAGCATCAAGGCCCAGCACGCCAACCTGACGTTGCAGGGCACGGCGGTGGCCAGCGACGCCTTCTTCCCGTTCCGCGACGGCCTGGACGTGGTGGTGGACGCCGGTGCGACCTGCGTCATCCAGCCCGGTGGTTCGATGCGCGACCAGGAAGTGATCGACGCTGCCAACGAGCGCGGTGTGGCCATGGTGTTCAGCGGCGTGCGCCACTTCCGTCACTGAAATTCATAAGCCTAATTGGCCTGTCTCCCCCGTCATTATTGCGGGGGCAGCTATTGATTTCGTAGCAATTTGGGCGGCGGCCGTTCGGCCGCAGCGCCTCTGGGGCGTCACCGTGGGCCGGTGGCGGGACGCTTGTCGATGAAAGCCTGCACGCCGTCGAGCGCGCAGTCGTCCATCATGTTGCAGGCCATGGTCTGGCTGGCGGCCTGGTAGGCGGCCTCGATGCCGCACTCCAGCTGGCGGTAGAACAGCTCCTTGCCCATGGCCAGCGCCACGCGCGGCTTGCTGACGATGCTAGCCGCCAGCCGCTCCACTTCGGCATCGAGCTGCTCCGGCGCGGCCACCCGGTTCACCAGCCCTTGCTCGCGTGCCTGCTCGGCGCTGATGAACTCGCCGGTGACCAGCATCTCGAACGCGGCCTTGCGGCCCAGGTTGCGCGACAGCGCCACGCTGGGTGTGGCGCAGAACAGGCCCAGGTTGACGCCGCTGACGGCAAAGCGCGCATCGCTGGCGGCCACCGCCAGGTCGCACATGGCGACCAACTGGCAGCCGGCCGCGGTGGCAATGCCGTGCACGCGGGCAATCACCGGTACACGCAGGCGCTGCAGGGCCAGCATCACCTTGCTGCACTGCGCGAACAGGTCCTGGTAATAGGCGAGCGAAGGCGCGGCGCGCATTTCCTTCAGGTCATGGCCGGCGCAAAAGGCTTTGCCGGCGGCGGCGATCACCAGCACGCGTGCGCTGTCGTCGCGGGCGATGGCTTCGATGGCCTGCTGCAACGCAGTCAGCATGGCCTCGGACAGGGCGTTGAAGGCCTGCGGCCGGTTCAGCGTCAGGGTGACAACGCCCCGCGCATCGCAGCTGGAGAGAATCAACGGTTCGGTGGTGGACATGGCAGCAGCACTCCTGGGCACGGTGAATGCCAGGATTGTGCCGCCATCGGCCGGGAGCGGGGCAAGCAGGTGGTCTGGGCTGGCCGTTTCGAAAGAAATTGGCTCTTTGCCCTTGTTGTCAATGCGCCAGCAGCTATTATTTTTGTAGCGACTTGAACGCTTCGCGCGCCGCTGCCACCGTCTGTGCAATGTCGTCTGCGCTGTGCGCGGCGCTGACGAAACCGGCCTCGTACAGCGCCGGGGCGATGTAGACGCCGCGCTCCAGCAGGCCGTGGAACAGGGTATTGAACTTGGCGCCTTCGGTCTTCATGACCTGGCCGTAGTTCTGCGGCAGTTGGGGCAGCAGGAAGAAGCCGAACATGCCGCCTTCGCAGTCGGCGGCAAACGGCACGCCTTCGGCCGCAGCGGCGGCCTGGAGGCCGTCCACCAGCGAACGAGTCTTGCCGGCCAGCGCGTCGAAGAAGCCGGGTTTGCGGATCTCGCGCAGCGTGGCCAAGCCGCAGGCGGTGGCCACCGGGTTGCCCGACAGCGTGCCGGCCTGGTAGACCGGGCCCAGCGGCGCCATCTGCTCCATGAGGGCGCGCGGGCCGCCGAAGGCCGCCAGCGGCATGCCGCCGCCGATCACCTTGCCCAGCACCGTGATGTCCGGCTTGAAGCCCGGGATGGCCTTGGCGTACACGCTTTGCGCGCTGCCCAGGGCGACGCGAAAACCGGTCATGACCTCGTCGAACACCAGCAGGGCGCCGTGCTGGCTGCACAGCTCGCGGCAGCGCTGCATGAAGGGCACCGAGGCGCGCACGAAGTTCATGTTGCCGGCGATCGGCTCGATCATCAGGCAGGCCACGTCCTTGCCGTGCAGGGCGAAGGCTTCTTCCAGCTGCTGCACGTTGTTGTACTCGAGCACCAGGGTGTGCTGCACCACCTCGGCCGGCACGCCGGCGCTGGTCGGGTTGCCGAAGGTGGCCAGGCCCGAACCGGCCTTCACCAGCAGCGCATCGGCGTGGCCGTGGTAGCAGCCCTCGAACTTGATGATCTTGCTGCGCCCGGTGGCGCCGCGCGCCAGCCGGATGGCGCTCATGCCGGCTTCGGTGCCGGAGCTGACCAGGCGCACCATCTCCATCGACGGCACTTCCTTCAGGATTTCTTCCGCCAGCTCGATCTCGCGCTCAGTCGGGGCGCCAAAGGAGAAGCCCTCGGTCACGGCTTTCTGCACCGCTTCGACCACCGCCGGGTGGCCGTGGCCCAGGATCATCGGGCCCCAGGAGCCGATGTAGTCGATGTAACGCTGGTTGTTGGCATCCCAGAAGTAGGCGCCTTGCGCGCGCTGGACGAAGCGCGGCGTGCCGCCGACGGCGCGGAAGGCGCGCACGGGCGAGTTCACGCCGCCGGGGATGACGCGTTTGGCGCGTTCGAACAGGGTCTCGTTGAGGTCAGTGCTGTGTGTCATGGGGGGGAAATTCAAAACTGGAGGCTGGGCCCGATGACTCATCGTCGGGCTCATCGGTGTCATCTGCGGGCAGGGCCCAGAATAGCCGGTCGGGGATCACGTGCCCCATGCCGGGGCGGAAGCCGTTGCCCAGACACTGGTCGAGGTAGCCCAGGGCTTCGGTGAAGGCTTCGCCCAGGTCGCAGCCGCTGGCAATCAGGGCTGCCAGAGCGGCTGACAGGGTATCGCCGGCGCCGGAGAACACGGCTTCGAAACGTTCGAACTTGACGTTGCCCAGCACAGCTTGCGGCGAGGCCAGCACGTTGTCAATGAACTGGTCGGGCGCCGGGATGCCGGTGACCAGGGTGTAGGACACGCCGAACTCGGCCGCTGCACGGGCGATGTCGCGCGCACTGGGCGCGCGCTCGGCGTTCCAGTCCGGCAGCAGCCAGCGCGACAGGGTGCTGTGGTTGCCCACCAGCACGGCGGTTTGCGGCAGCACCAGTTCCTGGAAGGCATCCAGGTAAAGGTCGATCTGGACCTCGCTCCACCACGACAGGTTGGGCATGTAGGCAACCAGCGGGATGTCGGGGTAGTCCGAGGCCGCCTCGGCGATGGCCGTCAGGTTTTCCGGTGTGCCGGCGAAGCCGACCTTGATGACCTGCACCGTCACGTCTTCCAGCAGGGTGCGGGCCTGCTCGGCCACCACCTCCTCGTCGAAGGCGAAGTGCTCGAAGATCTCGGCTGTGTCGCGGGCGTAGGTGCCGGTGACCACCGGCAGCGCGTGCGCACCCACCGAGGCGATGGCCGCCACGTCGCTGGACAGGCCGCCGGCACCGCAGGGGTCGTTGGCGTTGAAAACCAGCACGCACGCGGGGCGGGTTTCCTCGTGTTCTGTTTCGGTGTGGGGTGGGGTTTGCATGGGCCAGCCTGCGTTTGTCATCAGGCAGAATATCGCATGTCTGGCGCACAGGCCTAAATCGGTTGTGCTGCCTCTATACAATGTTTCTATTCTATTCGAAGGCGCCGTAAGCTGTGAGTGATACCAAGACGTGGATGTGCCTGATTTGTGGCTGGATTTATGACGAGGCAGCCGGCGATCCTGAGCACGGTATTGCACCCGGTACAAAATGGGCCGATGTGCCCATGAACTGGACTTGTCCGGAGTGCGGTGCCCGCAAAGAAGACTTTGAGATGGTTCAGATCTGAAACATCTGTATCAAGATGTTTGCGCTTGACCCCGCCCATTCCTGATCAGGAGCACTGTCTGTGAGCACCCAAGAACCTGTCCTCAAGGTCCTCGTTGTCGATGACAGCAACACCATCCGGCGCAGCGCCGAGATCTTCCTCAAGCAGGGCGGGCACGAAGTGCTGCTGGCGGAAGATGGCTTCGATGCCCTGGCCAAGGTGAACGACTACGAACCGCATCTGATCTTCTGCGACATCCTGATGCCTCGTCTCGATGGCTACCAGACCTGTGCCATCATCAAGCGCAATCCGAAGTTCGCCGCCGTTCCGGTGGTCATGCTGTCGTCCAAGGACGGCGTGTTCGACAAGGCGCGCGGCCGCATGGTCGGCGCCCAGGATTACCTGACCAAGCCGTTCACCAAAGACCAGTTGTTGCAGGCTGTGCAGCAGTTTGGCATAGTCACGCAAGGAGTAAATTGATGCCGGTAAAAAAAGTTCTGATCGTCGACGATTCCAAGACCGAGCTGATGTTTCTGACGGATCTGCTGCAGAAGAACGGCATGACGGTGAAAACCGCCCAGGATGCCGACGAAGCGTTCCGCCGGCTGACCGAGGAAAAGCCGGACCTGATCCTGATGGATGTGGTCATGCCGGGGCAAAACGGTTTCCAGCTCACGCGCGCCATCAACCGCACGCCCGAGTACACCGACATTCCGATCATCATCTGCTCCAGCAAGAACCTGGAAACCGACCGGGTCTGGGGCCTGCGCCAGGGCGCGCGCGACTATGTGACCAAGCCGGTCGATGCGGCTGAGCTGCTGGGCAAGATCAAGTCCTTGGGCTGAACACTGACCCATGGCCAATCGCGAAGCACTCAGGGAGCTCCAGACACGTCTCGCCAGCCGCTTGCAAACGGCCAAGATGGAAGGTCTGTCCATCTCCTGGCTGGCTGTTCGGGCGGGCGGGAGCAACTACCTGTTTCCGCTGGCGCAGTCGGGTGAGATTTTTCCGTTGGCCGATATCCAGGTCGTTCCGTATGTCCGCCCCTGGTTTCTGGGGGTGGTGAATTTGCGCGGGGGCTTGTACGGGGTGGTCGATCTGGCTGCCTTCATCGGGTCGGGCAGCGCCGCCAGACGCCCGGAATCGCAGCCGGGCGAGGCCAGTGTTGTCACCTTCAATGCGGCGCTGGAGGTCAACAGCGCCTTGCTGGTGGACGGCTTGGCCGGTCTGCGCCATGTGGAAACTTTCACAGGGTCCGAGCCGCCTGCCGCGTCGGCGCCGCCTTATTTTGGTAATCGGTATGTGGATGCCAGCGGGGAGTCATGGCAGGAGATCAATCTCCAGCTGTTGTCGCAGTTGCCTGAATTCTTGAGCATCAGTGCTTGAGTTAAAACTTGGGGTTTCACCATGTCTGTTGTCGATCAACTAAAAAACCTGTTCGCCGGGAAGAAGGCGCCTGATTCTGAGCAGGCTTCGAACCTGAGTCTGGCGACGCCTGATGAGACCATCGCCGGGGTTGTCCATACCGAACCGATGATGCCCAACACGCCAGCCCAGGCTGCCGAGACGGTGGTGCGGGTGGCGGCGGAGGCCGCGCCGGAGACGGACCTGAGTGAGCTGATTTCGGTGCCCGTGCTGGGGCGGCGCACCGTGGTGCAACATCAGCGTCTGTTGGCGCTGCTGCTGGGTGTCTCGCTGGTGGCCTTGGCCTCCGTGGCCTTTGTGGGCCTGAACGGTGCCGACAAGGTGGCGCAGCAGGTGAGTGCTACCGGTCAGGCGCTGATGCAGTCGCAGCGTCTGGCGAAGTCGGTGTCGCAGGCCTTGGTGGGGGTGCCGCAGGCGTTCCCGGAAGTGTCTGAAAGTTCGAGCATTCTCGCGAAAACCCTCAAGGGCCTCAAGGACGGTGACGACGAGCTCCGTCTGCAGGCGGTGGACAACGAGTTGCAGCCGCAGCTCGAGAAAATCCTGCCCTTGATGTTCAAGGCGGAAAAGAGTGCAGGCGTCATCATGGCGCAGCAAAAAATCCTGACGCAGGTCGGCTCGGCATTGCGGCTGATCAACCGCCAGTCATCGGACCTGCTGGAAATCGCCGAGACCGTGTCCTCGTTGAAGCTGCAGCAGAATGCTCCAGCGACTGAAATTTCGGCCGCAGGCCAGCTGGTGATGCTGACCCAGCGTATCGGCAAGTCGTCCAACGAATTCCTGACGGCCGAAGGCGTGAGCCCGGAAGCGGTGTTCCTGCTGGGCAAGGACTTGAACTCCTTCAAGGAAATTGCACAGGGCTTGCTGGACGGCAGCCCCGAACTGCGCCTGAGTGCCACCAAGGACGCGCAGACCCGCGAGCAGCTCGGTGCCCTGATCAAGCTGTATGAACAGACGCGCACCCAGGCTGGTGCCATTCTGGGCAACCTGCAAGGCCTGGTGTCGGCGCGTGAGGCGCAGGTCACCATCATCGCGGACAGCGAGCCGATCCGCCGTGACCTGGAAGAGCTGCAGGCCCGCCTGGCGGCCAATACCGGTCTGGGGCCGGTGGCGCTGTTGTCCTTGGGTGGCGCAGCCCTGTTCTCGCTGCTGTGCGCAGGTGGACTGGCCTATGTGCAGCTGCAGGACAGCCGCAAGCGCCAGGTGGTGGCCGAGGCGCAGCGTCAGGAAGCCGAGCGCCAGGAGCAGGAAGCCAAGCGGGTGAATGACGCCAACCAGGCCGCCATTTTGCGATTGATGAATGAGCTGCAGACGGTGGCCGAAGGCGATCTGACCCAGGAGGCCACGGTGACCGAGGACATCACGGGCGCCATTGCCGACTCGGTGAACTACACGGTGGAAGAACTGCGTTTGCTGGTGGGTAACGTGCAGAACACGGCGACCAAGGTGGCGCAGACGACGGCGGAAGTGGACCAGACCTCCACCGAGTTGCTGGCCGCATCCAACGAGCAACTGCACGAAATTCGCGAAACCGGCCGTTCCGTGGTGGACATGGCGACCCGAATCAACGAGGTGTCGGTGCAGGCGCAGGAGTCGGCTGCGGTGGCCCGCCAGTCGCTGCAGGCGGCCGAATCCGGTCTGCAGGCCGTGCAGGATGCCATCGGCGGTATGAACTCGATCCGTGACCAGATCCAGGAAACCTCCAAGCGCATCAAGCGCCTGGGCGAGTCGTCACAGGAGATTGGTGAAATTACCGAGCTGATTTCCGACATTACCGAACAGACCAACGTGCTGGCTCTGAACGCCGCCATCCAGGCGGCGTCGGCGGGTGAAGCCGGGCGCGGCTTCTCGGTGGTGGCCGAGGAGGTGCAGCGACTGGCTGAGCGTTCGGCCGATGCGACGCGCCAGATTGCTGCGCTGGTGAAAGCGATTCAGACCGATACCCAGGACGCGGTGGCCGCCATGGAGCGTTCCACCCAAGGTGTGGTCGAAGGGGCCAAGCTGTCCGACAACGCCGGTACGGCGCTGACCGAGATCGACCGCGTGTCGCGCCGGCTGGCCGAACTGATTGAAGAGATTTCCGGCGCTGCCTCCAAGGAAGCCGGTCTGGCCAATGTGGTGGCCGACAACATCCAGCACATCTTTGCCGTGACGGAGCAGACCGGTGAAGGTACGCGCTCCACGGCAACCCAGGTGCGCGAGTTGTCGCGCATGGCCGAAGAGCTGCGCCAATCGGTGGCGCGTTTCAAGATCGCCTGACCCCGTGGTCCGCTAAACGTCATCCGCAGGAGCGAGTCCACCCATGCAAGCGCACGCAGCCATCAGCAGCGACCCCGACGTGGCGGTCAACGATCTCGGCCCGTTGGCCTGGGTGCTGGACGAACTTCGCAAGTCGCTGGATGGCGCGACCAAGGCTATTCGCCGCTTTGTGCGCGATGCTGAGCTGGCGCGTGGTTCCGAACTGGAGTCGCTGGATGCCAGCCAGCTGCGGATTGCCCGTCAGCAGTTGCACCAAGCGGTCGGTGCGCTGGAGATGGTGGGGTTGGGCGCGCCCGCCAAGGTGCTGCGTGCCATGGAGGCCCTGGCGCAGAAATTTGTGCAGCGCCCCGAGTTCTGTAGCGAAGAGGCCGCCACCAAGGTGGAGCGCGCCAGCTTCGCCCTGATGGAATACTTGGAAGGCGTGCTGCGTGGCAAGACGATTTCGGCTGTGGCGCTGTTTCCGCAGTACCGCGATGTGCTGCAGTTGGTCGGGGAGGACCGTATCCATCCGGCTGATCTGTGGGCGCACGAATGGCGCTGGATCGATGTGACCTTGCCGGGGGCGGCGGGGCCGTTATCGTATGCGCCGGCCATTCGGGCCAAGATGGACCCGGCTGTCTTGAACATGGTCAAGACCGGCAATGTGTCGTCGGCCAAAATTCTGCGCGATATCTGCCTGGGTCTGGCGGCTGGCGAGCAGGTGCTCGAGCCCCGCGTGTTCTGGAAGATTTGTGCGGCCTACTTTGAGGCGCTGGCCCAGAAGCTGTGCCCGGCCGATGTTTATGTCAAGCGGGCCGCTTCCCGTGTCTTGTTGCAATACGCCAATCTGGCGCGTGGCGATCACAATGTTTCGGATCGGCTGGCGCAGGATCTGCTGTTTTTCTGTGCTCAGTCCGTTGCGGTGTCAGAGGCGGATGCGCCAGTCTTGGCGGCAGTTCGCCAGGCCTATGGCCTGACGGCCGAACGCGCTGTCGATTACGAAACGGTCTTGTTCGGACGCTTTGATCCGGCACTGCTGGTCCAGACCCGCAAGCGCATTGCCACGGCAACCGAGACCTGGTCGACGCTCTCCGGCGGGGACACCAATCGCCTCAAGGTGGTGGCCGACCAGTTCAACCTGGTGTGCGATTCCATCCTGAAGCTGCACCCGGAAAGCGGAGATCTGGCGCGTGCCCTGACGCGGGCGGTGGAGAGCACGGTGCGTTCCGGCGAGCCACCCGTTACACCCGTGGCGATGGAGGTGGCGACGGCGATCCTGTACCTCGATGCGGCCTACGAGGATATGGACCCCGCAGATACCAGCATGGCCGAACGCAGCCGCCGTCTGGCGCTGCGCCTTGAGCATGTGATGGCCGGTGGCCAGCCTGAACCGCTGGAAGGCTGGATGGAGGACCTGTACCGCCGTGTCAGTGACCGGCAGACCATGGGCGGTGTGGTTGATGAGTTGCGCAGCACACTGGCTGAGGTGGAGAACGCGCTGGACCAGTTTTTCCGCAAGCCGCAGGACAAGCACCCGCTGGCCGAGGTGCCAAGCCAGTTGGGACAGATGCGCGGTGTGTTCTCCGTGCTCGGTCTCGACCAGGCGGCGTTGGCCACGCTGCGCCTGCGCGACAGCGTCGAGCGGCTGCTCGTGGATGAGATCGACGAGGCGTCCGCGCGGACGGGTGTATTCGAAAAGTTGGGCAACAGCCTTGGGGCGCTCGGTTTTCTGATTGACATGTTGAGCTACCAGCGGGCGTTGGCAAAGAAGCTGTTCGTCTACGATGAAGAGCAGGGGGAGTTCAAACCTCTGATGGGGCGCGAAAAGGAAGCCGCACCGGCGCCATCGCCCGAGGTGGTTCCGCCACCTGCACCGGTCGTGGTGCCGTCTGCTGACGAAGTGCCCGAGGCGGCTGAGAGACTGCAGGAAGTGGCGGCACTGGTGTCCGCGCCGTTGGCGTCTCCTGTCGAACCGCCAGTGCAGGGGGCTGTCGACGAAGATGATGACGAGGATTTGCGCGATATCTTTCTGGAGGAAGCGCGCGAGGTGGTGCGTAACGGCCAGGAGGCCTTGGCTGCCTTGAGGGGCGACCCGACCGACCTGGGGCAGCAGACCACCGTGCGCCGTGCTTTCCACACCCTCAAGGGCAGTTCGCGCATGGTGGGCTTGGACGAGTTCGGTGAAGCCGCCTGGGCCATGGAGCAATTGCTCAACAGCTGGCTGGCGGAACAGAAACCGGCCAGTGCCGATTTGCTGCAACTTGCGGATGAAGCCATGCAGGGCTTTGCCCGCTGGGTGGAAGACATTGCACAGCACGGTGATGACGCCTGGAGTGCCGTGCCGTTTCGCCAGGCGGCGGATGGACTGCGGCTGGATGGCCGCCTGGTTCCGCTCGCCACGCCGGGGGCTGAGCCGCCGCCGGCATCGCCGGTACCGGTTCCAGTCGAATCCGAAACTGTACCGACACCGGTACCTGAACCAGCTTTGATGGTCTCTGAGCCGCAGCCCGTGGCCTCATTGCCCGAGCTTGAGCCGGTGCCTGAATTCGAGCTTGAGATCCCGGCGGAGTTTGATGCCGGTGTGACCGGGCCTGAGGTGGCCGTTGCGCACGTGGCTGAGGAACCGTTGGCGTTGGAGGGGATTGATTTCGGCAGTCTGGCCGCGGTGTCCTCGCCGACGCCTGCCATCGAGCCGGTGCTGGCATCTGTTCCCGACGAAGCGGACGAGGACATCACCAGACCTGGGGTGCTGGAAGCGCCACCACCCGCATTGGCGAACGTTGAGCTTGAGGAAGCGTCTACTGAACTTCCGATGATCGAACCGGCGGATGATGTGCCGGCCGAGCAGGAAATTTCCTTGCCAGAGCTGGAGCTGCCGCCTCTTGAGGTGGTCGAGCTGCAACCGGGGGCGTCCGTTTCAGCAGCGCCGAATGCCGGCGATGATGAACAGGTCAAGGTCATCGGAACCTTGCGTATCGGCATTCCCCTTTACAACGTCTACCTCAACGAGGCCGACGAGTGGTCCCGCCGTTTGCAGACGGAACTCAGTGAATGGGCGCTGGAGTTGCATCGTCCGGTCGCCGATTCCACGGTGGGGCTGGCCCACTCCCTGGCAGGCAGTTCGGCGACGGTGGGTTTCCGTGCCTTGTCCGAGATCGCCCGAGCCTTGGAGCACGCCCTGCAGCATGTGCAATTGCAAAGCAGGGGCCAGGAAGAGCAGGCCAAGGTGTTCTTGGCTGCGGCCGACGATATCCGCCATCTGTTGCATCAATTTGCCGCCGGTTTCCTGAAGGAGCCAGACCCGGAGTTGATCGAGGCGTTGCACGCCATCCTGACGGCCGATTTCGCGCGCACTGGGGCTGGTGCATTGACGAGCGTCCCGGTGGCTGCCGTGGATGCGCCGAGTGAATCTCCCGATGTGGGTGCGGCCGAGACGGTGGATGCCGAAGAGGATTTTTCACTCGATTTCGTCTCCACGCCGCTTGTGCCTGAGCCGCCGGCTGCGGTGGCGCAGGTTCCTGCGCCAGCCCACGCGCATGTGGGCGCCGCGCAGATCGTGGTGGAAAACCGTGTTGATGACATCGATGCGGTCGATGCCATCGATCCCGATCTCTTCCCGATCTTCGAGGAAGAGGCGGTCGAATTGCTGCCGCAGCTCAGCGCGGCCTTGCGCGAGTGGTCCAGCCATCCGGAAAACACCGGCGCCCGCATGGATGTGCTGCGGGTATTGCACACCCTCAAGGGCAGTGCGCGTCTGGCGGGCGCCATGCGCCTGGGGGAAATGGCGCACCGCATGGAGTCGGCCATTGAGCAGATGGGCGCCGAGTTCGTGCAGGCCTCGCAGATTGAACCTCTGCTGACGCGATTCGACGCGTTGCAGCAGAACTTCGACGCCTTGCGCGCGGGGGCGGATGCGGCCTCGTCACAGGAGGTGACTCCGGCCGCTGCGTCGGCTTCATTGCCCGCACTGCAGCTGACATCAACGCCCCTCACGATGCCGATGCCGACGATGGCCACTTTGGCGCCGGCCCGGCAGGGCACGGGTCAGTCGGTTCGCGTTCGTTCGCAGCTGCTGGACCGGTTGCTGAACCAGGCCGGCGAGGTGATGATCACGCGCTCCCGCCTGGATGTGCGCGTGGGCCAGCTGCGCAGCTCGCTGGAAGAGTTGACGGGCAACCTGGACCGGTTGCGCCAGCATCTGCGCGACATCGAGCTGCAGGCAGAAAGCCAGATGCAGTCACGCATGGCCAAGGATACGGCGCAAGGTTTCGATCCGCTGGAGTTTGACCGTTTCACGCGCGTGCAGGAACTCACACGCATGATGGCGGAATCGGTGAATGACGTGGCCACCGTGCAGCGCAACCTGCTGCGCACGGTGGAAGGCACCGAGGACGACTCGGTGGCGCAGGCGCGCCAGGCGCGTGAGCTGCAGCGCGATCTGCTGCGCACGCGCATGGTGGAGTTCGAGAGCATTTCCGAACGCCTCTATGGTGTGGTGCGGCAAGCCGCCAAGGAGGCCGGCAAGCAGGTCAAGCTCGACATCAGCGGCGGTTCGCTCGAAATGGATCGTGGCGTGCTGGAGCGGATGGCGCCGGCCTTCGAGCACATGCTGCGCAATGCGGTGGCCCACGGCATCGAAGCCGCCGAGCAGCGCGAAGCTGCCGGCAAACCAGCGGCCGGCACGATTGCGATCAGCCTGCACCAGGAGGGCAACGACGTGTCGATCATCTTCGGTGATGACGGTGCTGGTCTCAATCTGCGGCACATCCGCGAGAAGGCCGTGGCCAGTGGTCTGGTGGCGCCTGATGTGACGCTATCGGACGCCGAGGCGGCCAACCTGATCTTCATGCCCGGTTTTTCCACGGCCGCGCAGGTGACGGAACTGGCCGGGCGCGGCATCGGCATGGACGTGGTGCGTTCCGAAGTCTATGCCTTGGGTGGCCGGATCGAGACCGGCACCGAGGCGGGACGGGGGACGCGCTTCAAGCTGGTGCTGCCCTTGACGACGGCGGTGACGCAGGTGGTCATGCTGCGCATGGGCCATCTGACGGTCGGGGTGCCGGCCAATCTGGTCGAGATCGTGCGCCGAGTCACGGCGCACGAACTGGAGCAGGCCTACCAAAGCGGCAGCCTGGACTACGCCGGCGAGACGATGCCTTTCTTCTGGGCGGGTGCGCTGCTGCAGTCATCCGGGCGCAGCCATGAAACACAGAGCAAGACCATTCCGGTGGTGATTTGCCGAAGCGCGGGCCAGCGCCTGGCCATCCACGTGGACGAAATCCTGGGCAACCAGGAGGTGGTGGTGAAGAACCTCGGGGCCCAGCTCTCGCGCTTGCCAGGTCTGGCGGGCATGTCGGTGCTGGCCTCGGGCGCGGTGGTCCTGATCTACAACCCGGTGGCTCTGGGCGCGGTCTATGGCGAGCGGGCGCGTGAATTGCAGCAAGCGGCTCAAACGGGCGATATTGCATCGCCCCAAGCTGGCGCTGCGGATGTCATGCCTGCGGCGCGGCTGGCGGCCAGCGAACTGCCGCTGGTGCTGGTGGTGGATGATTCCATCACCGTGCGCCGTGTCACGCAGCGCCTGCTCAAGCGGGAGGGTTACCGCGTGGCGGTGGCGGCGGATGGCCTGCAGGCACTGGAGCGCTTGCAGGAGGAGATGCCGATGGTGGTGCTGACGGACATCGAGATGCCGCGCATGGACGGCTTCGATCTGGTGCGCAACATCCGCATGAACGAGCGCCTGCGTGACCTGCCCATCATCATGATCACCTCGCGCATTGCACAGAAGCATCGCGATCATGCGCGCGAGCTCGGGGTCAACCATTACTTGGGCAAACCCTATTCGGAAGATGAATTGCTCAACCTGGTGCGGCACTACAGCACGCAGCCGGTTGAGGTCTGATTCTGTTGATTGGTCCCGTGAATACGGTGCCAATAGCTATCAAAATGATAGCTATTGGTGTGGCTTCTTGACCACCGCGTAACGCTGCAGGGTCCGGGCGCGTGCCTCGTCGTGCATCACCAGGGGCTGCGGGTAGTTGCCCCCCAGTTCGACGCCGGCACTGCTCAACTCCAGCGGGCGAGCTTTCCAGGGTGCATGCAGCGCAGCTGTGGGCATGGCCGCCAGCTGCGGCAGGTAGCGGCGGATGAACTTGCCCTCCGGGTCGAACTTCTCGCTCTGGCTCACCGGGTTGAAGATGCGGAACCAGGGTTGCGCATCGCAGCCGCTGGAGGCGACCCATTGCCAGCCGCCGTTGTTGGCCGCCAGGTCGAAGTCGTTGAGTTTTTCCGCAAAGTAGCGTTCGCCCCAGCGCCAGTCGATGCCAAGATCCTTCACCAGGAAACTGCCGGCCACCATGCGCAAGCGGTTGTGCATGTAGCCGGTCTGGTTGAGCTGGGCCATGGCTGCGTCCACCAGGGGATAGCCGGTGCGCCCTTCACACCAGGCCTGGAAGAGCGACTTGGCATGCGGCCCACGTTCCCAGGCAATGGCGTTGTACTCGGGCTTGAAGGCACCGTCGCAGACGTGCGGGAAGTTGGCCAGGATCTGGAAGTAGAACTCGCGCCAGGCCAGTTCATTCAACCAGACCGTGGCGCCGCGGCTGTCGGCGATGCTGCTTTGCAGCGCCGTGGCAACCAGCTTGCGAATCGAGACGGTACCGAAACGAAGATGCACGCCCAGGTAGCTTGGGCCCTTGACGGCCGGGAAGTCGCGGGTCTCGTGGTACTGATCCATGCGTTCGAAAAAATCCTCGAACAATTGGCGGGCACCATGGGCGCCGGTCGGGATGCGCAACTCTGCCAGATTGGTCTTCTCGAAGCCGAGTTCTTGCAACGTCGGCACGGCCTGCTGGAACCCGGCTGGGCGCGCCACCAGCGCCGAGGCCAGTGGTGCCGGGTCCTGGATGCGCACGGGGTGGCGCTGAAGCTGGTCGAGCCAGCTGCGCAGGTAGGGGGTGAAGACGCCGTAAGGCGTGCCGGTTTTGGTCAGGATCTCGCGTCCCTCGAAGATGATCTGGTCCTTGCAGGTGTGCAGGGCAACCCCCAGGCCGGCCAGCTTGCCGCGGACCCGGGCATCGCGTGCCATGGCCTGGGGCTCGTAGTCGTGGGCGGCAAACACGGCCTGTACCTGCAGCGACTGCGCCAGCGCCGGGATCAACTCGCCGGCAACGCCGTGGCGCATGATCAGGCCAGCCTCCAGTTTGCCTGCCAGTGAGCGCAGACTCGCATCCAGCTCGACGAGGGAGGCCTGAATGAACTCGACGCGGCGGTCCGCTTTGGGCAGCGGGTCGAGAATGTCGCGATCGAAGATGAAGGCGCAGTAAACCTTCTGGCATTGTTGCAAGGCCAGGCACAAGGCGGTGTTGTCGTCGGTGCGCAGATCGCGCCGGAACCACACCAGGCCGGAATCAAAGGGTTTTGGCATGATCGCCGCTAAAATCAAACAATGTCCGATGATTCTGCACCTATCAACCTCACGAATCATTTTTTGATTGCAATGCCCGGACTGGCAGATGCGACTTTTTCCAAAAGCGTGGTCTACCTCTGTGAGCACAGCGAACGTGGGGCGCTCGGACTGGTGATCAACAAGCCCAGCGATATCAAGCTGCAGAGTCTGTTCGACAAGGTCGAACTGCCGCTGGGGCGCACCGACCTGAAGGATGAACCCGTTTTCCAGGGCGGGCCGGTGCAGACCGAGCGCGGTTTTGTGCTGCACGAAGCCATCCTGCCCCAGAAGGCCGAGTCCGATGACCCGGTCTACTCCTCCACCATGGTCATCCCGGGCGGGCTGGAGATGACCACTTCGCGCGATGTGCTGGAAGCGCTGTCGACCGGTGGCGGCCCGCGCCGTGTGCTGGTCTCGCTCGGTTATGCCGCCTGGGGCGAGGGGCAGCTGGAATCGGAACTGGTCGAGAACAGCTGGCTGACGGTTGATGCCGACCTGGCCTTGATCTTCGAGACCCCGGTGGACCAGCGTTATGACAAGGCGCTGTCCTTGCTCGGCCTGCAGGCCTGGATGCTGTCGCCTGAAGCGGGGCATGCGTAACATGGAGAACCCCCAGGCTCCGCTGCGCTTCGCCACCCCCCTGGAAGGGGGCAACGCCAGTGGCCCGGCAGAGCCGGTTCCACGGCGTTCCGCGGTTTTCGTTCGCTGTGCGGAGATGATGTGGGCATGAACACGGCAGCGCAGATGACGGCCGTTCCCGCCAACCAGCAAACCTTTCTGGCATTGGATTTCGGTCTCAAGCGTACCGGCGTGGCAGTGGGGACTCGCCTGTTGCGCAGTGCCCAGCCGCAGCCAACCATCCAAGCCGAGGGCGATGCCCGCTTTGCCAAAATCGCCGAACGCTTGCGCGAGTGGCAGCCCGACGCTCTGGTGGTCGGTGTCCCTTGGCATCCTGATGGCGCGCCGCACGAGAATACGGTTCGGGCGCAGAAGTTTGCGCGCCAGTTGCGCGGGCGTTTCGGTCTGCCGGTTTATGAGGTCGATGAGCGCTACAGCACGACCGAGGCCTTGGCCGATGGCGCCAAGGATGCCGATGCCGGCGCAGCTTGCATCATTCTGGAACAGTTTTTGAGGACGATGGCATGAGCACACTGATATTGGATGCAGAAGCGCTTTACCGCGAACTGTTGCGCGGTGTCCGGGGACTTTGCAATGCCAAGACCCGCCTGGTGGGTGTGACCTCGGGTGGGGCCTGGCTGGTGGAGCGGCTGCAGCGCGACCTGGGCCTGGCCGGTGAGCCTGGCACCATCTCCTCGGCCATGCACCGCGATGACTTTGCGCGCCGGGGGCTGGCTGCCGGCGGCCAGACGGTGCTGCCTTTCGATGTCAACGAGGCAGAGATCCTGCTGCTGGACGATGTGCTCTACACCGGTCGCACCATCCGCGCTGTGATCAACGAGCTGTTCGACTACGGTCGTCCGGCCAGCATCCAGCTGGCGGTGATGGTGGACCGTGGTGGCCGCCAGCTGCCGATCCAGCCGGACTTTGCGGCGGCACGGGTGACGCTGCCGACGGATCAGTCACTGGCGCTGGCGCGCAACGACCAAGGTAACTTCAGCTTCAAAGTGGAGGCTGCGTGAGGCCGCCGTTGGCACGCGACAGAAACAGCCCGCACTGACAAGCCCAGCCCAAGACACGACCATGCTTTACAAACGCAATCCCCAACTCAACAAGAACGGCGAACTGATCCACCTGCTGTCGACCGAAGGACTGTCGAAGGACATCCTGACGCACATCCTCGACACGGCGGCCAACTTCGTCAGCGTCAGCGACCGCGAAGTCAAGAAGGTGCCGCTGCTGCGCGGCAAGAGCGTGTTCAACCTGTTCTTCGAAAACTCCACGCGTACGCGCACCACCTTCGAGATTGCCGCCAAGCGCCTCTCGGCCGACGTGATCAACCTCGACATCGCGCGCTCTTCAGCCTCCAAGGGTGAGTCGCTGCTTGACACCATCGCCAACCTGAGCGCCATGGCGGCTGACCTCTTTGTCGTGCGCCACAGCGAATCCGGTGCCCCCTACCTGATCGCGCAGCACGTGGCACCGCACGTGCATGTCATCAATGCCGGCGACGGCCGCCATGCGCACCCGACGCAGGGCTTGCTGGACATGTACACCATCCGGCACTACAAGAAGGACTTTTCCAACCTGACCGTGGCCATCGTCGGTGACGTGCTGCACTCGCGCGTGGCGCGCTCCGACATTCATGCGCTCACCACCCTGGGTTGTGCCGAAGTGCGCGTGGTGGGGCCGAAGACGCTGGTGCCGGCCAGCATGGCACCGATGGGCGTGCGCGTGTGCCACACGCTGGAAGAAGGCATCAAGGGCTGTGACGTCATCATCATGCTGCGCCTGCAGAATGAGCGCATGAGTGGTGCCCTGCTGCCCTCGTCACAGGAGTTCTTCAAGAGCTATGGCCTGACGCCCGAGAAGCTGCAGCTGGCCAAACCCGATGCCATCGTGATGCACCCGGGCCCGATCAACCGCGGCGTCGAGATCGACTCGGCCGTGGTGGACGGCAAGCAGAGCGTGATCCTGCCGCAGGTGACCTTCGGCATTGCGGTGCGCATGGCGGTGATGAGCATCGTCGCTGGCAACGAAGCGTGAGAGGGACAGACCCAAGATGAAAGTACTGATCAAGAACGGCCGGGTGATCGATCCCGCCAGCAACCGCGATGAAATCGCCGACGTGGCCATCGCAGCCGGCCGCATCATCGCCATCGGCAGCGCGCCAGTCGACTTTGCGCCCAACCGCACGGTGGATGCTTCGGGCTGCATCGTCGCTCCCGGTCTGATGGATCTGGCTTTGCGCCTGCGCGAGCCGGGCCATGAACATGAAGGCATGCTGGAGTCCGAGATGGCGGCCACTGTGGCCGGGGGGGTGACCAGCCTGGTCTGCCCGCCCGACACCGATCCGGTGCTGGACGAGCCAGGGCTGGTCGAGATGCTCAAGTTCCGTGCCGAAAAACTGCACCAGGCGCGTGTTTTCCCGCAAGGGGCGCTGACGCGCAATCTGCAGGGTGAGGTGCTGACCGAGATGGTGGAGCTGACCGAGTCCGGTTGCGTGGCCTTTGGCCAAGCCGATGTGCCACTCGTCAACACCCAGGTGCTGCAGCGTGCCATGCAGTACGCCAGCACTTTTGACTACGCGGTCTGGTTGCGTCCGCAGGATTACTACCTGGGCCAGGGCGTGGCGGCCAGCGGTGCGCTGGCCACGCGCATGGGGCTGTCCGGCGTGCCGGTGGCGGCCGAAGTCATTGCCATGCAGACCATTTTTGAACTCATGCGCACCACTGGGGCCCGGGTGCACCTGTGCCGCATCAGCAGTGCCGCCGGTGTGGCCTTGGTGCGTCAGGCCAAGGACGAAGGATTGCCCTTGACCTGCGATGTCAGCATCAACTCGCTGCACCTGACGGACACCGACATCGGCTACTTCGACAGCCGCATGCGCCTGAATCCGCCGCTGCGCCAGCAGGCCGACCGCGAGGCCCTGCGCGAGGGGCTGGCCGACGGCACCATTGATGCGCTGGTGTCCGACCACACACCGGTGGATGAGGATGCCAAGGCGCTGCCGTTTGCCGAGAGCGAGCCGGGTGCCACCGGCGTCGAACTGCTGCTGAGCCTGGCACTCAAGTGGGGACAGGAAAGTGGTGTGGGCCTGACGCGTGCCTTGGCGGTGCTGACCAGTGAGCCGGCGCGCGTGCTGGGCAACGCCTTGGGGACGCTGCAAGTGAGTGCCGGCCAGCTGGTGACAGGTGGGGTGGCTGACGTCTGCGTGTTCGATCCGCAAGCCGAATGGGTGGTGCAACCCGAAATGCTGCGCAGCCAGGGTAAGCACACCCCGTTCTCCGGCTACGAGTTGCCTGGGCGGGTGCGCTGCACCATCGTGGGTGGGCAGATTGCGTTCCAGGACTGAGCAGCCTGCATCACGGTGGCGCGCCGTGTGGCGCTTGTGGCGCGCCCTGCAGCACATCCTGGTCGGGCTGTTGACCATCCTGCTCCGGTTTCCGAACCTGTCGCAGGAACAAAAGGAAATCCGGGTCCAGGTCTGGTCGCGCGAAATGCTGGCGTGCCTCGGTATTCGGCTGGTGGTGAAAGGGACGCCGGCCGAGCAGGGGCCGGTGCTGCTGGTTGCCAATCACATTTCCTGGCTTGACATCACCTCCTTGCATGCGGCGCGCTATTGCCGTTTTGTGTCCAAGGCAGATGTCAAGAAGTGGCCGCTCATCGGTGCACTGGCCACCGGTGTCGGCACCCTGTTCATCGAACGCGAATCGCGCCGTGATGCCATGCGTGTGGTGCATCACATGGCAGACAGCCTGCGTGCAGGTGATGTGCTGGCGGTGTTTCCGGAAGGGACCACCAGCGATGGCGTGCAGCTGCTGCCTTTTCATGCCAACCTGCTGCAGGCGGCGATCACCGCGCAAGCGCCGGTGCAGCCGGTCGCGCTGCAGTTTCTGGACGCGCACACCGGGCAGCGCAGCCTGGCCCCTTGTTACGTCGGTGACGACACCCTGCTCGGCTCGGTCTGGCGCACGGTTCGCTCAAAGGGCATTACTGTGCAGCTGGTGTTTGGTGAGTCTCAGATGGCCATGGGGCGTGATCGCCGCGCCTGGGCCGAGGATTTGCGCATCACCATCGACCAGCTGCGCCAGTTGCCGCCGGCCGTCTGACCCTCAGCCGGCTTGTGTGCTGGTGCAGTTCGTCGGGTCGCCCGCACGGGTGCAAGGCATCTGGCACAACTCGCTGTGGCGGATCGGGCAGGCGCGGTTGAAGGTCACCACGTGGTCGACTTCCGGCCGGATGCCGATCCACTCACCGATCTTGTGGTCGTGGTGGCTTGGCACATGGGCCAGCACGGTCTGGCCGCTCTCCAGCCGCAGCGTGTAGAGGAATTCGGAGCCGCGAAAGGCCTTGCGGATGATCTCGGCTTTCACCGGTGCCGAGTCGTCGTGCACGATGTCATCGGCACGCAGCAGCACGTCGCATTCGCCGGCGGCAAAGGCGCAGGGCAGCGGACACTCGGCGACATCGGTCAGGTCTCCGAGCGGGGTCTGCACCACGATCTGCTGGTTGACCTCGCGGATGGTGGCCGGGGCGAACACGCCGTGGCCAATGAAATCGGCCACGAAGCGCGTGGCCGGGCGGTGGTACAGCGTGTAGGCATCGTCCCACTGGTGCAGCTGCCCTTCATGCATGACGCCGATGGTGTCGCCAATGGCAAAAGCTTCCAGCTGATCGTGCGTGACGAACAGGGCGGTGGCCTGGGCGGCCTTCAGGATGCTGCGCACTTCATGCGCCAGGCGCTCGCGCAGATCGACGTCTAGGTTGGAAAACGGTTCGTCCAGCAGCAGCAGCTGCGGGCGTGGCGCCAGCGCGCGTGCCAGCGCCACGCGCTGCTGCTGACCCCCTGACAGTTCGTGAGGGAAGCGGCTCTCGCTGCCTTCCAGCCCGACCAGGGTCAGAACCTCCTTGACGCGTGCCGCACGTTCGGTTGCTGGCAGCTGATGGATGCCAAAAGCCACATTGCGGCCGACATCCAGGTGGGGGAACAGTGCATAGTCCTGGAACACCATGCCGATGCGCCGGGCTTCCGGCGGCAGCTGGCTGGAGGGGCTGCTCACCACCTGGCCCGAGAGCCGGATGTCGCCGCCCGTGACGGGCTCCAAGCCCGCCACCGCCCGCAGCAAGGTGGTCTTGCCGCAACCGGACGGGCCAATCAGCACACCGATCTCACCCGCGTGCAGCCCCAAGGACACGCCATTGACGGCAGGTTGGGGGCGGCCGGGATAACGGACCTGGAGCTGGGAGACCTCAAGAAACATGGTGTCCCATTGTAGATGCTTACAATTCTCATTTGCCTGTCCCCGTTCTCTCCATCTTTCCCTCTTTCCCTCTCATGCCGCCATACCGGCTCCGCCACTTCTTCCTGTTGCTGTTCACCGTCTTTCTGATGGTGCCGGTGTTGGCCGTGTTGGCATCGTGGCTGCCATGGGGTGAGCACGGCGCCCAGACGACCCAGATCCTAGGTGAGATGACGCGAACGGTTTTGCCGGATTACGTGGCCACCACGTTCTGGTTGTGCCTGATGGTGGCCATCGGTGTGGTGGCGGTCGGGCTGTCGGCTGCTGCTGCCGTGACCCTGTTTGACTTTCCGGGGCGACGCATTTTCGAGTGGGCCTTGCTGCTGCCGCTGGCCATGCCGGCCTATGTGGTGGCCTACGCCTATACCGATTTTCTGCAGTTCAGCGGGCCGTTCCAGACCTTGTTGCGCGGGCTGACCGGCCTGGAAGGCCGGGTCTTTCCGGAAATCCGCAACACCGTCGGCGCGGCCTGGGTGTTGACTTTTTCGCTCTATCCCTATGTCTATCTGCTGGCGCGCACGGCGCTGGGCGAACGCGCCACGCACCTGATGGAGGCCGCGCGTCTGCTGGGTGCTCCCCTGTCGCGCCGTATTCGCGAGATTGCCTTGCCGCTGGCCCGGCCGGCCGTGGCGGCCGGCGTGGCCCTGGCCTTGATGGAGACACTGGCGGACTTCGGTGTGGCCAGCTATTTCGGCATCCAGACCTTCACCGCCGGCATCTACAAGGCCTGGCTGGCCATGGACAACCGCATCGCTGCTGCCCAGCTGGCCACCATGCTGCTGGTGCTGGTCGTGCTGTTGCTGCAACTGGAGCAGCGGGCCCAGCGGCGCATGCGGTTTGCCACGCGCGGCACACGCGCCGGTGGTGCCGAGGCGCGTCCCACGCCGTTGACCGGTGGCCGCAAGTGGCTGGCCTGGGGAATCTGTGGTGTGCCGCTGCTCATGGGTTTTGTTGCGCCCGTGCTGTTCATGTTCAGGCCGCTGTTCGCGGAATGGGCGGTCCTGCCCTGGGACCGTTTCCCGGTCTGGGCGCTCAACAGTGTGCGTTTGGGGCTGCTCAGTGCCGTGCTGGCCGTGGCGCTGGCCGTGCTGCTGGCTTTCAGCTTGCGGCGCACGCCGGACCTGGTGACGCGTGCTGTCGTTTATCTGGCCGGCCTGGGTTATGCCGTACCTGGCGCGGTGATCGTCGTGGGCTTGTTGCTGCCGGTGGGCTGGGCACAGGCCGTCTGGCCGCAGAGCAGCTTGGCCTATTACCTGACAGCGACCTCGCTCGGTCTGGTCTGGGCTTATCTGGTGCGCTTTTGCGCCGTGGCCCTGCAATCGGTGCAAAGCGGTTATGCGCGCATCCCGGTCAGCCTGGACGATTCAGCGCGCATGCTGGGCGCCGGCGACTGGGGGCTTTTGCGCCGGGTGCATTGGCCTTTGCTGCGTCGCTCGACCATTGCCGCCACCCTGCTGGTTTTTGTCGATGTGATGAAGGAACTGCCGGCTACCCTGGTGCTGCGGCCTTTCAACAGCGATACCTTGGCGGTGGTGGCCTATCAGCTGGCGCGCGACGAGCGGCTGGGCGAGGCGGCCCTGCCTTCGCTGGCTCTGGTGCTGGTGGGGCTCATTCCCGTGGTGCTGTTGAGCCGCACACTGCGTGAACGCAGCACCTGAGGGCTGTGTATAAAATGAGTATGGACTTATATGCAGGCGACACCTGACCATCCCTATCTGCCATGACCAAGCGAACCATTCAAGCGACCCCGGGCAGCGTGACTGAGCCGGATCAAGTCTTCGAGCTGGCTGCCGAGGTGTTTCGCGTCATGTCGGCGCCGATGCGGCTGAAGATCATCAGCCATCTGTGTGATGGCGAGCGCAATGTGAGCTACCTGCTCAGCAAGATCGACACCACCCAGCCCAACATGTCGCAGCACCTCACCACGCTCTACCAGGCGGGGGTGCTGGGCAAGCGCCGTGACGGCGTGCAGATCTACTACCGCATCATCGATGATCGGGTGGCATCCCTGTGCCGTGCGGTGTGCACGCAGATTGCCACCGAGGCGAATTTCGAACAGGCCTGACAGCGCCAGGACAATCCTGTCCTGGCGACGGGCCCTGACTCAGGGCTTGAGGTAGACGTAGCCTTCAAGGGCTTGCAGACGGGCGACCTCGGCCACGCCGGAAGGCACAATCTTGGCTTCCATCAGCAAGGTGCCAGGGTCGATGTTGCGGCTGGTCAAGGTGTTGTTGCAGACCCTGAACTCCACCCCACGGCCTGCCAGTTCGCTCACAGAACCACTGAATTCCCGGCCTTGGCTGTCCTTGGCATCCTGGATCAGGAAGTTGATGCCGGGGCCATGGGTCACCACCACGATCTTGGCCTTGGGATCGGCGTTCAGATGATTGCGGACATTGTTGAGGATGGCCGGTACCGTGTTGACATCGGTATTGACGTGGTAAACCACCTTCACTGTTTTCTCCATCATTTTCTTCGCCGGCGCTTTCTGGGCGGCGCTTGCCTTCACCGTGGCAGTCGATGGGGCGGGTTTGGTTTCCTGGGCCTGGGCCAAGGTGGTCAGCGATGCGATGGCCAGCAATCCAATGAATTTGTACATGAGCATTTCCTGAATGAGGTCCAATAAAAATGCCGGCAGTCGCCGGCATGGAGTGCAGGCTCGGACGCATTGCCGAGCCTGCGTACATCACAACAGTGTATCTGCCCAGATGTTTTGCGCCCAGTTCCAGGCGTAGATACCCTCGAGCTCATTGGGGGCAGCAGAAACGCCACCTGAGCCCGGCACGGTCTTGAAGGTCTTTTCTGCCGCCACATACTGGTGGACCGAGGCCACATGCACCACCAGCTTGTCATTGACGAAGCTGTAGCAGGTGTTAGTCAGCAGAGGCTGCGGGTTGACGTCCATGCCCGAGAGCTGGGCCACCACGGCGGCTGCGACCACCTTGCCGTGCGAGTTGGCCATGTGGCCGGACTTGGGCATCAGCGGCGCGGCCAGCACCGAGTCGCCGATCACATGCACATCCTTGGCCACCTTGGACTCGAACGTCAGGTAGTTGACATCGCACCAGCGGTTGTTGACGTTGGCCAACCCCGATTGCATGGCAATGCTGCCGGCGCTCATGTCGGGCAGCACGTTGAGCACGTCGGCCTTGATGTCGCTCTCGGTCTCGAACTTGACGGTCTTGCTCTTGGCGTCCACGCCGATGGCCTTGTGGTTGCCACGGAACTCCAGCATGCCGGCGTAGTTCTCGGCCCAGAACTTCTTGAACAGTGGACCCTTGGAGGTGACGTCCGGATTGGCATCCAGGATCAGCACCTTGGACTTGGGTTTGGCCTTCTTGAAGTAGCTGGCCACCTGGCTGGCGCGCTCATAGGGGCCGGGCGGGCAGCGGTAGGGGGCGAGCGGCACGGTGATGGCGTAGACGCCACCGTCGGGCATGGCTTCGAGCTGGCGGCGCAGCGCCAGGGTCTCGGGGCCGGCTTTCCAGGCCTGCAGGATCTGGCCGGAGGTGCTGGCCGCTTGCAGGCCTTCGATGCTGTTCCACAGCATGTCGATGCCGGGCGAGACGATCAGCTTGTCGTAGCCGATGGTGGCGCCTCCGCCGAGCGTGACGGTTTTCTTGGCGGCGTCGATGCTGGTCACGCGGTCGCGCGCATGGATCACGCCATGTTTGCCCTTGAGGTTGTCATAGGGCGTCGTGATGTCGCCCATGGTCTTGGAGCCGCCGATCACCAGGTTGGAGATCGGGCAGGAGATGAAGCTGTCATTCGGCTCCACCAGCACCACGTCGATCTGGTAGTTGGAGAGCATGCGCACGTATTTGGCGGCAGTGGCGCCGCCGTAGCCGCCGCCGATCACCACCACCTTGGCCTTGGAAGGGATGGTGCCGGTGCTGGCACAGCCCACCATGGAAAGCGTACCGCCCAGGGTGCCGAGGGCCAGAGATGCCTGTACAAAGCTGCGTCGTTTCATGTTGGCTTGTCTCCTGTTCAGCGTTTGAGGGTCGAGAAATAGGTGGAGACCGACTGGACCTGTTCTTCCGTCAGGCCCTTGGTCAACTGGTGCATCACGGTCGCCGGGCGGGTCCCTTCACGGAAGGCCTTCATCTGCGCCACCATGTACTCGCGCGGCATGCCTGCCAGCGAGGGGATAGCTGAGCCATCGGTGGTACGGCCTTCGGTGCCGTGGCAGTTGGCGCACATGGCGGCGAGCGCGCGCTGGTGCAGGTTGACGGTGTCCTTGGGTGTCGCCGCGTTGACAGCAGTGGCAGCGATGCCTGACAACAGCACCGCCACGAATGGGCTCTTGAGGCGCATGAGGGTCTCCTTCTTGGGGTTCACGAAATATCACTCGGGGCTAATGTAATCAGCCGGCGGCCGATTGTCCCGGGTGTTTACCCTCAAAATATTAACGGGTACTTCTTGCGAGCAGCTTTCAAGGCGCCTGCATCTGGGCCTGGGTGTTGGTCACGCGGTCGCTCGGCTGGGGCGCGGCGGTTTTGTTGTCCAGCAGGCGGTCGGTGATGCCGGCACCGGCCCACATGCCGATGAGTGCCACCCAGGCGGTCAGTGCGAAGATCGAACCCCCGGTCATGCCAGCCCCCACGGCGCAGCCGCCGGCCAGCATCGAGCCGAAGCCCATGAACATGGCGCCGACAATGTAGCGGCGCATGCTGTAGCCGTCCTTGAAGCCCTCCAGCTGGAAGTCTTTCCCGATCCAGGCGCCGATGAACGAGCCGGCGAACACGCCAGGCAAAAGGCCGAAGTCGAAGCCGATGGCCGGCCCGGGAGACGACAACACCCGCATCAGCCATTCGGCTGACGGGCCACTGAAGGTCAGGCCCTGCACCTGCACCACATTGAAGGAATTGGACGAGATCAGGTAGGTGTAGTACCAGCCCGCTGCCACCATCAACCCGGTGCCAATGCCGCCAACCCATTTCCAGAAGCCCCAGCCGCTGCGCACCGAAAAGTAAAGCGCGGCCACCAGCCACACCACACCGAAGAGCAGGCCACCCCAGTGGCCGGCACCTGTGATGGCGAGCAGGTCGCGCGTGGGGCCACCCTCCACGGTCCACCAGGCGCTGATGGTGTTGCGCAAGGGCGCGAGCGAGCCCGACAGCGCCGCCTGTGCCGTCACGGCAAAGATCAGGCCCGAGAGCAGGGCGCGCAGATTGCCGTTCGCGGAAAGGACGAGCAGACGGCTGGCGCAACCCCGCGTCATGATCATGCCGGCACCGAACAGCAGGCCGCCGATCAACGCCCCCGAGAGGCTGCCGCGCGAGGCGATCTGCCGGGACGTGCTGACATCCAGCGAATGCAAGAGGATGAGTGCCTGCACCACCACCACGGCGGTGGAAAAGGCCAGCAGCCAGACCGAGAGCTTTTCGCCAAATTTGTGATGCCAGAACTCGATGACGGCTGCACGCAGGCAGAACTTGGAGCGCTGGGCAAAAAAGCCGAACAGGGCACCGATGCAAAGTCCTCCCGTCGCCAGGAGAATGCTCTCGCCATATTGTTCAAGTAGGGTTGCCAGATCCATGGGGCCATCCCATAATTTAGTATTTGCTTATATTGGATGGTAATTTAATTGTCCCTGTCAAACTTGATCTTCCTCAAGCACTGGTGGCATGCAATACAAGAATGGCGGGGTAGAAGATCGAATGGGTATGACAAAGACAAAAACGACTTTCTTGGCCCGGGCGCTGGCAGGCCTGGGGCTGGCACTGAGCGTGGTGCTGGCCTGCGCCGACGAGGCTCCGCCCATGGTGGCGCAGCAGGTCTCCCCCTCGGCCTGGTATGTTGAAGGCGTGTCAGCACTCGGCTCGCCGGCCAACCAGAATTTCATTTCCAATGCGGCTTTCGTCGTGACGCCGGCTGGTGTGGTCGTCATCGACGCCTTGGGCTCGCCGGCGCTGGCCACGCGGCTGGTGGCGGAAATTCGCAAGCACACCTCTCAGCCCATCACCCATGTGATCGTCACCCATTACCACGCCGACCACATCTATGGCCTGCAGGCCTTCAAGGCGCTAGGCGCGCGCATCATTGCGCACCAGGCGGCCAAGGTGTACCTGAACTCCGACACAGCCCGCCTGCGGCTGGAAGTGTCGCGCCAGGAGCTGGCGCCGTGGGTCAATGACGACACGCACCTGGTCGAGGCGGACGAGTGGATCGATGGCGAGAAGAACCTGACGGTCGGTGGCGTGCAGTTCCAGATCAAGCCGGTCGGCCCTTCACACACACCGGAAGACCTGGCGGTTTATCTGCCAAGCGAGAAGGTGCTGTTTGCCGGCGATCTGGTGTTTCGCAGCCGCATCCCCTATGTGGGGCAGGCTGACAGCCGGCACTGGATCGCGGCGCTGGACAAGCTGCTGGCGTTTGACGCCGTCGTCATCGTGCCCGGACATGGCCCACTGTCGCATGAGGCGCGCAAGGACATGCAGCTCACGCGCGATTACCTGGTCTACCTGCGCGAGAGCATGGGCCGGGCAGCGCAGAATCTGGAGCCCTTCGAGGACGCCTACAAGAACACCGACTGGAGCCAGTTCGAACACCTGCCGCTGTTCCGTGTTGCCAACCGCATGAATGCCTACAACACCTATCTGCTGCTTGAACAGGAAGCGCGATGATGAACCCGACACTCACCTCTGCCCCTTTGGCGGGCCACGGTTTGTCGCGCCGAGACTGGCTGCTGGCCGGTGCTGCTGTGTGTGCCACGGGCGCGGCGTGGGCTTCGCCGGCCATCTTGCCCCTGGCTGAATCGCTGCAGGATGAACTGGCGCAGGCCCTGAAAAAGGGACAACCGTTGGTGGTGATGGTCAGCTTGGAAGGCTGCCCTTTCTGCAAGGTGGCGCGCGAGAACTACCTCGGCCCCTTGCGCCGGCAACAGGGTTTGCCGGTGGTGCAGGTCGATATGCGCAGCAAACGTGCGCTGAAGAACTTCCGCGGCGACAGCACCACCCACGACGACATGATCCGCCAGTGGCGCATCCGCATCGCCCCCACGGTCCTGTTCCTGGGGCGCGATGGCGAGGAGGTGGCCGAGCGGCTGGTCGGAGGTTACATCCCCGATTTCTATGGCGCCTACCTCGACGACCGGATTCAGCAGGCCCGCGCCGCACTGCGTTGATACCTTTGTTGGCATCCGGTGCCACCGGTTGTATCCGTCGGGGCTGCCATGTGCCTGATTTGACCCTATACTTCGGCTCGTTGATATAAGCCCCTGGGGGTATATTACCGGGGACATCCCTGTCACAGGAGACGAAGTGAAAAACTCAAATGCATGTGGGCTGCCGCAGCGGCCCTATTGGCCGGCGTGGCGCGCTGGCCTGGCCTTGGGCGTGGTGCTGTTGCTGACGTTCATCTTGACCGGCCATGGTCTCGGTGCCACCGGGTTCACCACCCGCCTGAGCGCGTGGCTGGGCGATCTGGCCGCACCGCAATGGACGCTGGCGAACGACTACCTGGGCCCGATGGTCGAAGACGGTTCGGTGCTGTCGTCCTGGATCACCTGGCAGGTGCTGGGCGTTTTTCTCGGTGCGCTGGTGTCGGCTTATTTCGCCGGCCGCATGGCATGGCGTATTGAAGGTGAGGCGAGTGCCGGCCGCATCGGCCGCCTGATCAAGGCCTTGGCCGGCGGCATCCTGGCGGGCTTTGGCGCGCGCATTGCTGCCGGGTGCACCAGTGGCGTTGGCCTGTCGGGTGCGGCAGTCCTCAGTGTGGCGGGGTTCGTTTTCCTCGGTGCCTTCTTCGCCGCCGGCCTGGTGGCCGCGCGCCTGAGCGGTGGAGGTGTCAAATGAACGGTTTGTTCGCTGCAGGTGGTCCGCTGGTGGCCGTGCTGCTGGGTTTCGGTTTTGGCTTCGTGCTGGAACGTGCCGGCTTTGGCAGCGGCTGCAAGCTCACGGCGCAGTTCCGCCTGACCGACTGGTCGGTGTTCAAGGTCATGTTCAGCGCCATCGTGTTCACGGCGGTCGGTCTGTACGCGCTGGGGCAGGCGGGTGTGGTCCATGCCGAATCGGTCTACGTGCCCATTCCCTACCTCTGGGCCATTGCGGTTGGTGGTGCGCTGATCGGTGCCGGCTTTGCCGTAGGGGGCTATTGCCCGGGCACCTCGGCGGTGGGCCTGATGACCGGGCGCATCGACGCGCTGGTGTTTTTTGCCGGCCTGCTGATTGGCACCTACCTCTTCGCCGGTTTCTTCCCGCAGCTCGATGCGCTCACCACCGCGGGCGAGTTGACCCGGGGCGACCGCCTGCCTGAGCTGCTGGGCGTGCCGGAATGGCTGGTGCTGGTCGTGCTGGTGGCGGCTGCCATCGGCGTGTTCTTCCTCGGCGGCTGGTTTGAGCGTCGCGCGCGTGCCGCCGGTCAGGTCTGACGTTGTTCGATTTTTTGGCAGGAGCTTTTTCATGAAACGTACCCGCAACAACCTGGCCCCACTGGTCTCGGCGCTGGCCATGACCTTGCTGACCGTGCCGGCCGCCAACGTGGCCCAGGCCGCCGATGCACCGGCCAAGGCCGCTGCGCCATGCGCTGGCGGCAACCCGTGTGCCGGCAGCCGCCGTCGCAGCCGAGCCGACAACCCGTGCGCTGGCAACCCCTGTGCCGGCAAAAGCCGGCGCAGTGCCGAGAACCCGTGTGCCGGCAATCCTTGCGCGGGCAAGTCCCGCCGCCGCAGCGGTGGTGACAACCCCTGTGCAGGCAAGAGCCGTTAAACGGAGCTGAGGTGGCCGCCGCAGGGGTTCACCACAAGGTTGCCGACGCCGCGCGTGCTGCGCTGACCCGGCAACTGCGGCTGGCCGAGCAGGGCCGCTCCATGCTCTACCCCTTCATCGGCCGCAGCCAGCGTTTCGAGGTCTGGCAGCACTATCCTCGCCACGACGTCGTGGACAACACCGGCCGCTGGCAGTTCTATTTCCATGCCCATGACCGAACTGAAAAAGACAGTGCGCGCCATCCGTACGAGCATGGCCATATCCACCTGTTTCGCCGCAGCCCGCAAGGGCGCCTGTCGCACCTGGCCGGTCTCTCACTCGACGCACGCGGCCTGCCGCTGACCTGGTTCGCCACCAACCAGTGGGTGACAGGCGAGCGTTGGATGGCAGCCGAGTCCTTGGTGCGTGGCCTGCCCGGCATCGAGCTGCGTCTGCGCGGCCCGTTGGCCGGTGCCGCCCTCTGGCTGGCCGACATGGTGCGTTTTTATGCCGCGCCGCTGCGCCAGATGCTGATGCAGCGAGACGACGCATTGGCACGCCACTGCGCACGACACCGCGTTGATGTGCAGCAGGCCTGGGCCGACCGTCGTATTGCGGTCTGGCGTTCCATTCCCGTTCACTGGCCGCAAGATGCCTTGCATGTTGCGGGCCAGCCATCCCGTTCCCGTTCATAAAAGGAGACCTTCATGAAAACTCACTTCCGTTTCGTTGCCGGCGCGGCCCTGCTGGGCCTGGCCCAGTGGGCGCTGGCCCTGAATGTGCCCGGCCCGGTGGTCGACGGCGAATGGCTGGCCAAGAACCGGGCCGATGTCACCGTGCTCGATGTGCGTCCGAACCAGAAGTCGTTCACGGCGATGCCCGAGTTCGAAACCGACAAGAAGACCGGCAAGAAATTCCTGGTCGAGCTTGGCGGCCACATCGCCGAGGCCGTGCTGGTGGACAACAAGAAGGTGCGCGTCGAGCGTGTCATCAACGGCCTCAAGCTCAGCGGCATGATTCCCGAGCGTGCCGACTTTGAAAAGCTGGCCCGTGGCTGGGGCGTGCAGGCCGGCCGCCCGATCGTGCTGGTCTCGGCCGGCATGGAGCCGATCGACTTCAACGAAGCCGCGCGTCTGTACTGGCAGTTCAAGGTCTACGGTGAAGACAACATTGCCGTGCTCAGCGGCGGCACCGCCGGCTGGATTGCCGAAGGCCGCGATGTCACCAACGCGCCGGTCAAGCCCGCGGAAGGCAACTGGGTCGCCCAGGCAGACCGCTCGGCCGAATTGACGGCCAGCTCGGAAGATGTCGAGAAGGCCATGGCTGCCAAATCGCAGCTGGTGGATGCACGCGACACCGCTACCTTCCTGGGCTTGAGCAAACCGGGCTCGGTCAGCACCTTCGGCCATGTGCCGGGTGCCAAGAACGTGCCGACCACGCTGATGTCCAGCCAGGGCGGTGAGGCCGCCCGCCTGATGGGGGTCGACACCTACCGCGACATCTTCAAGATGAGCGGGGTCGACCCGCAAGCCGCCACCATCGCCTACTGCAACACCGGCCATCAGGCTTCGGGCACCTGGTTCGTGCTGCACGAACTGCTGGGCAACAAGCAGGCCAAGCTGTACGACGGTTCCATGCACCAGTGGACCCTGGAAAAGCGCGCCATGGAGTCGGTGGCCCGCGGCAAGTAAACCGTCGGCCGAAGTGCCGGCAGGTCGCGGTATAAACGCCGCATGCTGGCTCTACTTCAACGCGTCAAGGAAGCCCGCGTCGAGATCGATGGAAACACCGTCGGTCAGATCGACGCGGGTTTGCTCATTCTGGTGTGTGCCGAACGCGGCGACACCCCGGCCGTGGCCGACAAACTGCTCGCCAAGCTCCTCAAGCTGCGCATCTTCAGCGATGACGCGGGCAAGATGAACAGGAGTGTGCAGGACGTCAACGGCGGCCTGCTCATCGTCAGCCAGTTCACGCTGGCGGCCGACACCTCGGGCGGCAACCGCCCGAGCTTTGGCAATGCAGCGCCACCGGATGAGGGGCGTCGGCTCTACGACGATTTCGTGGCCCGGGCGCGTGTTGCGCACCCGGTGGTGCAGACCGGTCAGTTCGGCGCCGACATGCAGGTGCACCTGGTCAACGACGGCCCGGTCACCATTCCGCTGACCGTGCGCTGAAACTTATTCCGGCTCGATGCCGGCCGACTTGATGATGCGGCCCCACTTGAGCGATTCGGCAGCCTGGAACTTGCGCAGCTCTTCTGCCGTGCTGGTGAAGATCTCGGTGCCGGTGGACTGGTAGAAGTTGGCCGCCGTGCTGCTGTGCGCAGCATTGACCAGCAGCTTGTTCAGGCGCGCAATCACCGGCGCCGGCGTACCGGCTGGCACGTAGGCGGCAAACCAGTAGGTCATCTCGTAGCCTTTGACGCCGGCCTCGTCGATGGTCGGCACCTCGGGCGCCAGCGGGCTGCGCTTTTTCGTCGACACACCGAGTGCCTTGAGCTTGCCGGCCTTCACCTGCGGCAGGCCGGTGGCCATGTCGGTGATCATCATGTCGATCTGGCCGCCGATCAGGTCGGTCACCGCCGGCGGGTTGCTGCGGTAGGGGATGTTGACGATGTAGGTGCCCGTCATCTGCTTGAACAACTCGCCCGCCGTGCGGCTGGACGAACTGCCACTGCCGAACGACAGCTTGCCCGGCTGCGCCTTGGCCAGCTTGATGAAGTCGGTCACGCTGTTCACCGGCAGGCTGGGGTTGACCACCATGATCTGGCCGCCGCGCCCGAGTGCCGTCACCGGCTCGAAATCCTTCACCGGGTCGTAGGGCAGCCGCTTGAACAGGTGTTCGTTGGCGGCGTGTGTGGTGTTGGTGGTGATGAACACCGTGTAGCCATCGGCCTTGGCCGCCTTGGCGGCCTGCGCGCCGATGAAGGCGTTGGCGCCCGGCTTGTTGTCGATCACCACCGACTGCTTGCTTTCCAACGTCACGCCCTGGGCAATGGCGCGCGCCAGCTGGTCGGTGGCACTGCCGGCGGCAAAGGGCACGATGAAGGTGATCGGTTTCTCCGGAAAGCCCTGGGTGCTGCCCAGCGTGGGCGCCAGCAGTGCGGCGCTCAGCAGCGCCAAGGCGAGCGGACGGATGCGGGGGGAAGTCAGGCGGTTCATGGGTGTCTCCTCAGGTGTTTATCAATACATCGTGATCATCGCCGGCCAGCAAGGTTTGCAGGGCCGCAGGAATGCGCACCGGCAGGTCCAGCAGCCAGTACGACAGGGCCTTGCCATGGGTGTCCAGGTTCAGCGCATCGTTGACGCCGCCATCGAGCACCTCGTCCAGCACAAAGTTCATCGCGCCCAGCTTGGGCAGCAGGTAACGCCGCACGGCGCTGGAGCGGCGGTGTGCAAAGTGGCGCGACACCGCCTCTTCGGTCAGTTGTGCCACCAGCACCGCATACAAGTCGGGATGCCAGGCGATCACGCTGATGTTGGATCGGTTGCCCTTGTCGCCGGTGCGGCCGTGGGCGGCACGGTACAGCGGGACGGTAATGAAATCGCTGGTCATGCAGCCTCCAGCAGTTCGAAGCCCACGGGAACCACCTCGCGCGGTACCAGGCCAGACAGCGTGTTCAGGCGCGGTGTCAGTGTCGTGCGCACGCCACCGCCGCCGGCCGGGCCGCAGGTGTAGAGCGCCGTCACCTCGCGCGTCAGCTGCTCGGCCTGCGCGCGTTCGGCGCAGGCCGCGGCTACGCGCAGGCGCACGTCGCGTGCCGTGCCGGCAGGTGTCGCCAGCAGCAGGGCGCCGCTGTCGTCGCCCATCACGCTGAGTGCGCCGATCAGGTCCACGCGCAAGGTGTGGGCGGGCAGGCGCTGGCGCAGCACCTCGGCGGCCAGCCGGGCGCGTGCTTCGGCGCGCGGGCCGGCGTAGGAAATCTCGCCCTCGGCCAGCCAGCCGCCTTCATGGCAGACATTGACCTTGAGCGTGTCGGTGCGCGCGTGGCCGCGCACACCGCGCAAGGCGACACGGTTGGGGCCGAGTGGCTCGAGTTCGGCAGCGCTGATGTCGGCCACCACGTCGGGTGTCAGGTAAGCCGCCGGGTCGTGCACCTCGTACAGCAGTTGCTCCTTCACGCTGGCCAGGTTCACCAGGCCGCCGGTGCCCTCGGCCTTGCCGATGATGCAGCCGCCGCGGGCATCAATCTCCGCCACCGGAAAGCCCACCTGGGCCAGCTCCGGCACGTCCTTGTAGCCGGGGTCGGCAAAGTAGCCGCCGCAGACCTGGGCGCCGCACTCCAGCAGGTGGCCGGCCATGGTGGCGCCGGCGATGGCATCCCAGTCGTCAGCGCGCCAGCCGTAGTGCGCCAGTGCCGGCCCCAGGGCCAGCGATGGGTCGGCCACGCGCCCGGCCACCACGATCTGTGCGCCGGCACGCAGCGCGGCGGCAATCGGCTCGGCGCCGATGTAGGCGTTGGCGCTTACCACCTGGAGGGCATCAACCGCTTCGCCCAGGTGCGTGCGCAGCAGGGCGCGCTGGGCCGGGGCCGACAGGTCGTCGCCGTGGACCACGGCGATCCGGGGCGTCGGTAACCCGAGCTCCTGCGCCATGCGCTGGATGTGCCGGGCGGCGGCGGCCGGGTTGGCGGCGCCGAAGTTGCTCACGATGCGGATGCCGTGCTGCAGGCAACGCGCCAGCACCGAGCGCAGCATCAAGTCCAGCAGCGGCTCGTAGCCGGCCTGCGGGTCGGCGCGGCGGCGCAGCTGGGCCAGCGCCAGCGTGCGCTCCGCCAGCGTCTCGAAGATCAGGCAGGCACTGCCGCCACACTCGGCCAGGCGGGCGATGAGCGTGTCCACCACCGGGCCGGCGGCGTCCACGCGGTCGCCAGAGAAGCCGGCGGCACAGCCGATGAAGAGCGGGGCAGGGGTGGGCGTTGTCATGCGTTCGGGTGGTTCTGGCTTGCACTGTAGGTCAGGGCTTTTGATTTGTGAAATTGAAAATTAGAATCAATTGATCTGTAAAACAAATCAATTGCCCGAATTCATTCCCATGAGCCAACCCGACCTTTCCACCCGCCAGCTGCGCGCCTTCCTGGCGCTGGCCGAGCAGCGCAGCTTCACGCGCGCGGCGCAGCAGGTGCATCTGTCGCAGCCGGCCTTCAGCGCGCTCATTCGTGCGCTGGAGGCGGCACTGGACGCGCGCCTGTTCGACCGCAGCACGCGCAGCGTGGAACTCACCGCCGAGGGCCGGCTGTTCGAGACCTCAGCGCGCCAGCTGCTGGGAGACTTCGGTGCCGCCGTCGGCCACCTGCGCGATCACCTGCAGTTGCGTACCGGCCGTGTGAGCTTGGCCGCACTGCCCTCGCTCGCCGCCGGCTGGCTGCCAGCGATCCTGGCCGAGTACAAGGCGCAGTGGCCGGGGGTGGAGCTAAGCCTGCATGACAGCCTGTCGGACGACTGTCTCGACCTGCTGCGCGGTGGTGTGGTCGAGTTCGCGCTGGCCTCCACCGGGGCCCAAAGTGTCGGCCTGTTGACCGAGGTGCTGTGCTCGGATGGTTTTCACCTGGTGTGCCGCAAGGACCACCCGCTGGCCAAACGCAAGGCGGCGGAACTCAAGCTGAAAGACCTGACGCCCTACCCCTTCGTGCACCTGGCGCGCAACAGCAGCGTGCGCCAGCGGCTCGACGCCGCGCTGCACCCGATGCAACTGAACACGGTGTTGGAGGTGGAGCACCTGGCTACCGTGGCCGGCATGGTGGAAGCCGGGCTGGGCATCAGCGTGGTGCCGGCGCTCACGCTGTTTCATTTCCAGCGTCCGGCGCTGGTGACGCGTGCGCTCAAGCTGGCGGGGCTGAAGCGTAGGATTTACGTGGTGCAACGCGAGGGAGAGAGCCTGTCGGTGGCGACGCAGGCGCTAAGGCAGTTGATTGTCAAGCGGTTGAAACAGAGTACCTGATGTGTTGACATGCAGGTGCATCTGGTCAATGACGGACCGGTGACGCCGCCGATGCGGACTACCTCGGAGTGATGACCGAGAGCTATAAATAGACGCTGGTGTCGGTTAGTCAGGGCATGCTTAGCCAGCGCAGCAGAATCCGCCATGGCACTTGGTCGTTTGCCAGCAGAAGGAGTGCGGCGATTGCTACATAACGTAGGTCTCTGGAAATCAGAGCCTTGAGACGATGACCGTCGTCTTTGAAAACTGAGTACGGGTCCGAGGGTGGGAGTTTCGTCGCCATAGCTGCCTAGCCGTAAATTTGGTATCCCAATCCTAGGTGAGCGTCAACGCGTCAAGGGTACGGGGGCAGCAGACCAGCCATACATTTGTGGATAACCCGCTCAATGGAAGACGAATATTCCAATGCAATCAATGACTTGGCGATGATGTTGTCGAAGGGCTACATCGTTTTTGGCGTCGTACAGGATGTCGTCGACTTGACGTACTCGACAGGCGATCTTGCCGATGTCTTTGGGGTGCTCTTCGGTGCTTCTATTCGTACGGATTCCCGTACCCCAGCGACTCCATCAACAGCACTTCCAGCGACTCCATCTCCAGCGCATCGCGCTCGTTCGTCTCATGCTCGTAGCCCTGCGCGTGCAGGGTGCCGTGCACCAGCAGGTGGGCGTAGTGCTCTTCCAGCGTCTTGCCCTGTTCTTTCGCTTCGCGTTCCACCACCGGGGCGCACAGCACCAGGTCGGCCAGCACCACGGGTTCCTGCGCGTAGTCGAAGGTCAGCACGTTGGTGGCGTAGTCCTTGTGGCGGTAGCTGCGGTTCAGGGCCTGGCCTTCTTCGGCGTCGACGATGCGCACCGTGAGTTCGGCGTCGCGCAGCAGGGCGTGGCGGATCCAGCGCGCTACCTTGGCGCGCGTCAGCACGGCACGGTGGCGCGCCATGCCGGAGGGGCTGCCGAACTGCAGCGAGAGTGAGAGTGAATTAGTGGTCATTTTGGTCTCTGGACCTTGTCAAATATGCGCCAACAGCTATTCTTTTGATAGCGTCCGGCTGGTGCGCGGCTTGTCGTAGGCGTCGACAATGCGGGCCACCAGCGGGTGGCGCACCACGTCGGCGCTGGTGAAGCGGCAGATGGCAATGCCTTTCACGCGCTTGAGCACGCGCTCGGCGTCGATCAGGCCGCTCAGCTGCGTCTTGGGCAGGTCGATCTGGCTCACGTCGCCGGTCACCACGGCGCGCGAGCCGAAGCCGATGCGGGTGAGGAACATCTTCATCTGTTCGGGTGTGGTGTTCTGCGCTTCGTCCAGGATGACAAAGGCGTTGTTCAGCGTGCGCCCGCGCATGAAGGCCAGCGGCGCGATCTCCAGCGCATTGCGTTCGAAGGCCTTCTGCACCTTCTCGAAGCCCATCAGGTCGTACAGCGCGTCGTACAGCGGGCGCAGGTAGGGGTCGACCTTCTGCGTCAGGTCGCCGGGCAGGAAACCCAGGCGCTCGCCGGCTTCCACCGCCGGGCGCGTGAGCACGATGCGTTGCACCACGCTGCGCTCCAGCGCGTCCACCGCGGCGGCCACGGCCAGGTAGGTCTTGCCGGTGCCGGCCGGGCCGATGCCGATGGTGATGTCGTGGCTGGCAATGCTGTCCAGGTAGAGGGCCTGGTTGGGGGTGCGTGCGCGCAGGTTGCTGCGCCGGGTCTGCAGGGTCTCGGCGTCTTCGGTCGCCATGGCCGAGTCGCCGGCCAGCATCAGTTGCACGGTGGCGGCGTCGATCGGGCGCGCCGCCATTTCGTACAGCGCCTGCAGCACTTCCATGCCGCGCTTGGCCTTGACCTTGGGGCCGTCGACCTTGAACTGCTCGTGACGGTGGGCGATCTTGACCTGCAGCGCGGTCTCGATGGTGCGCAGGTGCTCGTCCATGGGGCCGCACAGATGGGCCAGGCGGGTGTTGTTGGGCGGAGAGAAGAGGTGGCGGAGAATCAAGCTGATAATTCCTGTAAGCGGGCCGCCATGACGGCGGGCCCAAACCGCAATCATAGTCACTGACAACAAAACGGATACCCCATGATCGGCAGGCTCACCGGCACTCTTCTCGAAAAAAATCCACCCGAGGTGCTGGTGGACTGCCATGGCGTGGGCTACGAAGTCCAGGTGTCCATGAGCACCTTCTACAACCTGCCCAACCTGGGCGAGAAGGTCAGCCTGCTGACGCACTTCATCGTGCGCGAGGACGCGCAGCTGCTCTATGGCTTCGGCACGCCCACTGAACGTGAAGCGTTTCGCCAGCTCATCAAGATTTCAGGCGTCGGCCCGCGCACCGCGCTGGCCGTGCTGTCGGGCATGAGCGTGGCCGAACTGGCGCAGGCGGTGAGCCTGCAGGAGGCCGGCCGCCTGGTCAAGGTGCCGGGCATCGGCAAGAAGACTGCCGAGCGCCTGCTGCTGGAACTCAAGGGCAAGCTGGGCGCCGACATCGGTGCCGTGGGTGGCCCGGTCAACGACGCGCAGGGCGACATCCTGCAGGCGCTGCTGGCCCTAGGCTACAGCGACAAGGAAGCTGCCGCCGCGCTGAAGGCACTGCCGGCCGACGTCGGCGTGAGCGAGGGCATCAAGCTCGCGCTCAAGGCGTTGGCCAGGTAAGGGCGGCCCCGTGGCCTGGCTGGCTCGGCTCAAGCAGCGCGCCAAGGCGCTCAAGGGCGAGACCTATGTGCTGTACCTGGCGGCGCGCCACCCGGGCACGCCCTGGTATGCCAAGCTGCTGGTGGCCGTCATCGTGGCTTATGCTTTCAGCCCGATCGACCTCATTCCTGACTTCGTGCCGGTGCTGGGTTACCTGGACGACCTGGTGCTGATCCCGCTGGGCATTGCGCTGGCCATCAAGCTGGTGCCGCAGGCGGTGCTGGACGAGTGCCATGCCAAGGTGCGAGCCGCCCGGCAGGGCAGCAAACCGACCAGCCGCACGGCGGCGGTCGTCATCGTACTGATCTGGCTGGCCATCGCCGCCTTGGGCGTGGCCTGGGGCTGGCGCCTTGTGGCTGGCTAGACCAGTGCCCTGGCCGGTTTTTACTGTGCGTCGCGGATCGGGCGGTTGTTGACCGGCTGCACCGGGCGTGCATTGTTGGGGTAGAGCTGGCTGAAGAGCTTGAGCTGCTCCGCACTGACCGTGCTGGGCTGTTTGAGCACCAGCCACAGCACACCTTCGGTGCAGGGTGGTGTGGTGAGCGAGCCGAGGAACTGGTAATAACGCTGGTCTTTCGGCAGCAGTTCGTTCAGGTCCAGCAGGCCGTCGGGCATGCGCACGCTGTCACCACTGTCGAGCGGCATGTAGGTCCAGACCTTGTTGATCAGGCTGTTGGCGGCACCCGGGTCGAGCAGCACGGCTACCACGGCGAGCTGGCCTTCGGCATTGCGGTGCACCAAGTGCGCCACCATGGAATACACCTTGTGGTTGATGCGCTCTTCCGACGGATGGTGGAAGTGGAACTGCAGCAACCGGTAGCTGGAGCCGCGCACCGTGATGCTGTTGTTGCCAATCACATCCACCTGGATGGTGTGGCCGTTGTTCACCACCGTGCCCTGGCTGGGCTGGTAGCTGAACTGGATCGCCTCGGCCGGGCCTTGCAGCGTGTTCGATTCCTGGATGTGAATCGGCGACTGGCGTTTGCCCACGGCGCAGGTCTTGAATTCCGATTTCAGCTGGCCCCAGGCTTCAGGGCCGCCTTCGCCTTCGTAGGCCCAGTGCACGTCATGGCCATGGCCGTCTTTTTTCGGGGTTGCGGTCGGGGCGGTGTGGCCGGTCAGGGCTGCGGTGCGGGCGCGCTGGTACTGCGAGACGGGGGCCGGCTTGTGGGCCTGCACCGCGGGGGCGGCTGGTTCTGCGGGCTCGGCTTCGGCGGTGGCCTTGCTGGCCCCGGCCGGTTTGGTGGGCGCCACCGGCTTGGCCGGTTTGGGGATGGTCGTGATGCCGGTGCTTTTGGCCTCGGTGCCGTTGACGATCACGGTGAGCTGTTTTTGCGACAGGTTGCCCTTGGCTGCCTGGCGCAGCTGCTCGGCAATGTCCTTGCCGACGGCGGTGTCGGGTGTCGGTTTGGCAGCGGGCTCGGCCGCGCGCAAGGGCGGAACAGACAGCAGGCAGGCCAAGCCAAGCCCTGTCATGGCGACAAGGCGGGAGCGGGACATCCAGGGGGTGAGCAGCAGGCGATCAGACATGGTTTCTAAGGTATCGGCACGGGTGGTGCCTGGCTTGAGAAGATGAAGAAAGAGGCCGGGCCCGCGAGGAAGCCCAGGGGGTATAGTCGTGCATCATGGCGTAAAACGCCAGCGTTTTGTGTGACATCTCCCCCGATTTTTGCCGTGAGCATCCAGACCGACGATTTCGCCCCCTCTCCTGCCACCCGTGTGGTTTCCGCCGCGCCAACTTCGCCCGGCGAGGAGGCGATCGAGCGCGCGTTGCGGCCCAAGCTGCTGGACGAGTACGTCGGCCAGGCCAAGGTGCGCGAGCAGCTGGAGATCTTCATTGGCGCGGCGCGCAAGCGCGAGGAGGCGCTCGACCACGTGCTGCTGTTCGGCCCGCCTGGTCTGGGCAAGACCACGCTGTCGCACATCATCGCGGCCGAGCTGGGCGTCAACCTGCGCCAGACCAGCGGCCCGGTGCTGGAAAAGCCGAAAGACCTGGCGGCGCTGCTGACCAACCTCGAGAAGAACGACGTGCTCTTCATCGACGAGATCCATCGCCTGTCGCCGGTGGTGGAGGAAATCCTCTACCCGGCGCTGGAGGACTACCAGATCGATATCATGATCGGCGAAGGGCCGGCGGCGCGCAGCATCAAGCTCGACCTGCAGCCCTTCACACTGGTGGGCGCCACCACCCGCGCCGGCATGCTGACCAACCCGCTGCGCGACCGTTTCGGCATCGTGGCGCGGCTGGAGTTCTATTCGGCCGAAGAACTGGGCCGCATCGTCACGCGCAGTGCCGGACTGCTCAATGCGCCGATGGACGAGGAGGGCGGTTTCGAGATCGCGCGCCGCTCGCGCGGCACACCGCGCATTGCCAACCGCCTGCTGCGCCGCGTGCGCGACTATGCCGAGGTCAAGGGTACTGGCCGCATCACAAAAGACATTGCGCAAAAGGCGCTGGCCATGCTGGACGTCGACCCGCAGGGCTTCGACCTGATGGACCGCAAGCTGCTGGAAGCGGTGATTCACCGCTTCGATGGCGGCCCGGTGGGACTGGACAACATCGCCGCCAGCATTGGCGAAGAACGCGACACCATCGAGGACGTGATCGAGCCGTACCTCATCCAGCAGGGCTTTTTGCAGCGCACGCCGCGCGGACGCATCGCCACGCTGGCGGCCTACCGCCACTTGGGCGTGACGCCGCCCAAGACCGAGGGCGGCCTGTTCGAGGGATGACATGAAACACCCCCAGGCTTCGCGCACTTCGTGTCGCCCCGCCACCCCCCTTGCAGGGGGCAACGCCAGTGGCCCGGCAAAGCCGGTTCCACGGCGTTCCCCGTTTAACTCGTTCCATGTGTCGCTGGTGGAGCAACCGAGATGATCAAACTTTCTGCCGGCAAAACCCGTTGGATCGTTATCGCCGTGTTGCTCGCGCTGGCACTGGCCGGCCTGGCGGCTTTTGCCTTGCGCGCACCGCGCGCCGAGGCGCTGCTGGTGCAGTCCGGGCCGCTGGTGCGCACCCTGCAGTTTTCCGCCCGCGTGGCCACGCTGTCGCGCGTTGATGTCGGCAGCACTTTGACCGGCCGCGTGGCACAGGTGCTGGTGCGCGAAGGGGCGCAGGTGCGTGCCGACGAGGTGCTGATCCGGCTCGAAACCGATGAATTGAATGCTGCACTGGCGCAGGCAGTGGCCGCCGAGCGCCAAGCCGACGCCACCCTGCAGGCGGCCCAGGCCACGCTGCAGCGCGGGCGGCAACTGGTGGCGCAGGGTTTTTACAGTGCGGCGCAACTTGACGAGGCGCAGCGTGCGGTCGACGTGGCGGTGGCGCAGCGCGGCTCGGCCCGTGCCGCCGTGGCCGCAGCCCGGGCCCGGCTGACGCAGGCGGTGCTGGTGGCGCCGGCCGATGCGCGCGTGCTGTCACGCCAGGTCGAGCCGGGTCAGATCGTGCAGCCGGGCAAGGCCCTGTTGAGCCTGGCCTTGAGCGGTCCTTTGCTGCTGGTGGCGCAGGTGGACGAGCGCTTTTTGGACCAGTTGCAGACGGGCCAGCAGGCCGCAGTGGTGGCCGATGCCTTTGCCGGCCAGCGCTTCGCAGCGAAGATCCTGTCCATTGCGCCGGTGGTAGACGCCCAGCGCGGTGCCATCGAGATCAAGTTCACCCTGCTGCAGGAGCCGCCCGCGTTTCTGCGTGAAGACATGACGCTGTCGGTTGAAGTTGAAACCGGCCGCCGCGAACAGGCGCTGGCCTTGCCCCTGAGCGCGCTGCGGCAGGCCCAGGGTGACACGGCCCAGGTGCTGGTCGCCGTGGACGGCCTCGCACAGGAACGCAAGCTGCGGCTGGGCCTGCGCACCCTGGCGGCGGTGGAAGTGCTCGACGGACTGCGCGCAGGTGATGCCGTGCTGACCGGCAGCACGCTGAAGGCCGGCCAGCGTGTCAGCGCCACGCCCGTGGCCTGGCAGCCGGGCGCTGCCACAGCGCCATCGGCGCAGCGCGCCGATGGCGCGGGCAGTGCCGGCTCGGCGCTGAGCAACGCCATGGGGCGCTGAGCGGAGTCGCCATGCGAGGCTGGCTCGGCTTCGAACTTCGCGTGGCGCTGCGCTTCCTGCGCGAAGGCCGCATGCAGACCCTGCTCATCATCGTCGGTGTGGCGGCCGGGGTGGCGGTGGTGGCCTATATCTCCGCGTTGATTTCCGGCCTGCAGGGCAGCACCCTGACCAAGACCCTGGGTGCCCAGGCCCACATCAGCCTGCGCGCGCTCGACGATGCCGTGACGCCGGCGCGCGCTGTCGACGAGGCGCTGGCGCTGACCGAAACCCAGCCACGCGTGCAGCGCCTGCGTTCGGTCGCCAACTGGCAGGCCTTGCTGCCGCTGCTGGAGCAGATGGGGCCGATTGCGGCCGTGTCGCCCATGGTCTCGGGCTCGGGCCTGGCGCTGCGCGGCGAGGCGACACAGGCCATTGCGCTCATGGGCGTGGAGCTGGACCGCTACGACCGCATCGTCGGTCTGCGCAGCAAGGTGGTGAGTGGCGTGGCGCGGCTGGATCCGGGCGAAGCCATCCTGGGCCGCGACCTTGCGGCCGACCTCGGCGTACGCGTGGGCGACCGCGTCACGCTGCAGACCACGGTAGGCAGCCGCAGCGTGAGTGACGCCGTGCGTGTGACCGCGCTGGTGGACCTGGGCGTGCGCGACCTGAACCGCCGCACCGTCATCGTGCCCCTGCGCGCGGCGCAAAGCCTGCTCGGCCTGCCCGGTGGTGCCACCGTGCTGGACATGACACTCAAGGATGTGTGGACCGCCAACGAACTGGCGCAGGCGCTGCGGCAGCGCTACCCCTACAAGGTAGAGAGCTGGCAGGAGAACAATGCGCAACTGGTGTCGGCCCTCAATGCCCAGTCGGTCAGCACCGCGCTGATCCGCGGCGTGGTGATGATCGTGGTGGTGCTGGGTATCGCCAGCGTGCTGGTGGTGTCGGTGGTGCAGAAGCGACGCGAGATCGGCATCCTGCGCGCCATGGGCGCCACGCGCGGCCAGGTGCTGCGCGTATTCCTGGTGCAGGGCGCGGTGGTTGGCGCACTCGGGTCGGCGCTGGGCATCGTGCTGGCGGTGGCGCTGATCTGGGCCTTCACGCACTTCGTCAAAGGCTCCGACGGTTTGCCCCTGTTTGCCATCACCCTGCCGCTGGCAACCGCCTTGAAAGTGGCCGGCATCGCCACGGTCTGCGGTGTGCTGGCGGCCATCGCCCCCGCGCGCCGCGCTGCCGCCATGGACCCAGCACAGGCAATACGGATATGAGCGCCAGCGACTACCTGATCGAGCTGGACAACGTCCGCAAGCGCTACAACCTGGGCCAGCCCAACGAGGCCGAGGTGCTGCACGGTGTGGACCTGAACGTGGCGCGTGGCGACTTCATGGCGTTGATCGGGCCTTCCGGTTCGGGCAAGAGCACGCTGCTCAACATCATCGGCCTGCTGGAGCGCATGACCACGGGCCGTTATCTGCTGCAGGGCGAGGAGGTGCAGGCGCTGGACGATGGCGAGCTGACGCTGCGCCGGCGCAGCACGCTGGGTTTCGTGTTCCAGTTCCACCACCTGCTGCCGGCCTTCAGCGCGGTGGAAAACGTCACGCTGCCGGTGCTGATGGCCGAGGGCCGGGTGAGTCGCCAGCACGAACAGCATGCCCGCGAACTGCTGGCGGCGGTCGGCCTGAGCCATGCCATGGACAAACGGCCTTCCGAGTTGTCGGGCGGCATGCAGCAGCGCGTGGCGATTGCGCGCGCGCTGGTGATGTCCCCGGCGCTGGTGTTGGCCGATGAGCCGACCGGCAACCTCGACACCGCTTCGTCCGACGAGGTGTTCGCGCTGTTGCGCCGCATGCATGCCGAGCGCGGCATTTCCTTTGTGGTGGTGACGCACGACCCGCGCCTGGCGGCGCGCTGCGACCGCATCGTGGAACTGGTGGACGGCCGCATCGCGCGCGACGAGGCGCAGGCACACCCGGTGCCGGCCTGATGTCTCGTCAGGTCGGGCGCGCGTGGCGCACGATCAGGAGCTGTGCCGCGTAGTAGGTGGACAGCACCCACAGCGGCGCCAGCGGCAGCGGGGCGACGAACCTGTTGAGCGCCAGCAGCGTGTCGCTGAGCATGAAGAAGACGGCACCGATGGCCACGCCCCAGGCCGCTTTGTCACGCAGCACCGTGGCACGGCCGATGGCCTGTGCGGCCATCAGCGTGATCACCAGCACATAAGCGGCCACCGGCGCGCGCAGCGCGGGCGGCAAGCCGCCAACCCAGAGCACGGCATACATGACAGCGCCAAAGCCCAGCGTGGCAAGGAGGGCACGCCGGCTCGCAAACCAAGCCTGGCCCTGCTTCAGCAGGGCGATGTAACTCAGGTGGGCCAGCAGGAAGGCCACCAGGCCGGGGATGAAATAACCCGGAAACATCAGGGCCACGTCACCGGCCAGCGAGCAGGCCAGGGCAATCAGCAGCCAAGTCTTGAATCGTGATTCAAATCGGCCTCTGAGGTTTGATTGATCTACGCGAGAAGCTATGAAAATAATAGCAAAAACCATGGCCAACGGTTTGGCAAGGCGGTGCAATTCGACCAGTCCGGCTGCGGCCGTGCCGGTGGATGCGGCAGCGGCCGCGATCAGCAGCAGAAAAAGCGGGCCGGAAGGCGCGCTGGTCGAGTGGGATGTCATGCACGCATTGTCGCCACGGGCGGGCCGGTGCGCTCCTCGCATTAACCCGCATGCCGCGCGCGCAGTGGCGTGGCGCCGCTCAGCTGGTGATTTCGTCGAGCGATTCGTCGTCGAGGTGGGTGGTGTCGGCCCAGCCGACGAGGGACAGGCCTTGCGGCGTCCACAGCAGGCGGTTGACGGCGGTGTTGGTCAGCTGCCAGGTGCGCGGGGCCTGCAGGTCCTGCCCTGTGGCGGCGCGGTAGAGCTGGTCCATCACGCCGCCGTGGGCCACCAGCACGATCTGTTCGCCGGGATGGCGCGAGGCCAGTTCGTGCAGCGTGCGTGTGATGCGCTCGCGTACCTGCAGCAGCGATTCGCCGCCGCCCAGCGGTGTCCAGTGCGGGTCGCGTTTGCGCCAGCGCTCGGACTCTTCCGGCCAGGTCTGCTCGATCTCGACGTAGGTCTTGCCTTCGAAGAGGCCGAAGCCGCGTTCGCGCAGGCCGGTGTGTGTGGTCAGCGGTGCCCCGGTGGCCTCGGCAATGGCGCGTGCGGTTTCATGGGCGCGCGACAGGTCGCTGCTGTAGATGGCCTGCAGGCTGTCGCGTGTTGCCAGCGCGCGGGCCAGCCGTTGGGCTTGCCAGCGGCCGCGTTCGTTGAGTGGAATGTCGAGGTGGCCTTGGATGCGGGTGTCGACGTTCCAGGCGGTTTCACCGTGCCGGATGGCCAGAATGCGGGTGGCGTCCATCAATGTTTGTGCGCGACTCAGCGCGGAATTTCGATATTGACCTGGCGTGTGCCGGCCGGGGGGTGGGGGAAGTCCTTCAGCGCTGCTTCGAACAGGGCAGGCAGGATGTTGGCGTTGTCGGCCCAGGGGCCGTTGTGCGTGGCGCGTGTTTCATAGACCACCTGGCCGCTTTGCAGGTCGCGCAGCAGCAGGCTGATCTCGTAGCGGTAGTAGGTGGGCGGTGGGAAGCGCATGCCCCAGCCGACCATGCTGCCGGCGCTGCCGGTACCGATCACGACCTGGCCGTAAGGTCCGCCCCCGGGAGAGCGGCCCCATGGGTCGCCCCAGTAGTCGGCCGTGTAGGGCTGAACGCGTGCGCCCGGCAGCACGCTGTAGCGTGCGGCGCTGTCGTTGCGCACCAGGCCCACCTGGGCCAGGGCCACCTGGGTGATGGCCTCGACCTGCGCGGTCAGGGGCTGGTCGGCCTGCGAAGGCAGGCGTTCGAAGCGGTAACGCCCGCCTTTGTCGATCGTGGCGTTGGTGGCGGTGGCCTGCACCTGCGCGTCCACCAGCCGCATGCCGCCGCAGCCGGACAGCAGCAGGGTCAGGGTGAACAGGGCAAGCAGGCGTTTCATGGGCGTGTGGCCTACAGCGATACCACCTGCACGCCCGGCAGGGCCGGCGTGGTGGGGAATTCCTCTTCGTCGAACACGATGTCGCCGTTTTCGTCCGGCACGCCGTTGGCCTTGAGGTTCTTGAAGTCGTGCAGTTTGGCGTCCATCAGGTGCGAGGGCACGACGTTCTGCAGCGCGGTGAACATGGTCTCCAGCCGGCCGGGGAATTTTTTGTCCCACTCGCGCAGCAGGTTGCCGATCTGCTTGCGCTGCAGGTTCTCCTGGCTGCCGCACAGGGTGCAGGGGATGATGGGGAACTGCTTGTGCTCGGCCCAGCGGATCAGGTCCTTCTCGGCCACATTGGCCAGCGGGCGGATGACGATGAATTCGCCGTTGTCGCTGGTGAGCTTGGGCGGCATGCCCTTCAGCTTGCCGCCAAAGAACATGTTGAGGAAGAAGGTCTGCAGCATGTCGTCGCGGTGGTGGCCCAGCGCCAGCTTGTTGCACTTGAGTTCGCGTGCCACCTTGTACAGGATGCCGCGGCGCAGCCGGCTGCACAGGCTGCACATGGTCTTGCCTTCGGGGACCTTCTCCTTGACGATGGAGTAGGTGTCCTGCGTCTCGATGTGGAACTCGATGCCCAGGTTCTTCAGGTACTCAGGCAGGATGTGGTCGGGGAAACCGGGCTGCTTCTGGTCGAGGTTGACGGCCACCAGCGTGAAGTCAATCGGCGCGCGGGCCTTCAGCTTCATCAGGATGTCGAGCATGCCGTAGCTGTCCTTGCCGCCCGACAGGCAGACCATGACGCGGTCGCCTTCTTCGATCATGTTGTAGTCGACGATGGCCTGGCCGACCTGGCGGCACAGGCGCTTTTCGAGCTTGTGCGTTTCGCGCTCGATCTTCAGCGACTTGGCGTCGCTGACCGCAGGTTCGTTGTCAATCCAGACTGCACTCATGTTGCTTCTCAATTCATTTCAATCAGTGAGGATCAGAGCCCCGTTTCACGGCGGGGTTCCCGCCCCGGCCAATGAGCCGTCCTGTGGGGATGGCACTCTTCAATTGTTCATTACCACTGGCCGGTTTCGGCGCGGATGGCGACTTCGCAGTCGTCAAAGATTTCCAGCTTGACGATCTTCACGCGCACACCCACCACGCCGGGCAGCAGCAGCAGACGGTTGGCCAGTTTGCCGATCATGCTTTCTAGCAGGTTCACGTGCTCGGCCGTGCATTCGTTGATGATGATCTGGCGCACCTTGCGGTAGTCCAGCACATGGTTGATGTCATCGTCGTGCGGCAGCAGCGCCTGCGGGCCGAGGTTGAGCTCGGCATCCACCTGGATCGGCTGCGGCGCGGTTTTCTCATGGTCGAGGATGCCCAGGTTGGCATCGAAGCGCAAGCCGGTGAGCGTGAGGATCTGGGTACTTGTGTTGTTGGACATCTAGGGCCTGCCAATACCGATTTCGCAAGTGCGAACATGGATAAAACCGCGCCAATCTAGGCGCGCGACGACGCCCAGGCTGACTGCCTGGGCTAGGAGTGCAACAACGAGTGGCTCGGTTTTATCCATGTTCCCTCCGGGTTGCGGCCAGAAAAACCATGCGGGGTGTTGCGTCGTCTTGCCGGAGATTACTCCGGCTGCGACGACGCGCCTACCGCATGACTTTTCTGATCCGCAACGCATTTTGTGAAATCGGTGTTGTCAGGCCCTGGCCTCACATCATCGAAAAATCACGCTCGAAGCGCATCAGGTGCTGGCCGCCGTCCACCAGCAACGTGGTGCCGGTGATGGAGGAATTCTCCAGCGCAAACTTCACCGCCGCGGCCACGTCGTCCGGTGTGGACGAGCGGCCCAGCGGCGACAGCTTGTGCAGCGCCTCGAACTTTTCCGGCGTCAGGAATTCACTGGTCAGGGTCAGGCCGGGGGCCACGCCCACCACCCGCACATCGGGGGCCAGTGCCTGGGCCAGCATGGTGTTGGCGGCCTCCAGCGCCGCCTTGGACAGGGTGTAGCTGATGAAGTCCGGGTTCTGGTTCCACAGCTTCTGGTCCAGCAGGTTGACCACCACGCCGTCACCGGCACGTTCATGCACATGGGCATGCAGTGCCTGGGCCAGGAGGATGGCGGCACCGGTGTTGCAGCGCAGGTGCCGCTCCATGGCTGCAAAGCTGAAACTCTGCGCGCTGTCGTGCTCGAAAATGGCTGCACAGTTGACCACGGCATCCACCTGGCCGAAGTGGGCGATCACCCGCGGCAGCAGGGCGCGCACTGCCGCCTCGTCCGCCAAGTCGGCATCAAAAGCGGCTGCAGCCCCCGTGAATTGTTCGCAATCAGCTACTGTTTTGATAGCGTCTTCATCCGAGTCGCGGTAATGGATGGCCACCTGCCAGCCGGCGCGGGCCAGGGTGAGCGCGATCTCGCGGCCCAGCCGTTTGGCCGAGCCGGTGACGAGAACCGTGCGTTCAGGATGGGAGGGCGACATTCGGGGACAATCCGGGGGCGATGACAACACCCGACAGTTTAACGACCGCCCTGACATCCCGCATTGTGCAAGCCATCCAGGCGGCCGGCGGCTGGCTCGGTTTTGACGACTTCATGGCCCAGGCCCTGTACACCCCGGGCCTGGGCTATTACGCCAACGACTTGCGCAAACTCGGCCTCATGCCCGGCTCCGGCAGCGACTTCGTGACCGCACCCGAGCTGTCGCCGCTGTTCGGCCGCGCGCTGGCGGCGCAGGTCGGTCAGGCGCTGCAGCAGACGCAGACACACGAGCTGTGGGAGTTCGGCGCCGGCTCCGGCGCGCTGGCGCAGCAGCTGCTTGACACCCTGGGCGAGCAGGTGACGCGTTACACCATTGTCGACCTCTCGGGCGCCCTGCGCGCGCGCCAACAACAGACCTTGCAGAAATTCGGTGACAAGGTGCACTGGGCCAGCGAGCTGCCGACAGAGATGCAGGGTGTGGTGGTGGGCAACGAGGTGCTGGACGCCATGCCGGTCAAGCTGCTGGCGCGGCTGGGCGGCGTCTGGCATGAGCGCGGCGTGGCCGTTGATGCCGCGACGCAGGCTTTCGCCTGGCAGGACCGCGCCACCGACCTGCGCCCGCCGCTCGAGGTGGACGGGGCACACGACTACCTGACCGAAATCCACCCGCAGGCCGAGGCCTTTATGCGCACGCTGGCCGACCGTCTCAAGGTCGGCGCCGCCTTCTTTCTCGACTACGGCTTTCCCGAGCGCGAGTACTACCACCCGCAGCGCCACATGGGCACCGTGATGTGCCACCGCGCCCACCAGGCCGACCCCGACCCCTTGTGCGATGTGGGGCTGAAGGACATCACGGCCCACGTCAACTTCACCGGTGTGGCGCTGGCGGCACAGGAAGCCGGGCTGGCGGTGCTGGGCTATGGCTCGCAGGCGCGCTTCCTGCTGAACTGCGGCCTGGCCCAGCTGATGGAGCAGACCGACCTGGCCGCACGCGCCCAGGCCAGCAAGCTCATCATGGAACATGAAATGGGCGAACTGTTCAAGGTCATCGGCTTCACCATCGGCGAGCCTTGGGCGGCGCTGGGTTTCACCGCGGGTGACCGCACCCATACCCTGTAAACAAGGCCCGATCCATGTTCCGCTGGCTCATTGTCATCTTCATCGCGCTGCTGATCATCAACGCCTTCACACCCTGGTTCAAGAAGATCGGCTTCGGCCGCCTGCCGGGTGACCTGAACTTCACCCTCTTCGGGCGCGAGTTCAACCTGCCGGTCACCACCACCATCATCCTGAGCCTGGTGGCGGCCGGTGTGGCCAAGGTGCTCTGAGTGCCCTCTTGAACTGACATACCCCTGCCCCCATTCTGGGAGGTAGAAGAAAGGGTTCACCATGAGCGATACGCGCCACATCGTCTGTCCGCACTGCCACACCACCAACCGGGTCCAGGTGGCCGACCTGGGGCATGCGCCCGATTGCGGCAAGTGCCACCAGCCGCTGTTCACCGGGCATCCGCTGGAGCTGGATGACGCCTCGTTCGAGCGCCACATCGGCCGCAACGAGATCCCGGTGCTGGTGGACTTCTGGGCCCCCTGGTGCGGGCCGTGCCGCATGATGGCGCCGGCCTACGAACAGGCAGCCGGCCAGCTTGAGCCGCAAGTGCGCGTGGCCAAGGTGAATACCGAAGCGGCACAGAGTCTGGCGGCACGCTTCAACATCCGCAGCATCCCGACGTTGGCGCTGTTTGTCGGCGGGCGTGAGGTGGCGCGCCAGCCGGGCGCCATGACCTCGCCGGCGCAGATTGCCGCCTGGGTGCGCAGCCAGCTGCGCTGAGCCGGGCTGCTCAGCGGCTGGTGTCGTAGGGCAGCTGCGGCGCGCTGCCGGCCGGCAGGGCCTCGCCGGCGACCGCAGTCACGGCTGCCACCTCCAGCTTGAAGGTGCGCACCACCTGTTCCAGGTGGCCGGCCTGCTCCTGCAGCGAACGTGCATTGAAGGCCGCTTGCTCCACCATGGCGGCGTTCTGCTGTGTGGCGCTGTTCATGCCGTCGATGTCCTGGTTGACGCGCGCGATGCCCGAGATCTGCTCGGCACTGGCGGTGGCAATGCCGCTCATGATCTGCGTTACGTGCTGGATGCTCTCGACGATTTCCTTCATCGTGGCGCCGGCCTGGTGCACCAGGGCACTGCCGGTCTGCACGCGCGCGGCTGAATCGTCGATCAGCGTCTTGATTTCCTTGGCCGCTTCGGCCGAGCGCTGGGCCAGGCTGCGTACCTCGGCCGCCACGACGGCAAAACCGCGTCCCTGCTCACCGGCCCGCGCGGCTTCCACCGCGGCGTTCAGGGCCAGGATATTGGTCTGGAAGGCGATGCCGTCGATGACACCGATGATGTCCACGATGCGCTTGGAGGAACTGTCGATCGACTCCATGGTCTTCACCACCTGTGTCACCACACCGCCGCCGCGGGTGGCCACCTCGGAGGCGTCGAGCACCAGCCGGTTGGCGCGCTGCGCGTCCTCGGCATTGCGGGTGACCATGGTGGTGAACTGGTGCATGGACTGGGCGGTGCGTTCCAGCGTGCCTACCTGCTCTTCGGTGCGGCCGGCCAGGTCGGCATTGCGCTGCGAGATTTCGTTCGAGGCGGCGTAGATCTCGTCGGTGACCGAGCGTACCTGGCCGACGATGCGGATCAGGCTGTCGTTCATGTCGCGCAGCGACTGCTGCAGGTCGCCCACCTCGTTGCTGGAGGTGACTTCGATCTTCTGCGTCAGGTCGCCGGTGGCGATGGCGCGCGCCGCCGTCACGCCGCCGGCCAGCGGGGCCGTGACGACGCGGCGGATGAAGGGGTAGATCAGCAGCAGCACCGGAATGCTGGTGAGGAAGGCCGCCAGGATGGACTTGTAGCGCTGCTCCACCAGGCCCTGGTTCACATGGTCAAGCGAGACCTTCATGCTCACGGCGCCCAGTACCGTGCCTTCAGGCACCTGGTGGCACACCGTGCAGTCCTTGCCAAGGTAGTTCTTGCTGGCGATGGCCGGGCGGATGGCGCGCATGTACTCGCCCTTGTCGTCGCTCTCGGTCCAGATCTGTTCCTTGCCGCTTTGCAGTACCTGGTTTTCGCGCGCATCGGGCTGGGCATCGTCCTTGCCGCTGCCGGGGCCGAAGATCTTGCTCACCGCCTCGGCGCGCAGCACGCGCACATCGCGGATGGTGCCCAGCTGCTTGATCTGGTCGAGCAGGATGTTGCGCTGCGCCACCGTGCCGGTGACCATCATGCCGGTCAGGCCGGCCATGGTGGCGTCGTGCATGCTGAGGGAGAAGTCCTGCGCCTGGGCCAGGGCAGCCTGGCGCGACACATAACTTTGCCAGACGATCACCCCCGACCAGACGACCAGCAGTGCCACGCCGATGGTGGCCAGCAACTGGGTCCAAATTTTCAATTTCGAACTTGACCGCACACGGCCCTCCCAATACGACTACTTCGAGTAGGGGGAATTCTGCCGAAGGACGCTTGTTGGAAACCTGATGTGCATCAAGGAAAGTAGGACTACACCCCATCCCGAGCTGCCATGCATCAAGCTGCCACGGCATGGCCCGAAGGTGGTTGGCAATGGAAGTCAGGCGGCGCTTACTTCCACCAGGCAGTCATAGAACACGGGGCCATGGCCGAGGTCGGTCAGTTTCTGGCTGGTCAGTTCGTTGACGTTGGTGCCGTTCAGGCCCAGCTTGCGCCACCAGATGCCCAGGCTGTTGACCACGCCCTCGCGCGCGCGGCCGTTGATGCGCAGCACGCAGTGGTAGCTGCCGCGGTCATTGAAGACGCGCACCGTCTGGCCGTCGCGCAGGCCGCGTGCGGTGGCATCGCTGGCGTGCATCTCCAGCACCGGCTCGCCTTCGATGTTGCGCAGGCTCCGTACGTTGACGAAGGTCGAGTTGAGGAAGTTGCGCGCCGGCGGCGAGATCATCGCCAGCGGGTAGCGGGCGTCACTGCCGGCTGTTTCGTGGTTGGGCACATGGTCCGGCAGGCCGTCACCCTGGCTGCGCTGCAGCGCTACGCTGTAGAACTCGCAGCGGCCCGAGGGCGTAGGGAAATGGCCTTGTGCAAAGGGTGCTTCCGGCAGCGGCAGGCTGGCAAAGCCGTCGCGCAGCAACACCTCGAAGTCGAGTACGCCGTCGAAGGCGGTGCGGCACAACGTTTCGTCGCTGTCGGCAAAACAGGGGTCATCGAAACCCATGGCCTGCGCCAGGTCGCGGAAGATCTGCGTGTTGCTGCGCGCCTCGCCCAGGGGGGCAATGGCGGGGCGGTTCAGCAGCACATCGGTGTGACCGTAGGACGTGTGGATGTCCCAGTGCTCCAGCTGCGTGGTGGCCGGCAGCACGATGTCGGCGTAATCGGCGGTGTCGGTCATGAAATGCTCCAGCACCACGGTGAACAGGTCGTCGCGCGCAAAGCCGCGCACCACGGCCCCCGATTCGGGCGCCACCGCCACCGGGTTGCTGTTGTAGACCAGCAGTGCTTCCACCTTCGGCCCCCAGGCTGTATCACCCGGGTGCTGCAGGATGTCGCCGATGGTGCTCATGTTGAGCAGGCGCGGGCGCCGCGGTCCCAGCAGGTCGGGGCGCTGCAGGGCGGCGTGGCGCGTGGGAAACGCACCGGAGCTGCTCAGCAGCACGCCGCCGGCGCGGTGGCGCCAGGCGCCAATGAGCGCAGGCAGGCAGGCCACGGCGCGGGCCGCGTTGCCGCCGCCGTGCACGCGCTGCATGCCGTAGTTAAGCCGGATGGCGGCCGGCTCGCCGCGTACCAAGCACTGGCCGTAGTCGTGCGCCAGGTCGCGAATCTGTTGCACGGCCAGGCCGCAGACCTCGGCGGCGCGTTCGGGTGGCCATTGCAGCGCGCGTTCGCGCAATGCGGCCCAGCCTACGGTGTGGTGCTCAATGTAGTCATGGTCCAGCCAATCGTGCCGGATCAGCTCATGCATGAGTGCCAGCGCCAGCGCCGCATCGGTGCCCGGACGCAAGGCCAGGTGCACATGGCACTTTTCGGCCGTTTCGCTGCGGCGCGGGTCGATGCAGACCAGCTTGGCGCCACGTCGTTTGGCTTCCTGCGCCAAGCGCCAGAAGTGCAGGTTGCTGCCGATCGAGTTGCTGCCCCAGATCAGGATCAGTTTCGCTTCGGCGAAGAACTCCACCCGCATGCCGAGTTTGCCGCCCAGCGTGTGCGTCAGGCCCGCGCCACCGGCGGCCGCGCAGATGGTGCGCTCCAGCAGCGAGGCACCGAGCCGGTGGAAGAAGCGCCCCGCCATCGCTTCGCCCTGCACCAGGCCCATGGTGCCGGCGTAGCTGTAGGGCAGGATGGCCTCGGGGTTGCGCTGCGCGATGGAGCCCAGCCGCGCCGCGATCTCGCGCAGCGCCTCGTCCCAGCTGATGCGCTCGAACTGCCCGCTGCCCTTGGGGCCCACGCGGCGCAGCGGGTGCAGCAGGCGTTCGGGGTGGTAGGTGCGTTCGGTGTACTTCGACACCTTGGCGCACAGCACGCCGTCGGTGTGGCGGTGCGCCGGGTTGCCGCTGACCTTGACGGCCACACCGTTCTCCACCTGCGTCAGCAGGGCGCAGGTGTCGGGGCAGTCGTGCGGGCAGGCGCCCCGAACCAGAGTGGATGAGGTGGCGGTGTCAGGCATGGCAGATAGGTGAGTTCACGGTTCGAGCGTGGCTAGATGGCGGGCCACGGCGTCGGTGCGCGCGGCGTGGATCAGTTCGCCGACTTTCTTGCCCTTGTGTCCTTGCGCCATGGCGTGTTCGGCGACGGTGTGGGTGGCCACGCCCAGCACCACGTCGAGCACGCCCTGCAGCCGACGGGCCTGCGGGTAGTCCTCGTCCGCGCGTCCCAGGCGGCCGCGTGCGTCGCAGGCGCAGGCCTGCAGGATCTCGGCAAAGCGCTGCGGCTTGCGGATGGCGTCGCAGCGTTCCAGCAGGCGCACCAGCGCCGCTGCCCCCAGGTCGCCGCTACGGTGGATGTTGCCGTGCTCGCGCGCCACCACGTCGGCCAGCTCGCGGCAGTCCACCGGCACGCGCAGGCGTTCGCACAGGTCTTTGAGCAAACGTGCACTGCGCCCCTCGTGGCCGATGTGGCGTGGCAGCGCCTCGGGGTCGGTGGTGCCCTTGCCGAGGTCATGCCCCAGGCAGGCGAAGCGCACGGCCAGCGACGCGCCCAGATGCGCGGCCGAGTCCAGCACCATCATCAGGTGCACGCCGGTGTCGATCTCGGGGTGATGCTGCTCCGGTTGCGGCACGCCCCACAGGCGGTCCACCTCCGGCAGCAGGCGTTTGAGGGCGCCGCAGGCACGCAGCACCTCGAACATGCGCGAGGGCTTGGCTTCCATCAGGCCGCGGCTGAGCTCCTGCCAGACGCGCTCGGCCACCAGGTGGTCGGCCTCGCCGTCCTCCACCATGTGGCGCATCAGCGTCAGGGTTTCGGGCGCCACGGTGAAGTCGGTGAAACGCGCTGACAGGCGGGCCACGCGCAGGATGCGCACCGGGTCCTCGCGGAAGGCCGGTGTCACGTGGCGGAACACCTTGTCGGCCACGTCCTGCCGACCGTTGAAGGGGTCGGTCAGGTGTTCAAGGTCGAAAGTGCCATCTGGCCTTGTATTGTCTGCGCGGACAGCTATCGAATTGATAGTGAGATCGCGCCGTGCCAGATCTTCCTCCAGCGTCACCTCGGGCGAGGTGTGGATGGCGAAACCCTTGTAACCACGCGCCGTCTTGCGCTCGGTGCGCGCCAGCGCGTATTCCTGCTTGGTCTCGGGGTGCAGGAACACCGGGAAGTCCTTACCCACCGGCACAAAACCGCGCGCCGTCATCTCCTCGGGCGTGGCCCCCACCACAACCCAGTCGTGATCCTTCACGGGCAAGCCAAGCAAGGCATCACGGACCGCTCCACCCACCATGTAAATTTCCATGGATGGCAGTTTAGCTTTGCGCGGCAGCGAGGGTGTGCGGCCGTTGCCCCGGGATGGCGTGAGGGGGCTGGTTCATGCCCCAGGGCCTTGTTGGCGCCGGGGCTCGCTGGCCGCGGTCAACGGGTCAGCAGCGCGGGTGCGGCGTATCCGAGCGAGTGAGAACCTCGGCTGTCTGCCAGCCTGAAAATCGCCACGGATTTCACCAGCTCGTGTGCCTTGGCGTACATGTTGGCGGCAGAAGCCGCCATCTCTTCCACCATGGCGGCATTCTGCTGGGTGGACTGGTCCATGTGGCTGACCGCCTCGCCAACCTGGGTGACACCCTGGCTTTGCTCACGGCTGGCGACCGAGATTTCGCCGATGATTTCCGCGACGTTCCGGATACCCGAAACGATATCGGCCATGGTTCTGCCCGCATCGTCGACCAGCACCGCCCCCTGCTCCACGCGCGTCACGCTATCCGTGATCAGCGCCTTGATCTCCCGCGCCGCCTCGGAGCTGCGGCCCGCCAGACTGCGCACTTCGCTGGCGACCACCGCGAAACCCCGGCCTTGTTCCCCGGCGCGCGCGGCTTCCACCGCTGCATTCAGGGCGAGGATGTTGGTCTGAAAGGCGATGCCGTCGATCACGCTGATGATGTCGGCAATCTTGCGTGAGCTGTCATTGATGCCCCGCATCGTGTCCACGACCTTGCCCACAACCTCTCCGCCATGTTCGGCAACGGCGCTGGCACTTTGTGCCAGTTCATTCGCCTGACGTGCGTTGTCGGCGTTTTGCTTGACGGTAGAGCTGAATTGCTCCATCGACGCCGCGGTCTGTTCCAGGGAACTGGCCTGGCTTTCGGTGCGCGCCGACAACTCGGCGTTGCCGCTGGAAATCTGTTCCGATGCGCTGGAGACTTCTTCTGCGCCTTGGCGGACCGAGGACACAATCTGCGTGAGCGATGCCTGCATGCGGCCGACGGCGGCCAGCACGCTCCCTTCGTCACCCGCACGAACCTGAACCGCCGTCGTCAGATCGCCATCGGCCACCTGATTGACGACACGGCGCAACTCAGTGGGTTCGGCCCCCAGATCACGCGACAGATTCCGTGTGATCAGCATGCCCGCGACAACGGCCAAGACCACGGCCAGCAAGCAGACCGCCACCAGGCGATTGCGCTGGGACGCGTATTCCTCCATGGCCTTCTTGATCTGGTCTCCTGCCCGGGCTTCCGTGAATTCGGCATAGTTGTCGGTCGCTTTGATGAGTGCTGCCAGCAGTGGGCGACATTCGTTGTTCATCTTCTCGATCGCGGCCTCGTGCTTGCGGTTCAGTGCAAGGTCCACAATGTTGAGCGCCACCGGTGCATAAGCCTGCTCGACTCGAGAAATCTCATCGATCATCTTTCGGGCATCGGCAGGGGCCTCGCCGGTGTCAGCGAGCTGTTTCAGCTGGGTCAGGTTCTGGGTGGCATCCGCATGGGCCTTCTGCACAATCTGTTTTTCAAGCGCCAGGTCTTCGGCTTTGGTGACGAGCACCAGATTGCGTGCCGCAATCGCGCGCAGATCAATCGCGGCGCGAACCCGTGCAGCAGCACTTGCTTGCGCATTGATGCCGTTGACGTAATTTTCAAAACGCGCATTGGCATCCGCAAGGCCGGTGACGGCAAAACCGGCAATCGACAGGACCATCAAGATGAGGCCCCCAAATGCCAGAGACAGCTTGGCACGAACAGTCAGATTCTTCATGGATGGTCCTGGTAACGGTTTCCGGAACGGCTTGGTGGTGCAGCAAAGGAACTGCATCATTCAGTGCACGGATCGTACTCATTTTCAGTTTTGTCTAGGACAAACTGAAAAATGAACCTGCGGGACGTGTGGGTATATGCGTCTGCACTTATGCGGTGCATGAGCGCTGTCTTCTGAGGCCTGTTGCGCGGTTGAGGGCCGCCCGCCATCTTTCCAACTGACCCTGCGCCAGCAAGGGTCAGCGTGATGAAACGGGAAAGACCGAAGGATCGACGGCTGCCGTGGCACGAAATGCCGGTTTGGCTAACAGGTAGCCTTGCATCAGATGGATGCCGGCGTCGTAGAGGAAGTCCCGCTCCGCCAGGGTTTCAATGCCCTCGGCAACCACCTGGATCTTCATCTCTTCGCACAGGCGGACCAGGTTCCGCACAATGGCCTGACGTGCCGGATTGGTGTCCACGTTCCGGATCAGATCCATGTCGATCTTGATGATGTCGGGCTGAAAGTCCGCCAGCAGCTTCATTCCGGCATAACCGGCCCCAAAGTCGTCGATGGCGGTTTTGAAACCGCAACGCTTGTACTCCCGCAGAATCTCGGCAAACCAGGGACCGTCCTCAATCCGCTCCCCTTCGGTCACCTCGAAGATGATGCGCTCCAGCGGAAAAGCATGGGTCCTCGCCGCCTCCAGCGTGGTGCGGATGCACATCTCCGGTTTGTAGATCGCGTTCGGCAGGAAATTGATGGAGATGTGCTCCTGGATCTGCAGCAGGCTGGCGCCTTTGATGGCCTTGACCCGGCAGGCCTGGTCGAAGCGGTAGCGGTTCTGTTCGTTGACTTGCGACAGCACGGACATCGCACCTTCGCCGTTGGGTCCGCGAACCAAAGCCTCGTGCGCAAACACCGTTCTGCGATCGACATCCACAATGGGCTGGTAGGCATAATCAAACTGGAACCCCACCCGCTCGGCTTTGCCGCAATCCTCGCAGTCACGGGGTGTGCCGGCCAGCGGCACAAAATCGATGGGGAAAGAGGGATTGGTTCTTGGCGTATTCGGGGCACTCATGCTGACATTTTGGCAGCTTGATCACGACCGGGCCATTTTCTTGCCGCAACGTTGTCTGGCTATCTTCTGAAACGGGCCACCCGTCAGCTTTTCAAGAAGGATGGTCATGTTCGCCGAAGGCGCTTACTCGCTGGCAGTCGCCAGATCGGCGCGAGACCGCGCCACCCACATCAAGCACCCGCCCGCCAGCAGCGCCAACACGCCCAGCGTCAGCAACTGCGGCAGCACGTCGGCCAGCGAGGCGCCCATCTGGTTCAGGCGCAGCGAAGCCTGGATGCCGGAGGTGCTGGGGATCAGCCAGCGCAGTGCCTGCAGGGGCGCTGGCAGTGTCTCGGCCGGCCATGAGAAACCGGAGAGAAATGCCATCGGCAGGGCGGTGAGCAGCAGCACCTGCATGGCGCGCTCGCGGTCGCGGAACCAGACGCCCAGCAGCAGGCCCAATGCGCTGATGGCCGGCGCATAAAGCGCCAGCAGCGCCACCGCACCCCACGGGTTGCCGCCGCGCGGAAAGTCCTGCCACTCGAACACCCAGCCGACATAAAACAGGCCCGACAGCATGCCCAGCGTCGAGAGGCCGAGGAGGCGGCCCAGCCAGGTGCGTGCATCGGCGCGGTGGGCGCCGGTCTCGGCCCAGGTGCCGGCCAGCAGGGCCGCGCCCATGAGCAGCGTCTGCTGGATGATGAGCAGGGCCACGGCCGGCACCACGTAGCTGCCGTAGCCTTCGGTCGGGTTGAAGAGCGGCACCATCTGGGTGTTGATGGGGCTGCGGCTGGCCATGGCCTGGCGCGCGCCCTGGCCGGCGGCCTGCAACTTCTTGATCTCGACCCCGGCGGACACCGTGCCCACCGCTTCAGCAAAACCGTACAGCACCGCCTTGTTCAGCAGGGCGTAGGCGCCGTCGCCTTCGACCGTCACGGTGGCCGGACTGCCGCGCACCACCTGGCGTTTCAGGTCGGCCGGCAGGATGGCAAAGCCTTCGATCTCGCCGCGCCACAGCGCCTGCTGTGCCTGCTGCAGGTCGCCGGTGACCCAGCGCACATCGATGCGCGGGTTGGCCGAGGCAAAGCGGGTGATCTGGCGCGACAGGCTGCTGTGGTCCAGGTCCACCACCGCCACCGGCACGCGCGTGACGGCCTGCTGCGAGTAGGGCCAGGGGTAGAAGAAGCCGTAGAGCACCGGCGCACCGACCAGCAGCAAGAGCACGCCGGTGTCGCGCAGCACCGCTGCCAGCGTGGCCTGCCAGGCCTGGAGGATGGTGCGCAGCATCTAGCGTTTCCCCCAGCTGGCCGGTTGTGCCGCTGCGGCACGCAGCAAGGGCACGCAGGCGGCCAGCAGCACGGCAGTGGCCAGCGTCATCCACAGCGGGGTGGCGACGGAAACGCTGAGCGGCGCGCCCATCTGCAACTGCTCCATCTGCAGCCGGATGTAATGCGTGTAGGGCAGCGCCAGGGCCCAGAGCCGGGCCGCCCAGGGCATGGCCAGCAGCGGGAAACCGACACCGCTGAAGGCAAATGCCGGTGCCGTGATGAAGCCGGTGGCGGACAAGGCGGTGCGAAGGGAGCGCGTGGCGGCAGACGCCAGCGCCCCCAAGGCAATGGACAGCGCCAGAAACACCCACAGCGCCACCAGTGTCCACAGCACCGAGCCCGGTGGGTACCAGCCGCGGCCCCAGGTGATCCAGAGCAGGGCGAGCGTGGCCACCCCGCCCAGACCGAGCCAGGGCCACAGCAGCTTGCCGAGCAGTGCACCGGCCGTCTGGCCCAGGGCCGGCGTCGGGCCGAGCCAGTCGCCGAGGGTGCGGTCGCGCAGCTCGCGCCCCACGGTCCAGGCGCCGGCTGTCATGGCCAGGATGTGCAGCAGCGCGGGGATCAGTGCCGCAGCCAGGAACTGCTCGTAGTCGAGCGAGGTGTTGAACAGTGTCACCATGCCGGCGCGCACCGGCTCCATGCTGGTGCGCACGCCTTGGGCCGCTTCGCCGCGCTTGTTGCGTGCCGTCATTTCCACGCCGGCAGACAGCGTGCCGTTGGCGGTGCGCACGTCGCGCTGGATCAGCCCGGAGTGCGTGCCCAGTTGCGCGTTGTGCAGCAGCGTGACCTGCGCGCTGCGGCCCTGCTTCACGTCGCGTGAGAAATCGCGAGGAATGCTGACCACGGCGTAGACATCAATGCGGCGCAGCGCGTGCTCGGCTTCGGCCGGGTTGTCATAACGCCGGGCCACGACCAGGCCGGGCGTGGCGTCGAGAAAGCGGACCAGCTGGCGCGAGAGGGAGGAATGGTCGTCATCGAGCACGCCGATGGGCAGACGCGTGGGCAGGCCGGCCGAGAAGATCCACCACAGCAACGCGGCGGCTAGCAGCGGCACCCAGCTGATCATGGCCAGGTCCCATGGGCGCTGGCGCAGCAGGGCGGCTTCGCGTCGGATGCTGGATGCTATCGAACCCACAGCATGCACTCGTTGGGCGGCCAGTGATGGGCGATGTGTTTATTGCACCAGCACGCTCATGCCGGGACGTGCGCCTTCGATCGGCGTCAGCGGCCGGGCCCGCACTTCAAAGGTCCGGGCGTCGAAGCCCTGGCCGCTGCGCGTGGCGCGCCAGGTAGCAAAGTCGGGCAGCGCCGCGCTATGGAACACCTTGAAGCGCACGACCTTGCTGGTGCCCGGTGTTGACAGGGCCGGCAGCACGGCATCGAACTCGGTACCGATGGCAAAGCGTTGCAAGCGGTCCTCGCGCACATTGAGCACCACCCACTGGTCCTTCAGGTCCACCACGCTGACCACGGCCACGCCTTGCGGCGAGAGTTCGCCGGCCTTGGCCAGCACCTTGGCCACTTCGCCGGCCACCGGGCTCTTGAGTTCGGTCTCGGCCTTGGCGGCTTCCACCTCGGCCACCACGCCGGCCACCTGGCGCGCCTGTGCGTTGGCGGCGGCCTTGTCCTCGGGGCGGGCACCGATGCGTGCCATGTCGTACTGCGCCTTGGCGGCAGCGGCGGCATCGCGCGAGGCCTTGTTGTTGGCTTCGGCCTCGTCACGCTTCTGGGCGGCGATCAGGCCGTCGCGTGCCAGTCCGTCCACGCGCTTGAACGAGGTGGCGGCCAGTTCGGCCGCGGCCTCGGCGCGCTGCCATTGCAGGCGCGCCATCTCGATTTCCTGCGGGCGGGCGCCGCGTTCCGCCTTGGCGGCAACGGCCTTGGCCGCTTCCTGCGCGGCACTGGCCTGCGCCAGCTTGGCATTGACTTCGGGGCTGTCCATGCGGATGAGCGGGGTGCCGGGCTGCACTGTATCCCCCTCTTTCACCAGCACCTGCGCAATACGGCCCGGCACCTTGGGCGCGATGTCGGTTTCACGCGCTTCCATCTGGCCCTGGAAGACGTCGGGCGCCGGTTGCGCGGCGCGCCAGACGCCCAGGCCCAACAAGACCAGCACGGCGCTGCCGGCGGCGATCAGGGTGATGTTTTTCTTGTTCATGTTCACTCCACGCGCACGTCGGCGCGTGCCATGTAGGCGCTGAATTCTTCGGACAGGCCGCAGCTTTCCAGCAGGTTGGCCAAGGCCATGACGTACTCGTAAGCGGCCTGGGCGCGCTCGGTCTGCACCTTGGCCCTGTTGGTTTCGGCATCGATCAGCTCAAGCGCCGTGCCTGTGCCTTCACGCAAGGCAGCGGTGCGCAGGCGCAGCACCTCGGCAGCCAGCTCGGCCGAGGTCTGCTGTCCCAGGAACTGGCGCCGCGCGTTTTCCAGGGCACGCCAGTTCTTCTCGACCAGCAACGCGATGTCATTGCGTGCCTGGGCGTCGGTACGCTCGGCCTGTTCGATCTGCTTGAGCGAGGCGGCGGCCAGGGTGTCGCGGTTCACCGCATCCCACAAGGTCCAGCGCACACCGATGCCGGCGACCCAGTCCGGGTTGTCGTTTTTGATCTGGTGCTGGCCGAAGGCAAAGACTTGCGGGCGTCGCATGGCTTCCTCGCCTTCGTGCAATTGCTCAGCCTGTGCCTTCTTGGCCGCCACCTTGTCGAGGCCGGGGTGGCGCCGCAGTGCGGCCTCGGTGAAATGCGGCAGCGGCTCCAGCGGCTGCGAGATGACGAACAACGGCGACAGCGCCTCGACCGGACCGCTCACCTTGATGGTGCGTGCCAGCGCGAGCATGGCCATGTCGGCATCATCCTGCGCCTTCAAGGCATTGCGTTTGGCCTCTTCGTAGGCACTCTGGGCCTGCAGCCGCTCGATGCGCGAGATCAGGCCCGCTGCCAGCAGGCGTTCGGCAGTGCTGTCGTGTCGCGCCACGTTGTCGCGGGCCGCCGCGCGCAGGCGGGCCGCACGGGAGGCGAGCTGGGCGCCGAAGTAACGCTGCGCGAGCAGCGTCGCGAGCTCTTGGTTGGTGCGTGCCGCGTCGGCTTGGGCTTCGTCGCCTTGGGCCTTGACGAAGCCGCGCATGCTGTCGGCCGCCCCGCCCGTATAGATCGGCCAGACGGCGGAGACCGAGGCGTTGGTGGCTGATTCATGCCGGTTGTAGATGTATTGCGATGGCAGCGGCGAGACGGTGATGGGCACGTTCTTCAACGGTGCCGGCAATGACTGCGTAGCCTGCGCAATGCCCTGGTTCACAGGGTCGAGGTTGATGTTAAGGTTGGCGTTGTAGACGTAACTGGCGCCGGTGACGCTGACCACCGGACCGCCCAGGCCCTTGAGCCCTTCGCCTTGCAGGCGCTTGCTGTCGACAGCCGATTGCGCGGCGGCCAGTTTGTCCGAGTTACTGAGCAGGCGCTGCCACGCCGATTCGAAGCTCAAGGGCTGGGCCTGCGAAGCAGCCGCATGGGCCAATGCCATGACCAAGGCGGCCTGGGCCAGCAAGTGCTTGTTTTTCTTTTTCATCAATGGAGGAGCAACATGAGCCTCCATTATGGAGAAAAGCGGGGAGGCCGAGCGTGTGCAGCCAGACCTCAGCGCTGCAGGCGGTAGGGTTCCTCGAAGGCGCGGAAGTCCTGTTCGGCGCGCGCTTGCGCAAGCCAGGCGGCCACGCCGGGCAATGCCGCCACGCGCTCGATGTAGTCAGCCACGGCCGGCGGTACCGGCAGGGCATAGGTTTTCAGGCGCATGCAGACCGGGGCGAAGTAAGCGTCGGCAATCGTGAAATCGCCGAACAGCAGTGGCCCGCCCTGCTGTGCCAGCAGCTCTTCCCACATGGCCATCAGCCGGGCCACATCGGCGCGCACGGCGGGCTGGTCGCGCCAGATCAGGGCGCCGACGTCAGGCAGTGAGGCCTCGATGTTCTGCGGGCAGTGGCTGCGCAGCGCGGTGAAACCGGCGTGCATCTCGGCGCAGATGCTGCGGGCCCGCGCCCGCGCGGCCACGCCCTGTGGCCAGAGAGTTTTCTCGGGAAATGCCTCGGCCAGGTACTCGGCAATCGCCAGCGTGTCCCAGATGATCAGTTCGCCATCCTGCAGCACCGGTACCTTGCCGGTGGGGCTGAGGCCGGCCAGCGTTTGCTTGAACTGCGAACCGGCATCAAACGAGTCGAAGCGCACCGGCACCTCTTCGAACGGGATACCGGTCTGGCGCATCAGAACCCAGGGCCGCATGGACCAGGACGAGTAGTTTTTGTTGCCGATGAAGAGCTTGAGCATGGGGACCTCCGTCAGACGGCCTCATGGTAGCGCGCGGCAGCGTTGCGCGCAGCAGCTCAAGAACGCCGGTACTGGCCGCGCAGTGTCACGTAACGGTCGTTCTGGCCCAGGTAGCTGGGCGCGATGGCGCCCAGGGCCGACGGCGTGATGCCCAGCGCGGCCAGGCCGGGCAGCCGGCCGCTGGCGACGTTATCGGTGCGCATCGAATCGACGTTGTCCCGGCTCATCAGCGGCTGGCCTGGCAGCAGTTCCATCAAGCCGGCCTGTAGCCGCCCCAGTGCCATGGGCAGAGGGATGACCGGTCGGGCGTGACGCAAGCCGCTGCAGCGGCCCGCCAGCTGGACCAGTTGCTTGAGTGTGACGATGTCCGGGCCGCAAGCCTCGAAGGTCTGGCCGATGGTGGCCGGGTCTTGCAGACAGCACGCGATCGCCTGTGCGACGTCTTCCACCCAGACCGGCTGGAAGCGCGCCTGTGCGCCGGCCAAGGGCATGACAGGGAACACGCGCTGCAGGCGGGCGAACAGGTTGAGGAACTGGTCGTCGGCACCGAAGATGACGCTGGGGCGCAGCACCGTGAGCTGCAGGCCGTCATGGGCGGCGGCTTGCAGAACGGCTTCGCCCCGACTCTTGCTGCGCAGGTAAAACGAGGGGGCCGTGTCGGCCGCGGCGGGTTCGGCCCCCAGGGCGCTGACATGCACCAGCCGTGGCACGCCGTTCGTCAGGCAGGCACGTGCCAGCTTGGCCGGCAGCTCGACATGCGTGCGCTCGAACGTCGCTGCGGTGCCGTGCAGGATGGCCACCAGGTTGACAACGGCATCGTGGCCGCTGACCAGTTGCCTCAGCGTCGCTTCGTCATGCACATCGGCCGCGACCACCTCCAGCAGCGGCAGATGCTGCAGGTGTTGTGCCTGGCTGGTGCGCCGCGTCGGCACGGTGATGCGCCAGCCCAGCCGTGCCAGCTTCTCGCAGACGTGGCGGCCGACGAAACCGGTACCGCCGAGCAGCAGCACCTTTGTCATGGCAGGTCTTCGTAGGCGTCGCTCTTGCCCGGGCGTTGCGGGCCGACCTGGCCCAGCCGGGCCTTGAGCGACTGCGGCCGACCGGTGATGAGCGCGGCGTAGTTGGTGGTGTTGGACAGCACTTTTTTCACGTAATCGCGCGTCTCGTTGAAGGGCACGTTCTCGGCCCAGATGGCGGCTTCCAGCATCGGGTCGCCGTCCTGGCCGCGCCAGGCGCGTGAGCGGCTCGGGCCGGCGTTGTAGGCAGCGGCGGCCAGCGGCATGGAGCCGTCAAAGCTGTCCAGTACCAGCTTGAGGTAGCCGGTGCCGATGGCGATATTGGTGTCGCGGTCGGTGATCTGGTGCGGCTTGAAGTCGGCGAGGCCGATGCGTTTGGCCGTCCAGCGTGCTGTGGCTGGCATGACCTGCATCAGACCGGAAGCGCCAACGCTGGATTGCGCATCCATGATGAAGCGGCTTTCCTGCCGGATCAGGCCATAGACGTAGGCCGGGTCAAGCTCGATCTGGCCGGCGCGCTGCACCACGGCACTCTTGAACGGCATCGGGAAACGCTGCTCGAAGTCGATGACGGTCCTGGTGCGTTCGCTGGTGTTGATGCAGCGATCCCAGACCTGTTGGTCGCAGGCCAGCTGGGCGGCAGCCAGCAGTTCACGGTCGGACAGGCCGCCGCGCTGGTGCGCACCGACGGTGTAGTTCCACTCGCGCACGCCCTCGGCACGCAGCCCGGCCTGAATGGCATACAGCGCGCGGCGCAGGCCAGGGTTGGCCTGTGCGGCCTCTTTCTCGGCGGCTGTCAGCGGTTCGGGCTTGGGCGGCACGGTGATCGGTCGGCCCAGTTCCTCCTGCGCCAGCTGTTCGTAGAAGCCGCGCGGCGAGGCGATCGACTCGAACAGGGCTCGGGCCTGGGCCGGTGCGTCCGGTTTGCCGGCCAGCGCCAGCAGGGCGCGCCCGCGCCAGTAGATCCAGGCGGGGTCCTGGCGTTGTGCGTCCGGCATGGCGGCCGTGGCATTCAGTACCTCCTGCCAGGCACCGGCGCGCAAGGCGGCACGTACCTTCCAGGTCAGGTGGTCGCCGTTGAGGTACTGGTCTTGTGCATGGGCGAACTGGTTGATGGCACCGTCTTGCAGACGGCGCGCGGCGCGTTTGCCGATCACGCCCCAGACCCAGCTGCGTTCTTCCTGCGTGAGCTGGGTGCGCCAGCGCACCTTGTTCATCTCGTCCATGGCGGCCGTGGTGTCGGTGCTGGCCAGCCGGATCAGCGCCAGTGTCACCAGTTCCTTGGTGCGCGGGCGCAGGGCGGTGATCTTGTCGTCGAGGAAACGCACCGGGTTTGCATAAATGGCGTTGACGCTGGTCACCCAGTCATCATTGAGCAGGCCCACTGCCTGCGCGGCGACACGGGGGCGTTCGTTCTCGAAGCCCAGGCGGGCGCGCAGCCAAGCCGCATGGGGCTTGAGCTTGCCGGCTTCCAGTTGCTGAGCGGCGGCCGCGGCGCAGCCTTCGTCGGTGTCCTTCTGTGCCAGCCACAAGTCCTGCACCTGGGCGGCCACGTCGGCACCGCTGGTCTGGGCCTCATTCAGCAGCGCATAACAGCGCACGGCACGGTCGTCGTTCATGCGGAACTTGGGGTACTCGGCGGCGAAGGTGGCCCAGTCGCGCCGTTTGCCCAGCAGGAGCAGCCAGTCGTTGCGCAGGCGGTCTTCCTGGTAGGTTCCGGCATAGCGGCTCAGGAAGGCCCGTATTTCTGTCGGGCCGGCCTCATCCAGCCGAGCGGCCAGTTCCCAGTAGGCGCCCCAGGGCTCCAGCACATGGCCCTGCACTTGCGGCAGCAGCGCGGAGAGGCGCTTGCGGTCGCCTTTCTTGAAGGCCTGGTTCATGTCCAGGATGACGGCATCGTCGACGGTTTGCGGACGGGGTTTGGCCTTGGGAGCGGCAACGGCGCTGGCGTGTGGCAACATCAGACCTGCCACCAAGGCGATCGATGTCAGAATGGCTTGAAACTGCATGTGGGAATTATGGACACATCTGAGGAAAAAAGGGCGCTGGAAAAGAAGGCTCTGCGTCAGCAACTCATTACCCAACGCCTGAACCTGCCCGATCGCCGACAACGCGCAACCTTGTTGCAGCAGGTCATGCGCATCTGGCTGGTGGGTCGCACGGATGCCGTGATCGGTGCCTACTGGCCGATCAAAGGCGAATTCGACCCGCTGCCGGCGCTGCACCGCTGGAAGGAGGACGGCGAGTTGATCGACCAGCCGCAGCCGCGCCGTATCGGCCTGCCGGTGATCGACAAGGTGCACAAGACGCTCACCTTCCACGCCTGGTACCCCGGTTGCCCCATGGAGGAGGACGCCTATGGCATCCCGAAGCCGAAGGACACCAAGCTGATCGTGCCCACGCTGCTGTTCGTGCCCTGCGTTGGCTACGGCCCCGGCGGCTACCGCCTGGGTTACGGCGGCGGTTTCTACGACCGTACGCTGGCCGCGCTCCAGCCCAAGCCGTTCACCGTGGGACTGGGTTTCACCCAGGGTTTCCTGTCCGACTTCGAGCCCGAGCCGCACGATGTGCCGCTCGACGCCATCCTGAACGACAACGGCGTGGTCTGGCCGGTCTAGCTGCACGCATCCCGCCATGGCTCGCCCCAAATCCGCGTCCCACGAGCTCAAGCGCGACGAGATCCTCGACATCGCGGCGCAGTGCTTTGCCGACAAGAGCTATCCCGCGGCCAGCATGAACGACATTGCCACCGCCTGCGGCACGTCCAAGGCGCGGCTGTACCACTACTACGGCAGCAAGGAGTCCATCCTCTTTGACTTGCTGGACCGCTATACCCAGCAACTGCTGGCCCTTGTCGGCCAAGTGCAGGCCACGGCGCAGCGGCGCAACCTGGACGACCGTGCCACACTGCATGAGCTGGTGCGCTGTTTCCTGCAGGAGTACGAGACCTCGGCCACCCGCCATGTGGCGCTGTTGCATGACACCAAGTTTCTGGGCGAGGTGCAGCGCGAGCAGATCTTCAACCGTCAGCGCGACGTGGTGGCCGCTGTCACGCACATGCTCAAACGTGCCTATCCGGGGCGGCTGAATGCACGCAACCAGACCGCCATCACCATGATGCTGTTCGGCATGATCAACTGGACCTTCACCTGGCTGCGTCCGGGCGGCACCCTGAGCTACACGGCCTTTGCCGATGAGGTGATTGCCATGCTGGAGCGCGGTCTGGCCAAGTGACGGTGGACCCGGCGGCTCGGGTTTTAGGTTTCACCATCCGTAATGCGTTACGCTTAAATAAAATCGGGGCCGTACCCCGATGCCCCCTGATCCAGACCCTACCGGAGACACCATGAGCAAAGCCTTTGCCTCGCAAGCCGACCTGACCGACAAGAAAATCACCTTTGAGCAACTCAGCAAGCACTGCTGGGCCTACACCACCGAAGGCGACCCGAATTCGGGCGTCATCATCGGCGACAACTGCATCCTGGTGAGCGACGCCACCGCCACACCGGCCATGGCGCAGGACCTCATCAAGAAGATCCGGACCATCAGCGACAAGCCGATCAAGTACGTGCTGCTGACGCACTACCACGCGGTGCGCGTGCTGGGCGCCAGCGCCTTTGTGGCCGAGGGCGCCACAGAGATCATTGCCAGCCAGGGCACGCTGGAGCTGATCCGCGAGCGCGGCGCACAGGACATGAAAAGCGAGATGGAGCGTTTCCCACGCCTGTTCCGCAATGCTGAAACGGTGCCGGGGCTGACTTGGCCGAGCATGGTGATCGGCGGTGGCAACCCGATGAAGGGCGAGGTGCCAGGCAAGCTGTCGATCAACCTGGGCGGCGTGGTGGTGCAGATCTGGAGCCCGGGCCCGGGCCACACGCGTGGCGACACCATCGCCTGGGTGGAAGACGAGAAGGTGCTGTATTCGGGTGACCTGGTGGAGTACGAGGCCGGCGTCTACACTGGTGATGCGCAGCTCGAAGAGTGGCCGGCCACGCTGGAAGCGCTGCGCGCCCTCAAAGCCGAAGCCATCGTGCCGGGCCGCGGCGAGGCGATGAAAGGGCAGACAGAAGTCAACAAGGCGCTGGACTACACCAAGCGCTGGGTCGAGACGCTGTACACGGCGGGCAAGGAAGCCGTGGCGCAGAAGATGGACCTGAAGGCCGCCATGGCGCACACGCGCAAGAGCATGGACCCGGTGTTTGGCAAGGTCTTCATCTACGAGCACTGCCTGCCGTTCGACGTGACCCGTGCCTACGACGAGGCCAGCGGCATCAAGAACCCGCGCATCTGGACAGCTGAGCGTGACAAGGAAATGTGGGCGGCGCTGCAGGGCTGAACGCTGCCGGCTGACCTGTGCGGGGCCTGCGAAAGCAGGCCCTTTTATTTGTCTGCCGCCAGGGCGCGTGCATCGGCCTCGTAGGCCTGCAGCTTCTCCAGCAGCTGGCGCCGTTGCGCCGCATTGGTGCTGTTGTGCAGGGCGGCCAGCGTGCGGCAGCTTTCAGACAGCATCTGTTCAAACTGGTCGCGATAGGCTGCCTCGGGCGAGTTCAGGTTGCGCTGCAGCAGTGCCAGCATCTCGGCCTTGACGTGCGCGGTTCGGTCGCCGTTGCCATGCTCCTTGAAGACCCTCAGCACATCCTGCTGGCGACTCAGCCGCCATTGCCAGCTCAACCGGGGGTCGAAGCTTGATCGGCTCAAGCTCTGGCGCAGGGCACTCAGTTGAGGTTCTTCCAGCCGGCCATAAAAGTTCTCTGCCCTCTCGACAGCCTTTTTCAGCCGGCGTGCCGACAGCTCGGCCGGGGTGCCGTCCAGCCATTCTTCGCGCCATGTCTTGTTGTGCTTGTCAAACTGCAGCGCCAGGTGGCGCAGCTGCTCCGGCTGGAGCGTGGGCACCACGCGGCTCATGCCCTCGGCCGCCTGTTCGCCCAGGCGCTGCACGTGCAGGCGGATCCGGTCGCTGAACTCGCACACCTGCTGCGGCGTGACCGGCCCGCTGGCCGCGCCCTGCATCTGGCGTAGCAGTTCGGCGTAGGCCGGCAGCTCGGTCTTGCGGTGCCAGGCCTGCAGCGTGTTCAGGCTGTCGCGCACCTGCGCCGCCTGGGCATCGTTGAAGTCGATGTAGCTGTCCAGCCACCAGTAGGCCAGGGCCGGGGCGTTGTTGTAGCCAATTCGGACGGCGCTGCAGCCGCCCAGAAAAACCAGCAGCAGCCCGGCGCCGATAATGTGGGGCAGGAGCGCCGGCAGGCGTCTGAAATTCAACATGACAGAAGCAAACGAGAAAAGCATGGTTCAGTCCCAACAGGCAGTGGATGTGGTCATCATGGCCGCCGGCAAGGGCACCCGCATGAAAAGCAAACTGCCCAAAGTGTTGCACCGATTGGCCGGGCGTGCACTGCTGCAGCATGTGGTGGACACCGCGGCAGGCCTGGATGCGCGCCGCGTGGTCGTGATCACCGGGCACGGTGCTATGGAAGTTGAAGCAGGACTCGCACAGCCAGCAAGGGCTAGGGCCGGATTTGGCATGGAATTCGTGCGGCAGGAGCCGCAGCTCGGCACCGGCCATGCGGTGCAGCAGGCGGTGCCTGTTCTGCCGGATGACGGTGTGGTGGTGGTGCTGTCGGGCGATGTTCCTTTGACGCAAGTTGACACGCTGCAGGCGCTCATCAGTGCGTGCGGCGGGAACAAGCTGGCGCTGCTGACGATCGAGTTTGCCGACCCCACGGGTTATGGCCGCATCGAGCGCACCGGTTCGGGGGCAGTGCAGGCCATCGTCGAGCACAAGGACGCCAGTGATGCGCAGCGCCAGATCAAGGAAATCTACAGCGGCATCATGGCCGTGCCGGCCAGGCTGCTTAAGCCCTGGCTGGCTAGGCTGGACAACAAGAATGCGCAAGGCGAGTACTACCTGACCGATGTGGTGAAGTTCGCCGTGGCGGAGGGCGTGCCGGTAGTGGCGCACAAGATCAGTGACGCGCTGCAGGTGGCGGGCATCAACAGCCCGGTGCAGCTGGCCGAGCTGGAGCGTGCCCATCAACTGCGGCAGGCCCAAGCCTTCATGGAGCAAGGCGTGCGGCTGGCTGACCCGGCGCGTTTCGATGTGCGTGGGCAACTGCAGTGCGCGCAGGACGTGGAGATCGACGTCAACTGCATCTTCTCGGGCAGTGTCCAGTTGGGGGAAGGCGTGCGCATCGGTGCCAACTGCGTGATTTCGAATGCCCGTATCGGCGCCGGTGCCGTGATCCACCCCTACACCCATATCGAGGGTGGTCACGGTGACAAGGAGATGGTTGAGGTCGGCCCCGGTGCGCTGGTGGGCCCCTTTGCCCGCCTGCGCCCCGGTGCCAAGCTGGGCCAGGAGGTGCACATCGGCAACTTCGTCGAGGTCAAGAATGCCACCATGGCCGCCGGTGCCAAAGCCAATCACCTCGCCTATGTGGGTGATGCCAGCCTGGGTGAGCGTGTCAACTACGGGGCGGGCAGCATCACGGCCAACTATGACGGTGCCAACAAGCACCAGACCGTGATCGAGGCCGATGTGCACATCGGCAGCAACTGCGTGCTGGTGGCTCCGGTCACCATCGGCGCCGGCGGCACGGTCGGCGGCGGCTCCACCATCACCAAGGACACCGCGCCCGGCGCGCTGACGGTGGCACGCGCCACGCAGGTGAGCGTGGCCAACTGGACGCGGCCGGTGAAACAGAAGAAATAAGGCCGAGCCCATGAGTGCGCCTGTTTCCCCGCAAGAGCAAGAGTTGATCCGCTTGCAAGCCGAACTGCAGCTGGCCCGGCAGACACAGCAGCAACTGGCACGGCAACTGGCGGCAGCGCAGGCAGCGCTGGGGGACTTCGCCTACACGGTGTCGCACGACCTGCGTGCCAACCTGCGCCACATCAATGCCTATGCGGCCCTGGTGCGCGAGGAATTGGAGGGCACGCCGACGAACGATGCCGTGACCTATCTTGCCACGGTGACGAATGCGGCCAAGCTCATGGGCCAGCAGATTGACGGGCTGATGGCCTGGGCGCAGCTGGACCGGGTGGCACTGGACGCGACAACGCTGAACCTGTGCGTGCTGATCGAGGAGGTGCGCCAGCAGTTGGCACGTGAGGCCGCCGGGCGGCAGATTGACTGGCAGGTGGCGACTGATGTGCCGCCGCTGCGTGGTGATGCGGCGCTGGTGCGGCAGCTGTTGGGCCACCTGCTGTCCAACGCGCTCAAGTTCACGCGGCCGCGCACACCGGCGGTGATCAACATCGGCTGGCAAGCCGCGGCCGAAGACGGCTTATGCCTGCTGTACGTGCGAGACAACGGCGTGGGCTTCAACCCTCAGCAGCAGGACAAGCTGTTTCATGTCTTTCAGCGGTTGCACAGTGCCAACGAGTTCGAAGGTCAGGGCCTGGGCCTGGCGCTGGCACGCAAGATTGTCGAGCGCCATGGCGGCAGCATCCGCGCCGAGGGCGCGCCGGACGCCGGTTGCTGCATCCGCTTCACGCTGCCGCTGGCAGTGTGAGCGGCCCGCTCAGGGCATGCGCTTGGGCAGTGGCACCTGCGTGCCGAATTTGCTGCGTTTCACGCTGAAGAAGGCTTTGACATTGCGTACATTGGCATCGCCGGTGAACAGGCGATGCGCCAGGGCCAGGTAGTCCGGCATGTCGCGTGCATGCACCACCAGCACAAAGTCCGGCCCGGGCGAGACGCGATAGCACTGCTGCACGGCATCGTCGGCGGCCACGCGCTGCTCGAAGGCATCGAGCGCTTCCGCCCCTTGGCGGTCCAGTGTGATCTCCACAATGGCTTGCAAGCCGTGGCCAATCAAGGGGGCCAACCGGTCGCCGCTCAGCACTGCCACCTGTTTTTCAATCAACCCGGCATCAGTCAGGCGCTTGACGCGGCGCAGGCAGGTGGGCGGTGAAATGTGGGCCTGCGCCGCCAGGTACTGATTGCTCTGGCTGGTGTCACGCTGCAGGATGTCCAGCAAGAGCAGGTCGGTGTTATCTAAGAATATTTGTTCCATTTATTGATAATATGAGAAATATTATTTCAATCAACATAATGTTTGAAATTTAAGTTCAAAAATCGACAAAAATCAATCAGATATTTTTCATTGGGCGCTCTACCATCGGCCATCCATTTGAGGAGATATCCAGCATGTGTGGCATCGTCGGCGCCGTTTCCAATCGCAACATCGTTCCTGTTCTGGTGCAAGGCCTGCAGCGGCTGGAATACCGCGGTTATGACTCCTGCGGCGTGGCTGTGCATGCCGACGGTGGCCTGAAGCGTGCGCGCAGCACCTCGCGTGTGGCCGAATTGGCCGAGCAGGTGGCCAAGGCGCCGCTGGAAGGCTTCATCGGCATTGCGCACACGCGCTGGGCCACGCACGGCGCACCGGCGGTGCACAACGCGCACCCGCACTTCAGCCATGGCCCTGGGGCCGATGCGGCGCAGCGTCCGGGTCGTGTGGCGCTGGTGCACAACGGCATCATCGAGAACCACGACGAACTGCGCGCGGCACTCCAGAAGCGCGGCTACGTGTTCGACAGCCAGACCGACACCGAGGTGATCGCCCACCTGGTGGACTCGCTCTATGACGGCGATCTGTTTGAGACGGTGAAAGCCGTTGTCAAACAGTTGCACGGCGCCTATGCCATTGCGGTTTTCCATAAGGATGAACCGCAGCGCGTGATCGGCGCGCGTGCCGGCTCACCGCTGATCCTGGGTGTGGGCCAGGACGGGGTGAGCAACTACCTGGCAAGCGATGCCATGGCCCTGGCGGGCGTCACCGACCAGATCGTCTACCTGGAAGAGGGCGACGTGGTCGATGTGCAGCTTGGCAAGTACTGGGTGGTGGATCGCCATCACAAGCCCGTGCAGCGCGAGGTCAAGACCGTGCAGGCGCACAGCGGCGCGGCCGAGCTCGGCCCCTATCGCCACTACATGCAGAAAGAGATCTTCGAGCAGCCGCGAGCCATCGCCGACACCCTGGAAGGTGTGGAAGGCATCGTGCCCGAGCTGTTCGGTGATGGCGCCTACCGCGTGTTCAAGGAGATCGACAACGTCCTCATCCTGGCCTGCGGCACCAGCTACTACAGTGGTTGCGCTGCCAAGTACTGGCTGGAAAGCATGGCCAAGATCCCGACCCAGGTGGAGGTGGCGAGCGAATACCGTTACCGCGACTCCGTGCCCAACCCGCGCACGCTGGTGGTCACCATCAGCCAGTCGGGTGAGACGGCCGACACACTGGCGGCGCTGCGTCACGCGCAGAGCTTGGGCATGCAGCAGACGCTGACCATCTGCAATGTGGCCACCAGCGCCATGGTGCGCGAGTGCAAGCTGGCCTACATCACGCGTGCCGGTGTGGAGATCGGCGTGGCCTCCACCAAGGCCTTTACCACCCAGCTGGCCGGCCTTTTCCTGCTCACGCTGGCGCTGGCCCAGGTGCGTGGCCACTTGAGCGAGGAAGAGGAAGCGCAACACCTGAAGGCCATGCGCCACCTGCCGGTGGCCTTGCAGGCTGTGCTGGCGCTGGAGCCGCAGATCATCAGCTGGGCCGAGGACTTTGCCCGCATGGAAAACGCACTCTTCCTTGGCCGTGGTCTGCATTACCCGATTGCGCTGGAAGGGGCACTCAAGCTGAAGGAAATCAGCTACATCCACGCTGAAGCCTACCCGGCCGGCGAGCTCAAACACGGCCCGCTGGCGCTGGTGACCAGCGAAATGCCGGTGGTGACGGTGGCGCCCAATGATGCGTTGCTGGAAAAGCTCAAGAGCAACCTGCATGAGGTGCGCGCCCGCGGCGGCGTGCTCTATGTGCTGGCCGACAGCGACACCCACATTGAAAGCAGCGAGGGCCTGCACGTCATCCGCATGCCCGAGCACTACGGCGCCTTGTCACCATTGCTGCACGTGGTGCCGCTGCAGTTGCTGGCGTATCACACGGCATGCGCGCGAGGCACGGATGTGGACAAACCTAGGAACCTGGCCAAAAGCGTGACGGTGGAATAAAGATCACATGGCTATTTGGCGCAACTCATCAGAGAGCGTCGCGATAGCAGAATGCACGGATTCGCCGTCTGGGGTGGAGCGATCGACTCTCTCTGCGGCAACGTAAATTTCAACAACTGCGTTGAGAAGAGTTGCCGCATCAGAATTTTCAGCATTGTCTTGCGACAGCGATTGAAATTCTTCGTAAAGAATAGCGAGACTGATTTGTTCGGCATTGATCTCAAGACTTTGAATCTGTTGGCGCACCTTCTTCATGCTTTCGAGGCGAGTGGTTGCAAGTTTCGTCTTCATTTCTCGTCGAATTCGGCGCAGAGGCAGGATGACAGTGCTCCTCCAGTCCCTTAGTCTCTCATCGCATTGATGCAATTTCTGTTGTGAGATGAATCGTTTTGTGTGTGCGCAATACAGAGAAAAAAGTAAAACGCAAACGTCAACGCCTGCAATATCTTGCAGTGTCAAACAGGCGGGGGGTACTCGGGGGCGCGAATAGAACTTGAGCGAAAAGTGCCACAGCGGGGAATCTAGAAATTGGTCTTGCTGCATAAAAGATGCCATGCACGTATTGGAGTGACGTCGCTAGGTGGTAGCCCGTTCTGCCGGATGTCGATTATTCATGGTGTGCTTCACCAGAAAAGCTATTAGCGCGGATGCGGCTGGGGAGGGGGGACGACGGGGATGGGTTACACATACGACTTGTCGCGTCAATGACGGATCAACGATCTTGTGCACCTTTAGCCTCCCTGTCGCCGCAGGGCCTCGGGCGACGATCCGCGGCAGTATTGTTGCAATGGCTGTCGTCTCTACAAGCTGAAGAATTGCATTTATGGAGTCAATCTCGATTGCAGGATTAAGCTCGAGCCCTTCGGCAAGCGCAAAGCTGTCAAGAATGTCTCTCTGTCCATGATAGCGAGTGGGAAGAACCAGCTTCAGTTTTGCGACCTGGCGTAGGCTGATCGATTCGCCAATCCTCTTATGCAGTGGACCTGTCGCAAGGACAAAGTCTTCGCTTAACACGGGATGGATATCTAGAGACAAGCGACGGCGTGGCTGATTGATGATCGCCGCATCCAATTCGCCTTCGGTGACTGCTTGGCATAGCGCTGGTGTATAGCCATCACTCACCGATAGCGTGACGCGTGGATGATGGGTTGAGTAATCGGCAATGACATTTGCCATGACGCCCTGCGCAACGCTTGCGATGACCCCTATTGCCAGATGTCCAGAAAGCTCTCCATCGGTCTGGTGGATCAACGCCCGAGCCCTTGAAAAGTCAGCCATGATCGGTCGGAAGAGTTGGTACATCTGCCTTCCGGCGGGTGTTGGTGTCATGCCGCGTGTTGACCTTGTGAATAGCTTTTGGTCGACTTCATCCTCTAGCTTCGCGACTTGCATGCTGATCGCTGGCTGAACCACGTTCAGGCGACTGGCCGCCTTGGTCATAGAGCCTTCTTCGTAGAGGGTCAAAAAGTACTGCAACTGCCGGAAGTCCATGCGAGAGTCCTCATGCAATAAATATCATGAATTGTGATTATGGCAATCATTATTTATTAGTTGACGTGATTTATTGATATTCCTAGACTTGCCGTCAAACAAGTTCGCCGACAAAAGAGGCGAGCAATATTGAGGAGATTTCAGCGTGATGGTGGCATCTAGAGGCTTGCGGCAGAAATTGCCGGGCGTTGTTCATCGGGTCATTGGTTCGGGCTGTTTGTTCGCAGTGGCTTTATGCGCCTGGCTGGCGTTGCCAGCAAACGCACAAAATGATTCGAGTTCATCCACCGTGGCAGGGGCCTTTCCGTCGCGACCGGTGCGCATCGTTGTACCTTATCCACCTGGTGGATTCAACGACACACTCGGGCGGCTAATTGCTGTCCATCTGAGCAAGACATGGAAACAGCCGGTGGTTGTCGACAATAAACCTGGCGGCGGGACGGTGATTGGCACCCAAGTCGTTGCGACGGCACTGGCCGATGGACACACGCTTCTGGTGGTGCAGTTTCCGTTCGCGGCGAATCCTTGGCTTTACAAGTCGCTGCCTTATGACACGGAAAAATCTTTTGCGCCGGTGGTGCTTGCTGGGCGTTCGCCGATGCTCCTTGTTGCAAATGCGCGCTCCGATCTGCGAAACGTTGGAGACGTCATAAGCCGGGCAAAGTCGAAACCTAAGGCATTCGACTACGGTTCATCCGGTTCGGGGTCTTCGAACCACTTGGCTATGGCCTACTTCGAGGCACTTGCCGGGATCGATCTGAATCAGGTGCCATATCGCGGAAGCACGCCAATGCTCACCGATCTGGCGGGAGGGCAGATCGACTTGGCATTCGACGCCTTGCCACATGTTCTTCCATTCATTCAGTCGGGCAAGGTTCGGGCGCTGGCGATTGCATCTTCGAGGCGCTCATCTCTGATGCCGCATTTGCCAACCGTGGGTGAATCCGGTGTCTCTGGCTACGAAGTTTCATCTTGGCACGGCTTTGTCGTTCCCGCAGGGACGCCTCGCGTGGTGATCGAGAAGATCAATCGAGACATCAACGACGCGCTTTCCTCTGCCGAAGTAAGAAAAGTCTTTGAGCAACAGGGAGTCATTCCAGACGGAGGAACGCCTGCCCAATTCAAAGCGTTCGTCGAAAGCCAATTGACGCTCTGGAAGAGGGTCATTTCCCAGAAAAACATTACCGCTGATTGATGGCCGGATCGTGATTGACACGACGCGGCAGATTTCCACTTTTCATGAGCTACAGCGGACGCTCTGCTGCGGCACAGGCGCGAAAGACTTATCGGAACAGATGATGGATACAAAAAAAGCTTCCAGTAAAGAATATCCAGCTATTGAGGAGTCGGCGACATACGCCGCCCTCATGAATGAACCTTCGCGAGAAAGCCGACATCCGGGGGCAAGTCTTCGCCAGTGGCTGGCCAGGCTGGAAAGTACTAATCGCTTGGTTGTCGCGCGCAAGGGTATTTCTCTGAAGCATCAACTCGCCGCTATCTCCAAGCATTTTGATGGAGCCCAAGCCACCTATTTTCCGAGTCCCGAAGGACATGAAATACCCGTTGTTTCTGGTTTCATGTCGCAGCGCTCCTGGATTGCCGAGGCGATGGGAGTTGGCGAGAAGGATTTGTTGAAGCGATTCAGGGAGGCTGCGGATCAGCCCTTAAAGTGTCAAGAGGTTGAAGCCTCGCAAGCGCCGTGTCAGGAGGTCATTCTGAAGCAGGCGGACGTTCTGCGACTATTGCCGATCCCAACGCATAGCGAGCACGATAACGGACCATACATCACGGCAGGGCTGGTCATAGCGCGTAATCCGACCACTGGAATCCAGAATGTGTCCATCAACCGGATTCAGGTACACAGCGGCAATCGTATGGCCATACTGATGCTGCCCCGCCATCTGCTGGCCTTCTACAAGGAAGCCGAATCGAGGCAGCAAGCCCTAGACGTAGCCGTGGTGATCGGCGTGGATCCCTTGACGCTGCTGGCTTCACAGGCGGTGGTCCCGATTGACCACGACGAACTGGAAATTGCAGGCGCCTTGCATGGTCGGCCTTTGCCCGTGGTGAAGTGTCAGACCAACGAGGTGCGTGTGCCAGCATCCAGCGAGATTGTCATTGAGGGACGCCTGCTGCCGAGTGTGCGCGAGCTGGAAGGACCATTTGGAGAGTTTCCCCGGTACTACAGTGCGCGTGAGCATCGCGAAGTGATCCAGGTCGATGCAATCACTCATCGCAAGAGTCCGATTTATCACACCATCGTGCCCGCCGAAATGGAGCATTTGTTGCTGGGCTCCATTCCGCGCGAGGCCACCATATTGGCGCATCTACAGCGCAGTTTCTCTAATGTGATCGATGTGCATCTGTCAATTGGTGGCGTCGGGCGTTATCACCTGTTTGTCAAGATCCGCAAGATTCACGAGGGACAGCCCAAGAACGTGATTTGCGCAGCGTTCGGTGCACATTACGATATTAAGCAAGTTGTCGTGGTGGACGATGACGTCGAGGTTCACGACCCCAGACAGGTAGAGTGGGCGGTGGCTACCCGCTTCCAGGCCGACCGTGACTTGGTGATCATCCAAGGGGCACAAGGTTCGGTGCTCGACCCTTCGACCACCGTAGGACAGGACTTCGGCCCCGGCGTCGTGCCGCCGGCTCACATGCAGGGCATTAGCGCCAAGATGGGGCTGGATGCGACGCGACCGGTGGTCTATCACGAGCACGTATTCACACGCGTACGCGTCCCGGGTGAGCTGGAAGTGGACCCGGAGACGGTCGTGCAAAGCAATGCACGTATCGACTGGCATACCGGAGCCGTGAGCGCATGAGTCCGATTCGGCCCCAGCGCTTGATCGTGGCTATTACCGGCGCCAGTGGCGTCATCTACGGCGTACGCCTGCTGGAGCAACTGCGGGCCCTGCCAGGGTGGGAGACCCACTTGGTGCTCTCCAATGCTGGTGTTCTGACCGCCTCGGAGGAGCTGGGGCTCAAGCGCGCCGATATAGAGGCCCTGGCCGACGTCGTGCACAGCGTCAAGGACATCGGCGCGGCGGTCTCCAGTGGATCGTTTCGCACCGCCGGCATGGTGATCGCCCCTTGCTCGATGAAGACTCTGGCCGGGATCGCACACGGCATGGCCGACAACCTAGTCAGCCGCGCCGCCGACGTGGTGCTTAAGGAGCGCCGCCGCCTAGTACTGCTGGCACGCGAGACCCCGCTGAACCTGGCTCATCTGCGCAACATGACCGCCGTGACCGAGATGGGCGGCATCGTCTTCCCGCCAGTACCGGCCTTCTATACCCGCCCAGGGTCGCTCGACGAAGTGGTCAACCACACCGTGGGACGGGTGCTCGACCTCTTTGACATCGAGCACAGAGACTTGGTGCAGCGCTGGCAGGGTCTGAGCGGACCGACACCCTGAGACTGCGCCGGCTTAGGCGCACTTACCGATTTCCGCTTCCCGGGATTCCCCTATCCATTCAACAACGAGGAGACATGCAATGAAGAAACTCAGTCATCTAATAGCCGCTGGCGCCGCGGCGCTGACCACCGGATTGGCCGCGTTGCCCGCTCAGGCCGCCCAAGGCTCGTGCAGCGAGCCCATCGTGTTTGGAACCACGATCTCCGAGACTGGCCCGTTTTCCACGCTGGCTGACCGCTGGCGCAAGATGACCGAGGTGTTCGCCGAGGAGGTGAACAAAGCTGGTGGCATTGCGGTCAAAGCCTGCAACAAAAAGCTTCCTCTGAAATTCGTGGTCTATGACGACCAGAGCGTGCCGGCCACCGCCGTAGCCCTATTCGAGAAGATGGCCTCCGTGGACAAGGTGGACTTCTTCGTCGGACCCGACTGGTCCTCTCTGGGTGGCCCGGTCCCCCCCGTGGCCGAGAAGCACAAGATTCCGATGGTAATGGCGAACGTGGCCACGCCCTCGGTTTATGACCGCGGCCTGAAATACGTCTGGGGCACGCCGTTCCCGGTGGTTCCCAACTGGTCGGCGCGCTACTTTGACATGCTGAGCAAGGTCAGTCCCAAGCCGCAAACCATCTTCTTCATCACCCACGACAACCCAGTGATGAAGGGAATAACTGCCACCTGGAGTAAGAAGGCCGAGGGGCAGGGCCTGAAGGTGCTGGGCAATGAAACCTTCTCATCAGAACTGAAGGACTTCACCGCCCTGATTGCCAAGGTGCGGGCCGCCAAGGCCGATGTGATCTACATCAGCTCCTATGACAACGCCTCGGTTCCGCTCGTACAGCAGATGCGCCAACTCAAGGTGCGCGCGATGGACGTTCACCACACCATGCTGACCGGTGCGCTCAGCCGCCAAGTGGGCAAGGACATCGATGGCATGACCGGCGAGCTGAGTTGGTACCCCGGTGTGAAGGGCGCGTACAGCGATCTGGTTGAAACCGTGATGAAGCGTTCCGACGTCTCGATGTTCGACTACATCTGGACTCTGGGTCGTCTCACCTCTTACCTGGCCATGATCCAGGGTATCGAGAAGGCCGGCGTGGTCGACCGCGAGAAGGTCAAGGAAGCACTGTTCAAGGCCACCATCAAGTCGCCCGCTGGTGACGTAACCTTTGATGAGCGCGGCTTCCCTGACACCAGTGCTTTCACCGTGCAGATGAGCGGTGGCAAGGTCAACGTGGTGTGGCCGCCCGAGGTATCTACGGCCAAGCTGGTCTGGCCCTCGCCGAGCTGGAAGTAAGCAGGCGGTACCACGATGGAAGTCCTGCTCCAGGTCCTGATCGGCGGCACCCTGCTGGGTGGTCTGTACGCACTGGTTGCGTTCGGGCTGTCACTGATCTACGGGGTCGTGCGTATTCTCAACTTCGCGCATGGCACGCTCTTGGCTGTCAGCGGGGTGCTGGCCAGCCTGGCCTATTCAGGCTGGCAGATGCACCCGCTGCTGATCGTTGCACTGCTCGCGCCGCTACTGTTTGTCTGTGCCTACGGCTACTACCACGTTCTGCTGCGGCCGCTGGCGCGGCGCAGCCACTTCGAGGCCACCGTGGGCACGGTGCTGGTCACGGTGGGCACACTGATGATCCTGTCGGATCTGACTGCGGTGGCCGCTGGTGCCACCCAGCGCAACATCCCGCTGCGGCTCGAGGCCTTGGAGTTCGGCGACATCGTGGTTTCCACCACCCAGTTGCTGATCTTGCTGGGCATCGCGGTACTCACCGTGGTGATGCACCTGATCCTCAAGCGCACCTGGTTCGGCCGCGCGGTGCGCGCCGTCACCCAGGACCCTGTAGGCGCGCAGATCTGCGGCGTGCAGAGCACCCGCATGAAGGCACTGACTTTCGCCTTCGGCTCGGCCACCGTGGCCATCGCCGCGGTACTGTACGTGCTGTCCTTCCCCGTGGACCCTTACATGGGCTTCGGATTGACGGTCAAGGCCTTCACCATCATCGTGGTCGGTGGCGTCGGAAACCTGCCCGGGGCACTCTTGGCCGGCATCTTCCTCGGCGTCGCCGAGGGCCTTACCGGCCTTTACTGGAAACCCGAATGGGCACCCGCGCTCAGCGTCATCCTAATGCTGCTGATCCTGGTGGCCTACCCCAAGGGCGTGGGAGCAAAGACATGAGTAAGAGCCTGAACACAGGCACTGGCTGGCTACTAGGTGCAGCCGGCGTGGCAGCGCTGGCCAGTCTGCCGTTCCTGGGCAATGCCTATCTCACCACCATCGGCTTCACGATGCTAATCGCCTTTATCCTGGGCCAGAGCTGGGACTGGGTGGCCGGCGAGATGGGCTACGTGAACCTGGGGCACTATTGCTTTTACGGCATCGGGGCCTATGCCTTCGCCATCTTGCTGGTGGGCCACTGGCCGCTGTGGGTAGCCATCGGGTTTGCGGTGGTGGTCACCGCGCTCGCCGCGCTGCTGATCTCCGTGCCGCTGTTTCGCCTGCATGGCGACTACTTTGCCTTCGCCACGCTGGCCCTGTTGCCGCTGGTGGAGGTGCTGGCCTACAACCTCACACCCATCACCAACGGCGCCGACGGTATCGTACTGCCGGTGGCCCAGGTGTTGCAGCCGGCCTACCTGATCGCGCTGGGCGTGTGCGTGTTGACCTTTGTGGTCACCCTGCGCATCAATACCTCACGTTTCGGCTACGCCCTCAAGAGTATCCGAAACGACGAGCAGGTGGCCGAGACCGTGGGCGTGCGCATCGCACCGGTGAAGCGCAGCGTGCTGGTGCTCAGCGCCGCCTTTGGCGCGGCGGCAGGTGCGGTGCAGGCTTGGCAGATGAGCTACATTGACCCGGCCACCGTGTTCGGTCTGAACGTGGCCCTGGTGCCGGTGGCCATGGTGCTGTTCGCCGGCTCCGGTTTGCGCTGGGGCCCGCTGGTGGGCGTGCTGGTGCTGGCAACGCTGCAGCAGTGGCTGCTGGTGAGCGTCAAGGGTTTTCAGGCCACGCTTTACGGACTTATTGTGCTGCTGATTGGGCGCTTCATGCCCGGCGGCTTCCTGCGCGCGCGCTGGGTGCAGAATGTGCCGCTGCTGCGCGCGCTGGCCCGTGAGCACCATGAGTACATGGGCGAGTCCGACGCCGGCACGCCTGCGGCCGCCCCGGCGCACGACCTGCCGTTGCCTCGTCATGGCAACTTGGGCGGCGCCCCGTTGATCCAGCTGGAGCAGGTTCGCATGCAGTTTGGCGGCAACGTGGCGGTCAATGATGTGAGCCTGCGCATCCAGCCGGGCGAGATCGTCGGCCTGATCGGCCCCAACGGATCTGGCAAGACCACCCTGTTCAACTGCATATCGCGGGTCTACACCCCCACCGCCGGGCGAGTGCTGTTTGCTGGTCAGGACCTCAAGCATTGCAGCCGTGACCAGATCGCCCGCCTGGGCGTAGGCCGCACTTACCAGATCCCGCGTCCTTTCGGTGACCTCACGGTGCAGGAGAACATCGCCATTCCGCTGATGTTCAACGAGCAGCCGCTTTCGCCGCGCGACGCGATGCGCGAGGCCCGCGCTTTCATCGAGTACGCCGAGCTCGGCCACCGCCTGCGCGAACGCGCCGACAGCCTGTCGATGCAGGAGAAGAAAGCGTTGGAATTCGCCCGCGCGCTGGCTTGCAAGCCACGTCTGTTGCTGGTCGACGAGGTGGCCTCGGGCCTGACGCCGGCCGAGGTGCAGCGTTTTGTCGAACACATCCGCCATGTGCGCGATCGCTATGGCATGACGGTGATCTGGGTCGAGCACATCTTCTCCGCGCTGGAGAAGGTGGTAGACCGCGTGATTGCTCTGGAACAAGGCAGCCTTATTGCCGACGGCCCGCTGGCCGAGGTGGTGCGCAATGAGCGTGTGCTCAGCACCTACCTGGGCTCGGCTGCGCCAACGGCAAAGACAGGAGGACAGGGATGCTGAGCTTGAAGAACCTGAGCGTGGATCACGGTCCGCTGCGAGCGCTGTGGGATGTGTCGCTGGAGGTCGGGCGTGGCGAGAAAGTAGGCCTGCTGGGCGCCAATGGCGCGGGCAAATCCACCACCATGGGCGCCATTGCTGGCTTGTATCCCAAGGCCAGCGGCACTATCACCTACGACGGCCAGTTGTTGGAGCGTGTCTCGACCGCGCAGACCGTCGCTGGCGGTATCGCGCTGGTGCCCGAGGGCCGCCGCCTGTTCCCCACGATGAGTGTGCTCGAGAACCTGGAGATGGGGGTGTATGCCGCTGCCAACCGCAGGGACATGGACGCTTCGCTGGCGCGTGTCTACGCGCTGTTCCCGATCCTGCGCGAGAAGGCCGCCCAGAACGCCGGCGAGCTCAGCGGCGGGCAACAGCAGATGGTGGCCATCGGCCGCGCACTGATGTCTCGCCCTCGCCTGCTTCTGCTGGACGAGCCCTTCATTGGCGTGGCGCCCAAGTTGATCGACGAAATCCTCGCCGCGCTGCACCAAATCGCCGCCGAGGGCGTGACCATGATCCTGGTCGAGCAAAACACCCACCGAGCGCTTGACTTTGTCGAGCGCGCCTATGTGATCGAGAACGGTCGCACTGTGCTGGAGGGTGGTCGTGAGCAGTTGCTTGGCGACTCGACGTTTGCCGGGAAATTTTTGGGGCTGGAATGAAAGGATGCCTGCCATGAACCGAGAGCAAGAAATTGTCGCCCGTTCCAATGCCTTCCGAGAGGAATACAGAGAGACCACACCGGGTTGGTACCGAGGAGAGATACATTTGGCGTTCACGCTGTGTTTCACGGTGGGAACTATTGTGTACTGTGCCAGCCAGCTAGCGTCCTCCCGCTGGCAGGAATGGGTGTTTGTGATGCTGCCAATGTTCCTATTCGGTAATTGGGCCGAGTGGGCTGCGCATCGTTATTTGCTGCACAGCCCAAAAAGCGTCCTGAAGTCAGCCTACAAGCGGCATGTGGGGACTCACCACCAGTTTTTCTCGCACAAGACGCTGGACTATCACGGTCAGCGCGATTGGCGGGCCCTGCTGTTCCCGCCATTTGCCCCCGTGCTGTTCGTTATGGCTGCCTTGCCGCCCGCGCTGGTGCTGGCGGCACTGTGGACGGCCAACGCCGGCTACATCGCAATGATCAGCATGGCAGGCTATTTCCTGATGTACGAGGGGTTGCACACGCTGTCCCACATTGAGCATCCACTGCTGGATCGCATGCCACTGGTCAACACCGTTCGGCGCATGCATGTTCTGCACCATAACCCCGATTTCATGCATACCCGGAACTTCAACCTGACCTTCCCGGTCTGCGATGCGCTATTTGGCACCAGCGACCTCGACCGTGGCGTGTTCGGAACCCTGTTCAATGGCATGTCGGATGCCCATCGCAAGGAAGAAGATCGTCGCAAGTTAGAGGTGCAGCAGTTGGAACGCAGCAACTCCCATTCATGAGGATTTCGAGATGACCCAGACATTCAATCAGGATGCCGCCCGTCTAGTTGGGCGGGTTGCCATCGTCACCGGTGCCGCTCAGGGCATAGGTGCGCGATATGCGCAGGCGCTAGCGGCCGAAGGTGCAGCCGTGGTCTGCGCTGACGTGGTGGACAGCCAGGCCACGGTGGAGGCGATCATCGCAGCAGGCGGGAAGGCTCTGGATGTGCGCGTGGATGTGACTTCGCCCGAATCCACCCACGCCATGGCCGAGGCCGCGATCCGGGCCTACGGGCGTATCGATATCTTGGTTAACAACGCAGGCATCTTCACCAACCTGGCGCTCAAGCCCTTTGAGCAGATAGAGAGCGCCGAATGGGACAAGGTGATGGCTGTCAACGTGCGCGGTCCCTTTGAGTGCAGCAAGGCAGTGCTGCCGGCCATGCGGGCGCAAGGCTACGGAAAGATCATTAACATTGCCTCGGGCACCGTCTTCAAGGGCGCGCCCATGCTGCTGCACTATGTCAGCTCCAAGGGCGCGGTGGTGGCCATGACCCGCAGCCTGGCGCGTGAGCTGGGTGATGCCGGCATCCGGGTCAACACCCTGGCGCCAGGCCTGACGGCCAGCGAAAACACCATGGCCAACCCGGCCTGGAAGGGTGCGATGAGCGCCAACAACATCGCCACCCGCGCCATCAAGCGCGAGGTGACACCCGAGGACCTGTGCGGCACCCTGCTGTACCTGGCCAGCCCCGCCAGCGACTTCGTGACCGGTCAGGTCGTGGTGGTCGATGGCGGCTCCGTGATGCATTGAGGAAAAGAGATGTCCCAGCAAGCGCTTAACCTTATTGACGGCCAATGGCAGCCCTCCCATGGCGGCCAGTTCGAGGCCAGTGTGAACCCATCCGATGGCAGCGTGATCGGCCGCTACGCTGCCGGTGAATTGGTGGACGCCGAAGCGGCGATTGCCGCTGCCCGTCGCGCCTTCGATCGGCCGGACTGGGCCCAGTCACCCCGGTTGCGCCAGATGGTGATGCTCAAGTGGGCCGACCGGCTGGAAGCCCGCAGCGATGAGCTGGCGCGCCTGTTGACACTGGAGAACGGCAAAGTGCTGGCGCAGTCGCGCGGGGAGATAGGAGGGGCCATCTCCGAGATCCGCTACTACGCTGGCCTGACGCGTTACATCCCCGGCCACGTGTTCGAGGTAGAGCCCGGTGTCTACTCCACCCTGCTCAAGGAGCCAGCCGGCGTGGCCGGCATCATCGTGCCGTGGAATGCGCCGGTGGTGCTGCTGATCCGTTCGCTCACGCCGGCCCTGGCCGTGGGCTGCACCACGGTCATCAAGCCGGCGCCGCAGACCGCGCTTATCACTGCGGCCGTGCTGGCCGAGCTACACGCGGTGGCCGAGCTGCCACGCGGTGTGCTCAACCTGGTGAGCGAGCGCGGCCATGCGGTGGCGCAGGTGCTGACCACCTCGCCCGACGTGGATGTGATCAGCTTCACCGGCTCGAACGCCACCGGCCAGCGCATCATGGCCGCGGCTGCGCCGACGATGAAGAAGCTTTCTCTGGAACTGGGCGGCAAGTCCTGCTGCCTGGTGTTCGACGATGTGGATGTGGCGCGCATTGCTCCGCAGCTTGCGGCGGCCGCCACCATCATCTCCGGCCAGCAGTGCACAGCGGCGCGCCGGGTGCTGGTGCATGCCTCACGCTATGCCGAGATGAAGGTTGCGCTCAGCCAGGCGCTGCAGGCGCTGGTGGTGGCTCCTGGCGAGGCGGAGGGAGCCCAGGTTGGTCCGCTGATCGATGCGCCTTCGCATCAGCGGGTGAGCCAGGAGATTGCCCGGGCTACCGAGTTGGCCGACGAGGTCATCCTGCGCGGCGGTCGCCCCGCCGGCCTGCCCTCCAGCGGCCATTTCATGACCCCCACGCTGGTAGCACATCGCGACACCGGCGCCTTCTTCGTGCAGGATGAGATCTTCGGTCCCTTCGTCGTGCTGGAGCAGTTCGAGGACGAGCAGGACGCGGTGCGGCGCGCCAACCACACCGAGTACGGCCTGTCGGCCAGCGTCTGGACCCGGGATGGAGCGCGCCAGATGCGCGTGGCCCGCGCGCTGCGCAACGGCACAATCTGGCTCAATGACCACAACAAACTGTTTGCTGAAGCTGAGACCGGCGGCTACCGACGCAGTGGCCTGGGCCGCCTGCACGGTTATGACGCCCTGATCGACTTTTTGGAAATCAAGCACATCTATCAGAACGCCGGCGTGGTCGCCTCCTGAACCCAAGGCATTGGGACCCGGGCGCACCGACGGGGCCCGGTCCTTAGGGTTATCCGGCTTGCCGAACTTGGGCGCAGCCCGCTATGCTGTCCAGGTTCGCTTATCCGGGTTGTCATTTAACGTGTCCTCTGCCGTCAAGATTTTCCAGGGCCGCTTCGGTCGTGTCGCCTTGCTCGACATGAATGCGCCGCTGGTGGGACACGCCCATCATCATTGCCACATCCTGATCAAGGCTGGTGGCGCAGACAGCGCTTTTCGGGTGCGAGGACAGCTCGCACCGCTGACCGACGATCTGGCAGTGCTGGTCAACGCCTGGGAACACCATGCCTACGAGCACACAGCGCCCGAGCGCACAATGATCCTGGCGCTCTACATTGAGCCGGGCTGGCTGGCTGAGATCCAGCGCTCGCTGGCCCAGTCCGGACATCCACATTTTTTCTCCCAGTCCACGGTACAACTCAATGCGCGCACCCGAAAAAACATTGAAGAGTTCGTGCTCGAGCTGTGGTGGGCCGATGAAGTTTCCCCGATGCGCCTGGAACAACTGCTGTTCGATCTGATTATCGAGGTGATCGAGAGCTGCTCGGGCTGGCGCGATTTGGCCAGCCTACTGCGCAGCCGCCCGCCGGCGGCTATGGACCCGCGCGTCCGTCGCGCCATCGCACAGATGCGTCAGGACGTGGGGCAGGACTTTGATGCCGATGCGCTGGCCAGCCAAGCCGGCTTGTCGCGCGCCCACTTCTTCAGCCTCTTCCAGCGCGACACCCAGGTCACTCCGCTAGTCTATGCAAATGTGCTGCGCTTCGAGGCTGCGGTGCAACGTCTCACGCACGGAGCGGACACAGTGGGTGACATCGCCTACGACCTAGGCTTTTCTGCACCCAGTCATTTTGCGCGCTTTTTCCGTTCCCATCTGGGCATTACGCCCACCGACTATCGGCGTAAGGTCAACCTCTTCGAGCCCCCAATGGAAGCTCGCGATCCACAGCTGTGACAAAAATCATCAGACTATTTGGATAGCTTCCTGACTCCTCGGTTCAAGACCGGACTCTAGTGTTCGGCTGGCGGCCGTTCCCTGGCGACACTTGCATGCA
>NZ_BCWP01000004.1 GCF_001592265.1 Curvibacter delicatus NBRC 14919 | reverse complement strand
CCCAGAGAGCTAGTTGAGATTTTTCAGTGGCTGACCGAAGAGCAATCAAGGCGCGTTGGACAAGATGAAAAAACTGCGCGTGCAGTGCGTAACGAAATTGCTGATGTTCTGTTGTACCTTGTGCGTCTCTCGACGGTCCTTAACATCGATCTCAATGAGGCGGTCAATCACAAGCTCCTTGAAAATGCAAAGAAGTATCCTGCCGGAGACTCCACTCCCAAAAGGTATTAGGCTGCATCTGTGAGTGCAGTAGTGTTAACGACATAAAAAAGCCCGCCAAGCATGACGCTGGCGGGCTTTTTATTTCGGGTTGAAGTTGGCTTATTTGCCCAGCTTCAAAAAGTCCTCACCCTTGCCCAGCTCCAACAAGCCAGCATTGGAGTAAATCCCCAGCTTGGCGCGCGTGTCGGTAATGTCCAGGTTGCGCATGGTCAATTGGCCGATGCGGTCCAGCGGGCTGAACGGCGCGTCTTCCACCTTCTCCATGCTCAGGCGCTCGGGCGCGTAGGTGAGGTTGGGGCTCTCGGTGTTGAGGATGGAGTAGTCGTTGCCGCGGCGCAGTTCCAGCGTCACTTCGCCGGTGACGGCGCGCGCCACCCAGCGCTGGGCGGTTTCGCGCAGCATGATGGCCTGGCTGTCGAACCAGCGGCCTTGGTACAGCAGGCGGCCGAGTTTGCGGCCGTTGTCGCGGTACTGCTCGATGGTGTCTTCGTTGTGGATGCCGGTCACCAGGCGCTCGTAGGCGATGTACAGCAGCGCCAGGCCCGGGGCTTCGTAGATGCCGCGGCTCTTGGCCTCGATGATGCGGTTCTCGATCTGGTCGCTCATGCCCAGGCCGTGGCGGCCGCCGATGCGGTTGGCTTCCAGGATCAGTTCCACCGGGTCGTTGAAGCTCTTGCCGTTCAGGGCGACCGGCTGGCCTTCCTCGAAGCGCACGGTGACTTCTTCGCGCTTGACCTCGACGTCGTCCTTCCAGAAGGCCACGCCCATGATGGGGTTGACGATCTTCATGCCGCTGTTGAGGTGCTCCAGGTCTTTCGCCTCGTGCGTGGCGCCCAGCATGTTGGAGTCGGTGCTGTAGGCCTTCTCGGCGCTCATCTTGTAGCCGAAGCCGTGCTGCGTCATGAACGCGCTCATCTCGGCGCGGCCGCCCAGTTCGTCGATGAACTGCTGGTCGAGCCAGGGCTTGTAGATCTTGAGCGACGGGTTGGTCAGCAGGCCGTAGCGGTAGAAGCGCTCGATGTCGTTGCCCTTGAAGGTGGAGCCGTCACCCCAGATGTTGACGTCGTCTTCCTTCATTGCGGCCACCAGCATGGTGCCGGTGACGGCACGGCCCAGCGGCGTGGTGTTGAAGTAGGTAGCGCCGGCGGTGGTGATGTGGAAGGCACCGGCTTGCAGCGCGGCAATGCCTTCGTGCGCCAGCTGGCGGCGGCAGTCGATCAGACGGGCCAGCTTGGCGCCGTATTCCATGGCCTTGCGCGGAATGGCGTCGTAGTCGGGCTCGTCGGGCTGGCCCAGGTTGGCGGTGTAGGCGTAGGGCTCGGCGCCCTTGAGCTTCATCCACAGCAGGGCGGCGCTGGTGTCCAGCCCGCCTGAGAAGGCGATGCCGACCTTTTGGCCGATGGGGAGGTTTTGCAGGATGGTGTTGGACATGTTTTTGGCCTCTGGCCCGCGCCGATATTGCGCAAGCAGCTATGAAAAGAGGAGCTACCTGGGCTCGCTGGATCAGCCGAAGTGGCAGATGTAGTGGTAGGGCTCGGTGACGCGAATGTCAAAACTGGAGTTGCCGGGCACGTTGAACTTCTCGCCGGCGCTGGACTTGACCCAGGCATCCGTGCCCTTGAGCTTGTACTCGCAGCTGCCGGCCACGCATTCCATGATCTCGGGGGCGCCGGTGTTGAAGGTCAGGGTGGCGGGCAGAACCACGCCGACCGATTTTTTGGTGCCGTCGGCCAGGGTGATGCTGTGGCTCACGCACTTGCCGTCGAAGTAAACATTGGCCTTGGTGGCGACGGACACGTTGTCGAATTGTTGGGTGCTCATGATGCGTCTAGGTTGTGTAGCTTGGGCGAACCCGTGATTTTAAGGCAGGTGCTTATTTCAGCCTCGCCTGCCAGCCGGCAGCATCGAAACCGACCGTCATGTCTGTGGCCGACCATTCCACCACCGGGCGCTTGATGACGCTGGGCTGGGCCAGCATCAGGGCGCGGGCGCTGGCGGCGTCGGTCACAGCGGCCTGGGTGGCGGCGTCAAGCTTGCGCCAGGTGGTGCCTTGGCGGTTCAGCAGCTTTTCCCAGCCGGCCGCGGCCAGCCAGTGGTCGAGCGGCTGCTCCGGCACGCCCTGTTTCTTGAAGTCGTGGAACTGCACCACCACACCGTGGTCGGCCAGCCAGGCGCGCGCCTTTTTCACCGTGTCGCAGTTGGGGATGCCGTAGAGGGTGATGGAATGGGTCATGTCAGTACGGGTTATAGATGGATGGGATCTTATGCGGGGAACGCCGTGGCACCGGCTTTGCCGGGTTACTGGCGTTGCTCCCTTGAGGGGAAAGCGGCAACAGCCGCTACGGGGGTGTTGGCGATGAACGACAATTGTCCGGTATGAAGACGGGCATCCAATGAAAACCTTGAACGATTGGCTGGTCCACTGCGAGCAGCTGCACCCCAAGAACATCGAACTGGGACTGGACCGGGTCCGGGCCGTGGCCGAGCGCATGGAACTGCGCTTTGACTGCCCGGTCATCACGGTGGCCGGCACCAACGGCAAGGGCTCGACCTGCGCCATGCTGGAGGCCATCCTGGGCCAGGCTGGCTACCGCACCGGGGTCTACACCTCGCCCCATCTGGTGCACTTCGAGGAGCGGCTGCGGCTGCAGGGTGAAGCGGTGAATGCTACGGAATTGATAGTGGCTTTCGCAAGGGTGGAGCGGGCCAGGACCGAAAACGGTGCTGAAGTCTCGCTGACCTACTTCGAGTTCACCACCCTGGCCATCCTCGACTGCATGGCGCGCGCCAAGCTGGATGTGGCCATTCTGGAGGTGGGGTTGGGCGGGCGGCTGGATGCCGTCAACATCATCGACACCGACTGCGCGGTGATCACCAGCATCGACCTCGACCACATGGAATTTCTCGGCAACGACCGCGAGAGCATCGGGCGCGAGAAGGCCGGCATCATGCGCACCGGCAAACCCGCCATCGTGAGCGACCCGATGCCGCCGCAAAGCGTGCTGGACCACGCCACCGAGATCGGCGCCGACCTCTGGCGCTTCGGTGTGGATTACAACTTCTCCGGCGACAAGCAGCAGTGGGGCTGGGCCGGCCGTGGCCGGCGCTACAGCGGTCTGGCTTACCCGGCGCTGCGCGGCGCCAACCAGTTGGTCAATGCCTCCGGCGTGCTGGCCGCGCTGACCGCGCTGCGCGAGCAGTTGCCGGTCACCGCGCAGGCGGTGCGCAACGGCCTGGCCTTTGTCGAGCTGCCGGGGCGTTTCCAGATCATCCCCGGCCAGCCCACGCTGGTGCTGGACGTGGCGCACAACCCGCATTCGGTGGCCGCGCTCACGGCCAACCTGGACGCCATGGGGTATTACCCGACCACCCACGCGGTGTTCGGCGCCATGGCCGACAAGGACCTGGCGCCCATGCTGGCGCGCATCACCCCGCTGATCGACCGCTGGTACTTCACCGACCTGCCGACGCCGCGCGCCGCACCGGCCACGGCCCTGCAGGCCTACTGGCAGGGGCAGAACCCGCGCCCGCAGGTGACGGGCGCGGCCTTTGCCGACCCGATGCAGGCCCTGCAGGCGGCCATCGCCGCGGCAGACCCCGCTGATAGAATTGTGGTCTTCGGATCGTTCTTCACGGTCGGCGGCGTCCTGCAGGAGGGCGTGCCGCGCCTCCAAGCCAAGCACCTGAACCCTTAAGTCCCAATTCACATGGCTTTTTTCAAGTTCCGCAAGGGTGGCGACGAGCAGACGACCACTGCCCCGCAGCCCGAAAGCGTCGAGGTGATGCGCAAGCGCGCCAGGCATCGCCTGATCGGCGCCGTGGTGCTGGTGCTGGCCGGCGTGATCGGCTTCCCGCTGCTGGTGGACAAGCAGCCGCGCCCCATTGCCGTGGACATCCCGATCGAAATTCCCGACAAGGCCAAGGTCAAGCCGCTGGTGGCCACGCCCGCACCGCAGGCGCAGCCGGCCGCTTCCGCCCCGCCCGCTGTGGCGCCTGTGGCAGCGCTCAAGCCCGAAGTGAAAGCAGAGCCGAAACCCGAGCCCAAGGCCGAACCCAAAGTCGAGGCCAAACCGGCCGAGAAAGTGGCCGACAAACCGGCTGAAAAACCCGCTGAGAAACCGGTCGCCAAAGCGCCCGAAAAAGTCCCTGAAAAGGCCGCCGACAAAGCCCCCGCCGACAGCGGCGCCAAGGCCCAGGCCCTGCTTGAAGGCAAGGAAGCGCCCAAGGAGCAGGCCAAGGCCGAGCCCGCCAAGACGGCGGCCGCAGCGGATGACCGCTACATCGTGCAGGTGGGCGCTTTTGCCGACGTGACCAAGGCGCGCGAGGTGCGCCTGAAGGTGGAGCGCGCCGGCATGAAAACCTATACCCATGTGGTGGACACCAAGGAAGGACGCCGCATCCGCGTGCGGGTGGGCCCGTTTGCCAGCAAGGCCGAGGCCGACAAGGCGGCGGACAAGATCAAGAAGCTTGATCTTCCGGCCGCCATCCTCACCTTGTAAAGACGACGAGAGCAAAGCCTGGGCATGCCGGCGCTGGACTGGATTTTTGTGGCGGTCTTGCTGGCCTCGCTGGCGCTGGGCGCCTGGCGCGGGCTGGTGTATGAGGTGCTGTCGGTGCTGGCCTGGATCGTGGCCTTTGTGCTGGCACAGTGGTTCGCCCCGGATGTGGCGCAGCGGCTGCCGATGAGCGGCGCCACCGAGATGATCCGTTATGCGGCGAGTTTTGTGCTGGTGTTCATTGCCACGGTATTCCTCAGCGGCCTGGTGGCCTGGCTGATGAAGAAGCTGGTGGAGTCCGTGGGCCTGCGCCCCATGGACCGGGTGCTGGGGGCCGTGTTCGGCCTGGTGCGCGGCGTGATTTTGCTGTTGGCGGCGACGGTGGTGATGCACATGACGCCCTTCAAGAGCAGCGCCTGGTGGCAGGAGTCCACCGGGGCAACGGCATCGACAACGGCCCTCAAGGGGCTCAAGCCGATGTTGCCGGAAGAGTTTGGGAAGTATCTCCCGTGAAGCAACGGGGCGGCCGGCCGCAAGGCTGAGGTGGCCCTGAACTGGATGGAACTATGTGTGGAATCGTCGGCGTTGTCAGCAACGCACCCGTCAATCAGCTGATCTATGACTCGCTGCTGCTGCTGCAGCACCGTGGCCAGGACGCGGCCGGTATCGTGACCCAGCTGGATCGCAAGTTCTTCATGCACAAGGCCAAGGGCATGGTGAAGGATGTATTCCGCACCCGCAACATGCGCTCGCTGCCGGGCAACTGCGGCCTGGGCCAGGCGCGCTACCCGACTGCCGGCAATGCCTTCAGCGAGGAAGAGGCGCAACCGTTCTACGTGAACGCCCCGTTCGGCATCGTGCTGGTGCACAACGGCAACCTGACCAACGCGCACGCGCTGAAGGCCGAGCTGTTCAACACCGACCACCGCCACATCAACACCGAGAGCGACTCCGAGGTGCTGCTCAATGTGTTGGCCGACGAGTTGGACAAGGCCACGCGCGGCAAGGCGCTGCAGGTGAGCGACGTGTTCGCCGCCGTGCGCCAGGTGCACAAGCGCATCCGTGGCTCCTATGCCGTGATCGCCCTGATTGCCGGCCATGGCGTGCTGGCCTTCCGCGACCCCTATGGCATCCGCCCGCTGTGCATGGGCCGCAGCCCGGACGGCACCGTGATGCTGGCCAGCGAATCGGTGGTGCTGGAAGGCACCGGCCATGTGTTCGAGCGCGACATCCAGCCCGGCGAGGCGATGTTCGTCGACCTGCAGGGCAACGTGCAGGCCCAGCAGTGCGCCGAGACGCCGCGCCTGAACCCCTGCATCTTCGAATTCGTCTACCTGGCCCGCCCCGACTCGGTGATGGACGGCATTTCGGTCTACCAGGCGCGTCTGAACCTGGGCGAGACCCTGGCCAAGCGCGTGGTCTCCACCGTGCCGCCGGACGAGATTGATGTGGTGATCCCGATCCCCGAATCGAGCCGCCCCAGCGCCATGCAGCTGGCGCAGCTGCTGGGCCTGCCCTACCGCGAAGGTTTCGTGAAGAACCGTTACGTCGGCCGCACCTTCATCATGCCGGGCCAGGCGGTGCGCAAGAAGAGCGTGCGCCAGAAGCTCAACGTGATCGGCAGCGAGTTCAAGGGCCGCAACGTGCTGCTGGTGGACGACTCCATCGTGCGCGGCACCACCAGCCGCGAGATCGTGCAGATGGCGCGCGAAGCCGGTGCCAACAAGGTCTACATGGCCAGCGCTGCGCCGCCGGTGCGTTTTCCCAATGTCTATGGCATTGACATGCCCACCGTCGAGGAACTGGTGGCCCATGGCCGCACGGTGGAAGAAGTGCGCCAGATCATCGGCTGCGACGCGCTGATTTACCAGGACGTTGACGCCATGAAGCAGGCCATCGGTTCGCTGAGCGACAAGCTCAACGGTTTTGATGCCTCCTGCTTTGACGGTGTTTATGTGACCGGCGACATCCATGCCGACGACATCGAGCGCCTGAATTCCAACCGCGTCAAGGGCAGTGAGGACGACGCCGACACTTCGCGCCTGGCCTTGCCCAACCATCAAGGGGAGTGAGCATGAGCCAGCGTCCCTTGCACGAAGGCCTGCACTTGCAGACGCTGGCCGTGCGCGCCGCGGTTGAGCGCAGCCAGTACGGTGAAAACTCCGAGGCCCTGTTCCTGACCAGCGGTTACGTGCAGTCCAGCGCCGAGTCGCAGGCGCGCCGTTTTGCCGGCGAGGAGGAGGGTGACACCTACGGCCGCTCGGGCAACCCGACGGTGCGCAGCATGGAGCAGCGCCTGGCCGCCCTGGAAGGCAGCGAGGCCTGCATGGCAACGTCCTCTGGCATGGCCGCCATCATGCTGATGTGCTTCAGCCTGCTGAAGGCCGGCGACCATGTGGTGTTCTCGCAGTCCATGTTCGGCTCCACCATCAAGCTGATCGGCAGCGAGTTCGCGCGTTTTGGCGTCGAGTCCACGGTCGTGCCGCAGACCGATCTGGCTGCCTGGAAAAATGCCATCCGCCCCACCACGCGCCTGCTGTTTGCCGAGACGCCGACCAACCCGCTGACCGAGGTGTGCGACATCGCTGCCTTGGCCGAGCTGGCGCACAACGCCGGCGCGCTGCTGGCGGTCGACAACTGCTTTGCCACGCCGGCACTGCAGCGCCCCATGCGCTTGGGTGCCGACATCGTGATGCATTCGGGCACCAAGTACCTTGACGGCCAGGGCCGCGTCATGGCCGGCGCCCTGTGCGCCAGTGAAAAAATGGTGAACGAGAAGTTCCTGCCGGTGCAGAAGAACAGCGGCATGGTGCTGTCGCCCTTCAACGCCTGGGTCGTGCTCAAGGGGCTGGAGACGCTGGACTTGCGTATGCGCGCCCAGAGCGCGCTGGCGCTGGAGTTGGCGCATTGGCTGGAGGCCCATCCGGCCGTGGCCCGTGTCTACTACCCGGGGTTGCAGAGCCACCCGCAGCATGCGCTGGCCATGAAGCAGATGTCGGGTCTGGGTGGCGCGGTGGTGTCTTTCGACGTGAAGGCCGACAGCCCCGAGCAGGCACGCGCGCGCGCCTTCCATGTGCTGGACGCCTTGCAGACCCTGTCGATCTGCACCAACCTGGGCGACACCAAGACCTTGCTGACCCACCCGGCCAGCACCTCGCACGGCAAGCTGTCCGAAGCGCAGCGCCAGGCGGCCGGCATCGGCCAGGGCCTGATCCGCGTGGCCGTGGGGCTGGAGCACCCGCAAGACGTGCAAGCCGACATGACGCGCGGTCTGACGACTTTGGTTTGAATCATTACCCGTTCGGGCTGAGTCTGTCGGAATCTGCCAGCAGACTCAGCCGCAACGGTGCTTATTGAGTTGCTTATGACACAACGTATCCGTACCCGTTTCGCACCGTCCCCGACGGGTTTCATCCATCTGGGCAACATCCGCTCGGCGCTCTACCCATGGGCTTTTGCGCGTGCCAACGGTGGCGACTTCATCCTGCGCATTGAAGACACCGACCTCGACCGTTCCTCGCAGGCTGCGGTGGATGTGATCATCGAAGGCATGTCCTGGCTCGGCCTGGACTACGACGAAGGCCCGTTCTACCAGATGCAGCGCATGGACCGCTACAAGGTCGTGCTAGCCGAGCTGCAGGCTGCCGGCCACGTCTATCCCTGCTACATGAGCATGGAGGAACTTGACGCGCTGCGCGAGCGCCAGATGGCCGCCAAGCAGAAACCGCGCTACGACGGCACCTGGCGCCCCGAACCGGGCAAGACCCTGCCGCCCATTCCCGAGGGCGTGAAGCCGGTGCTGCGCTTCAAGAACCCGCAGGGCGGTGTGGTGGCATGGGACGACAAGGTCAAGGGCCGCATCGAGATCAGCAACGACGAGTTGGATGACCTGGTGATTGCGCGCCCCGACGGCACGCCCACCTACAACTTCTGCGTGGTGGTGGACGACATCGACATGGCCATGACCCATGTGATTCGCGGTGACGACCACATCAACAACACGCCGCGCCAGATCAACATCTTCAAGGCGCTGGGCAAGGAGCCGCCGGTCTACGCCCACCTGCCCACCGTGCTGAACGAGCAGGGCGAGAAGATGAGCAAGCGCAACGGCGCCAAGGCCGTGACGCAGTACCGCGACGAAGGCTACCTGCCCGATGCCATGGTCAACTACCTGGCGCGCCTGGGCTGGAGCCATGGCGACGACGAGATCTTCACGCGCGCGCAGTTCCTGCAGTGGTTCGACCTTGACCACCTGGGCCGCAGCGCCGCGCAGTTCGACGAGGCCAAGCTGCGCTGGGTCAATGCCCAGCACCTCAAGGCCATGGCCGATGATGCCTTGGCACCCTTGGTGGCCGTGCAGCTGCAAAAGCGCGGCATCACCGCAGACGAGCGTCTGCCGCGCATCTGTGGCCTGTTCAAGGACCGCTGCGACACCACGGTGGCACTGGCCGACTGGGCTCAGGCCTTTTATGCCGACGTGACGCCGAAGGCCGAAGAGCTGGCGCAGCATGTGACCGACGCCATCAAGCCGGCGCTGGCGCAGCTGGTCGAGAAGTTGAGCGCCTGCGCGTGGGACAAGGCCTCGATCGCTGCCGCCATCAAGGAGGTGCTGGGCGCCTGCGGCCTGAAGATGCCGCAACTGGCCATGCCGGTGCGCGTGCTGGTGCTGGGCACACCGCAGACGCCGTCGCTCGATGCGGTGCTCGAACTGCTGACACGCGAAAAAGTTTTGAGTCGCTTGCAGATGGCCTGAATTTCAGTCTATAATTCAAGGCTCGATACAAACGAAATTGCTTTTTTGTGAAAACAAAACTGCAACGACGTGAGTGAGGGGGTATAGCTCAGCTGGGAGAGCGCTTGCATGGCATGCAAGAGGTCATCGGTTCGATCCCGTTTACCTCCACCACCAAAGTATCGACTGGAACAGTCCACAGGTTTTGACCCTATCGTCTAGAGGCCTAGGACATCACCCTTTCACGGTGAGTACCGGGGTTCGAATCCCCGTAGGGTCGCCAAATTCATCGTCAGATGAGACGGCACAAGTCGGTAACAGCCCGCTCGCAAGAGCCGGCGACTTGGCTCGAAAGAGCGAACGTTACCGCTACCAGGAGTGGTAGTTCAGTTGGTTAGAATACCGGCCTGTCACGCCGGGGGTCGCGGGTTCGAGTCCCGTCCACTCCGCCAACAAATGGGAACCGATGCAAGTCTTTGATTTGCATCGGTTTTTTCATTCGTGGATCTGAGTGATTTTGAGGGCGTGGTAGCAGTTTTGGTAGCAAAGCTGTGTCCCTCTCCTTGCCCATCTATTTCCTCGGTCGCACTTTCGTGCTGCACACCCGCATCAACGGCCACCAGTTCAAGCGATCTCTGAAAACGGCCGATCCCCTCGTTGCTAAACTGCGCGCTCTCGAACTACTGAAAGCGGTGCACATGATAGGTAGGGGCGGCCCCAAAATCACGGATTTTTCATTCGGGGCCGAGGCCCTGAGGCGTTATGAGGTGGACCTGCGCCAAGGCATCCTGAAAGCCGATGGCCCCGACGATCACGCCCGCATGATGCAAGCGATCAAGGCGATGGCGAAGCTGGCGCCGGTCCCTCGGGTGGAGCCTCTTCCTGCTGAGCCGGTGGCCGAGGCGAAAGCCGAGTTGACCATTGAAGGGCTGCTCGAAAAATTCCTCGCCTTGAAGCCCAAGACCAGCGAGGGCACGGTCACCGATTACAAGGCGACCGTGAAGCAGTTTTCAGACTTCGCGAAAAACCCAGCGCTGTCCAAGGTGGGCGACCATGTGACCGGCTATATGGAGTGGCTGGCCGAGCGGGGCAACACCGAGCGAACCATTGACAAAAAGGTGGGCACGCTGCGGGCCTTGATGAACTTCGCCAAGAAGCAGAAGTATTTTTCGGGCGAGAACCCCGCCGCCGAGCGCAACCTGCTGACCCGCAAGCAGAAGAACGCCAACGGCCATAAGTTCTATCAGCTCGACGAGGTGAAGCGGATTTTTGGCTGCGAGGAGTTCAAGGCGCTGGCAAAGACGGAACCGAATTTCCATTTGATGGCGGTGGCAGGTCTCGTCACGGGCGTGCGGGTTTCGGCTCTTGCTGCGTTGACGGCTGCGGACTTGAAGGTGTCCGTGGACGGTGTGCGCTACCTGCGGATTAGGAAGGACAAGACGCAAGCGGGCATCCGCAATGTGCCGGTGCCGCAATCTCTATTTGAGAAGCTGGAGGCCTACCTGAAGGAGCATGGCGGCTTCGGTTTCTCGGCTCGCGGCGATGGCAAGGGCGCTTCCGATCCGGTGCGCAAGCTGCTCAATGAGCACTTGGCGAGAATCGGCATGGCCGGGCAGGACTTCACGTTTCACGGGCTGCGCAAGACCCTGAACAATTTTTTGGTGCGAGAGAAGGTGGAGTTCGAGGCCCGATGCCAGTTCATCGGGCACGAGGTCGATCACGTGAACCTGGGCGTCTATGCCGAGCCGTTCTCAGTCGAGGAGTTGGCGGAGAAGGTCGGGCCAGCGCAGGAGAAATTGCTCGCCTTGATCGGGTTCATGTGAGCGTTTGCTGTATGTCAGAATTGGCGTCACAGGAGACAACATGGAAGCCTTCGATCTAATCCCTCAGTATCTTGGCTGGTTTAAGGTGGCCGCTCTTATGCTGGTGGGGATGATTTTTATCTATCTTGGAGCAATGGCGACTGGGTGGACTCGGTGGATATTGTTTCTGGTCGGAGCCGGATTCATTTGCTATGGCATCTTCATCCTATCTAACAAGAGCGGTGAAACTCCCAAGCCAGCTCAAGAGCAAGCAGCACCAAGCCCAAAAATGCCAAGCCAACTGCCGCCCAATATCGCCTCGCCTCAGCCTTCGTCATCGTCACCCAAGTAGGTCTTTCGGTATTCATGGAGCAGTTATCTCAAATATGTTTCTAAAGTCAAGAGACTGCTTTCACTTCAAAAAACGCCAGCTGATGCTGGCGTTTTTGTTTGCGATGTTTCCGTGAAATCTGGCGCTGCCCTTGATTTTTTGAGAATGTATAGACCATGGGCATTACGCGCTAAGGAGGAAAAATGAGCGAAGCACAGGGCAGGGAATTTAACGGGATGAAGCCGATCCGCTGGCGTGAAGCGGATTGGGAGCGGGTGTCGGAAGTTGCGAAATCGGTCGGCCTTAGCCGATCCGAGTTCGTGCGGTCGGCTTCGCTCAGAGCGGCAGAGGCCGTTTTGAGCGGTGGGCTTCCGTATTTTGTGGAAGGGGCGGGAGCCACTACACAAAATACGCGCATTGACCTTTTTAGACCCGAAGGGGATCAAAAGGCGGACACCGGAGGTGGACGAAATGCGCCCGACCGGTCGCGGAGCGATGGCGAAGCCAAGGGAGGCCCGACGAAGCGAAAAACCGCGCGGAAGGCTAACAAGCCGACGAGCGGTAGGAGCTGAGGAGGGGCGATGCCGAGGCCAGCGAAGCAGCCGATGACAGCTCTTTCCAAGTCCGCGACGGCGGGCTTGGAAAGGCTCGTCATGGCTGCGAAGGCCGAGGCATCGCTGCTCGCCGCCGACCAGGCGGAGAGCACTCGCAAGACCTACGAGGCGAACGCGAGAAGGCTTGCTGCGGGCTGGGATTTGGAGAGCACGGCGGCCAAAGGCACCCGCTACGCGATGCGCGCGGCGGGCCTTTGGACGATGCGCAAGCAGCTGAAAAAAGCGCTCAAGGAAGCCGACAAGATCAAAAAGAACGGCATGACGGGCGAGGAGCTTTTCGTCATGCGTGAGCTGCAATGGGCCGCCTCGCTGGAAAAGGTGCGGGAGCTGATGGACCGCATCGACGCCTTCAAGGCGCTGCCGTGGGACAAGCCGCACGACAAAGAGCGCCGGCAGGAGAAGAGCCACAAGCAGAGGGCGGCCACCGACGCCCAGCTTGAAAAATTCTTCGCCACGGCGGCGAAATCGTCCTTCCGTGAGGCTTTTTTGGCGATGGAGTTCGCGGGCGTGCGGGGCGAAGAGCTGGGCAAGGGCGTGCGGATCGAGGCGATCAAAAAGAACGGCGTGCCCACGCTGAGCTTCTTCATTGAATCGGTCAAAGCGGACGGCAGATTGAAGGGCCTCGACCTGCGCCGAGTGGACGTTCCGTTTCCCGCGAAAGCCGCTAAGCCCGTCCAGCGTCGCTGGATGGAGCTTGCTAAGGCCGCGGCGAAAAAGGGTGGCCACGTTGTCCAGGTGAGCAAGACTGAAAATCAGAGCGTCGGGCAGAGGCTCACGCAAAACTTTCGCGACATCGCGAAGCGGGCGGGCGTGCCGATCTCTTCTTATGCGCTGCGTCAGAGGTATTCCGCGCAGGTGAAGGCGTCCAACCCCGGCGATGCGGTGGCCGTGGCGCTCGCGCTCGGCCACCAGACCACCGAAACCCAGCGGCACTACGCGAGACGCACGAGAGGGAAAGGCGGGATTTCGCCCGTCGAGTCCATCGGCGTGAACATCATCGGGGCCAAGATCAGAGGAGCCACGGCTCGCACCGGCCCGCCCCTGCATGTGAAAGAGAAGGTTTCCCTGTCAGCGATCGCGGCGCCGCCACCGGCGAGCGCCGCCCCGAGGCCGCGCGGGCCTCGGATGTGAGGCGCGGGAGCGGCCCGGGCCTTCGGCCCTCCTTGGAAAGCCTGTGGTGGTAGCATTCGCCGTATCGGTTTTTCATCGTGTTTTGCTGCCGCGTCCAGCAAAATCAACCACTTAGGAGTGCTCCGGGCCGTCCCGTCCACTCCGCCAAAACGCTAGCAAATACGGGGCCTTGTGCCCCGTATTTCGTTTCTGTTTCTTTCTTGTCTGATTGTCACTCGCGCCCGGCAATCACGGCACTTCCTTTTTCCCTTCGCTCCCAGCTACAGACCTCAGACCCATGTGCGCTGTGGCTGATGGGGATCGGCTTGATCACCGTTACAGGATTTACCTGCCAGTGCCCCGGATGATGGGGAGGCGTATTGAAATCCGGCAGCGAATGACTAGTATTTCCAGTTCAACTTGCTGGAGGCTTTATGAAAAAACTCTTTGCATTGACGGCAGTGGTGGCAGCGCTTTCCTCAACACAGGCGCTGGCGCAAGCCAAGAACTTCGAAGGTTTCAGTCTGGGTGCCAACGCGGAGTTCGATCGCTCCACCGTGGATTCGGGTGGTCGGTCTGACAGCGGCAACAGCACCGGTCTGGCCGTGCAAGCCCAGTACAACTGGGCGCTAGGCAGCAATTTCCTGCTGGGGGTGGGAGCCACGGCCAACACCACCAACCGCAAGGCAGGGCTTTATGCCAACGGGAACGATGCGTACACCAAAGACCGTTATTCACTCGATATCATTCCGGCCGTTGCCGTCAACAACAAGGTTCTGATTTTTGCCAAGGTCTCGTCCATCTCCGCCAATGGCGCCTCCAACGATGGGACCAGCACGGCCTCGCTGCAAGGCTGGGGTTATGGCTTGGGCTTCCGGGCCATGATCGACCAGAACCTTTTCTGGCAGGCCGGCTATGACTCGATCAAGTTCACCGACAAGACGTTCAGCAATGGCACGGTTGCCGGTTTCAAGGGGGAGATCTTCTCCCTGGGCATTGGCTACAAGTTCTGAGCCGGCAAGACGCCCACAAAAAAGCCACCGCGAGCGGTGGCTTTTTTGCTGGGGCTCCTGGTCTGCTGTGCAGGGTTCAGGCGGCGGCCAGCATGATGGGGATGGCGCGGTAGCTGGGCAGCGGCAGGGCCGGTTGGGGATGCGCGTGGTGGGCTGCGGCTGTGCGGTGCCTCTCCACCACATCGCGCGCGCAATCTTCGCAGCGGCCGCACTGTGTGGCGATGCCCAGTTCAAACTGGATGTCATCGAAGTCCATGCCGGCCGATGCATGGCGGGCAATGTCCCGGTCACTGACGCGCTTGCAGACGCAAACAATCATGTTGACTCACCTGGCAATACTGTTGATGCGGCGAGTATAAATGCGAATTACTTCTATTTGCGTTTGACCATGATGCAGCAGGGGGAAATGCCGGCACGAAAAGGCATCCGGCCGGCAGTTTGCTGTCCGGATGCCTGGGTGTAAGCGTCAGCTCACTTCACCCATCTGGCTTTGCAGGTAGTTTGGCAGTCCGACCTTCTCGATCAGCTCGATCTGGGTTTCCAGGAAGTCGATGTGCTCCTCCGTGTCGTCCAGGATCTTCTGCAGCAGGTCGCGCGAGACGTAGTCGCGCACGCTTTCGCAGTAGGCCATGCCGTCCTTGACGGTGGCTTGTGCGCCTTGTTCCAGCGCCAGGTCGCAACGCAGGATCTCGGGCACGTCCTCGCCGATGCCGAGCTTTCCCAGATCCTGCAGATTGGGCAGGCCGTCAAGCATGAAGATGCGGTCCATCAGCAGGTCGGCATGCTTCATCTCGCCGATGGACTCTTCGTATTCCTTCTTCGCCAGCTTGTCCAGGCCCCAGTGCTTGAGCATGCGGTAGTGCACGAAGTACTGGTTGATGGCGGTCAGCTCGTTCTTGAGCTGGGCCTGCAGGAAAGCAATGGCTTTGGCGTCGCCTTTCATGGTGGGTCCTTTCGTGTTGACGGTATGAGGCTGATTGTCACTGCAGGACGGCACGCCAGCAAGTCGCGTGCTCAGGTCTCCTCGTTCTTGCGCAGTGCCATCTTCTCGGCCCGGCGCAGGGCTTTGCCCGATTTGCGGTGCGCGCCGGCCTGGCGCTGCATGACGGGCGCCACCAGCGGGTTGCGTGGCTTGTGCAGCTTGTTGCGGCGTTTGGTCTTGCGGCTGGAGTTCATGGGCGGAAGGTGATCTGTTCGAGTTGCAGCAGTGCCTGCTTGCGTGGCAATCCGGCGGCAAAGCCGGTGAGCGAACCGTCGGCACCCAGCACGCGGTGGCAGGGCACGACGATGATCAGCGGGTTGCGGCCCACCGCCGCGCCCACAGCACGCACGGCCTTGGGGTTGCCCAACTGGGCACTCAGCGCACCGTAGCTGGTGTGGCTGCCAAACGGCAGCGCCAGCAGGGCGCGCCAGACAGCCTGCTGGAAGGCCGTGCCGAAGCTCAGGTCCAGCGGCAGGTTGAAGCGGCGGCGCTGGCCGGCAAAGTAGGCCTGCAATTGCTGCTGTGCCTGCAGCAGCAGCGGGTGGGCGGGCGCGGCCGGCCAGACGGAGGTGTCGGGCCGGTGCAGGTCGCCCTCGAACCAGGCGCCGGCCAGGCCCTGCGCGCTGGCCGCCAGCGTGATCGGCCCCAGTGGGCTGTCGAACACGGTGGTTTGCAGGTGGGTGCTGAATTTCATGCCGATTCAATCCTCAACCCTCGTCCTTTTGGCGCCGGCAGCTATTGTTTTGATAGCGGCTGGGAGTGCGCGACGCGGCCGGACATGGTGCCCGCATGATACGCGCGCCACCCGCCGGGCGGGGCACTCGGCAGGCAGGGTTCGCAGTGGCCGCCGCCTACAATCGGCGCAGCACAAGAAACCCTGAGTGAACCCATTCCCATGCAAGTTGCTGCATCGATTTTCAAAGCCTATGACATCCGCGGCATCGTGCCCGCCACGCTGAACGAGGCCGTGGCCGAAGCCCTGGGCCGCGCTTTCGGCATGGCCGCGCGCCAGGCCGGCGAAACCACGGTGGCGGTAGGGCGCGATGGCCGCCTGAGCGGCCCGGCCCTGAGCGCGGCGCTGATCCGTGGCCTCACAGAAACTGGCATCAACGTGATCGACGTTGGCATGGTCACCACGCCCATGCTCTACTTTGCCGCCAGCACGGTGTGCAGCAGCGGCATCCAGGTCACCGGCAGCCACAACCCGGCTGACTACAACGGCTTCAAGATGGTGCTGGCCGGCCGTGCCATCTACGGCGAAGAGATCCAGGCGCTGCGCCGAACGATGGAGGCCGAGTCCTGGGACCTGAATACCGCAGGCACAGTGCAGCACCTGAATGTGTACGCCCCGTACCGCGACCGCATCGTCGGTGACATCAAGCTGGCGCGTCCGATGAAAATCGTGGTCGATTCCGGCAACGGCGTGGCCGGTGCCTCGGCCCCGGCCATCCTGCGTGCGCTCGGCTGCGAGGTGACCGAACTGCACAGCGAAGTGGATGGCACCTTCCCGAACCACCATCCCGACCCGAGCAAACCCGAGAACCTGCGCGACGTGATGGCGGCGCTCAAGAGCAGCGACGCCGAACTTGGCCTGGCCTTCGACGGTGATGGCGACCGCCTAGGCATCGTGACCAAGGACGGCCAGAACATCTTCCCCGACCGGCAGATGATGCTGTTCGCGCAGGACGTGCTCACGCGTGTGCCGGGTGGCACCATCGTGTTCGATGTGAAATGCTCGCAGCGTCTGGCGCCGGCCATTCAGGCGGCCGGTGGCCAGGCCCTGATGTTCAAGACCGGCCACTCGCTGATCAAGGCCAAGATGAAGGAGATCGACTCGCCGCTGGGCGGCGAGATGAGCGGCCACATCTTCTTCAAGGAACGCTGGTTCGGTTTCGACGACGGTACCTACGCCGCCTGCCGTCTGCTGGAGATCCTGAGCCGTGCCAAGGACGCCAGCGCCGTGCTCAATGCGCTGCCGACGAGTTTCTCCACCCCCGAACTGAATGTGAAATGCGCCGAGGGCGAACCGCACCGGCTGGTGGATGAATTGGTGAAGAAGGCGTCCTTCGCGGCGCCGGCCCAGGTCAATACGATTGACGGCGTGCGTGTCGACTGGCCCGATGGTTTTGGCCTGATCCGCGCCTCCAACACCACGCCGGTGCTGGTGCTGCGCTTCGAGGGTCACACGCCCGAGGCACTGCACCGCATCGAAGGTGAGATGCTGGCGCTGCTGAGGCAGGTCAAACCCGATGCTTCCTTTGCCGAGGCAGCGCACTGAAGACGGCGAATACGTCTTGAAAATCCTGATCGTCAAACTCTCGTCGCTGGGCGATGTGGTGCACGCCATGCCGGCGGTGCAGGACATCCGGCGTGCCTTGCCGCAAGCCCAGATCGACTGGGTGGTCGAGCGCAGCTTTGCGCCGCTGGCGCTGCGTTGCGCCGGCGTGCGGCGCGTCATTCCCTGCGAGCTGCGGCGTTGGCGCAAGGCGCCGTTCGCGGCCGCTACGCGTGCAGAGTGGCGTGCCTTCAAGGCCGAACTGCAGCGTGAGGCCTACGACGCGGTGATCGATCTGCAGGGCCTCACCAAGTCGGCCCTGGTGGCCTGGCTGGCGCGGCTGACGTCGACCGGCCGACGTTACGCACTGGCCAATCAGACCGACGGCTCGGGTTATGAAGCGCCGACGCGCTGGGTGGCCGATGTCGCGATAACCATCGAGCCGCACGTGCACGCCGTGCGGCGCGGGCGTGAGCTGTGTGCCCGTGCGCTGGGTTACGCCATGCCGGATGTAGAGTCTTTTGGGCTTGTAGCCCAGGTAAAGACTGCGCGAACCGCTCCTGAAAATAGAGCAATTTCGAGTGCGACAGGCCGCCCCTGCGTGGCGCTGGTGCACGGCACCTCGCGTGCCGACAAGGAGTGGCCGCTGGCGCACTGGCTCGACTTGGCGGCGCGTCTGGATGCTGCCGGTTTCGATGTCGCGTTGCTGCACGGCACCGATGCCGAGCAGCGGCGCAGCGAGGCCATGGCACGCGAGATGGCGCACGCCCGCGTCTGGCCGCGTCTGGCGCTCGATGCACTGACCGATGCCTTGGCCGGCTGTGCCGGCGTGATCGGTGTCGACAGCGGTTTGAGCCACATCGCGGTGGCACTCGACCTGCCGCATGTGCAGCTCTACAACTTCGACACCGCTTGGCGCACCGGGCCGATCAACCGGCCACGCCAGCGTTGTGTTTATGCCCAGCCGGCGCCATCGGTCGATGCCGTGTGGCAGGCCTGGCGGATCGTTTCCTCCAACGGTGGACAGGCATGATGCGTTGGCTCTACTCTGGCTTCACGTGGCTGGCCCAACCGCTGCTGCGGCGCAAGATCGCGCGCCGTGGCCTGAAGGAGCCGGGTTATCTGGATGCCGTGGACGAACGCTTTGGCCACTACGCGCTGCCGCCGCTGCCGGCCGACGGCCAGACGATCTGGGTGCATGCGGTCTCGCTCGGTGAAACCCGTGCCGCCGCCGTGCTGCTGGCACGTTTGCGCGAGGCCTTGCCGCAGATGCGCCTCTTGCTCACGCACGGTACGGCGACCGGCCGTGCCGAAGGCAAGCAGCTGCTGCGCGCGGGTGATGTGCAGGCTTGGTTGCCGTGGGACACGCCGGGTGCGGTGCAGCGCTTCCTGGCCCATTTCCGGCCGCGCATCGGCATCCTGATGGAGACCGAGGTCTGGCCCAATCTGGTGGCCGCCTGCGCACGCGCCGAGGTGCCGCTGGTGTTGGCCAATGCGCGCCTCTCCGAGAAGTCGATGCGGCAGGCGCAGCGGCTGGCGTGGCTGTCTCGGCCGGCCTATCGCCGCCTGACGGCGGTGTGGGCGCAGACGCAGGATGACGCGGCGCGGTTTGCCACTCTCGGTGCACCGGTGCAAGGTGTGTTCGGCAACCTCAAGTTCGATGCGATGCCGAACGCCGGACAACTGGCGCAGGGGCATGCCTGGCGTGCCCAGTTGGGCCGGCCGGTGGTCATGTTCGCCAGTTCGCGCGAGGGCGAGGAAGCGGAGTTCCTGCAGGTCTTGAAGTCTTTTCAGCCCTCCGGGCCTGTCGAATCTGCGCCAGTTGCTCCTGATTTGATAGCAAATCAGGTTCGCGCCGTGCAATGGCTGATCGTGCCGCGTCACCCGCAGCGCTTCAACGAGGTGGCGGCGCTGATCGAGTCGCAAGGGTTCGCCGTGTCGCGCCGCAGCGCGTGGGGCGCGCAAGCGGCCGCAGCCCAGCCGTCGACGGTCTGGCTCGGTGACTCCCTGGGCGAGATGGCGCTGTACTACGGCTTGAGCGATGCCGCCTTGCTGGGTGGCAGCTTTGCGCCCTTGGGCGGGCAGAACCTGATCGAGGCGGCGGCGTGTGCCTGCCCGGTGCTGATGGGGCCGCACACCTTCAATTTCAGCGAAGCGGCCGAACTGGCGCAAGCGGCCGGTGCTGCCTCGCGTCACGCCAGTTTGCGCGAGGCCGTGGTGGCCGCTTGCGGCCTGGTGACGGATGGTGCGCGTCGGACCGACATGGCGGTGGCGGCCCGCCGATTTGCGCAGGCTCACCGCGGCGCGACCGAGCAAACGGTCGCCGCGATACTGGGTTTACTTGGCTAGCAGGTTGTTGACGCTCTGCAGGTCGTCGGCCTTGAGCGAGCCGCTGGCCTGACGCAGCTTGAGGCCGCCGACCAGCACGTCGTAACGGGCCTTGGCCAGGTCACGCTTGGTCTGGTAGAGCTGGCTTTGCGAGTTCAGCACGTCGATGTTGATGCGCACACCCACCTGGTAACCCAGCTTGTTGGCATCCAGCGCGCTCTGGCTGGAGGCCTCGGCGGCCTGCAGCGCCTTGACCTGGCCCAGGCCGGAGACCACGCCGAAGTAGGCGGCGCGTGTCCCCTGTGCCACCGTGCGCTGGGAGTTCTCCAGATCGGCCCGGGCTTTCTCTTCGAGCGAGAGGGTTTCGCGTACGCGGTTCTGCGTGGCAAAACCGGCGAACAGCGGCAGGTTGAAGCTCACGCCGACTGACGAGCTGTTGGTCCGGCTGGACGTGGTGGCCAGCGAGGTGCCGCCCACGTTGCTGTTGAGGTTGTAGCTGGCGGTCAGGTCCAGGGTGGGCTTGTGGCCCGCCACGGCTTTTTCGCTTTCCAGCTTGGCCACGTCGAGCGCAATCCTGGCCTGCTTGATGCTGGGGTGGATGTCTTGCGACTGCTCGACCCAGACGCCGACATCGGCGGGCAGCAGGGCCGGCAGTTCGGCTGCAGCCAGCGGTTTCGGTGCGGTGCCGGTCTTGCCGACCAGCTGGTCGAGGGCGAGTTTCTTGACGCGCAGATCGTTGTCGGCGGCGATTTCCTGCGCAATCACCAGGTCGTAGCGGGCCTGTGCCTCGCGCGTGTCGGTGATGGTGGCGGTGCCGACCTCGAAGTTGCGCTTGGCCGAAGCCAGTTGCTCCGCCACGGCGGTTTTCTGCGCCCCGACGAAGGCCAGCGTGTCCTGGGCATTGAGCACGTCAAAGTAGGCCTGGCTGATGCGCACGATCAGGTCCTGCTCGGCGGCGCGCAATTGGGCTTCGGCCAAGTCGGCCTGGCGCTTGCCCTGCTCGTAGCTGGCCAGGTTGGCCGGGCGGTACAGGGGCTGGCTCAGGCTGACGGAGGTGCTCTGGTTGTCGAAGCTGCGGTTGGCAGGAATCGGACCCGGGTTGACGGTCTCGTAATTCAGGCTGGTGTTGGAGGCCGAGGCCGACAGGCCGATGGTGGGCAGCAGGTTGGCCTTGGCCTGATCGGCCTTGTGCAGGTTGGCGTCGTACTGGGCCTTGGCCGACTGGTAGGCTGCATCGTAGCCGCGTGCCGACTCGTAGAGGTCGAGCAGGCTCTGGGCCTGTGCGGGCAAGGCCAGGGCAGCGCCAACAGCAAGTGTCAGAGGCAGTAGGCGGAAGGTTTTCATGATCGTCCTTTGGGCTCGCAGAGATAGGTGTCGTTCGGCTCAGTAGCGCGGTACGCTGGGGTCGACCTGCATCGACCAGGCGTTGATGCCGCCGCTGATGTTGGCCACATGCTTGAAGCCGCGGTTTTCCAGAAAGGCCGCCACCTGCATGCTGCGCCCGCCGTGGTGGCACATGCAGGCCACCGGCCGGCTCGGGTCGAGCTCACCCAGGCGCGGCGGAATCACCCCCATGGGGATGTGCACCAGCTCAAAGCCGTCGGCCTTGATGCTGGCCTGCTGCAGCTCGAAGGGCTCGCGCACGTCCAGCACCAGGGGCTGGCCGTGGACTTTCATCTTCTCGAGCCAGTCCGAGAGATCACCAGGGTGGATGTGTTCAATCATGGTCGTACGGTTGCGATGGCCGCCTCAGAAGTTGAAACGCGAGTGTTCCGGGAAATTCAGCAGGCGCGGTGCCACCGTGTCCCAGGCTTGGGTGGTACGGTATTCGGCGTCACCGGTGCGCGTGATCAGGGTGGCGCGCATCACCGGCTGATCACCCACGATGGCCATCAGGCGGCCGCCGCGCTTGAGGTGCTCCAGCAGCTTGTGCGGCACTTCGGCCACCGAACCGCTCAGCACGATGACATCGAACGGGCCTTCCACCGGCACGCCCTTGGCGCCGTCGCCCTGGCGCACTTCGGCGTTGAGGATGCCGGCCTTCTGCAGGTTGGCGCGTGCCAGCGTCACGAGTTCAGGCTCGATCTCCAGCGAAATGACGCGCTGGGCGCGCTGGGCCAGCAGGGCGGCCATGTAGCCGGAGCCGGCGCCGATTTCCAGCACCTTCTCGGTGGGCGCAATCGCCAGGTCCTGCAGCATGCGTGCTTCGACCTTGGGCGCCAGCATGCACTGGCCCAGTTGCAAGGCGGCCTCGCTGGTGCCGCGCAGCGGAATTTCCATGTCGGCAAAAGCCAGCGCCTTGTGCGCCGGCGGCACGAAGTCTTCGCGCTTGACCACTGACAGCAGTTCCAGGACTTCGGCATCGAGCACATTCCAGGGGCGGATCTGCTGCTCGATCATGTTGAAGCGGGCTTGTTCGACGTTCATTTCATATACTCCATGGGGTATTTTAAATCATCCTGGAAAATTTTACCGGGCGCTCAGTGTTTCGGGCCCCAGCGTCGGCGCAACCATTGACTGAAATCATCCATGTAGCAGTAGACCACAGGCACCACCACCAGCGTCAGCAGCGAGGAGGTGATGACGCCGCCGATCACCGCCTGGCCCATGGGGGCACGCTGCTCGGAGCCCTCGGTCAGGGCAAAGGCCAGCGGCACCATGCCGAAGATCATGGCCAGGGTGGTCATCAGGATCGGGCGCAGCCGCACGCGCGCGGCCATCAGCAGGGCGTCGGCGCGTTCCATGCCCTCTTCGCGGGCGCGGATGGCGAAGTCCACCAGCAGAATCGCGTTCTTGGTCACCAGACCCATCAGCATGACGACGCCGATGATGGAGAACATCGACAGCGTGGAGCCGAACATCAGCAGCGCCAGAACCACGCCGATGAGGGTGAGCGGCAGCGAAGTCATCAGCGCCAGCGGCTGGAAGAAGCTCTTGAACTGGCTGGCCAGGATCATGTAGATGAAGATGATGGCCATGGCCAGCGCCGAGACAGCGTAGCCGAACGATTCGGCCATGTTCTTGGTTGAACCGCTGAACGAGTAGCGGTAACCCGGCGGGAAGCTGATGCCGTCCAGTGCTTTGCGGATGTCGTTGGACACCTCGCCACCGGAGCGGTTGTAGACATTGCCGTTGATCGCCACCTCGCGCGTCAGGTCGCGCCGGTTGATCTGGTTGGAGCCGGTGCTCTCGTGCAGCGCGGCAACCTGGTTCAGGCGCACCACGCGCGAGCTGCCGTCGGTGTTGCTGCCCAGCGTGAAGGGCAGGCGCTCCAGGTCGGCCAGCGTGTTGCGAGCATCGGGCGCCAGGCGCACGTTGACGTCGTAGGTCTGGTCGTCGCTGGCGCGCCAGTTGCCCACGGTCTGGCCGGCCACCAGGATGCGCAGTGCGCTGGCGATCTGGTTAACGTTGAGGCCGAGGTCGGAGGCGGCGTCGCGCTGGATGTCGACCTCGATGGTCGGCTTGTTGGGTTTGGCGCTGGAGTCCAGGTCCACCAGGCCCGGGATGTCGCGGATCTTCTCCATCACCAGCGCGGTCAGGCGCTCCAGCTCCTTGAGGTCAGGGCCCTGCAGCGAGAACTCGATCTGCTTCTGCCCGCCGACCGCGTCCAGCAGGCCGGCATGCGTGACGGTGATACCGGGCACCTGCTTCAGGCGCTCGCGCAGTACGGCCGACATCAGGTCCACATTACGTGAGCGCTCCTTGCGGTCCACCAGCCGCACGTAGATGCTGGCGTAGTTCTTGCCGAGCGCATTGCCGGTGTTGAGCGTGGCCAGGGTGTAGCGCACCTCGGGAAACTCACGGATGATGTCCTGCACCTGGCGGGCCTTGGCCTCGGTCACCTCCAGCGAGGAGCCGACCGGTGTGTAGAAGTTGACCGTGGTTTCCGAGAAGTCGGCTTTTGGCACGAACTCGGTGCCCAGCAGCGGCACCATGAAGATGCTGGTGATGAACACGGCGAGCGCCAACCCCAGCGTGGCCAGCTTGTGCGCCAGCGACCAGCGCAGGATGCCCTGGTAGGCCTCGGCCAGGCTTTCGGTGGTGCGGTCAAACCAGCCGGTGACGCGGCCGATGGTCTTGTCGTACAACGTGACCGCTTCGTGCGGCTGGCCGTGGGTGTCGATGCTGGGGTCATGCCAGACCGAAGACAGCATGGGGTCGAGCGTGAAGCTGACGAACATCGAGATCAGCACCGCGGCCACGATGGTGATGCCGAACTCGTGGAAGAACTTGCCGATGATGCCGCCCATGAAGCCGATCGGCAGGAACACCGCGACGATGGAGAAGGTGGTGGCCAGCACCGCCAGCCCGATTTCCTGCGTGCCGTCGAGCGAGGCCTGGTAGGGTGTCTTGCCCATCTGCACGTGGCGCACGATGTTCTCGCGCACCACGATGGCGTCGTCGATCAGCAGGCCCACGCACAGCGAGAGCGCCATCAGCGTGATCATGTTGATGGTGAAGCCGAACAGGTGCATGAACAGGAAGGTGCCGATCAGCGCGATCGGCAGCGTCAGACCGGTGATGACGGTCGAGCGCCATGAGTTCAGGAACAGGAAGACGATCAGCACGGTGAGGATGGCGCCTTCGATCAGGGTGCGGCGCACGTTGTCCACTGCCACACGGATCGGGCGCGAGCCGTCGGCAATGGGCTCCAGCCGCACGCCGGGCGGCAACTGGCTCTGCAGTTCGGCCACGGCGCGCGTCAGGCCGTCGATCACGGCGATGGTGTTTTCATCCTGCGATTTCTGCACCGAGGCCAGCAGCGTGCGCTGGCCGTTGTAGAGCGCCAGGGTGTCGATTTCCTGCGCGCCGTCCTGTACCGTGGCCACCTGGCCCAGGCGGATCGGTGTCGTGCCCTTGCGCGTCACGATGATGCGGTTGAAGTCTTCCGGCCGCTGCATGCGCGCATCAACCTGCACCATCAGCTCCTGCGTCAGCGAGCGCACGGCGCCCAGCGGCAGGTCCTGGTTTTCGCTCTTCACCGCGGCCACCACCTGGTCGGGTGTGATGCCGAAGGCCTCCAGCGCCTGGGGCTTGAGATAGATGTTGATCTCGCGTTTGGTGGCGCCCACCAGCGTGACCGAGCCGACGCCGCGCACGTTCTCCAGCCGCTTTTTCAGCACCTGGTCGGCCCAGTTGGTCAGTTCGACCGCGCTCAGCTGCTTGCCCTGGCTGGTCTCCGGCAGCACCGCCAGCGACCAGATGGCGCGGTTGGCCGGGTCGAAACGCAGCACGCGCGGCTCCTTGACCTCCGTGCGCAGGTTGGGCCGGATCGAGGCCACCTTTTCGCGCACATCCTCGGCCGCCTTGCGGCCGTCAATGTGCAGCTGGAATTCGATGATCACCACCGACTGGCCTTCGTAGCTGCGCGAAGTCAGGGCATTGATGCCGGCGATCGAGTTGACACCTTCCTCGATCTTCTTGCTGACCTCGCTCTCCACGATCTCGGGCGAGGCACCCGGGTATTCGGTGGTGACCACCACCACGGGGAAGTCGACGTTGGGGAACTGGTCCACCTGCAGGCGCTGGTAAGAGAACAGGCCCAGCACGACAAAGGCCAGCATCACCATGGTGGCGAAGACCGGGTTCTTCAGGCTGACGCGGGTGAACCACATGGCTTAGCGTGCCTGCGAAGCGGGTGCTGCAGGCGTGGCGGCCGCGGGCGGGGCAGCTGGTGCCGTGAACTTCACCCGCGTGCCTTCGCGCAGTGTGCCAATGGTGCCGGCCAGCACCACGCTGTTCTCGGCCACGCCTGTCACGGCCACCATGGGCTGGCCGCCGCCGGCCTCGCCGCGTTCGCCCAGGGTGACGGTCTGGTGTTTCACCTGCTGCTGGTCCACCAGCTGCACATAGGGCGCTGGCTTGTCGGTGCGCACGGCGCTCACCGGCACGGCCAACGCGGTCAGCTTGGCGGTGCCGAGCGTGCCTTGGGCAAACAGGCCCTGGCGCAGGCCGTCGGTCGAGGCCAGGCCGAGGTAGACCAGCACGCTGCGGCTGCCGGCCTGGGTGCTGGGGTTGATGCGCACCACGCGCGCGGTCACCGGCTGGGGGCTGCCTTCAATCTGCAGCTGGGCTTCCTGGCCGATCCGCACGTCCAGCGAATCGGCTGCGCTCAAGGTGGCCTCGATTTCCAGCCGCGAGACGTCCACGATCTCCACGATGCGTGCATCCACGGCCACACGCTCGCCCGGTTGCGCCAGGCGCTGCGAAATCTGGCCGCTGATCGGGGCCTGCAACCGGGTGTCGCTTGCGCTCTTGCGCGCCACATCGGCGGCGGCCACTGCCGCCAGGTGGCTGGCGCGCGCGCCGTTGAGGTTGGCCAGCGAGGTGTCGAGCGCGGTCTTGGAGATGAAACCCTGGTCCACCAGGGCCTTGTTGTTGTCGTACTGGCGCTGCGAGATGTCGATCTGTGCTTGCGCGGCGTCGGCCTGCTGCTGCGCCTGGCGCAGCCGGGCATCGTATTCGGCCGGGTCGATTCGGCCAATCAGCTGGCCGGCCCGCACACTGTCACCTTCGCGTACCTTGAGTTCCTGCAGCTCGCCCGCCACGCGTGCCTTGACGAAGGCCGCGTTCACGGCCTTGAGCGTGCCGGACACCGGCAGGCCGCGCATCAGCTCCTGCGACTTGACCGGCAGCACATCGCTGGCGGCCAGCTCCACCACGGTTTGCGCACCCTGCGCCGTGGCGAGTGCGGCTTGCTGGGTCTTGCGCGCCGACAGCGCACGCAGGATGCCGATGGCCAGCAAGGCAAGTACCAGCGCCATCAGGCCCCATTTGATCCAGCGTTTCATGCTCAGCGGTCTTTCTTGTGTTCAGGCGGGGGAGGTGTGTCGGATTTGCACAGGCCATGCAGGATGGTTTCCACCTGGGCCGCCAGGTATTTCTCGGGGTCCAGGGTCTCGTCGCAGCCGGCGCAGGCGCCGAGCGAGTGCTCCCAGGTCAGCAGAAAAATCATCGGCGCCAGCACGCTGTAGACGCCGTATTTCAGGTCGATCGACCGGAACTCACCGCGGTCGATGCCGCGCTGCAGGATGCGCCGGACCAGTGCATGGCCGGGTTCGATCACTTCCTTCTGGTAGTAGGCGGCCACCTCGGGAAAATTGCTGGCCTCGCTCATCATCAGTTTGGTGATGCCGCCGGCCTTGGTGGCGCCCAGGCGTTGCCACCAGATGGTCATGGTGTAGCGCAGCAGATCGGCCGTGCTGCCGGTGTAGGCATCGAACTCGGCATTCCACTCCGGGAAGCGGCCGGCAATGTTCTCGCGGATGACGGCCTTGAACAGCTCTTCCTTGCTGGCGAAGTAGAGGAACAGCGTGCCCTTGGAGACGCCGGCACGGCGTGCCACCTCTTCCGACTTGGTGGCGGCAAAGCCTTTTTCCACGAACAGCTCCAAGGCGGCCGCCAGCAGTTCGCCCGGACGGGCTTCCTTGCGGCGTTCGCGCTTGGCGTGCACCTTGGCATGCGTCTCGCAGATGAACTTGGAAATCGGTGACATCGGTTTAATGACTCGCGGGTTATTAATGTAGCGACTCCACCCCCACGCGTCAAGCTGCAAGCCTAACCAGCGCAAACCAGCGGCTGGCAAGCCGCAGGTAAATCTTGGGTAAAGCCGGCAGGGGCGCAAGGCATCTAAGATGCAACACCTGTCGATTCAACGGAGCGCTTGCCATGACCGATTCCCTGCCCATGATCACCCTCGGCGGTGGCTGCTTCTGGTGCACCGAGGCCGTGTTCGTGCGCGTGCGCGGCGTGGTCGATGTGCAGAGCGGCTACAGCAACGGCCAGGTGCAGCGGCCGAGCTACGAGCAGGTCTGCACGGGCACGACAGGGCACAACGAGGTGGTGCGCCTGACCTACGACCCGGCGCAGGTCAGCCTGCGCCAGCTGCTGGAGATCTTCTTCACCATCCACGACCCGACCACGCTGAACCGCCAGGGCAACGATGTCGGCACCCAGTACCGCAGCGCCATCTACTTCAGCACCCCGGAGCAGAAGCTGGAGGCGGAGCTGCTCATTGCCGAGCTGGAGCAGGCGGCGGTTTTCCACGGGCCCATCGTGACCGAGGTGCTGCCACTGGCCAACTACTGGCCGGCCGAGGACTACCACCAGGACTATTACGAGCAGCACCCCAACCAGGGTTACTGCGCTTTCGTGGTGGGCCCCAAGGTGGCCAAGCTGCGGCAGACCTTTGCCGCCTTGCTCAAGTAAGGTAAGGCGCCACGCATGATCACCACGCACGGCTTGCGCTACCGCTACCCCGGCGGGGCGGAGCTGCTCTTTCCCGATGTCGAGGTACCGCAGGGCGGCGTGCTGTTGTTGCGCGGGCGCTCCGGCGTGGGCAAATCCACCTGGCTGGCGCTGGCCGCCGGCTTGCGCGCCCCCAGCGCCGGTGAGCTGCTGGTGGCCGGCCAGACGCTGGCCGCGCTCACGGCCGTGCAGCGCGATGCCTGGCGTGCACGCCACATCGGTTTTCTGCCGCAACAACTGCACTTGAGCGAGGCGCTCACCGTGGCCGGCAACCTGGGACTGGCCTACTTTGCCGCTGGTTTGCCGGAGGACCGGGCCGCGATCCAGGCGGCGCTCGCCGCCCTGGGCGTGGCTGAGTTGGCCGGGCGCAAACCGGCACAGCTCTCAGGCGGCCAGGCGCAGCGCGTGGCGTTGGCGCGTGCCGTGCTCTTGCAACCGAAAGTGATCCTGGCCGACGAACCCACCGCCAGCCTAGACGACGAGGCGGCGCAGGACGCGCTGGCCCTGTTGCAGGCCACGGCCCAGCGCTGCGGCGCCACGCTGGTGATCGCCACCCACGATGCGCGGGTGCGGCAGGCCCTGCCGCAGGCGGCGGTGCTCGGCCTTGATGGTCAAAACGAGGCTTTGGCCTCGTCGGATATGCGCCAATAGCTATGAAAACAATAGCATTGTCCTGGCGTTACCTGGTCTCGCGGCCGCTGGCAGCTGGCCTCAACCTGCTGCTGCTTTCGCTCGGCCTGGCCGCCATCACCTTCGTGCTGCTGACGCGCGCGCAGATCGACCGTGCTTTCGAGCGCGACCTGGCCGGCATCGACGCCGTGGTGGGCGCCAAGGGCAGCCCGATGCAGCTGATCCTGGCCGGTGTCTTCCACCTCGACGTGCCGCCCGGCAATATTCCACTGACGGCGGTGCAGGCGCTGGCGCGTGACCCGCGCGTGGCCCAGCTGATTCCGCTCAGCCTGGGCGACAGCGTCCAGGGTTTTCGCATCGTCGGTACCACGCCGGATTACCTGCGCCACTACGGCGTGCAACTGGCGCAAGGGCAGGTCTGGCAGGCGCCGATGGAAGTGGTGCTGGGCGCGCAGGCGGCGCAGGCCACCGGGCTGCAGGCCGGGCAGGTCTTTGCCGGTGCGCATGGTCTTGGCGGTGGCGGCGCGGCCCATGCGGCACACCCCTACCGGGTGAGCGGTGTGCTGGCGCCCTGCAGCTGCGTGCTGGACCGCCTGGTGCTGACGGGCACCGAGTCGGTGTGGCAGGTGCATGAGGTCGGCCACGGCCAGGCGGGCGAGCACGATGACGACCATGACGAGGCCCATGGGGACGGTCATGAAAACGAGCAGCGCGAGATCACGCTGGCGCTGATCCGGTACCGCAGTCCGCTGGCGGCGGTTTCGTTTCCACGCTTTGTGAACAGCACGACCAACCTGCAGGCGGCGGCGCCGGCGCTGGAGATCACGCGCCTGCTGCGCATGGTCGGCGTCGGGGCCGATGTGCTGCGCGGTTTCGGTGCCGTGCTGCTGCTCACCGCCGCCCTGAGTGTGTTCATTGCGTTGTGGAATGCGGTGCGCGAGCGGCGTGCTGATCTGGCGCTGCTGCGCATGCTGGGCGCCAGCCCGGCCCGGCTCGCCGGGCTGCTGCTGTGCGAGGCACTGTGGCTGGCCGTGCTGGCCAGCGTGCTGGGGCTGGCGGGTGGTCACCTCTTGACAGCTCTGTTAGGCTTTTTATTGCAGGCCGAACAATCGCTGCCCCTGACCGGCTGGCTCTGGCTGGGCGTGGAGGCCTGGGTGCCGGCGATCGCGCTGGGCGTGGCGGCGTTGGCCGCCCTGTTGCCGGCGTTCAGCGCCTACCGGGTGGAAGCCGGACAATTACTGAATTCGAAATGAAGATGCTGTTGAACAGACCCTGCTTACCCTTGTTGGCCATGCTGCTGGGTGCTGCCCTGGGCGCGCAGGCGCAGCTGAGCTCGCCCGTCCCGTCCGGCCCCTACGGCAGTGGCGCCGGCGTGCACAGCCCGAACAGCCCGTTTCCGCAGTTGAAGGAGCGTACCGACGTGCTGGCCTGGTCGCTGCTGACCACGGTCAAGACCAAAGTGGAAAAGAACCGCGTGCGGCCGGTGTTCCCGCCGGCCATCCAGGCGCTGGACCAGAAGACCCAGCGCGTGCAGGGGTTCATGATGCCGCTCGACCCGGGCGAGAAGCAGACGCATTTCCTGCTCAGCTCGGTGCCGCTGACCTGCTCCTTCTGCGTGCCCGGCGGGCCGGAGAGCATGATCGAGGTGAAGAGCAAGACGCCGGTGAAGTACGGCATGGAGCCGGTGGTGGTGGAAGGGCACTTTTCCGTGCTGCATGACGATTCCTACGGCATGTACTACCGCATGACCGATGCGGTGCCGGTGAAATGACGCTGAAGTAAACTCGACCGCCTTTCCACTATGCAGCCACCTCGTTCCCATCCGCACATGACGCGCCAGCGCCCGGCCTTCGGCCCGGTGCTGCTGCTCGTCGTGGCGCTGCTGTGGGCGCAGATGCTGGGCCTGGCGCACCGTGCGCTGCACAGTCCGCATGTGGGCAGCGTACCGGTCGCCCACATGGCACAGGGCGCGACGGCGGCCCATGCCCCGGGCCTGCTGGCGCACCTGCTGGCCCCCGATGGCGGCGAGTCCGATTGCCGGCTGTACGACCAGTTGGGCCACGCCGACGTGCTGCCGGCCTTGGCGTTGCCGGCCCTGGCGCTGCCGCTGCCTTTGTATGTCTCGCAGGCGGTTCTACCCCGCCTGTTCCTGCCTGCTCCCGCGCCCTTCGAGGCGCGGGCACCTCCCCTGGTTCGCTGAATTCCGTCTCGTCCTTGTCTCAGGCGCCGCCCCCGGCCGACCTGAGGCAGGCCATTTCGATTCAACGAACCTGCCATGAAAAACCTTCATTCCCTGCACAGTGCCCCGGGCACTGCCTTCGCTTCACTGTCTTTGTTGCCGCCGCTGGCCCTGAGCCTGACGGCCCTGACCGGCGCTTCGGCGCTGGCGCAATCCGGCGAGGCGCCCAGCCTGGCCCCCGTCGTGGTCACCGGCAATCCGCTGGGCGCGACGGAGCTGATCGCCCCCGCCGAGCAATATTCGGGCGAGGCCTTGCTGCTGCGCTCCAAATCCACCCTGGGCGAAACCGTTGACGGCACGCCCGGTGTCAGCAGCACCTACTTCGGACCGAATGCCAGCCGTCCGGTGATCCGCGGCCTGGATGGCGACCGCATCCGCATCCTGAACAACGGCGGTGCCAGCAGCGATGTCTCCAGCCTGAGCTACGACCACGCCGTGACCCAGGACCCGCTGACCATCGAGCGGATCGAGGTGCTGCGCGGCCCCGGCGCCCTGCAGTACGGCGGCAGCGCCGTGGGCGGTGTCGTCAACGTGATCGACAACCGCATCCCGCGCGAGCGGCTGTTCGACGCCCAGGGGGGGGTGGCAGGCAAGGCCGATGTCGGCCTGGCCAGCGGCAACCGCGAGCAAAGCGGTGCCGTGCTGCTGGAAACCGGTACCGACCGTTATGCGCTGCATGCCGACGTGATGTCGCGCAACACGCAGGATGTGGCCATGCCGGTCGATCTGGCCTGCACGCGCGGCGGCATCACCACCACGGCCCGCCGCATCTGCAACTCGGCCAGCCAGAGCTGGGGCGGTGCGCTCGGTGGCTCGCTGTTCTTCGACCGCGGCTACCTGGGTGCTTCGCTTTCCACCTACGACAGCAACTACGGCACGGTGGCGGAAGACGAGGTCAACATCGCCATGCGTTCCAGCCGGCTGGCACTGGAGGGCGAGGTGCGCGACCTGGGCGGTGTGCTGCAAAGCGTGAAGGCCCAGTTCAGCCGCAACGACTACCGCCACACCGAGTTCAACGCCGGCGTGGCCGGCACCCTGTTCAAGAGCACCGGCAACGACCTGCGGCTGCAGGCGCGCCATGCCAGGTGGGGCGCGCTGGATGGCGTGATCGGCCTGCAGTTCGAGGACAGCGAGTTCTCGGCCGACGGCGACGAGGCGTTCGCGCCCTACAGCCGTACGCGCCAGGGCGCCGCGTTCGCGCATGAGGAGCTGGCCACCCGCTGGGGGCGCCTCAGTGCCGGTGCCCGGCTGGAGTCGGTGCAGGTTGATTCGAACGGCCACCCGACCATCGCACGGTTCACGCCCGCCAGCCGCAGTTTCAACCCGGGCAGTTACGCGCTGGGGGCGCTGTGGAATGTGGCCCCCGAGTGGCAACTCACTTCCAACCTGTCGTGGAACGAACGGGCGCCGAAAGACTACGAGCTGTTCGCCAACGGTCAGCACGTGGCCACCAATGCCTACGAGATCGGCAACGCCAACCTGCAGAAGGAGCGCTCGACCAACCTGGACATCGGTGCAGCCTGGAAACGGGGTGCCCACAGCGCGCGGGTGCAGGTGTTCCAGCACCAGTTCAGCAACTACATCTCGCTCGAAGGCACCGATCTGACGGCCTCGCCGCCGCAGTACAGCTACACCCAGGTGCAGGCGCGCTTCACCGGGATGGAGCTGAACGGCAACATCCGCCTGCTGGAGGTGGGCAACACGCTCGACCTGGCACTGCGGGCCGACACCGTGCGCGCCGACAACACCAGCACCGGTCAGCCGCTGCCACGCATTGCGCCGATGCGACTGGGTGCCACGCTGCTGTGGTCCAGCGGGCCCTGGGGCGCACGTCTGGGTGTCGACCAGATCGCGGCGCAGGACCGCGTGCCCGACGGCCAGCGGGCCACCAGCGGCTACACGCTGTGGAACGCGGCGCTGACCTACCGCGCCAAGGCCGGCAGGTCGCGCCTGCTCTGGTATGCACGCCTGGACAACATCGGCGACACCCTGGCCTATTCGGCCAGTTCCATCCTGACGCAGACCGCGGCGGGCAAGGCGCCCTTGCCGGGGCGCAACCTGAAGGTCGGGCTGCAGATCAGCTTCTGATTGGGTGGCCGAGGTATCGGCCTGAACAGGGACGGGTACCTGCCTCAGGCGGGCGCCAACCACGAGGCTGCCGGTTGTGCCGGCAGCCTTTTTTCTTTCGCTTCATGGGTGCAGGCCATGATGCGGTGCGCGTCATGTGCATCGGTGGGGAGGCCCATGCCAAGACCACGGGCAATACCAGTCGGTTTGTGGGTGTAGTCCAGGCGCTGTGCCGCTTTGCCGGGGCCTTCTGTCAAAATAATTCGCATGACCGCACGCCCACGCCTGACCTCTTCGCTGCCGCAGAGCCCCTGAATGGAACACAACATCTCACTGATCACCACGTTGGCGGCCGGTTTCGGCATGGCGATGATTCTGGGGTTCATCGCCGAACGCCTCAAGGTGCCGGCCTTGGTCGGTTACCTGGTCGCCGGCATCCTCATCGGCCCGGCCACGCCTGGCTTTGTGGCCGATGTGGGGATTGCCTCCCAACTGTCCGAGATCGGCGTCATGCTGCTGATGTTCGGTGTCGGCCTGCATTTCTCGCTCAAGGACCTGCTGTCGGTCAAGCGCATCGCCGTGCCCGGCGCGGTGGTGCAGATGGGGCTGGCGACCGTGCTGGGCATGGCGCTGGCCTGGTGGTGGGGCTGGAGCTGGGGCGCCGGTCTGATCTTCGGCCTGTCCCTGTCGTGCGCCAGTACCGTGGTGCTGCTCAAGGGCCTGGAGGCCCGGGGCGTGCTGGAGACAATGAACGGGCGCATTGCCGTGGGCTGGCTGGTGGTGGAGGATCTGGCCACGGTGCTGGTGCTGGTGCTGCTGCCGCCCCTGGCGGGGGTGCTGGGTGGCACGGGTGTGCCGACGGCGGAGGCCAGCCCGCTGTGGATGACCATCGGGCAGACCCTGCTGCAGGTCTGCGCTTTCATCGCCCTGATGCTGGTGGTGGGGCGCCGCCTGCTGCCCTGGGTCCTGTGGCAGGTGACGCGCACTGGCTCGCGTGAGCTGTTCACCCTGACCGTGATCGCCGTGGCCATCGGTATCGCCTACGGCGCGGCCGCGTTGTTCAGCGTGTCGTTTGCGCTGGGCGCCTTCTTTGCCGGCATGGTGATGCGCGAGTCCGAATTCAGCCACCGTGCGGCGGAAGAGTCCTTGCCCTTGCGCGATGCCTTTTCCGTGCTGTTCTTCGTGTCGGTCGGCATGCTGTTCGATCCGGCCATCCTGGTTGAGCAGCCCTGGCGCGTGCTGGGCGTGGTGGCCATCATCGTGCTGGGCAAGTCGCTCGCCGCGCTGGCGCTGGTGATCGCGTTCCGCTACCCGCTCAACACCGCCCTCACGGTGGCGGTCAGCCTGGCGCAGATCGGCGAGTTCTCGTTCATCCTGGCGGGGCTGGGCCTGTCGCTCGGCCTGTTGCCTGCCCAGGGCATGAGCCTGGTGCTGGCCGGGGCGTTGATCTCGATTGCCTTGAACCCCTTCCTGTTCGCTGCCGTGGCGCCGTTCCAGCGCTGTATACTCAAGCGTTCCGCCCTGGCGCGCCAACTGGAACAGCGTGAAGACCCGTACGCCGAACTGCCGATGAGTACCGAGCGCAAGTACCTGGAAAAGCAGGTGGTGCTGGTCGGTTATGGCCGTGTCGGGCGTCGTATTGCCCAGGCGCTGGAGGCGCGCGGCATTCCGTACGTGGTGGCGGAGCAGAACCGCGAGCTGGTGGAGGACTTGCGCAAGAACGGCAAGGTCGCCGTGTCGGGCAATGCGGCCGAGCCGGCGGTGCTGATCCAGGCGCACATCGCCGATGCGGCCATGCTGGTGGTGGCCACGCCTGACCTGCTCAATGTCCGGCAGATGGCGGACACCGCCCGCAAACTCAACCCGGGTATCGAGGTCGTGCTGCGCAGCCACAGCGAGGCCGAGTCGGCCCTGTTGCGCGAGGAAGGCGTAGGTACCGTGTTCTTTGCCGAGGATGAACTGGCCAAAGGCATGGCAGGCCATATCCTCCAGCGTTTCGACGCCCGGCCGGCGACCGGCCATGGCTGAACGCCATGGCTTCGTGTTGCCCGTGCTGATCCCCGTCTCCTGAACTGCGCGCTCTCTCCTGTGAACCCTGCTTCCGTCCTGTCCACCCTGATGCCTGTCGCGCTGTTGGTTGCTATCGGTTTTGTAGCTGGTCGTGCAAGATGGATAAGGGCTGAGGCCACCAAAGACCTTTCAAACCTGGTGTTCGTGGTGCTCACGCCGGCGCTGATGTTCCGCACCATGGGCACGGTGCATGTGGAGCAGCTCGACTTCCGGCCGCTGGCGGCCTATTTCGTCGCGGTGGCCATCCTGTTTGCCGCCACGCTGCTGCTGCAAGGCTTCAACCGGCGCGCCGCCGTGCTGGCCTTGGCTGCCACCTTCAGCAACACGGTGATGATCGGCATCTCGCTCATCGGCCTGGCCTACGGTGCGGACGGCCTGGTGATCCTGCTCACGCTGGTGTCGCTGCACGCGCTGGTGTTGCTGACGGCCAGTACGGTGCTGCTGGAGCTGGCGGTGGCGCGTGAGGCGGCCGGCCAGGCCGGCCAACGGCATCTGCTGCGCACGGTGCTGGGGGCGGTGCGCAATGCCGTCATCCACCCGGTGCCGCTGCCCATCATTGCCGGCCTGCTGTTTGCCCAGACCGGCTGGGTGATTCCCGAGGCCATCGACAAGCCCCTGCAATGGCTGGGCAATGCCTTCGGCCCGCTGGCACTGTTGCTGGTGGGCGTGACGCTGGCCGGCTCGGGTGTGGGCGCGCAGCTGCGCGGCGCTTTTGGTGTGTCGCTGGTGAAGAACCTGCTGATGCCGGCGCTGGTGGCGCTGCTCGGCACACTCTTCGGCCTGAGCGGCCTGCCGCTGCTCGTGATGGTGGTCACCGCGGCGCTACCGATCGGCGCCAACGTTTTCCTGTTCTCGCAGCGTTATGCCGTGGCCGAGGAACTGGTGACGGCCAGCGTCATGGTGTCCAACGCGTTGGCCTTGCTCACGCTGCCGCTGGTGATGTTGTTGGCAGGCCGGCTGTAAAGGTCGTTATGGCGCGAGGCGTTCGCGCAGCCAGCCGCCTTGGGTGTCGGGCGTGTAGCGCAGCCGGTCGTGCAGCCGGCTCGGGCGGCCCTGCCAGAACTCCCAGCGCTCCGGAATCAGACGGAAACCGCCCCAGTGCGGCGGGCGCGGCGGCTGCAGCATGAACTGGGCGGCGTAACGCGCCGCGTTAGTCACCAGCACACCGCGGCCGGTGATCACCTGGCTTTGCGGGCTGGCCCAGGCGCCGATGCGCGAATCGAGCGGGCGGCTGTGGAAGTACGCGTCGCTTTCCGCCTCGCTGACGCGCTCCACCCGGCCTTCGATGCGCACCACGCGCTCCAGCTCGACCCAGTGGAATTGCAGCGCGGCAAACGGATTGCCGGCCAGTTCGCGGCCCTTGCGGCTCTCGTAATTTGTGTACCAGACGATGCCGCGTTCGTCGTAACCCTTGATCAGCACCACCCGGGTGGAAGGCCGCAGGTCGCTGCCGACGGTCGCCACCGTCATGGCGTTCGGCTCCGGCACTTCCGAGTTGATGGCTTCGTGCAGCCACTGGTCGAACTGCTTCAACGGGTTGGCGTGCGAGGCGTCTTCACTGAGTTCGTGGCGCTCGTAACTTTTGCGGAGGTCGGCAATCGAGGTCATGGCCAAGTGTAAATCCTGGGCCCAGGTGCAGCGCTGTATTTCACGCCGGCGAGGCGGTGTCTCAATTTGCAAAAACCAGGCCGGGACCTAGGGCATACCCCTATGACTTGACCCAGGTCATGACCTACGCTTGCGCAGTCTCAATCCAACAATGTCGGCTCCATGAGGGGCGACTTATATAGAGAGGAGCCTTCGCGATGAGCATCAAGCTGAACGTCAACGGCAAGGCGGTGACCGCCAAGTCCGAACCCGATACCCCCTTGCTGTGGGTGATCCGCGATGAACTGGGCCTGACCGGCACCAAGTTCGGCTGCGGTGCCGCCCACTGCGGTGCCTGCACCGTGCACCTGAACGGCGAGGCGGTGCGCTCCTGCCAGACTCCGCTGGACCGGGTCGGCAACAAGAAGATCGCCACCATCGAGAGCCTGTCCAAGGACAACAGCCATCCGCTGCAGAAGGCGTGGATCAAGCACGACGTGCCGCAGTGCGGTTACTGCCAGTCGGGCCAGCTCATGAGCGCAGCCGCTCTGCTGGCCAAGAACAAGAACCCGAGCGATGCAGACATTGACCAGGCCATGAGCGGCAACCTGTGCCGCTGCGGCACCTATGGCCGCATCAAGGCGGCCATCAAGGATGCGGCTGCCACCCTGCGCCAGGCTGCCTGAGGAGGAGACACATCATGATGACCACTGAAACTTCCCGCCGCAATTTCCTCAAGACCACCTCGCTGGCCACCGGGGGCCTGCTCATGGGCGTGGCCCTGCCCGGCGCCAAGCTCGAGGCCATGGCCGCCGGCATGGTGCACACGCCCAACGCCTGGGTGCACATTGCCGACAACAACACCATCACGCTGATCTCGGCGCGCTCCGAAATGGGACAGGGGGTCTACACCTCCATGCCGATGCTGATCGCCGAAGAGCTCAACGTCGACATCCGCAAGATCAAGGTCAGCATTGCACCACCCAACGCCAAGCTCTACGGCAACCCGTTGCTGGGCGGGCCGCAGCTCACCGGCGGCTCGACCTCGGTGCGCGACGGCTGGGAGAAGCTGCGTGTGGCCGGTGCCCAGGTGCGCGAGATGCTGATCAGTGCCGCGGCCGCCAAGTGGAAGGTGGACCCCAGCGAGCTCAAGGCCGAGAACGGCATGGTGTTCGGCCCCAAGGGCAAAAAAGCCACTTACGGCCAGCTGGCCGAAGCGGCCTCCAAGCTGCCGGTGCCGGAGAAGGTGACCATCAAGGACCCGAAGGACTTCCGCATCGTCGGCAAGCGCACCCTGCGCCTGGACTCGCCGGCCAAGGTCAACGGCACGGCGCGTTTCGGCATCGACGTCAAGCTGCCCGGCATGGTCTATGCCGCGCTGGAGCAGTGCCCGGTGATCGGCGGTACGGTCAAGTCGTATGACGCGAGCAAGGCCAAGTCCATGCCGGGCGTGATCGACGTGGTCGAGATTCCAGACGGCGTGGCCGTGGTGGCCAATAGCTGGTGGCGTGCCAACCAGGCGCGCAAGGCGCTGGTCATCACCTGGGACGAGGGCAAGGGTGCCCAGCTCAACGACCAGGCCATGCTCGAAGGCATCCGCGCCGCGGCCAAGACCGGCAAAGCGCTGGAGCTGAAGAAAGTGGGGGATGCCGAAGGCGTGATTTCCGCGTCGCAGAAAGTAGTGCGCCGCGAGTACGTCAGCCAGCTGCTGTCGCACTCGCCGCTGGAGCCGATGAACTTCACCGCGCACTACGACAACGGCAAGGTCAAGCTGATCGGCCCGACCCAGTGGCAGGACGCGGCGCAGAACAACATTGCCGCGGCTGTGGGCGTCAAGCCTGCTGACGTGACGCTGGAGACAACCTTCCTGGGCGGCGGTTTCGGCCGCCGCATCGACCAGGACTTCATCATCCAGGCGGCGCAGATTTCCAAGGCGGTGGGCAAGCCGGTCAAGCTGGTGTGGTCGCGTGAGGACGACATGACGCACGACTTCTACCGGCCGCAGGCGGTCAACACCTTGGCCGCCTCGCTCGGTGCCGACGGCAAGCCGACCGCCATGACCTTCCGCCTGACCTCGCAGTCCATCACCGGACGCGTCTTCGGCCTGCCGCCCGAGGTACAGGACCCGCTGATGATCGAGGCGGCCGTGGCCGGCTACGAGATCCCGGCCACCAAGCACGACATCGTCAAGCACGATGCCGGCCTGCGTGTGGGCTACTGGCGCTCGGTCAGCCATGCGCTCAACGCCTTTGCCAACGAGAGTTTCATGGACGAACTGGCAAAAGAGGCCGGGCAGGACCCCTACCAGTACCGCATGGCGCTGCTGAAGAACCAGCCGCGTTTTGCCAACGTGCTGAAGCTGGCGGCCGAGAAGGCCGGCTGGGGCACGCCGCTGGCGGCCGGCCGCGCGCGCGGCATCGCGTTGATGGAGGGTTACGACAGCTACCTGGCCGAGGTGGCCGAGATCAGCATGGAAGGCGGCGCCGTCAAGGTGCACCGCGTCACGGTGGCGGCCGATCTGGGCCGCATGGTCAACCCCGACACGGTGGAGGCGCAGATCCAGTCGGGTGTGGTGTTCGGCACGGGCGCGGCCCTGATGCAGGAGATCACGCTCCAGAACGGCCGTGTGCAGCAGACCAACTTCAATACCTTCCCGATCGTGCGCATGAACGAGGCGCCGGTGATCGATGTTGTGCTGGTCGAAAGCACCGAAAAGCCGGGCGGCATCGGCGAGCCTTCCACCTCCCTGATTGCGCCGGCGATTGCCAACGCAGTGGCTACACTCACCGGCAAGCGGGTGCGCAAGCTGCCGCTGACGCCGGAGGCCATCCGCCAGGCCTGAGCGGCATCAGAAAGAAAGAGGCAAGCGAATGGAAAGTCTGGATCTGCGCGTGCTGGCCGATGCGCTGGCCTGGAAGCGCGGCGGCCACGCGGTCACGCTGGTCACGGTGGTGGAGACCTGGGGCAGCGCGCCTCGCCCGCCGGGGGCGCTGCTGGCCGTGCGCGACGACGGCGTGGTCAGCGGCTCGGTCTCGGGCGGCTGCGTCGAGGACGATCTGATCGCGCGTACCAAGGCTGCGTTTCACAGCGGGGCCGGTGCGCACGACACCGGCCTGCCGTCAATGATCGCCTACGGCGTGACCAAGGAGGAGGCGGCCCGCTTCGGCCTGCCCTGTGGCGGCACCTTGCGGCTGGTGCAGGAGCCGCTGCGCGAGACGGCCTGGATTGAGCAGCTGCTGGCGCACACCGCCGCCCACCGGCTGGTGGCACGCACGCTGCGGCTGGCCGATGGCGAGGTCACGTTGGCGGATGCCGTGCGAGGCCAGACCATGGCGTTCGACGGCAGCACACTCACGACGGTCTTCGGACCGAAGTGGCGTCTGCTGCTGATCGGCGCCGGCCAGCTGTCGCAGGCGGTGGCGCACATGGCCAGCGCGCTCGATTTCGAGGTGCTGGTGTGTGACCCGCGCGAGGAGTACGCCACTACCTTCACGATCGAGGGGGTGCAGCGTGTGCCGGGCATGCCTGACGACGTGGTGCGCGAGTTGCTGCCCGACGCCCACACCGCCATCGTGGCGCTGACGCACGACCCCAAGCTCGACGACATGGCGCTGCTCGAAGCCCTCAAGTCGGCGGCCTTTTACGTCGGTGCCCTGGGTTCCCGCCGCAACCAGGCTGTACGTCGGCAGCGCCTGGCCGAGCACTTCGACCTCAGCGCTGACGAACTGGCTCGCCTGCATGGTCCGGTGGGCTTGGCCATCGGCGCCAAGACGCCGGCCGAGATCGCGGTGTCGATCGTGGCCGAGATCGTGCAGGTGAAAAACGCGGTCGGCGCCGCGGTGGCACAGGCACCCGGCTGTACCACGGTCTGAATGCGGCCTGAAGCGTCCATGCCGCCGCCGGTGGTGATCGTGCTGGCCTCGGGCCGGGGCGAGCGCTTTCTCGCTTCCGGTGGCAGCACACACAAGCTGCAGGCCCTGCTCGGCAACAAGACCGTGCTGCAGCACACGCTGGATGCCGTGCGCGGCAGCGGGCTGCCTTTTTATCTGGAAGCGTCGGGCTCGCCCGGCATGGGGGATTCAATTGCGGCGGCTGTGCGTGCCAACTCGGAGGCCTCCGCCTGGCTGATTCTGCCGGCTGACCTGCCTTTGCTACAGCCCGAGACCATCCGCCGCGTGGCCGAAGCGCCGGCACAGCAGGCGGTGGTGCGGCCGGTGTACCAGGGGCGGCACGGCCACCCGGTGCGTTTTGCCCGCGCGCTCGGGTCGCAGCTCATGGGCTTAGAGGGAAATCAGGGCGCAGCCCTTATCGTCAAAGCGCAAGGTGCTACTGAATTGATAGTGGATGATGCCGGTTGCGTGACCGACATCGACACCGTGCAGGACCTGCAGCAGGTGCAGCAGATCCTGCAGGCACGCCAGCCCTGAGGCGGCGGCCGGTTTACATCCGCGTGATAACGGCGCAGGCCAGGCGCGGGCCGGCATTGCCGGTGGGCTGGGTGGTGTAGTCGTCCGGGTCGCGGTGCACGATCAGGCCGCGGCCCACGACATCGCTGCTGCCGCTGCCGATCGCGATGCTGCTGGATGCAAAGTTGAAACGCGCCACGCCATAGGCATCGGCCTTCAGGCTGGGCAGGTCACCCACGTGGTGCTCGCTGCCATCGTGCGCGCCGTGTTTTTTGCCCATGGGGTTGAAGTGGCCGCCGGTGCTCATGCCGTCGCCGCTGGAGCAGTCGCCTTTTTCGTGCACGTGGAAGCCGTGTTCGGCATTCGGTTTCAAGCCTCGTACCTCACCACTGACCAGCACCTGGTCGCCCTGCTGGGTGAAGCGTACCTCGCCGCTGGTGGTGTTGCCGCGCGTGGGCTGGAGCTGGGCCGAGGCGGTCGGGCCGGTCGGGGTGGCACAGGCCGTGAGCAGGGCGGCTGCGGCCAGGGGCATGAGAACACGGATCATGACAATCTCCTCAAAAAGTGGAAAGAACCGCTGCGACTGTAGGCCGGCACGCGGTTTCCGGCAAGCCGGCAGCCGCCCGACCCTGGCGCATCTCAGGTCATCGGGAACGGCTGCAAGGGCCGGCTGCTTTGACGGGCCAGCCATTCGCCCACCGGTGCCGGTTTGGCGAACAGATAACCCTGCAGGGCATCGCAGCCATGGGCCATCAGGAAGTCGGCCTGCTCACGCGTCTCCACGCCTTCGGCAACCACCTTGAGCCCCATGTGCCTGGCCATTGACAGGATCATCTTCACGATGGCCGTGTCGTTGGGGTCGGCCGGGGTGTCGTCGATGAAACTCTTGTCGATCTTGATCTCGTACAGCGGCAGCCGCTTGAGGTAGGCCAGGCTGGAGTAGCCGGTACCGAAGTCGTCGATCGAGAAACGGATGCCGAGTGCGGCCAGCGCGTTCATGCGTGCGATGGTCCGGTCCAGGTTCTCGATCAGCAGCCCCTCCGTGACCTCGAAGACCAGGTGGGCCGGGTTGGCACCGGTGCTTGCGAGCAGGTCGGACACATGCCGGACGAAACCGGACTGCCGGAACTGGCGTGGACTGACGTTGATTGACAAGGGCAGCGCGTGGCCCGCCGCCTGCAGATCGACCTGGGTGCGGAAAGCCTGGTCCATGACCCAGTGGCCCAGGCGCAGCATCAGGGGGCTGTCTTCGGCGACGGGGATGAATGACGAGGGGGGCACCTGGCCGCGTACCGGGTGCGTCCAGCGCAGCAGCAACTCGGCGCCGACGACCTGCCCCGAGCGGTCGACTTGCGGCTGCAGGTGCAGCGCCAGCTGGTTCTGGGTGATGGCCAGTGCCAGGTCGTGCTCGAGTGCTACGCGTTCTTCCACCTCCGATTGCATGGCCGCTTCAAAAAAGGCGATCCGATTGCGGCCGGCCGCTTTCGCCCGGTACATGGCCGTGTCCGCCTCGCGCAGCAGTTCGTCGGCGGACTGACCCTGCTTGGGCAGCAGGGTGACGCCGATGCTGGCGCTGGTGCTGTAGGGATCGCCGTTGATCATGAAGGGTTGCTCCAGGGCCTCCCGGACCTTGCTGGCCACCGCCATGGCGGACCGTCCGCCGGCATCGTGGTCTGCGGTCAGGTGGGTCGTCAGGATCACGAATTCGTCGCCACCCAGGCGGGCCACGGTGTCTTCCTCGCGCACCAGGGCGCCCAGACGCTGGCCGACGCTCACCAGCAGCGCATCACCGGCGGCATGGCCGCGCGCATCGTTGATGTTCTTGAAGCGATCGAGATCGAGGTAGAGGAGCGCCCCGATGACCGGAGAGCGCCGTGCCGACGCCAGCACATGCTCAAGCCGGTCCAGCAGCATGCGCCGGTTGGGCAGCCCCGTGAGCGTGTCGAAATAGGCCAGGCGGTGGATGTCCTCTTCGGCCTTCTTGCGTTCGGTGATGTCGCGCTCCACCGACACCCAGTGCGTGAGTTCACCCTGCTCGTTCGTGACCGGCACGATGTTCAGGTCGAGCCAGTACTCCTGGCCGTCCTTGGCGTAGTTGAGCAGCTCGGCATGCACCGGTTCCCGCTTGCCCAGCGCCGCCTTGATCCGGTCGAGCTCGGCCCGGCTGGTCCGGGGGCCCTGCAGCACGCGTGGTGTCTTCCCGATCACCTCTTCGCGTGCATAGCCGGTGCACCGTTCAAACGCATCGTTGACGAAAACAATGCGGGGTCCCGGCGCATCCAGGGGACTGGCCTCGGTGATCACGACCATGTCATTCAGGCGCGTCAGGGCCGTGCCGGTGAGCCGGAGGTCCTCGTTGGCCTTTTGCAGGTGGCTCTGGCCTTGTTCGAGTGATTTGGCAATCGCGCGTTGCCGTTCTAGCGAATTTTCCAGCTGGTTGAGCAGCACCGCGCATGAGATCGTGATGACCGAGTTGATGAACATGAAGTTGATCGTGATGACGATCCACTTCAGCAGCGGCTGGGACTCAAAACCCGGCAAGGGCAGGTCGGCATTGACGGCATAACCCAGGCCCAGCAGGCTGATGCCGTTGAGCACCAGGGCCAGCAAGGCCGGTCGCAGGCCCAGTAGCAGGGCGGCCATCACCGGGAAGGCCATCAGGTAGATCTGGCTGGCCGGGCCGATGTTCATGAGGAACCACATGCCCAGCAGATAGACCAGAACCAGCAGGTTCCAGGCGCGGAAACGGTAGGGCAGTGTGCGGTGGCGCCAGATGACGATCACCCAGGTCAGCGCGAAGGCGTCGATCCAGGCCACCGCCACCAGCCCTTCGCGCCAGGCGAGCAGCACGCTGGGAATGGCAGCCAGGCTGCCCAGGGTGACGATCACCAGCAGAATGGCCGAGAGAATGCGCTCTCGCCAGTTGTGCAATTCCTCGTTCTCCGCCTGCGGAGCCAGGAAGGTCTGCTGAAGGGTCTGAAACGCGGTCACTGTGTGTCTGCCCCCGTGGGTCACTGCCGCATGGTGCGGCAGCGCCAATGGGTACATCCTAACGCGGATGTCGGACGACGCGTGACGGGGCCGGGACGGGCCTCAGTGCTGGATCAGCTCGATCTTGTAGCCGTCCGGGTCGGTCACGAAGGCAATCACCGTGCTGCCGCCCTTGACCGGGCCGGCTTCGCGCGTGACATTGCCGCCGGCGGCCTTGATCTTCTCGCAGGCCGCGTACGCGTCGGGCACGCCAAGCGCAATGTGGCCGTAGGCTGTGCCCAGTTCGTAGCTTTCCACGCCCCAGTTGTAGGTCAGCTCGATCTCGGCCTGGCCGGGGTTGCCGCCGTCAAAGCCGAGAAAGGCCAGCGTGTATTTGTACTCGGGGTTCTCGGAGGTGCGCAGCAGTTGCATGCCCAGCACCTGGGTGTAGAAGTCGATCGAGCGTTGCAGATTGCCAACGCGCAGCATGGTGTGAAGCAGTCTCATGGTCGGGATGATGCCGGAATTTCAAAAACAAGGCAGGTTGTGGTGGCATGAGCATACAGCGTGCCGTCGGGGCCGACCAGGCGTGCCTCGGCCGTGGCCAACTGGCGGCCGCAGTGGATAACGCGGCCCTCGGCCCGCACGCGTGCCACCTTGGGTGTCAGCGCCTTGACCAGGTTCACCCCCAGCTCGGCCGTGGTGTAGGCGCGTCCGGGCGGCATCATGGTGTGAACTGCACAGCCCAGTGCCGAGTCGAGCAGGGTGGCAAACCAGCCGCCATGCACCGTGCCCATGGGGTTGAAGTGCTGCGGCCCGGGGGTGCCCTGGAAGACCGCGCGCCCGGTGTCGATCTCGACCAGCAGGAAGTCCAGCGTGCGCGCAATCGGCGCGTAGGGCAGCTCACCACGCAGCATGGCCTGCATCATCTCCAGACCGTTCTTGCCGCCGATCTGCGCCGGGCTGGCCACGCCCGGGCCGGGGCCGGCGTCCAGCCGCTGGCGCGTGGCGGCTTCCTCGGCCAGCCACTGATCAAGGGTGTTTGCGGGTGTCGGGGTTGAGTCCATGCCGTGCTCCTGGTTATTGCATATACAACAATTGTAGATACAATCAAACCATGAAACTTGTCACACAAGCGTCAAGTGCACAGGTGATGAAACCGCAGGGCTGTACCAACTTCAAGCTGCGCCAGCTGATGCGCCGTGTGGCGCAGTACTACGACGCCGAGCTCGTCAAGGCCGGCCTCAAGGTGACCCAGTACTCGCTGCTGTCCTATGTACTCAAGCTGGGGCCGATCCGTCCCGGCGCGCTGGCGCAGACCATGAAGATGGATGCCTCCACGCTGACGCGCAACCTCAAGCCGCTGATCGAGGCCGGTTGGCTGGTGCTGGGGGCTGGCTTGGATGGGCGCAGCCGGCTGGTCAGCATCACCGAGAGCGGCCGTGAGAAACGGCAGGAGGCGCAGCGCCGCTGGCGTGTGGCGCAGGACGGTCTCAACGAGCGGCTGGGCATCGAGCGTGTGCTGGCCCTGCATGCCCTGATTGACGATGCGCTTGAACTTTTATCTCCCCTCGAACCAGGAGTCGACGATGACCCGTACTGACAAGACGCACAGCCCACGCGCGATGATCTGGCTCGTGCTGCTCGCGGCGGCCGGCACGTTTGCCCTGACCATGGGCACGCGGCAGACCATGGGCCTGTTTCTGAGTCCGCTCAATACCGCCACCGGTCTGGGCATTGGCAGCATCAGCCTGGCGTTTGCCTTCGGCCAGCTCTGGTGGGGGCTCACACAACCGTTTGCCGGCGCCATGGCCGACAGGATCGGCGCCGGCCGTGTACTGTTCGCCGGTGTGCTGCTGGTGGCGCTGGGCACCTTTTTGACGCCGCTCATGACGAGCAGCGCCGGTCTGATCCTGGCCATCGGCGTGCTGGCCGCAGGTGGGGCCGGCATGGCCGGGCCGGCCGTGTTGATGGCCGCCACGGCACGCCTGATCCCCTTGGAAAAACGCGGCCTGGCCACGGGCATTGTCAACGCGGGCGGGTCCCTGGGCCAGTTCCTGATGGCGCCGATTGCGGGCGCACTGATGGTCAGCCAAGGCTGGGGCAATGCCATGCAGATCATGGGCCTGCTGGTGCTGCTGGCATTGCCGGCTGCGTTGGTGCTCAAGGGCAACTCGCGGCAGTCGGCGCCGGCCGGCCACCCGCCGGTCGGTACGCTGGATGCCATCCGGTCCGCGCTGAAGAACAAAAGTTATCTGATGCTGGCGGCAGGCTTTTTCGTCTGTGGTTTTCACGTGGCGTTTCTGGCCACGCATTTGCCGGGTGTGATTGCCGCTTGCGGCTTGCCGGTGCAGTTCGGTGCCTGGTCGCTGGCCATGCTGGGGCTGTTCAACATCGTGGGCAGCGTGACCATGGGGTGGGCTGTGGGGCGCTGGCGCATGAAGTCACTGCTGTCGCTGTTGTATGCCACGCGCGCCTTGGCGGTGCTGCTGTTCCTGCTGGCACCCAAGACCGGTGCTGTGATGCTGGTGTTCGCCGCCGTCATGGGCCTGACCTTTCTCTCCACCGTGCCGCCGACGGCCGGTCTGGTGGCCAAGTTCTTCGGCACCGCCAACATGGCCACGCTGTTCGGCGTTGTCATGCTGACGCACCAGATCGGCGGTTTCCTGGGGGCCTGGCTCGGCGGCAAGGTGTTCGAAGCCACCGGCAACTACGACTGGGTCTGGTACATCGACATCATGCTGGCCATCGGTGCCGCACTGATTCACCTGCCGATCCGCGAGGCGCATTTGCCGAAACTGGGCCAGGTTGCCAAGGCGGCTGCCTGAGCTGGGTTGTTCAGTGCCTTGTCACGGGGATGGTCGGGTCATGTCAGCCGGTCGCACCCAGGTGTCGAACTCACTTTCGGAGATATAACCAAGTGCGACCGCCGCTTGCTTGAGTGTGCAGCCCTGGCGGTGTGCCTGTTTGGCGATCTCGGCGGCCCGGTCGTAACCGATGTGCGGCGTCAAGGCTGTCACCAGCATCAGGGAGTGCTCCATCAGTTCGTCGATGCGTGAGCGGTTGGCTTCGATGCCGCGCACGCAGTGCGCTTCGAAGCTGCTCATGCCGTCGGCCAGCAGGCGCACACTTTGCAGGAAGTTGTGGGCGATCAAGGGCTTGAACACATTGAGCTCGAACTGGCCTGCGGCACCACCGACGTTGATGGCGACATCGTTGCCGAACACCTGGCAGCACAGCATGGTGAGTGCCTCGCACTGGGTCGGGTTCACCTTGCCCGGCATGATGGAACTGCCGGGTTCGTTTTCCGGGATGCTGAGTTCGCCCAGACCCGAGCGCGGGCCGGAGGCCAGCCAGCGGATGTCGTTGGCGATTTTCATGAGCGCGGCGGCCAGCGTCTTGAGTGCGCCATGCGCCGACACCAGCGCATCATGGGCGGCGAGTGCGGCAAACTTGTTGGCCGCGCTGGTGAAGGGCAAGCCGGTTGCCCGAGCCAGTTCTGCCGCGACACGCGCGCCGAATTCGGGATGCGTGTTCAGCCCGGTCCCGACCGCCGTGCCGCCGACGGCCAGCTCAAGCAGGGCTGGCAAGGTGGCGCGAAGAGCGCTTTCGGCGTGGGTCAGCTGTGCCACGTAACCGGAGAACTCCTGGCCCAGTGTGAGCGGCGTGGCGTCCTGCAAGTGGGTGCGGCCGATCTTGACGATGCCGGCGAAAGCCTGTGATTTGTTTTCCAGTTGCGTCCGCAGCGTGTGCAGCGCCGGCAGCAGCTGCCCCTCAATCTGCAGGCAGGCCGCCAGGTGCATGGCGGTGGGGAAGATGTCGTTGGACGACTGCCCGAGGTTGACCTCGTCATTGGGATGGACCTGTCGTCCCTCGCCCCGCATGCCACCCAACAGCTCGGAGGCGCGATTGGCCAGCACCTCGTTCATGTTCATGTTGCTCTGCGTACCCGAGCCGGTTTGCCATACGGACAGCGGAAACTCGAGGGCATGCTGGTTGGCCAGCACTTCTGTTGCCGCGGCCACGATGGCATCGGCTTTTTCACGCTGCAGCAGGCCAAGTTCGCCATTGATGCGGGCACAGGCCTGCTTGGTGCGGGCCAGTGCCATGAGCAGTTCGAGCGGCATGCGCTCGGACGAAATGTGGAAGTGCTGGAGCGAGCGCTGCGTTTGCGCGCCCCACAGACGATCGGCCGCCACCTCGATGGGGCCGAAGGAGTCGCGCTCAATTCTGCTGGTCGCCATGTCGAGCCCCTTTCGGTTGCGGACCGGGCAGCCCAGCAAAGCCGGCTTGACCCGTCGACAGGACTCATTATGAAGCGGCTTGATGCGCTCAAGGTGCAAGGGGCCAGCGCAGTTTCAGCCAGGGGCCAAAACGATTCAGTGCAGGCGCCAAGCCGCAGGCAATTTCTTGCCCGCGGTGTGTTCTTGCTTAGCGGCCGTAGGAGCCGCCACCGGAGTTGCGGGGACCACGGCCACCGCCGAAGCCACCCCCACTGCCGCCGCCGTAACCGCCGCCACCACCATTGCGGTTGCGCTGGCCTCCGCCGAAACCGCCACGACGACCACGCTCGGCCATCATGTCGACGCTGGTACGCATCGGGTCAGGTTGGGCTGATGCGCGTTGTGCGTTCTGGCGCGGCTCGTCGCTGCGGGCAGGCCGGCCTTGGCCTTGGGAGCCACGGGCGCCCTGGTTGCCGGGTTGACCGCCACCCTGGTTGCGCGGTTTGCCGCCGCCATTACCACCGGGCTTGCGGGCACCACCGTTGTTGCCGCCACCGGTGCGTTCACCCTGGCCGGCCTTGTTGTCGCGGATGCGCTGCATCATCTCGGTGCGAGCGGCCTTGGCGGCCGCCTGCATGACGTCGCGGCTCGGCGGTTTGCCGGCGCCACCCCAGATGGTCTGGCGGCCCATGGCAATCGGTTCGGCCTTTTCGCCCGGCTCGGGGCCGAAGCCCTCGACCACCTGCACCTCAATCTTCTGCTTGGTGAAGCGTTCGATGTCGGCCATGAAGCCTTCTTCGTCCAGGCACACCAGGTTGACGGCTTCGCCACTGGAGCCGGCACGGCCGGTGCGGCCGATGCGGTGCACATAGTCTTCGCTGACGTTGGGGATTTCGTAGTTCACCACGTGCGGCAGCTCGTCGATGTCGATGCCACGCGCCGCGATGTCGGTGGCCACCAGGGCACGGATCGTGCCGCTCTTGAAGCCGGCCAGCGCCTGGGTGCGGGCGCTCTGACTCTTGTTGCCGTGCAGCGCCATGGCGGTGATGCCGTTCTTTTCCAGGAACTCGGCCACGCTGTTGGCGCCGAACTTGGTGCGGGTGAACACCAGCACCTGGCTCCAGTTGTGCTGCTGGATGATGTGGGCCAGCAGGGCCTTTTTCTTGCCGCGGCCGACCGGGTGGATGACCTGGGTGATGCGCTGCACCGTGGTGTTGCGCGGCGTGACCTGCACGCTCTGCGGGTTTTTCAGCAAGCTGTTGGCGAGGTCGCGGATCTCGTCGCTGAAGGTGGCGGAGAACAGCAGGCTCTGCTTTTCCTTCGGCACCAGGGCCAGCACTTTCTTCACGTCATGGATGAAGCCCATGTCGAGCATGCGGTCGGCTTCGTCCAGCACCAGGATCTGCACCGTAGACAGGTCGAGGAAACCTTGTTGCTGCAGGTCGAGCAGACGGCCCGGGGTGGCCACCAGGATATCGACGCCCTTTTTCAGGCGGCTGATCTGCGGGTTCATGCCGACACCGCCGAAGACGACGGTAGAGGTCAGTTGCAGGTACTTGCCATAGGCCTGAACGGATTCTTCCACCTGGGCGGCGAGTTCGCGCGTCGGCGTCAGCACCAGGGCACGGATGCCGGTGCCGCCAAATTTGTTCTGGGCGCTGCGGCTCATGGTCAGGCGGTGCAGCAGCGGCAGGGTGAAGGCGGCGGTCTTGCCGGTGCCGGTCTGGGCGCCGCCCAGCAGGTCGTGGCCTTCGAGCACCAGCGGGATGGCCTGGGCCTGGATCGCGGTGGGAGTCTCGTAGCCTTGCTCGCGCACAGCCTTCAGGATGGCCGGAGCCAGTTTCAGATCTTCAAAGTTCATTGTGATGGCGCCCATCCGGGCGCAGGGATATCGGCCTGTTCAGGTATCGCAATACCTGGCCAGTCAAAGGCAGATAGGATTCAAAAGAGAGGCCGGATCGATGAGTTGATCAGCGGGAGGGCCCACCAGCAGGGTGCTGGCGTTGCGGGCAACTGGAGCGCCACAACAGACCGTATTGTCGCATGCTTCGGGCGTTTGTGTCGGCGGGTGTCCAAATTCGCTCAATTTGACTCTGCGGTAACAAGTTGTTGCGTGGTGGCTTGGTACGGTCTTGCAACTGGGAGAATTGAAACACCGCCGGCTGGTCCGGCTCTGCCATGCGACCTGGTTGATGAAGAAACACTTGATACGGCGACTCGGCGTGTCGGACGATCCGAACGGTCCGCGCCCCTCACTGCAAGACTGCATTGAGGCTGTGCTTGCGCAGTCCGATGTCCTGATCGAGGATGCCCTCCAAGGGCTGGAAAGTGCATCGGGCCAGGCCAAGCCGAAGGTGGCGCAGATCAATTACCGCCAGATCAGCCAGCCGGCAGTGGCGCAATTGCGGCATGACTTCGATGCCGTGCGCGCCACGTTTGGCGTGCAGTTGCGTCTGGCGATCTACCACAGTGGCGCACAGGATTCCGCCCGTGAAGCGAGCATGCGTTTTGACGACCTGCAACTGCTTGACGAGCAGCAGATCGACGCCAACATCGAGTTTGCGCTGGCACAGCAGGAGATCCAGTTCGCCGTTGATGACCTGCTGCCGCAGTTGCATGCGCTGGTCAGCCGCCTGCTGGGCTGGATGACCGTGCAGCCGCATCTGAACCCGCTCAAGCCGGAGGCCTTTGCCCGCGCCCTGCGCGAAACCCTGCGGCAGCATGTGCCGGATGAGCAGGCCCGCACCGGGCTGATCACTCCGGCGGCGGGTTTCATGGGGGCCAGCCTGCATCGCCTGTACAAGGAGTTGCTTGACTGGTTGCGTTCGCACGGCATCGAGCAGGTGGGCACGCCGCATGCGGCGTCCGGGCGCCGCAAGAAAAGCGACAACCCGGTCAGCCGCACCATGCTCACCTTGCGCAAGCTGCGCCGCCTGTTGTCGGGAGAACTGGACGACACGGCAGAGAATAACGGCGCTGACAGCCGGGCGCTGGAGTTCCCCCACACCGTACCGACGCCGCTGGAAGCGCTCGAAGAAATGCAGATGGTCGAGCCGCTCATGAAACGCCTGAGCCAACGGGCGCCTGTGGCCACGCCGGCCGTGCACGAGGATCGCCCCGCTGCGGGTCACGGCCCACAGTTGGGGCGCCAACTGGGCGAGGAGGTGGTGCGCCTGATGCTGGACAACCTGGCCCAGGACCAGCGCCTGCTGCCTGCAATCCGGGGTCAGGTCCAGAAACTGGAGCCGGTGCTGCTCAAGCTGGCACAGTCCGATCCGCGTTTTTTCAACGACCGCAAGCACCCGGCGCGCCAGTTGCTGGACAAGCTGACCCACCGCAGTCTGGCGTATCTGACCGAAAACGACGAAGGCTTCGATGCCTTCTTCCAGTCGGTGGCCGTGTCGGTGCGCGAGCTGGCTGCCAGTGAAGGCGGGAGTGAAGACTTCGCGCGGGCATTGCAGCGGCTGCAGGCGCAGTGGGCACAGGCCGGTGCGGGGCAGTTGCCGCGGCAGGTCGAGGCAGCACGTGCCTTGCTGCATGCGGAGCAGCGCAACCTGCTGGCACAACGGCTGGCCGCCGGCTTTGAGGCCCGGATGCAGTCGCAGCAGGTGCCGGAACGTGTGGCCCATTTTGTTGGCGGCCCCTGGGCGCAAGTGGTGGCCGAGTCGCAACTGACCAGCGCCGGCGGAACCGAGGATGTCGAGGGTTATCTGGCGCTGGTGGACGATCTGGTCTGGAGCGTGCAGGTGCATCAGGCGCGGCGCAACCGGGCCCGTCTGGCACGGCTGGTGCCGACGCTGCTGGACAAGCTGCGCCAGGGCCTGCAAAGCATTCGTTATCCGGAAGATCGTATTGCGCAGTTTCTGGACGATCTGATTGCCCTGCATGAGCAGGCGTTGGCAGGTTCGTCACCCAAGGCGCCGGGCAACGCTCTGATGGACCAGACCACGTCAGCGGTCAATCCAGCCGCCACGCCGGTGTCGTCGCACGAGCGGGCCCCAGAGGCCGATGCCGAGGACCGTCACAGCGAGCGCCCCGACGAAGCTGCCGATGAAGGCTTCTGGGTGGCCGAGGATGAGGCCAGCGAAGCCGGCTACCTGCCTGAGGACGATGTGGTGCCCCCCAGCCCGGTGGGGGTGCTGGCGCATGATTGGAGCGTGGCCGATCTGGCCGTGGGGGCCTGGGTCGAGCTGATGCTGAGCGAGGAGTGGGTGCGCGCCCAACTGACTTGGACCAGCCCGCACCGCACGCTGTTCATGTTCACCTCGGTCAAGGGCCTGGCGCATTCCATGACCCGCCGCACCATGGACCGGCTGCGCAACCGTGGCCTGATCCGTGTCGTGTCCGACGGCCACGTGGTCGACCATGCGCTGGACGCCGTGGCCCAGGCCGCATTGCGCAACGAACAGGCACAGCCTGCAGACGACGCCTAGGCCGGGCGGGGCTGCGCCAAATGGCCCGGCGGGGGATAATACGGGTTTTATTCCCCCGCAGAACTATTACTAGATGGCCCAATACGTCTTTTCCATGAACCGCCTCGGCAAGATCGTGCCGCCGAAGCGTCACATCCTCAAGGACATTTCCTTGAGCTTCTTCCCCGGCGCCAAGATTGGCGTGCTCGGCCTCAACGGCTCGGGCAAGTCCACGCTGCTCAAGATCATGGCTGGCGTCGACAAGGAATTCGAGGGCGAGGCCATTCCCATGGCCGGCCTGAAGATCGGTTACCTGCCACAGGAGCCGCAGCTCGACCCGAACGAGACCGTGCGGCAGGCCGTTGAAGGCGGCATGGGCGAAACCAAGGCCGCGCAGGCGCGACTGGAAGAGGTCTATGCGGCCTACGCGGACGAGAACGCCGACTTCGACGCGCTGGCGGCCGAGCAGGCCAAGCTCGAAGCCATCATTGCCACCGCCGGCGATGCCGGCGACCACCAGCTGGAAATCGCGGCCGACGCGCTGCGCCTGCCGCCCTGGGATGCCGTCATCGGCAAGCTCTCCGGCGGCGAGAAGCGCCGTGTGGCGCTGTGCCGCCTGTTGCTGTCCAAGCCCGACATGCTGCTGCTCGACGAGCCGACCAACCACCTGGATGCCGAGTCGGTGGACTGGCTGGAGCAGTTCCTGCAGCGCTTCCCCGGCACCGTGGTCGCCATCACCCACGACCGCTACTTCCTGGACAACGCCGCCGAGTGGATTCTGGAGCTCGACCGCGGCCACGGCATCCCGTACAAGGGCAACTATTCCTTGTGGCTGGAGCAGAAGGAAGCGCGCCTGGAGCAGGAGCAGAAGACCGAAGACGCCCGCACCAAGGCCATGAAGAAAGAGCTGGAGTGGGCGCGCCAGAACCCCAAGGGCCGCCAGGCCAAGAGCAAGGCCCGTCTGGCCCGCTTCGAGGAACTGTCGGATTACGAATACCAGAAGCGCAACGAGACGCAGGAGATCTTCATTCCCGTGGCCGACCGCCTGGGCAATGAAGTCATCGAGTTCAAGAACGTCAGCAAGTCCTTCGGCGACCGCCTGCTGATCGACAACCTGAGCTTCAAGGTGCCTGCGGGCGCCATCGTCGGCATCATCGGCCCCAACGGTGCCGGCAAGTCGACCCTGTTCAAGATGATCGCCGGCAAGGAAACGCCGGACAGCGGCGAGGTCAAGATCGGCCAGACCGTCAAGATGGCCTTCGTCGACCAGACGCGTGACGACCTGGCCAACGAGAAGACCGTGTGGGAAGACATCTCCGGCGGTCTCGACATCCTGACCGTGGGCAAGTTCCAGATGCCCAGCCGCGCCTACTGCGGCCGTTTCAACTTCAACGGCGGCGACCAGCAGAAGAAGGTCGGCATGCTCTCCGGCGGTGAGCGCGGCCGCCTGCACCTGGCCAAGACGCTGATCGCCGGGGGCAACGTGCTGCTGCTGGACGAGCCATCCAACGACCTTGACGTCGAAACCCTGCGTGCGCTGGAAGACGCGCTGCTGGAGTTCGCCGGCTCGGTCATGGTCATCAGCCACGACCGCTGGTTCCTGGACCGCATCTGTACCCACATCCTGGCTGCCGAAGGCGACAGCCAGTGGGTGTTCTTCGACGGCAACTACCAGGAGTACGAGGCCGACAAGAAGAAACGCCTGGGTGAAGAGGGCGCCAAGCCGCACCGCGTACGCTTCAAGGCCCTCAAGTAAGCGGCATACCCCCGGGCCGGCGCCGGCCCGGTTGTCAGGACTCGGCGGCGTCGGGTTTGCTGCGGGCAAATTCCCGGCGCAATTGCGCCAGCTTGTCCAGGCCGGCGGCAATGCGGGCATTGACCGAGCCTTCCGGCATGTTGCCTTGTGCATCCGGTGCGCCCGCGGGCAGACCGGTCAACAACGCCAGTGCTTCATCAACGCTGCTCACCGCCCAAATGCGGAAACGGCCGGCGCGCACCGCGTCCACCACTTCGGGCCGCAGCATCAGGTGGCAGACGTTGCTGCTCGGGATCAGAACGCCCTGCTCACCCGTGAGGCCGCGCGCCGCACAGATCTCGAAGAAGCCTTCGATCTTCTCGTTGATGCCGCCCACCGGCTGCACCACGCCGAACTGGTTGACCGAGCCGGTGACGGCCAGCGATTGCTTGAGCGGCACGCCGGCCAGCGCCGACAGCAGCGCCGTCAGCTCGGCCAGCGAGGCACTGTCACCTTCCACGCCGCCGTAGGACTGCTCGAACACCAGACTGGCCTTGAGCGACAGCGGCATGCGCCAGCCGAAGCGCGAGGCCATGAAGGCCGAGAGGATCAGCACGCCCTTGGAGTGGATCGGCCCGCCAAGCTTGACTTCACGCTCGATGTCGATCACCTCGCCGTCACCCACCCGCACGGTGGCGGTGATGCGCACCGGATGGGCAAAGGTGCTCTCGCCCAGCACGATCACGGCCAGGCCGTTGACCTGGCCAATGTGTTCGCCCGCGGTGTCCACCAGGATCTGGTCGCGCAGGATCTGCTCCTGGTAGCGTTCCCGGATACGCTCATGGCGCCGCTGGTGGGCGGTCAGCGCTGCTTCCACATGCGCACGTTCAATCAGCGGTGCTTTGGCTTCACCGGCGACATGGTTCGCCTCGCGCATCAGGTCGTCCAGCGGCTGGGTCTGCGTGGACAGGCGCTGTGCGTCACTGGCCAGGCGTGCCGCGTGCTCGATGATGCGGGCCACTGCGGTGCTGGAAAGCGGGCGCAGCTGGTTGCGCCGCGCCAGTGTGGCGATCAGACGGGCGTAGGCGGCGGTGTTGTCCGGGCTACGCTCGATCTCGCTTTCCATGTCGGCGTTGATCTTGAACAGGGCCGGGAAGTCCGGGTCGTACTGGCTGAGCAGGTAGTACACCAGGCGCTCGCCGATCAGCACGATCTTCAGATCGATCGGCACCGGCTCCGGCTCCAGTTGCACGGTGCTGGTCAGGCCGATCAGGTCGGACAGCGATTCGATGCGCACCGAGCCGGACTTCAGGCAGCGCTTCAGCCCTTCCCAAGCATAGGGCTGCGACAGCACTTTCATGGCATCGAGCACCAGAAAGCCGCCGTTGGCCCGGTGCAGCGCACCGGCGCGGATCAGCGTGAAGTTGCTGATCAGCGTGCCCATGTGCACCACGTTCTCGATGCGTCCGAGCAGGTTCTGCAGGGTCGGGTGGTCTTCGTAGACCACCGGACGGGCACCGCTGGCCGGGTTCTCCACCAGCAGGTTGACCAGGTAGCGTTGCACCGAGATCGAGCCGGAGTAGGTGGTGGTTTCGGTGTCGCCCTCGCTTTGGGAGGAGGCACGCAGCGATTCGCCGCTTTCGATGATGTCCTGCAGCACGGCGTCGAGGTAGCTGCCGACCTCGGGCAGATCGGTGTAGGGCGGCTTGAGGTCTTCCACCATGTGTGTCACGGTGGCACGCAGCGCATCGCTGCCCGCCTCCTTCATGCGGCTGAGCGCTTCCTGACGCCAGCGCGGGAACTCGCTCAGGAGCTTGTGCAAGCGCTCATGCAGCATCTTCATGTGCTCGGCGAATTCATTCTTGCGCTCTTCCGGCAGCTTCTCGAACTCCTCCGGCGAGTAAGGTGTCTCACCATCCTTCATCGGCGCCATGACAAAACCGTTCGGTGTGTGCACCAGGCCGATGCTGAGTTGTGTGGCCTCGTCGCCCAGCGCCTTGAGGGCCGCCATCTCGCGTTGCTTAGCTTCTTCCTGCAGGGCCTCGATGCGGGCGCGGTAGGCATCGCTCTGGAAGACGGCGTTGATGGCTGGCGTCAGCGCCTCGACGAACTGCTGCATGTCGTCACGCAGCCGTGTGCCGCGGCCACACGGCAGGCGCAACAGGTCCGGGCGTGTGGCATCGGTAAAGTTGTAGACGTAGCACCAGTCGGCTGGCGGCTGGCCGCTCTGGCGCTCGGCCTCCAGCAATTGCTGGATGATGGCGTGGCGGCCGCTGCCGGTCTCGCCCAACACAAACAGGTTGTAGCCCGCGTGCGGCATGTCGAGGCCCAGGTGCATCGCTTCCATGGCACGGCCGTGGATCTGCGCGGCATCGAGATCCGGCAGTTCCGCAGTGCTGGCAAAACGCAGCGTGGCGGGGTCGCAGGCGGTGTACAGGACCTCAGGCAGGAGCGGCGCGGCAATGGGCATCGTGGGCTTGGCGCAGTTCAGTCGTTGTGTGCAAGCATAAACCCACGATGGCTTTGGGACCACGCCTGTGTGGCCTGGAATCAACAGGCTGTCGCCCGTCTGCCATGTCGGCCTGCCCTGCGCTCAGGAGGCAGGGAGCAGATCGACAGCGGCAGGCCAGGTCTGCTCGTTCACCGTCAGGCTTTGCGCCGCGCGCGCGGCGTTCACGACGGCACGTGCCGTGACCTCGGCCGCCAGCGTGGCCAGCAGCAGCATGCTGGCGTTCTTGCCACTGCGGCCGGTGGCCAGCGCAAACAGCGTGTCGCCGTCAAGCATGGTGTGTACCGGGTTGATGGCGCGCGCCAGTCCGTCGTGGCTGACCTGCGCCAGGCGCTGTGCCTGCGGTTTCGTCAGCACGGCATCGGTGGCCACCACGCCGATGGTGGTGTTGGTGCCGGCCAGCAGATTCTGCGGCAACTCGCCTTTGACCATGGCGTCGCGGCTGCCCAGCAAGGCCTTGCCATCTGACGTGCGCGCGCCGGCTATTGCCTGGCCGGTGCTCGGGTCGATCACATCGCCCACGGCATTGCAGACGATGAGCGCCGCCACGGTGATGCCCTCCACGCAAAGGGAGGCGGTACCGATGCCCCCCTTCATGGCGCGCGGCATGCCGAACAGCTTGCCGACCAGGGCACCGGTGCCGGCACCCACATTGCCTTGGGCCGGCGGCTGGCGGCTGGCCACCAGGCAGGCCTGGTAACCGGCTTGTGCATCGGGGCGAATGCGGGCATCGCCGACGCCGAGGTCGAACACCACCGCGGCCGGCACGATGGGCACCAGGCCGTAGCCCGTGCTCAGGCCAATATGGTTCTCTTCCAGCCAGCGCATCACGCCGCTGGCGGCATCCAGCCCCCAGGCGCTGCCGCCTGACAAGGTGATGGCGTGCACCTTGTCCACCAGGTTGGACGGCTGCAACAAGTCGGTTTCGCGTGTGCCCGGCGCGGCACCGCGTACATCGACACCGGCCACCGCGCCATCGCGTGCCATCACCACGCTGCAGCCGGTAGGGCGGCGTGTCTCGGTGAAATGGCCGACCTCGATGCCGGCGACATCGGTGAGAAAGCCGGGGTAGAGGGGGTGGGCAGTGCTCATGACGCAGATTATGCGCAGTCCGTGTTTCAGGCGTAGAGTAGGCGCTGTGCCACGGTGCGAGGCAAGAGGAGTTCGGACATGTTCAATGGCTATGACTACTACTACGGCCACATGGCCGGCATGCACGCCTTCTGGTGGATCTTCTGGATCGTCCTGATCGTGGCGTTGCTGTTCTGGCGTCGCGATCGTTGGCGGGGACCGCACAGGACATCGCGTGAAACGCCGCACGAGGTGCTGCGCCGCCGGCTGGCAGCAGGGGAGATCACCCCCGAAGACTACGAGCGCCGCAAAACCCTGCTGGACCGCGACGGCGCTTGAACCTTCCGGTGCCTACCGGTTACCCCGGTCTTCGTCCCAATGGAAGCGATGCAACAGCCGGTGCACCACCGGTGTCAGCATGATGCCCATGACGGCAATGAAGGCCAGGCCGGCATACAGCGCATACAGGCCGGCAAAGAGCTTGCCTGCTTCGCTCAGGTCGGCTGTCTTGACCGGCCCCATGCCACCCAGCAGCATGGCGGCGTTGACGAAGGCATCCAGCCACGACATCTGTTCGTAATGGTGGTAGCCCAGCATGCCCGCCAGCAGGGAGACGGCGATCAGTGTTGCGGCCAAGGCCGCATGCCCCAGCAGCCGCAGGGTGAACTGTTTCCTGGGGATGGGGGGAATGTGGCGTGGCTCGTACATGTGGTGGGTGTGTGACGGATGCGTGCGGGTAGCCGGAGCAGATCCGTCGCGCCATCAGGACAGGAGGACAAGGAGCAGTCCGATGGTGGCGGGCACTGCCTGGATGAAGAGGATCTTGCGGCTGGCGGTGGCGGCACCGTACAGGCCGGCCACCAGCACGCAAGCGAGGAAGAACACCTTGACCCCCAGGCCGCCGGCGCCGAGGCTCAGGCCCCAGAACAGGCCGGCCGCCAGAAAGCCGTTGTACAGACCCTGGTTGGCGGCCAGGACCTTGGTGGCTGTTGCCGCCTCCTGGGTCTGGCCGAAGGCACGCAGCCCGGCGGGCTTGTCCCACAGAAACATTTCGAGCACGAGGATGTAGACGTGCAGGAGGGCAATCAGGCCGACGACGATATTGGCGATGAGGGACATGGTGGTTCCTTGGGTTGTTGCGCTTGAGGTGAACGGTGGTTGAAAACAGACGTTGAGGGTGGTCCGGTACGGGGACACGATCGATCCAGGGTTGACCTAGCCGATCTTGGCACCTTTTTCGGCCAGCAGGGCGCGAAGTACCGAGCGATGGCAGTGGGCTTCGTCTTCGCAATAGCAGCCAACGGAAAAGTTGCCGGTGTGAGACAGGGCCGCAAGCACCTCCAGCGTGCGCGTCGCCTCGGGCGTGGCCATCTCGGCCCGGTACTTCTTGCTGAAGGCAGCCCACTGCGCCGGCGTGTCGGCCTGTTGTCCCAGTTTCATGGTCTCGACACTCGGCGCCAGGTTGGGGTACCAGACGTCGTACCAGTTCTGTGACGCAAACTCGGACTTGGGGACCCCGCGTGGCGGGCGGCGCACGGTGCCGATGCGCACGCCTTCGTCGGCGGCACGGTCACTGCCCAGTTGGACGATGCGAACGGTCATGGTGGTTCTCCTGTCTGTGGTGCCTGACGCCTGGCGGGGCCTTGTGGCGGGCGTCTACCTCATGCATACGGTGTGCCGTCCTTGTGGACGAATTGCCACTTCCCGGCGACGAGCATGGCCTTGAGATCGTCATCGGGGTAGCTGACTTCATCACCCGGTGTCCGGTCACCCACCTCAAGGTACACCACTTCCTCGCCAGTCTCATTGACCAGGCAGTGCCCGTTGCCTGTGCCGGCCTTGAACCCTGCGCACATGCCGGGCGACAGCTGGGTTCGCCCTTCGTCGGTGTGCAGCGTCGGCCGCCCCTGCAGGATGTAGATGAACTCGTCCTGCCGGCTGTGCGCATGACAAAGCGCCGACGTGGCGTGGGGTGCCAGACGCGTGAGGTTGACGCCAAAGTTGCCGAGGCCGAAGACATCGCCCAGCTGGCGTTTCTCCCGGCCGGCCATGCGCGAGGCGAAGGGCTCGGGATAGGCCGAGGGTTTGCTGCGTGGCATGACGTCGGTCGCCATGATGGCGACGGGATGCTGCTTTTCTGGCCTGTCTGACATGTGACCTCGCGAGACGAACGGTAAAAACCGGAAGTATGGATTCTGCCGCCTGCGATGGCCTCTGACCTGACGCTGGTCATCATTCGCAGGCTCTTCTGGAAGCCGGCTTGTTGCCTGGGAAGTTGATCGATATACTGTACAAATAAACAGTATCAAGGCAACCATGAAAACCGGTCACCCCTTCCCGCACTACCTCTATCGCCTGGCTCTGACCACCGCGTGCCATCCCCTGCAGTGACGCCATGGCCGAGTTCACCCTCCCGTTGACCGCCCTCAAGGGGCGCGGCGCGGCCGCGCGTGTGGCGCACCGCTTCGAGCAAGAGGCACGCGCGGCGTTCGACGATGGCTGGTTGACCTGGGATGAAACCTTGCAGGGCGAGGCCACCAAGCCGCAGACCGAGGTGCGCTGGGAGGACGCGCGCAGCGCCATCATGGCCAACGATTCGCCGGACATTGCCTTCGACTATTCCATCAACCCCTACCGCGGCTGCGAGCACGGCTGCAGTTACTGCTATGCGCGGCCGACGCACAGCTACCTCGGGCTGTCGCCGGGGCTGGACTTTGAGACGGTGATCATTGCCAAGCGGGGGCTGGCGGCGCTGTTGCGCAAGGAATTGATGCGGCCCGCATATCGACCGAGCATGATCGTCATCGGCTCGGTGACCGACTGCTATCAGCCGGTGGAGCGCGAGCTGAAGATCACGCGCTCGCTGATCGAGGTGCTGCAGCAGGCGCGCCATCCGTTTTCACTCGTTACCAAGTCCAGCGGCGTGGAACGCGACCTGGACCTGATCGCGCCGATGGCGGCCGACCATCTGGTGGCGATCTACGTCACCATCACCACACTCGACGGTGAACTGGCGCGCCAGCTGGAGCCGCGCGCTGCCTCGCCGCAGCGACGGCTGCGCACCATCCGCACACTGGCCGAGGCCGGCGTTCCGGTGGGCGTGAGTGTGGCGCCGCAGATCCCCTTCATCAACGACGACATGGAGCAGGTGCTGGAAGCGGCAGCCGCGGCCGGCGCGAAAAGCGCCTTCTACACCGTGCTGCGCCTGCCGTGGGAGCTGAACGAGGTGTTCCAGCAGTGGCTGGCCGTGCACTACCCACAGCGCGCGGCGCGCGTGATGGCGCGCGTCCGCGAGATGCGCGGCGGCCAGGACTACGACAGCAACTTTGCCACCCGCATGACCGGCAGCGGCCTGTGGTCGGAGCTGATCCACCAGCGCTTTCACAAGGCCTGTGCCCGCCACAGCCTGAACCGCGAGCGTCTGGCGCTGGATCTGTCGCAGTTCCGCCCCGGCCTGGCGGCGGGGCAGGGTTGCCTGTTCTAGCGCGGTGTGCGCTAGTTCTTCACCGGCTCCAGGGTGAGCACGAGGTAGGCGCCGCCCACCTTGTCGGCCGTGAAGCGCACCTTGTCACCGGCCTGTACCTGCTCCAGCAGCGCTGCATCTTTCACCTGGAACACCATGGTCATGGGCGGCATGTCAAGGTTCTTGATCTGACCATGCTTGAGCGTGATCTTCTTCGCCGCCTTGTCCACCTTGCGCACTTCGGCTTCTGTCATGTCGCTGGCGCTGCTGGCAGTGGTGTGGTGGCTGTCATGTCCGCTGTCTTGGCTCTGCGCCAGGGCGTGGCCAGTGCCCAGCAAGAGAGCAAGGCTCAGGGCAAGGGTGTGTGCTTTCATCTTCATGGCGTTCCTTCAACGGTAAGACTGGTAAACGGAGGCGCTGCCGCTGCGCTGCACCAGCAGCACGTCATACGGGTCTTTGCGGCCGCCGTATTCGGGGCCGTCCATGCCGGGAGAACCCACCGGCATGCCGGGCACGGCCAGGCCCAGGGCACGCGGTTTCTCTTTCAGCAGGCGCTGGATGTCGCGCGCCGGCACATGGCCCTCGAGCAGGTAGCCGCCTACCAGCGCGGTGTGGCAGGAGCCGAACTTGTCGGCCAGGCCCAGGCGCTGGCGGTAATCGCGCTTGGCGGCGTCGCTGACGTCGTGCGTTTTCACCTCGTAGCCGTTGCTTTGCAGGTGCCGGATCCAGTCGTGGCAGCAGCCGCAGGTGGGCGTTTTCCAGACCTCGATCACGGGTTGGCTGCCGGTGGCGCTGCGGGCCAGCAGCGGCAGGGCGCCCAGCGCGGCGGCCAAGCCCCCTTGCAGCAGTGTGCGGCGGCGCAGGTGTTCAGTGGTGTTGACCATGGTTCATCTCCATCATGGGGTGGTGTTGCATGTTGTGCTGTTTGCCCGGGTGCATCGGCATGGCGCTGCCGTAGCCGCGCAGCGTCTGGTAGCGCTCGATCTGCTGTGGCGTCAGCAGGGCGGCTTGCGCCAGATGGGTTTGCAGATGTTCCGCGCGCAACTGTGCCAGTTTCTCGCCAGCCGTGCGGGTGAGCTGGTTCAGCAAATCGGGGTTGATGCTGTGGTTGGCAAAGGCCTGGTCGAGCGCGCGCTCGGCCTCGATCAACTCGGCGCCCAGGCGGCGCGCCTCGGCCTTGTGCTGCGTCAGCAGCGCCTGCGATTGGGTGCGCTGTTCGTCGCTCAGCTTCAGTTCGCTGGCCAGCTCCAGCGTGTGCAGGGGGCCGGGGTAGCCATTGAGTTCGGCTGCCTTGGCAAAGCCGTGGCCCTGGCCATGTTGATAGGCTTTCATGTCGTCATCGGACAGCGCCTTGATCTCGCGTTGCTGCTGGCCGGCGTAGGGTTGGCTGTGCATGCCACTCGACATGCCGCCGTGCATGCCGTGCTGCATGCCATGGATGACAGGTTGGGGCACGGCCGCGGCGGGTGGGGTGGCCGGTTTGTTCTTGCCCGCCTTCGAAGCGAGAACGCGGATCGTGCCCTTCATGCCGGCCTGGTAGTGGCCGTCGATCAGGCAGGCGAATTCGAAGTCGCCGGCCCGGTTGAAGGTCCAGACCAGGTGGCCGGTCTTGCCCGGTGCCACGTGCACCATGTGCGGCTCGTCGTGTTCCATGCCCGGGTGCTTCTGCATTAGGACTGCGTGTTCCGCCAGTTCCTGCGGCGTGCCGAGCACCAGCTCGTGTTGCACCTTGCCGGTGTTGCGCAAGGCCAGGCGCACGGTCTCGCCTTCCTTCACCTCGATGCGCGCGGGCGTGAAGCGCATGGTGTCCGACATGCGGAGGGTGATGGTGCGCGTGACGGCCTTGGTCTCGCCGGCGATGCCCCAGGGTTTTTGCTCTGCTGCCGCGTGCATCGGCTGCCCGTGTCGGGGTTCATGGCCAAACGAGGCGTTGGCCCCCGTCAATAATGCGCAAATAGCTATGAATTTGATAGCATTCATGGTGTTCCTCAGTGCTCTGAATGTGAATGGGGTTTGACCGCCTTGAATTCGGCGGGTGCCGTGCTGGCGGCCGGGGTCGTCTGGCGTTTGGGTTCGGGCAGGGTGGCACCCCACTCGTAGGCCCGGGTGCCGGCCGGCTGCTTGAACCAGCCCGGGTCTCGGTAGTCACCGGGCTTCTGGGTCTTGCGCACCTTCACGGTGGTGAACATGCCACCCATCTCGAGCGGGCCGTAGGGGCCGGCGCCGGTCATCATGGGCAGGGTGTTGTCGGGAATGGGCATTTCCATCTCACCCATGTCGGCCATGCCGCGTTCGCCCATCACCATGTAGTCGGGCACCAGTTTCTGGATCTTCTGTACCAGACCGCGGTGGTCGACGCCGATCATGGTCGGCACGGCGTGGCCCATCGGGTTCATGGTGTGGTGGCTCTTGTGGCAGTGGAACGCCCAGTCGCCTTCCTCGTCCGCCACGAACTCGACCTGCCGCATCTGGCCGACGCCGATGTCGGTCGTCACCTCCGGCACGCGCGCGGCCAGCGGCCAGGGTCCGCCGTCGCTGCCGGTCACGCTGAATTCGTGGCCGTGCAGGTGGATGGGGTGGTTGGTCATGGTCAGGTTGCCGACGCGGATGCGCACCTTGTCGCCCAGCCGCACGTTGAGCGAGTCGATGCCGGGGAAGGCGCGGCTGTTCCAGGTCCAGAGGTTGAAGTCCAGCATGGTGTTGACCTTCGGCGTGCTGCTGCCGGGCTCGATGTCGAAGGCATTGAGCAGGAAGCAGAAGTCGCGCTGCACCTCGCTGATGAGCGGATGCTGGCCCTTGGGGTGCGTGACCCAGAAGCCCATCATGCCCATGGCCATCTGTGTCATCTCGTCGGCATGCGGGTGGTACATGAAGGTGCCGGGCCGGCGCGCCACGAACTCGTAGACGAAGGTCTTGCCGACCGGGATCTGCGGCTGCGTCAGGCCACCCACACCGTCCATGCCGTTGGGCAGGCGTTGGCCGTGCCAGTGGATGGTGGTGTGCTCGGGCAGCTTGTTGGTGACGAAGATGCGCACACGATCGCCTTCCACCACTTCGATGGTGGGGCCGGGGCTCTGGCCGTTGTAGCCCCACAGTGTGGCGCGCATGCCGGGGGCGATTTCGCGCACCACCGGTTCGGCCACCAAGTGGAACTCCTTCACGCCCTAGTTCATGCGCCAGGGCAAGGTCCAGCCGTTGAGCGTGACCACTGGGTTGTAGGGCCGGCCCGTCGTCGGGTGCAGCGGCGGCGCCGTGTCGGGTTTGTCCATCACCACCGGCTCGGGCAAGGCGGCCATGGCCACCTTGCTGACGGAGGCAGCCGCGACGGCTGTCATGGCAGCGCCACCGAAAAATTTGCGTCGATTCATGTTCAGTGTCCTTGGGGTGCAGAAGCCATCGATGCGCCACTGCTGCGCGGGCGGGTCAGAGGGCCGGGCGAAGTACCGGTCAGCGTCAGCTGCAGGTCGGCCTCGGCCAGCCAGAAGTCGCGCTGGGCTTCGATGGCGTTGTTCACACTCATCGTCTGCTGGCGCATGTCGCCCAGCAGCTCCCACACGCTGGCGAGCATGCCGTTGTAGCGCAGCAGCATTTCGTCGCTGATGGCCTTGCGCAGCGGCACCACCTCGTCGCGATAGTGGCGCGCCAGGTCGTAGGCGGTGCGCCAGCCGTGGTACGCCTCGCGCGCCTCGCTACGCGCCTTCACCGCCACGTCGCGCACGCGCGTGGCCGACTGCATGTACAGCGCCTGCGCACGTGCATTGCGCGCCGTGCCCCAGTCGAAGATGGGCAGCGGCAGCTCCAGCTCCCAGCCGTGCTTGATGTCATTGCTGCCGGCGACGTTGTCGCTGATGCTGGCATTCTTGTAGCCCAGCGTCAGGCCATTGAGGTAGCCGACCGCCTTGGTCATGCCCAGCGAGTTGGCCACGTAGCCGGTTTCGGCCACGGCCGAGCGCACGTCCAGCCGCTCGCGCAGGGCGCGCGCTTCCATGTCCTGCAGCTCGGCCGCTTGCGGCGGCAGGTCGGGCAGGCGCGGTGCCAGGGTGAACTGCGTCTGTGTGCCCCAAAGGCCCATCAGGCGGGTGAGCTTTTCACGCTCGCTCATGGCGCTTTGCTGCGCGCGTGCCAGTTGGGCCGCAGCATCGGCCAGGAAGACCTGCTCGCGCGCCTGCTGCAACCGGCTCCAGTTGCCCACGCGCGCCATGCGCCGCGCCAGTTCAGCGCCGGCTTCGGCGGCTTCCTTCACTTGGCCCAGGTAAGCCACTGTCTGCTGTGCCGCCACGGCGTTGATCCAGGCCTTGCGCGTGTCGGTGGCCAAACGGATGACTTCCTGTGCGGCCTGCAGCTTGGCCAGCTCGTGCTGCTGGCCCTGCCATTGGGCCTTCCAGGGAAGGAACAGCAGGCCGACCACGTCAAAGCGCAGCACGCGCTCGATTTCCAGCTTGCTGCCTTCGGCGTATTCGGCCACCGAGACATGCGGGTTGGGTGCACGCCCGGCCTGCACACGCTGGGCGTCGCTGATGTCGAGTTGCGCCAGCGCGCTGTGCAGGCCCGGGTTGTTGAGCAGGGCGATGCGCACCGCGCTCTCGGCCGTCAGCGGGGCCTTGAGCAACTCCGCCACGGCTGCATCGATCTCGCGGGTGTTGCGCTGCAGGGTGACGTTGGCGCCGGCCGTGCGGCCTGCGGTGAGTTGCTGCACGTCGTTCAGGTTCTGCTCGGGCGTGAGCGAGGCACAGCCGGCCAGCAGCACGGCCGAGAGCACGATGGGGATGCCGCGCTGAAAAGAGGATCGGCTCATGGTTGGGCTCCAGGTGCTGGCGCATCGGGCTTGGCGGGTTGCCCTTGCGCCTGCTCGGCTTTCAGGATGTCGGCATGGCCGCGTGCGAACTGGCCAACGCGTGCGTTGGCGGCCGCCCAGTCATCGGTGCCCTGTGTCACGCCGCGTGGGCTGTAGACCAAGGCTGACTGGTAGTGCAGGGCGGGCACCGGCGCGGCAGGGTCTGCGGCGGCGGTGGTTTTTTCCGGCGCACTTTGCGCCAGGTTCAGTGCCGGCCAGGCCAGGACGGCCAGGGCCAGCAGGGTGGTTTTTGTCACGAATCTGCTCCAAAACAGCGTTCAGGGAACGGTCTGGCGCCGCCCTGCACCCGGTTTCGGGCCACGGCAGACGCACTACGGCTGTCAGGATCAGAAAATGGGCGGTTTGAAGCCCGGTGCGCGCTCGGCGCTGGCGAAGAAGTGGGAAGAGGTCTGCGGCTGGGCGGCCGGCAGCAAGGCCGCTGCGATGTGCAGCGAGACCGGCGTCAGCGCCACCGTGTGGCAAATCTGGCACAGGGCACAGGTGGCGCAGTCGGCCCCTTCTGTCTGGGGCAGGCTGTCCATCGGCACGTCGGCCCGGCTGGCATGGCCCGGGCAATCGGCATGGGTCATCGCTGCGTGATGTACGTCAATTTCGGCCTCATGGCCCGCCATATCAGCGCGAGGTGCTATTGAATCTGTAGCTATTCCCGGTGCCTGCAGGGTCGGGTTCACCATCTGCATGGCCATGGCATCACCCACCCAGCCGCGCAGGGGCAGCAGGGCGATCATGAGGGCGAGCAGCAGAAAACGCATGGGTGAATGATAAATGGAACAGAAAAAGTTCAGTTCATGCAAAATCAGTTCCATGTTGAGCGATATCCAGCGCACCAAATCGCGCGTTCTTGTGGTCGACGACGGTGACGACAACCGGATGCTGCTGTCAATGATTCTCGAGACGGCCGACTACGAGGTGCAGACGGCAGAGGACGGCCCGACAGCGCTGGAGATGGTCCGGCGTGACCCGCCCGACCTGATCCTGCTGGATGTGATGATGCCCGGCATGGATGGCTACGAGGTCTGTGCCCGCCTCAAGGCCGACGATGCCAGCCGCGCCATTCCGGTGATTTTCGTCACGGCCTTGAGCGAAAGCGAGGCCGAAACCCGCAGCTTCGAACTCGGTGCCGCCGACTTCGTGACCAAGCCCATCAGCATGACGGTCCTGCTGGCGCGGGTGAAAACCCATCTGGCCTTGTACGCACAGCGGCGCAGCCTGGAGGGCATGTTCCGCGACGTCATCGAATTCGCCCCGGACGCCTTCGTCCTGACCAATTCCCAGGGGGTGATCACGCAGATCAACGCCCGGGCCGAAGAGCTGTTTGGCTACCCCCGCAGCGAGTTGCTCGGCCAGCCGGTGGAGATGCTGGTGCCGCAGCGCTTGCGTGCGGGACACCAGGCGCATCGGGAAGACTATGCGCACAAGACGCACAGGCTGAAGATGGGCTCGGGACTGAAATGTTTGCGCAAGGATGGCACCGAGTTCCCGGCCGACATCAACCTCAGTCCCCTGCAAACCAATCGCGGCCGTCTCCTGATGGCCGTGGTGCGTGACGTGAGCGAGCGCCAGCGCCAGGAAGACGAGTTGCGCGAAGCCGCACGCTATTCACGCAGCCTGATCGAGGCAAGCCTCGATCCCATGGTGATGATCAGCAGCCACGGGATGATCACGGATGTCAATGCGGCGGCTGAGCGCATCACCGGACTTGGCCGGGAGCAACTGATCGGCAGCGAGGCGGCCAGCAAGTTCACGGAACCCGAAAGGCTGTACCAGGGTTTCCATCGGGTGGTGCTTGAAGGACAGGTGACCGATTACCCAATGGCGATACGCCATGCGTCGGGGCGGGTCATTCAGGTGATGTGCAATGCCAGCGCCTACCGGGACGGTCGCGGCGAGATCGTCGGTGCCTTTGCCAGCGCGCGCGACGTGACGGAAAGCCTGCGCATCCAGGAGAAGATCAGCGCGTCAAGGCAACGTTTGCGTGACATGGCGGCCCAAAGCGAAGCAATGCGCGAGAAACAGCGCATGCATCTTGCACGTGAGGTGCATGACGAACTGGGCCAGGTGTTGACGGCCCTTCGCATGGACCTCTCCTTCATCGAGAAGCAGACCTGTGCCGACAACCCGCAACTCCAGTCCAAGGTCCTGGCCATGAAAGCCTTGGTGGATCGTGCGATCCAGGGGGTGCGCAATGTGGTTGTCAGTCTGCGGCCCGCAGCGCTGGACATGGGCCTGGGCCTGGTCGCCGCGCTTGAATGGCTGTGCAGCGAGTTTTCCGAACGCAATGGCATTACCTGTGAGTTTCATGCCGGGCAGGAGGTCATCGAAATGAGCGAGGCGCGTGCCGTGGTCCTGTTCCGCATCGTGCAGGAGTCGCTGACCAACGTCACGCGTTATGCGCAGGCCAGCCGGGTGGATGTGTCCATGGGCCAGCAGGACGGCACATTCTGGCTCGAGGTACGCGATAACGGAAAAGGCTTCGATCCGGAGACCGTCAGCAAGACCTCCTACGGCCTGCTGGGCATGCAGGAGCGTGCGCTTGCGCTGGGCGGCGAAGTCGCCGTTGCCAGCGCGCCGGGTCGAGGCACGTCGATCCGTGTCACCATTGCGCTGGCAGATGACAGTACGGAGAAGGACAGTTGATGATCAGGCTGGTGATCGCTGACGATCATGCCATTGTGCGCAGTGGCTTGAAGCAGGTGTTTTCGCTGGCGCCGGACCTGGCAGTGGTCGGTGAGGCCGTCAACGGCAACGAGGTGCTGGCGTTCCTGCGCCAGCAGGTTCCCGACCTGTTGCTGCTGGATATCAACATGCCGGGTCTGAGCGGTCCGGACCTGATCACCCGTGTCAGGGCCCACTGGGCTGACTTGCCCATTCTGGTGCTGAGCATGCACAACGAGGTGCAGGTGGCGGCCCGTGTGCTCAAGGCGGGCGCCAACGGCTATGTGACCAAGGACAGTGAAATGGACGTGTTGCTGGGTGCCATCCGCCGGGTGGCTGGCGGCGGCAAGTTCATCGCCCCGGAACTGGCCGAGAAGTTGGTGTTTGACATGTCTATCGCAGGCGAGAAACCTGCCCACATGAGCTTGTCGGATCGTGAGCTCGAGGTGTTCCGTCTGCTGGTGGCCGGCAAGGGCATCAATGACATTGCCGGGCAGCTGTGCATCAGCAACAAGACCGTGAGCACATACAAGACGCGGCTGATGGAAAAACTCAACCTCTCCGGCGTTGCCGAATTGACGCGTTATGCCATGCAGCACGGCCTGCTGAGCTGACGAGCGGCTTGCGCCAGGGTAGGAAATTTCCTACCCGCTTCATCTTTTCCTGACATTCAAACCGGCGTTGTCCGATGGCGCCGAAGGCATGCACCCGGCACCATGGCGGCATGTTGAACCTGCTGGTCGCCGATGACTCCGAACTGATCCGTACACGCTTGGTGGGTGTGCTGCATGGCATTGCCGGCGTCGACGAGATCGACACGGCCGACACCATGACGCAAACCTTGCGCTGTGTGGAGCAGAAGCCCCCGACGCTGCTGATCCTGGATCTGCATCTAGCCGACGGCAACGCCCTGCGGATCATTCCGACCCTCAAACAGCTCGCCCCTGGCATGGAGGTGCTCGTACTGACCAGCGATGACAGTCCGTTCAACCGTGCCCGCTGCCTGCAGGCCGGTGCCGACTGGTTCTTCGACAAAGCGACCGAATTCGAAAACGCACTGTTGGTGGTGCAACTGAATGCCGCCTGCGAAATCGCATCCAGACATTGACACCTGAAGCAAGATAAAAATGAGAAACAACCACCCCGTGACCCAGCGCGAGTATGTGTTCCGGGATGGCGTGACACTGATGTCGACCACCGACACGCAGAGTCATGTCACCTATGCCAACCAAGCCTTTGTCGAGGTCAGCGGCTACGAGCGTGATGAGATCCTGGGACAGCCGCACAACATGGTTCGCCATCCCGACATGCCCAAGGAGGCATTTGCCGACATGTGGGCCACACTCAAGGGTGGTGAGTCGTGGACGGCACTGGTCAAGAACCGGCGCAAGAATGGTGACCATTACTGGGTGCGTGCCAATGCCACCCCGATCAACCGCGACGGCCGTGTCACCGGCTACATGTCAGTGCGCACCAAGCCGGAAGCCAACGAAGTTGCTGCGGCTGAAGCGCTTTATCAAAAAGTTCGCGAGGGCCATGCCAAGGGCCTGGCTTTCCACAAAGGCATCGTCGTACGTTCCGGCCTGATGGGCTGGACCACGATGTTCCGGGTCATCTCAGTCGGTTCGCGCATCCGGTTGGCCAATGCCCTGGGGGTGCTGGTGGCGCTGGGCGTGGCGCTTGCAAGCGGGATCACCGGTGCACCCCTCGGCATGGTCGCGGGTGGTCTGCTCGCAGGCGCGTTGGTGAGTTGCTTCACGATTGAGCGTCAGATTGGCCGGCCGTTGCGCCTGATCCTGAAACAGGCCCAGACCGTGGCCAGCGGCCAGGCAGGCCAGAACATCAGCCTCAACCGCGTGGACGAGATCGGCATGCTGCTGCGTGCCATCAACCAGTCGGGCCTGAACCTGCGTGCGCTGGTGGACGATGTGGCAGCACGTTCCCAGGTGGTCGCTTCGGCCAGTGTCCAGATCGCCTCGGGCAATCTGGATCTCAGCGGCCGTACTGAAAGCCAGGCCAGCGCGCTGGAGGAAACCGCCGCTTCGATGGAGCAGTTCAGCTCCACCGTCAAGCAGAATGCCGACAACGCACGCCAGGGCAATGAGCTGGCCCAGAATGCCAGCACCGTCGCTGCCAAGGGCGGTGAAGTCGTGGCGCAGGTGGTCGACACGATGAAGGGCATCAATGATTCGAGCAAGAAAATCGCCGACATCATTGGCGTCATCGATGGCATTGCCTTTCAGACCAACATTCTGGCCCTCAATGCGGCCGTCGAGGCGGCACGGGCCGGCGAACAAGGTCGCGGTTTTGCCGTGGTGGCCAGCGAAGTCCGCTCATTGGCCGGTCGCAGCGCCGAAGCTGCCAAGGAAATCAAGGCGCTCATCGACGACAGCGTGCAGCGCGTTGAGCATGGCAACACCCTGGTCGATCAGGCGGGCACCACCATGAACGAAGTGGTGAGTTCCATCCGCCAGGTGACGGAGCTGATGAGCCAGATCACGATTGCCAGTACCGAGCAGGCGCAAGGTGTGGCCCAGGTGGGCGAAGCCATCACCTTGCTCGACCAGACCACGCAGCAAAACGCGGCACTGGTTGAAGAGAGTGCGGCCGCGGCTGACAACCTGAAGATGCAGGCTGACCAACTGGTGCATGCCGTGAAAGTTTTCAAGTAATCCAAGGCGAGCTCAAGGTGCCCGCCAATTCCGCTGGCGACCGGGCAACCCTTAGCGGTCTTGCTGGTCCGAGATGAAACGTGCCATGTCGGTTGCCGGCATTGGTCGGGCGAACAGGAAACCCTGGACTTCGTCGCAGCCGAAGGCGCGCAGTTGCGTCAGCATGTCTTCCGTTTCGACGCCTTCGGCAATCGTGCGCAGGTTCAGGCTGTTGGCCATCTGGATGATGGCGCGCACGATGGCGGCGTCGTCCGGGTCAGTGGCGAGGTCGCGCACGAACGTGCGGTCGATCTTGAGCCGGTCGATGTCAAAGCGCTTAAGGTAGGCCAGGCTGGAGTAGCCGGTCCCGAAGTCATCGATCGAGAGCTGCACGCCCAACCGCTTCAGGTTTTGCAGGCTGACCAGCACGCCATCCACGTTCTGGATCAGGATCGACTCGGTCAGCTCCAGCTCCAGCAGCGCAGGCGGCAGTCCGGACTCCTCCAGCGCGCGCCGGACGGACTGTTCCACGTCGCCACGTTTGAACTGGACGCCGGAAAAGTTGACGGCCATCGTCAAGGGCGGCAAGCCGGCCTGTTGCCAGGCCATGGCCTGGCGGCAGGCTTCAAGCAGAACCCACTGGCCGATGGGCACGATCAGGCCGCTTTCTTCGGCGACCGGGACGAAACGCTGCGGCTCGATCAGGCCCAGTTCGGGGTGCTGCCAGCGCAGCAGCGCTTCAACGCCGATCACCTTGTTGCTGGCTAAGTCAATCTGGGGTTGGTAATAGAGCGTGAATTCGTGGCGCTCCAACGCCCGACGCAGCCCCCGCAGCAACTGCAGGTGATCGATGGTTTCAGCATTCATTGCCTCATCGAAGAAGCGATAGGTGTTGCGACCTGCTTCCTTGGCGCGGTACATGGCCAGGTCGGCCTTTTTCAGCAAGGTTTCGAAATCGTTGCCATCTTCGGGGAAGATCGTTGCCCCCATGGAGACAGAGGTGGTGACTTCGTGGCCATCGGGGGTAAACGGCTCCTGCAGCCGCTCCATCACCTTGGTCATGACCTCGGCCGCGACGTCGGCGTCTGGCAGGTCGCGCAGCACGATCAGGAATTCGTCGCCACCCTGGCGGGAGATGGCGTCGGTGTCGCGAACACACTCCTTCAGGCGTTCGGCAACCTTCTTGAGCAAGGCGTCACCGCAATGGTGGCCGAGGGTGTCGTTGATGCTCTTGAAACTGTCAAGGTCGAGAAACAGCAGGGCGACCCGGCTGTTGTCGCGCTGGGCCTGGGCAATGGCCTGTTCGAAGCGGTCCTGCAGCAGCAGGCGATTGGGCAGGCCGGTCAGGGGGTCGTGGTAGGCCAGGAATTCGATGCGCTGCTCGGCCGTCATGCGGTCGGTGATGTCGGTGCCCACGCCGCGATAGCCGCGGAACCGGCCCTGCTCGTCCAGTATGGGCGTGCCGCTGATGGAGAAGGTGTGCAATTCGCCGTTGTCGGCACGGACCTGGTAGACGAAATTCTTGAACGGTTCGTGCCGTTCCAGTTGCTTGCGGTGCTCGGCCCATTGCACCGGTGTCACGCCTTCCAGAGGCAGTTCCCAGCGGGTCTTGCCGATGAACGGTTCAACATCGGCGCGGATGCGGCCAATCGACATCTGGGTGAAGCGGAATTCGGCATCCTGCTCCCAGTACCAGTCGGTCGACAATTCGGTCAGGCTGCGAAAGCGGGCTTCACTGTCGCGCAAGGTCTGCTGCTGCTGATCCAGCGTACGGACCATGGTATTGGAAGCCAGCATCAGGGTGTCGATCTCGGTGCCGCCGCCGTTGACCGACAACAGGCGATCCGCGCCAGTCTTGCCGGGAAGCTCCTGAACATGCCGCGTGAGCGTCGCCAGCGGGGCCATGAACCGGCGCATGATCAGCCAGGCGACCAGCAGCACGATGCCGGTTCCCAGCGCCAAGGCCAGCAGGAAATAACGTTGGGCCTGGCGCAGCGGCGCTTCGGCTTCGGCAACGGGATAATTGGCCGCGAGGATCCAGCCGGTGGTGGACAGCCGTTTGAAACTGCTGAACATGGCCTGGCCATGGGAGGTGACGGTCGGGCCGCTGCCTTCGAATCCTGCCAATGCCCGATCGTAGAGTTCATTCTTGCCGGGTCGCGCAGCCTCCATCATGAGACGGATGGAATCGGGGTGCATGATCACCGTCCGCTCCTGGTCGGTGATGAAGATGTAGCCCGTGTGGCCGATCTTGATCTGGTTGAGGTTGGCCAGGAAGTTGCGGCCCAGCAGGTCAAAGCTGCCTTGCAGAATGCCGATGAGTTCGCCACGATCGTTCAGCAGCGGTGAGGTCATCATCAGGGCAGGTTGTCCCGGCAGGTAGGACGACAGATAGGGCGAGGAGATGTGCGGCTTGAGGGTGGCTGCGGTGATCTGGAAGAACTTGCGGTTGGTGATGTCGCGGCCGCGCCGGTCGGGCTTGTAGGGGCTCTCGGCAATCACCTTGCCTTCTGCCGAGATCAGAAACAGCCCGTTGTCGAACAGGGAGTGCAATGCGGCCATGCGATCGAGCAAGCGTTGCGCCAGTTCTGGGTCGGACAGGGCTTCGTGTGGGAGGTGCTGCGCCGAGAGGTTCAGCGCGTCTTGTGTGATCCGGATTTTTTCGTCGACGCTGGTGGCCAGCGAGGACACCAGGGTGTATTGCTGGGCGTACAGGCTGTTGCGGAACTCGGCTTCGAAGTAGCGCAAGCCCAGCAAGGCCATGGCGCCGACCACGCCGATGAATAGGACACTCATCGCCAGCGCGACGCGTGTTTTAAGGCTGATATGGCGAGGTTTGGGTCGCGGCATGATCATGCGAGCTGTCATCGAAATCCGTTTGTTGTTGTGATTGGAGTCGAAACAGCTGGCACGAACTCCCCCCTTAGCGGCCGATGTTAACAGCTGTAAGGGCCCTCAAGGCCGAACGGCGGGGCTCTCCAGTGCCATGCCGCTGGCCTGGGCCGCCAGATACAGCTCCAGCTCCACCAGTTCCTGTGCCCCATAAGGCCAGGGTTGGGCGCGCACGCCGCTCAGGCAGTTGCGCAGCCGGCGTTGCAGCGAACCCAGCCCCTGCCATTCGAGCCGGTACAGTGGGTAGCCGGTGGGATGGGCCTGGGGGATGACGGTGCCGCCCAGGCGTTGGCCCCAGCGCTGGTCATGGCATTGGGCGCATGAGAGGTCGAGTTGCCCCAGGCGTTGCTGGTAGCGTGCCCGGCCGCGTTCCACGAAGGGTTGCAGCCGTGCATCGGCCAGCGGTGCCATGGGCAGGCCGCGCGACTGCAGGGCCACGAAGCTTTCCAGGCTCAGCAGGTCCTGGCTTTCCAGTCGCCAGGGGGCGGCCTGTTGCCGGTTCTGCCGGCACAGATTGATACGCTGTGCCAGGTTGACGGGCCGTTGCAGGCCGGCATCGAAGGCCGGAAAGCGCGCGGCGACGCCGTGCAGGCTGCTGGCGGCGCCATGGCAGCTGGCGCAGGCTTTGCCGCTTGTTCCCGCCGGTGTTTGCCACAGGGCCTCGCCCTGCTTGACCCACAGCATGGCCGGGTTGAGGGCATCGTCACGCTGCATGGCCTGCACTGCCGTGCCCATGAAGTCGAAACCCGAATGACGCGGCTCGGTCGGTGCCACGGGCTGTGCCTGCGCATGGCATGCCAGCATGGCACCGAAAAGAAGAGCGGCCCGCCAGTGCTTCATGTCACGTCGAGGGTCACGCTTTCCGTATGGCTGAAGCCATGGTCGCCTTCCCAGCGCATGCGCAGCGTGCCGCTGGCCGTGGCCACGGTGTGGAAGGCAATCAGGGGGTTGGCGGCAATGGCGGAGAACAGTTCGGCACTGAACACCAGTTCGTCGTTGTAGTGGCAGGTGAAACGCCGGATGATGTCGCGTGGCAGTACCTGCCCATCGGCGCCAGGGCGAAAGCCGGTTTCCATCGGATGGCCGATGATGGTGCTGATGGCGATGATTTCGCCGCGCCGGGCGCTGGCCGGCACCTTGATGAGGGTGCGCGCCATGCTCAGCTCTCCTCGCCTTCCAGGCAGGCGGCCAGCGTCACGATCACGTCAACCGTGTGCGACCAGTAGCTGCCGTCGTTCATGCGTGCCACCGCTGCCAGTTTTTGCGTGGTGGCCAGCCGGATGCGTGTGGACACCGTGGCACGGCCGGCACGCGGGCCCAGCGTGAAGCGGGCCACATCACGCTGCGGATTGCGCTCGTTGAAGATGGCAATGGCGGTGACGTGATCAGTCGCAGTCATCGGGCTCTCCACGCTGATGCTGATCGGCACCGTGTTGCCGTTGTCCACCAGCGGCGCGATGTCGAGCTTGACGCGGCCGCGCTGCACCGCGGCGCCGTTGCTCCAGGCACTGATGGCCGCCGCCAGTTCGTCTGGTGCGGCAGCAGCAGGGCGCACCAGCAGCCAGGTGCCCAGGCCTGCGCTGCTGGCCAGCAGCTGGCGTCGAGTTGGGAAGATTGTGTTCATGGTTGATTCAGTCGTTCAACGTGCGCAGGTAAGCCACCACGTCCTCCATCTGCTGCGCTGACAGCAGGGTCTTGCCCTGCCAGGCATTGCCAACGCGGGTCAGCCCCTCGCTGCGGTAATAGGCCGGCATGATGCTGTCGGGGTTGAGGCGACGTGCATCGGCCAGCCGTAGCCGCAGCTGCGCGGCCGTCCAGCGGCGGCCGGCCCCGGCAAGATCGGGTGCCAGCGTGCCCTGGAAGCGCTCCTCCGGCAGGGGGCCATGGTGGCACAGCAGGCACAGGCCCAACTGGCGGTTGGCCACGATGCTGCGCCCGCGCGTTGCATCCCCCGGCTCGCTGCTCAGGGGCTCGGGGATGCCGTCGTCCACCACATGCAGACCGGGTGAGGGCTCGGTTGTCTGGGCGATGGCCGACGTAGCAGTGAGAGACAGCCAAGCCATGACAGCGACCGTCGGGAACAGGCGGCACACCCGTGACAGGCAGGCCGCCATGCCTTGCCTCATGCCCGCTTCAGGCTGTGCTGCTTCAGGGGCAATTCGCGGATGCGTTTGCCGGTGGCAGCAAAGACCGCGTTCAGCACGGCGGGTGCCGCCACCGCGATGGTGGGCTCGCCGACGCCGCCCCAGAAACCGCCGGAAGGCAGCACGATGGTCTCCACCTTCGGCATGTCGGCCATGCGCACCACGGGATAGCCGTCGAAGTTTTTCTGCTCGACCGCACCATCCTTGACCGTGATTTCGCCGAACAAAGCGGCTGACAGACCATACGAGAAGGAGCCTTCAACCTGTGCTTCGATCTGTTGCGGGTTGACGGCATGTCCCGGGTCGGTAGCGGCCACGATGCGGTGGATCTTGAGCTGGCCGTCGTCACTGACCGATACCTCGGCGCAGGCGGCAACATAGCTGCCGAAGCCCATGGTTTGTGCCAGCCCGCGGAACACCCCCTTGGGTGCCGGCTTGTCCCAGCCAGCGCGCTCAGCGACTGCATTGAGCACCGCGAGGTGCTTGGGGTGATTGGCCATCAGCTTGCGGCGCAGTGCCAACGGGTCCTGGCCGGTGGCGTGGGCAATCTCGTCGATGAAGCTCTCGAGGTAGATCGCGTTCTGGTTCAGGTTGACGCCGCGCCAGAAGCCGGCCGGCACATGCGGGTTGCGCATGGCGTGGTCGATCAGCAGGTTGGGAAAGCTGTAACCGATCGAGGCTTCCGGGCCGGATGGGTTCAGGCCCTGGAACACCAGCATGTCGCGACCGTCCTTGATGGTCTGCGGCGCCACCGTGGCCAGGATGGACTGGCCCGAAATACGCATGTGCAGGCCGGTGATGTTGCCTTGCGCGTCCAGGCCGGCGGTGAGCTTCGCACTCGTGACCGGGTGATAGGAACCGTGCTGCATGTCCTCCTCGCGCGACCAGATCATCTTGATCGGCGTGCCCGGCATGGCCTTGGCAATCTGAACCGCCTGGGTCACGAAGTCGGAGCGGCCGCGACGGCCGAAACCGCCGCCAAGGTACAGCTTGTAGACCTCGCATTGGGCCGGCGGCAGGCCCGAGGCCTCGGCCGCGGCAGCCAGCGCCGCCTCGCCGTTTTGTGTCGGCACCCAGACTTCGCAGCGCTCAGGCGTCCAGCGCGCCGTCGCGTTCATGGGCTCCAGGGTGGCGTGGTTCTGGAAGGGGTAGGCATAAACGGCTTCGATCTTGCGCGCAGCCGAGGCAATGGCAGCCGGCGCGTCGCCGTTGCTGTTGCCCACCACGGTCGGTCCGCTGAACACCAGTCCCTCCTTGAGTGTTTTCTGGATGTCCGCTTGCGAGACGCTCGCGTTGGGGCCATAGTCCCATTCGATCGGCAGCGCCTCGAGCGCTGTTTTGGCGCGCCACCAGGTGTCGGCCACCACGGCCACGGCGCTGTCGCCGACCGGCACCACTTTCTTCACACCGGGACGGCCTTCGATGGCTGCAGCATTAAAGCTCTTGAGCTTGCCGCCGAAGACCGGGCAGTCCTTGATTGCCGCGTTGAGCAGACCGGGCAACTGCAGGTCGATGCCATAGTCTTGGGCGCCCGTGGTTTTCTTGACCGTGTCCAGCCGTGCCAGCCGCTTGCCGGCGAGTTTCCAGGTCTTCGGATCCTTCAGCGTGATGCTGGCAGCATCCGGCGGTGTGAGCTTTGCAGCGGCGGCGGCCACCTTGCCGTAGGTGATCTTGCGGCCGGAAGCCTTGTGCGTGATGACGCTGTTGGCCGCCACGCACTCTGCGGCGGGCACACCCCAGCCATCGGCAGCGGCCTGCACCAGCAGGATGCGCGCCATGGCACCGCCCTTGCGCACATAGTCGTGCGACTCGCGGATGCCACGGCTGCCGCCGGTGGCGAAGTTGCCCCAGACGCGCTTGCGCGCCAGATTCTGGCCCGGGGTCGGGTACTCGGTGGTGACCTTGGCCCAGTTGCATTCCAGTTCCTCGGCCACCAGTTGGGCCAGGCCGGTGAGTGTGCCTTGGCCCATTTCGGAGCGGGCGATGCGGATCACCACCGTGTCATCGGGTTGGATGACCACCCAGGCATTGACTTCCGGTGTGCTGTCCTGGGCGTTGGCAAATGGAATGTGGAAGCTCACCACCAGGCCACCGGCGGCAGCGCCCGTGCTGGACAGAAAGCTGCGGCGGGAGAGTTGGGGCTGCAGGGGGCTGGTGCTCATGTGGTGCTCCCGTCGGCGTGCTGGATGGACAGCTGGGCCAGCTTGGTGGCGCCGCCCTTGGCCACGACCTTGATGGCGGCGCGCACCCGGTTGTAGGTGCCGCAGCGGCAGATGTTGGTGACGGCCGCATCGATGTCGGCGTCACTCGGGTTGGGCTTGGTCTTGAGCAGGGCCGAGACAGCCATGATCATGCCGCTCTGGCAGAAGCCGCACTGCGGGACGTCCAGCCTGGCCCAGGCCTTTTGCACCGGGTGCGAGCCGTTCTTCGACAGGCCCTCGATGGTGACGATCTTTTCCTGGCCCGAGAGCGAGGCCAGCGGCCGTACACAGCTGCGTACCGGTGCCCCGTCGATGTGCACGGTGCAGGCACCGCATTGCGCGATACCGCAGCCGTACTTGGTGCCGGTCAGGCGGAGCTGTTCGCGCAGCACCCACAGCAGCGGGGTGTCCGGCTCGGCCTCGAATTCACGCACCTTGCCGTTGACGTTGAGTTTCGCCATGTCGTGTCTCCTCGAATTATTTGCCGGCGTGGCCGGGTGATGCCGGTCCACGACGGTTTATAAATCTTTTCGCACGACCTTGCACAAGGCCCGCAGGGCAGCGGCCTGGCTGAAGGACTCAATCCTTCTGGTTGTCGGCCCGTTCGTCGAGCTGATCCAGCTTGTCCTTGACTTTGGCCCACTCCTCGGCGTCGGGCAGGGCCAGGCGGCTGCGGATGATGACCGGCCATTGCTTGGCCAGCCTGGCGTTGAGGTCGATGAAGGTTTGCTGGTCGGCCGGCACGTCTTCTTCCACGAAGATGGCGTCCACCGGGCATTCCGGAATGCACAAGGCGCAGTCGATGCAATCGTCCGGCTCAATCACCAGCATGTTCTTGCCGGCGCGAAAGGCGTCGACCGGGCAGACATCGACACAGTCGGTGTATTTGCAGCGGATGCAGGATTCGGTGACAACGTGTGTCATGGCCGTTTGCCCCTCACGAGGGTGGCTGGCGCAGCAGCGCGGTCGGGGCGCGGCCGGATCATCCACGGGACGAAACGCCAGAGGTACAGCGCCAGGGCCGAGATCCAGGCCAGTGCTGCACCTTGCAACAGCAAGGCGCTGAGTGTCGAGGGATGCAGTGCCGCCAGTCGCAGCCCAAACGCCACCAGCATCAGCACGTAACTCGTCGTCATGCTGCGGTCGACCGTCAACGGCCGTCCCAGGTGACCGAGCGCCGTGCGGGTGACCATGCCAATGATCAGCACGGAGAAGCCTCCCATGGCGATCACGTGCACATGGACGGCCGTGCGCAGGGGCAGGCCCGCTGCCTGGGCGGCCGCCACCAGCAGGCCGATGCCAAGACCGGCATAACCGGCGTACAAAATCCACAACAGCGGTTTGTGGCGGACGGCCCAGGGCTTCCATGTCAGCAGTTGCCACAAAGGCACGACACCGGCTGCCAACAAGGCCAGTGCCAGGGGCAGCTGCCATTGCAGCAGCACGAACAGCACGGCCAGCGCACCGGCGCCCAGCTGCACCAGACCGCTGCGTTCCTGCATCGGGATGCTGAGGCCGGGCACGGCCCGCATGGCGAAGAAGGGGATGACACGCCGGCTGACCAGGAGGGCGATCACGGCCATGCACAGCAAGCCGGCATTAAAGCGTTGCATCAGCAAGGTGTAGTCGCCGCCCAGAGCCGCCAGCAGGTACAACACGTCCGTGGCACCCAGGCCGAGCAGCAGGACGGGGACGGCATAGTTGCGGCGGTTGCGTGTGCCGTACACGGCGCGCGCCATGGTGGTGCAGGCCAGCAGGAAGAAGGCCGCTTCGGCGCCAAAACCGAGCCAGAACATGGCCGCTGTACCGGCCAGCAGGCCCACGCGGGCGGCCAGCCACAGCAGGCAGGCGGCCAGCAGGATGGGGCCTGGCATCGGGTTGACACCGGTCCAGTTGGCGCCTGCGGTCATCAGGAAGCCGACGGCAATGGTGGCCACGAAGCCCCACATCATCTCGTGGGCGTGCCAGGCCACACCCGCCAGCGGGCCTTGCAGCAGCTGGGGCCAGAAGATCCAGAGCGCAACCGCCACCAAGGCCCAGGCGGTGCCGGCCAGGTACAGCGGGCGAAAGCCCATTTCAAGAAACGCCTGTAGCGAAGGCGCGATGCGTTCAGGCGTTTCGGGTTCGTTGATCTGCAGCAGCTTATTCATGCAACAACTCCTCGATCTGGGCTGGTTCGTGCTGCCTGAGGTTGGCCATCTGGTAGCCGTACCACAGGCTTTGCGCAATGCGTTCGGCCAATGCGGAGGCCCGCTCACGCAAAGCCTGGTTCGGCAATTCGGCAACGGTCGTCTCAAAGAGCTGCAGCCAGTGCTGGAACAGCGCCGCCGTCAAGCCGGGCAAGGCAGCATGCACCGGCATGGGGGTACCGCGAAAGCGCCGCGTGCCACGCAAAGCGGAGGACCAGAAGTCGGTCAGTTTGACGAGGTGGGCATCCCAATCCTGCACATGTGTGTTGAAGATCGGGCCCAGCTGCGCATCGCGCCTTACCCGTGCGTAGAAGTGGTGCACCAGTGCAGCGAGCTCGTCTTCGCTGCACAGTTGTGGATCGGGCATGGGCGACTCCTGGCCGGAGCGGGGCCGGCTTTAAAGATTTAAATTAAATATATCTTATAAAAAACACTGCACCTTGACCAGCATGGGCCTGTCAATCACAGGGTCAAGCGGTGGCGGCGTCAGTGGGTCGCCAGTTGCTGGCTGGCCTTGTCCAGCCACAGCTGCAGGCTGTCCAGCAGGTCCTGCTGGCTGAAGGAGCAGCTTTCTTCTGCAAACAAGGCGCTTGACTCCAGTCGGTCGAGCAACTGGTGCAGGACGTCGGCGTAACGCGGCGGCAGGTTCAATTCCACGGTGTGGGCGCGGGCGGCCTGACTGAAATCGGCCGCCCGCAGTCGACCGCCGCGCAGGGCGTCGAGTTGCGATTGCAAGGCAGCCAGCGGGGCGGGCGTTGACATGGTGCGCTTCAGTCCAGTTTGGCGCCGGATTTCTGCACGGCGGCGGCCCAACGCGGCATTTCAGCCGCCAGGAACCTGGCGAAGTCGTCGGCGCCCAGAAAGGCCGGATCGGCGCCCTGCGTGATCATGCGATTGCGGATCTCGGGCAGTGCCAGCACCTGGCGGAAGGCCTCGCTCAGTTTGGCCACCACATCCTTCGGTGTGCCGGCCGGCGCAAGAAAACCGTAGAAGCCGACAACTTCGAAATCCTTGATGCCGGCTTCCATCACTGTCGGAATGTCGGGCAGGGCCGGGTTGCGTGTGCGACTGGTGACGGCCAGCGCGCGCACCTTGCCCTGCTTGTGGTAGTTGGCGGCCTGGGGAATGCTCTCAGCCATGAACTGGACCTGGCCCGCCATCAGGTCGGTGAACGCCGGGGCGCTGCCACGGTAGGGAATGTGCACCATGAACAGGCCGGTGGCATTCTTGAACATTTCGGGTACCAGGTGGCTGATGCTGCCATTGCCGGCCGAGCCGTAGTTGATCTGGCCGGGGCGCTCACGTGTGTAGGTGATGAACTCCTTCAGGCTGGTCACGGGCAGCTTGGGGTTGACCAGCAGCGCCAGCGGCTGCATGGCCGTGCGTGCCACCGGCGTGAAATCCTTCAGCGTGGCATAGGGCAACCGGCTGTAGAGCGCGGGGTTGATGACCATGACGCCGGTGTTGGCCAGCATCAGCGTGTGGCCGTCGGGTGCTGCCTTCATGACTTCCTGGGCGCCCACAGTGCCGCCGGCACCGGCCTTGTAGTCGATCAGTACCGGCTGGCCGAGGATGGTTTGCAGCTTGTCGCTCAGCAGCCGGGCATGTTGGTCGAGTGGGCCGCCGGCCGGAAAGCCGACCACGATGCGCACCGGCTTGGCGGGAAAGGTCTGCGCCGTGACACCCAGAGCCAGTGTCAACGCGGCAAACAGGGCGGCGAATTGTTTCAGCATGGTCAGTGTCCGAGGATCTTGGAAAGGAAATCGCGGCTGCGCTCGCTCTGCGGGTGGTTGAAGAATTCGTGCGGCGTATTCTGCTCGACGATCTGGCCCTGGTCCATGAAGATCACGCGGTCCGCCACAGCGCGGGCAAAACCCATCTCGTGCGTGACGCACAGCATGGTGATGTCCTGGGCCGCCAACTCGCTCATGACGTCGAGCACTTCCTTGATCATCTCCGGATCTAGCGCCGAGGTCGGCTCGTCGAACAGCATGATCTGCGGTCTCATGCACAGCGCGCGCGCAATCGCCACGCGCTGCTGCTGGCCGCCGGAGAGCTGCAACGGGTACTTGTGGGCTTGTTCGGCGATCTTGACGCGCGCGAGCTGCTCCATGGCGCGTTCTTCGGCCTCGCGCCTGGACAGCTGGTTGACCTGAATCGGCGCCAGCGTCAAGTTCTCCAGCACACTCAGGTGCGGAAACAGGTTGAACTGCTGGAACACCATGCCGACCTGCCGACGCACCGTGTCGATCACTTTCACATCGTCGCCGAATTCCAGCCCGTTGACGAGGAGTCGGCCTTGCTGATGTTCTTCCAGCCGGTTGATGCAGCGGATCAGGGTGGATTTGCCCGAGCCGGACGGGCCGCAGATCACGATGCGCTCGCCTTTGACCACCGACAGGTCGATGTCGCGCAGCACGTGGAAGTCATCGCCGTACCACTTGTTGACTTGTTCAAAAACGATGATGGGGTCGGACATGGAGCTTCAGCGGACCTGGCCGCGGTTGAGTTGCTGTTCCACCCACAGGCTGTAGCGTGACATGGCCAGGCAGAAGACAAAGTAGATCAGTGCGACAAACAGGTAGCCTTCGAGCTTGAAGGGGCGCCAGTCGGCATCGGAATTGAGCGCCAGGCTCAAGGCACCGGTCAGCTCATACAGGCTGACGATGGTCACAAGAGACGTGTCCTTGAAGATGGCGATGAAGTTGTTCATCAGCCCCGGCAGCACCGCGGCCAGCGCCTGCGGCAGTACCACGCGTCGCTGGGTCTGCCACCATGACAGGCCCAGCGCTGCAGCGGCCTCCAGCTGTCCGCGCGGGACGGCTTGCAGGCCACCGCGGATGACCTCGGCCATGTAGGCGGCAGCGAACAGCGTGATGCCCACCAGCACACGCAACAGCACATTGATCGAGAGACCTTGCGGCATGAACAGCGGAAACAGGAACGACGCCATGAACAGCACGGAGATCAGTGGCACGCCCCGCACCAGCTCGACGTAGACGGTGCAGACGGCGCGGATGGCCGGCAGTTCGGAACGTCGGCCCAAGGCCACGAGCAGGGCGAGCGGGAAAGCCAGGGCGATCGAAAGCGAAGACAGCAGGATGGTCAGTGGCAGGCCTCCCCACTGGTCGGTGTCGACCGGGCTCAGGCCGAGAGCCCGGCCGTGCATCAGCAAAAAGAAGACGGCAAGCACACCCAGCCACAGCAGCACCAGCCAGCGCCGCCAGAATTGCCGGATGCAGCTGATCACCAGCAGCGCCATCATCAGCCCGGTGGCCAGCAGCGGACGCCATTGCTCGTCGAACGGGTAGCGGCCCATCAGGATGATGCGGTATTTCTCCGCCACCACGCCCCAGCAGGCACCTGCCCGGTCGGCCAGGCAGGCGTCGGCGTTGGGACGCCAGCTGGCGCGCAGCACGGCCCAGTCCAACAACTGGGGGAGCCAGTACAGCAACGCGGCGCCAATCAGCAGCGAGGTGAGTGCCGTGCCCCGGTCGCAGAACAGGCGGCTGCGCAGCCAAGTCCATGGGCCAGCTGGGCGCGCAGGGGCTGGGCGGGGCGGGATGGGGTGGAAGTGCTGCGGCGTCATCGTGTCAGCGTTCCTTGAGCGCCACGCGGGCGTTGTAGACGTTCATCAGCAGCGAGGTGGCCAACGAGAGGCAAAGGTAGATCGCCATCACGATCAGCAGGCATTCCACCGCGCGGCCGGTCTGGTTGATGGCAGTGTTGGCGATCGAGACCACATCCGGGTAGCCGATGGCCACTGCCAGCGAGGAGTTCTTGCTCAGGTTCAGGTACTGGTTGGTCAGCGGCGGGATGATGACGCGCAGTGCCTGCGGCAGCACCACACGCCGCATGGCCTGATGTTGGTTGAGACCCAGCGCGGCGGCGGCTTCGCTCTGGCCGCGCGGCACGGCGGTTATGCCGGCGCGCACCACCTCGGCGATGAAGGCGGCGGTGTACAGGCTCAGGCCCAGCGTCAGCGCCAGGAATTCGGGGCTGAGGGTGAACAAGGGCTCGGCATCCGTCGTGGCTTGCCAGACCAGCCCGCTTTTGCTGAGCGTCAGCACACCCAGTCGGCCCGGGGCATCGAACGCGGGCAGTGCTTCAGCCAGCAGCAGGTACCACATCAGCAACTGCAGCAGCAGCGGAATGTTGCGGAACAGTTCGACATAGCTGGCACACAGGCCACGCAGCAACGCACTGCGGGAGAGACGGCCAATACCCAGCGCAGTGCCCAGCACCGTGGCCAGTACGCTGCCGACCAGGGCCGTGCGCAGGGTGTTGCCCAGGCCGGTGAGGAACGCGAGCCAGTAGGCCTGCGAGGCCTCGAAGCCGAACAGGCCCTCGCCGATCTCGAAGCCAGCAGGCTGCAGCAGGAAATCGAAGCCGCTCTGGATGCCGCGCTGCGCCATGTTACGCGCGATGTTGCCGGCCAGGAACCAGAGCAGCAGCGCCAGCAAGGCCAGCAGCAGCACCTGCCAGGCCAGGCCGCGCACGGCCTGGCTGCGCCAACTCCAGCGTTTCCGGGACGGAGACGGCAAGGCGGCCATCAGCGAATAGGCGGCGCGTACATCAGGCCGCCCTTGCTCCACAGGTTGTTGGCGCCACGCGGCAGCTTGAGGGGCGAGCCGGTGCCGACATTGCGCTCGAAGATTTCACCGTAATTGCCGGTGGCACGGATGGCGCGGGCCAGCCACTCGCGATCGAGGCCGAGCAGCTTGCCCATGTCCTCGCCACTGCCGACGATACGCTGTACCGCCGGGTCGGTGCTGGTCTTCAGCTTGTCGACATTGGCCTGGGTGACGCCGTACTCCTCAGCCTCCAACAGGCCGTAGACCACCCATTTGACGATGGCAAACCACTCATCATCGCCGCGGCGCACCATCGGGCCGAGCGGTTCCTTGGAGATCAGTTCGGGCAGGATCACATGGTCGGCCGGGTTCTTGGCTTCCTTGGCACGGATGGAGGCCAGACCCGAGGCGTCGGTGCTGTAGGCCTGGCAGCGGCCTGCCAGGTAAGCGCCGTTGGCGGCCTCCAGCTTGTCGAACACGACCGGCTTGAGCTTGAGGTCGTTGCTGCGCGAGTAGTCGGTCATGTTCTTTTCGGTGGTGGTGCCGGCCTGCACGCACACGGTGAAACCCTTGAGCTGCTTGGCGCTGCGGATCTTGCTCTTGGCCGGCACCATGAAGGCCTGGCCGTCGTAGTAGGTCACGGCGGTCGTGTGCAAGCCGAGCGAGGCGTCGCGTGTCAGCGTGAAGGTGGTGTTGCGCGACAACAGGTCGATCTCGCCCGACTGCAGGGCGGTGAAACGTTGTTGCGCATTGAGGGCGACGTACTTGACCTTCTCGCTGTCGCCCAGCACGGCGGCGGCCGTGGCGCGGCAGATGTCGACATCCAGCCCGGTCCACTTGCCCTTGGAGTCGGTGGCGCTGAAGCCGGCCACGCCGGTGTTGACGCCGCAGACCAGCTGGCCGCGCGCCTTGATGCCGTCGAGTGTCTTGCCGGCATGGGCGGGCAGGCCCAACAGGGTGGCCGCTGCGGCCAGAGCCAGGGTGCTGAGCTGGATAAAGGGGCGTTTCATGCGCTGAGCTCCGTAAAAATCGATCGGTTGAGGGCGTCACATCGGCGACTGGCCTTGGGGGCTACCCCAATGCGATTGTGCCCTCGCGGCGCTAGGCTTGCGGCATTCGAGGAGTTTTTCTGCATGCGCGCCCATTACAAATTCTGGCCCCACCGTCTGCCCCATGCCATCACCCCGCCTGCCACCTCGTTGTGGGATAACCTGGCCGTCAGTGCCCGCCGCTATCCCGACAAGGCTGCACTGGTGTTCTTCGGCAGTGTACTGAGCTATGCCGATTTGCTGCAAAAAGCAGAGCGCCTGGCGTCGTACCTGCAAGGGTTGGGGGTCAAAAAGGGTGACCGTGTGGTGCTCAACATGCAGAACTGCCCGCAACTGGTGATCGCCCACTTCGCCATCCTGCGCGCCAATGCCGTGGTGGTGCCGGTCAACCCGATGAATCGGGCCGAGGAGCTGAAACACTACATCACCGACCCGGACGCCAAGGTGGCCCTCACCACCGCCGATCTTGCGCCTGAACTGGCCCGCGCCAGTGACGCCTTGCCGGTCGGTCAGGGGCTGGCCCATCTGGTCGTGACCCAGTTCACCGATGCTTTCGACGCCGAGGTCAGCGGCGAGGAAGCGCCACCGGCAATCTGGCGGGACTGGCTGCTGACGCAGCACGCGCTCCCGATTCTGCAGGGTGGCCAAGTCCATGGCTGGGAGCAGGCCCTGGCCTCTTGCCTGCCCTTGCCCGAGTTGCAGGTCGGACCGGCCGACCTGGCCCTGCTGCCCTACACCAGTGGCACCACCGGCCTGCCCAAGGGCTGCATGCACACGCATGCCAGCATCATGCACAACGCGGTGGCCAGTGGCTTGTGGGGCAATGGCACGGCGGAGAACGTGACGCTGGCGGTGGTGCCGATGTTCCACATCACCGGCATGGTCAGCCTGATGCATGCCAGCATCTACATCGGCGCCACCTTGATCGTCATGCCGCGGTGGGACCGTGACCTGGCAGGGCGCCTGATCTCGCGCCGTCGTGTGACGCACTGGACCAACATCCCGACCATGATGATCGACCTGCTGGGCAGTCCCCATTTTGAGCAATACGACCTGTCCAGCCTGGTCTACATCGGCGGCGGTGGTGCGGCCATGCCGCAAGCGGTGGCGCAGCGTCTGCTGGACCAGTTCGGCTTGCGTTATGTCGAAGGCTATGGCCTGACCGAGACGGCCGCCCCCTCACATACCAACCCGCCTGATGCGCCCAAGCAGCAGTGCCTGGGCATTCCGTTCATGAGCACCGATTCGCGCGTGATCGACCCGGAAACGCTGGCCGAACTGCCGGTGGGCGAGGCGGGCGAGATCGTGACCCATGGGCCCGAGGTCTTCCAGGGTTACTGGAAGCGGCCGGAGGCCACCGCCGAAGCCTTCATCGAGATCGAGGGCAAGCGCTTTTTCCGCACCGGCGACCTGGGCCGGGTCGACGAAGACGGTTACTTCTTCATGACCGACCGCCTCAAGCGCATGATCAACGCCTCCGGCTTTAAGGTCTGGCCGGCCGAGGTGGAGGCGCTGATGTTCAAGCATCCGGCGATCCAGGAAGCCTGCGTCATCTCCACCAAGGACAGCTACCGTGGCGAATCGGTCAAGGCGGTGGTGGTGCTGCGCTCTTCCCACAAAGGGCAGGTGAGCGAGCAGGCCATCATCGACTGGTGCCGCGACAACATGGCGGTCTACAAGGTGCCGCGTGTGGTGCAGTTCGTCGACGCCCTGCCCAAGAGCGGCAGCGGCAAGGTGATGTGGCGGGCGCTGCAGGAGGCTGAGGCACAAACTGGCCCATAATTTCGCGCATGACACCGTCTGCGCCTCAGGATCAGACCGGCTGGCCCCAGAGGGGCTGGCGGCTTCGTCTGTACAACATCATCTTCGAATCCGATACCCGGGCCGGCCGGCAGTTTGACTTCTGGCTGATCGCCATCATCCTGCTCAGTGTGCTGGTGGTCGTGCTCGACAGCCTGCCTGGCCTGCCGGCGCACTACCAGTCGCTGTTTGACCGGTTGGAGTGGCTGTTCACGGCCCTGTTCACGCTCGAGTACCTGGCTCGTCTGGCCTGCGTGCGTCACCCCTGGCGTTATGCCACCAGCTTCTACGGCATCATCGACCTGCTGGCCCTGCTGCCGACCTACCTGGCCCTGCTGGTGCCGGAAATCCATGTCCTGATCGATGTGCGCGTGCTGCGCCTGCTGCGTGTGTTCCGCATCTTCAAGCTCACCGCCTATTTCTCCGAATACCAGGCGCTGGGACAGGCACTGAGCGCCAGCCGGCGCAAGATCCTGGTCTTCATTTCGGTGGTGCTGATGATCGTGCTGGTCATGGGCACCGTCATGTACGTGGTGGAAGGGCCGGTCAATGGCTTCACCAGCATTCCGACGGCCGTGTACTGGGCCATCACCACCATGACCACGGTCGGCTTCGGCGACATCACCCCCAAGACCGAACTGGGCCGCCTGATCTCCTCGGCCATGATGCTGCTGGGTTGGGGCACGTTGGCCGTGCCGACCGGTATCGTGACGGCCGAGATGACAGCACAGCGCATGACGCGGGGGCCGATGACACGCACCTGTCCGGAATGCCTGAGCGAAGGCCTCGCGTTGGAGGCGCGTTATTGCCAGCATTGCGGCGCCAGCCTGACCGCCGTTTCACCCGGCACCGACGCGCAGCATTGAGCTTGCCGCGGCGGGCAGGCTACCAGGTACTTACCAAGGCTGGTTCCTTGCGCGGGGTGTCATCGGTCGAGCAGCTGTCGCCGCAGCCGTGGATCATGTCGGCCGGCAGCGCCTGCGGCGCCGATACGATGCCGGTCAGCGGGTCGTAGCCGACGCGACGCAGATGCAGCGCCAGCGCCGCGTCCATGCTCTGCGCATGCTGCGGAAACCAGATGCCCAATTCGCTGGCCATCTGCCGCACGGTTGCCAAGTCGCCGGTCTGGCCGCGCGTGAGGCCTTCGCGCATCACCTTCAACACCACCTCATGCTGCATGCTGTGGCAGTTGGAGGACGCGAAGCGCGTGTTCTTCATCCACTCGTCCTCACGGCCGAAATGGTCGTCGGTATGGGCGATCAGTGTCTGCCAGGCATCGAGCAGGGTGGCGTCGTCGGACGCCTCGACGCGGGCCAGCAGCTCGACGAATTCGCGGTGGGTGTCGTCCATCAGGGGCAAGTCCAGCGCCAGGGCGTCGGACCATTGCAGGGAAGGCATGTCAAAACTCCGGAGTTGAGCCGGCAGGGTAAGTGCAGTGCCTTCGGTCAGGCTTGACGCAGGTCAGGAAACCGGCGGTAAATCCCACGTACTCACGGCGGCGAAAGACCCATGGCCACGGCACGCGGTAAGCTTGAGGCCGTCATGAGCCATTCCCTGTTTTCGCCGCCCGCTGTTTCTCCCGCTGAACTCGATGCCACCTTGCGCCGGCGCGGTTATGCCGTGCTGGATGCTGCGGGTGTCAGTGCCGCCAGCGGCTGTGCGCCTGACGTGCTCAAAGCCCTGCTGCCGTTCTGGGACGATCTGCCGCCCGATGCCTTCCTCAAGGATGGTGGCCGCTACCGGCGCCGGCGCCATTCCTGTTTCGTGGTCGATGGTGAGCGCGTGACCCAGTCACCGCACCGGGCCCACTGGCAACCGTTGGAATACAACGCCCTGCATGGCGGCATGCAGCGTCTGTTCGCGCCCATGCAGCCGGCGCTGGTGGAGCAAGCGGCCTGGCCGCGCCTGCTGCGCTGGCTGGGGGCTGTGTGCTCGGGCCTGAAGGGGGCGCAGCCCTGGTATGTGGAAGCGCATCCTTTTCGCATCGACACCACCGACGGCATCGGCCGCCCCACGCCCGAGGGGGCGCACCGCGACGGTGTCGATCTGGTGGCCGTGTTCCTGCTGGCGCGTCAGGACGTCAAGGGTGGAGAAACGCGCGTGTTCGAGGCCGACGGCCCCAATGGCCAGCGTTTCACCCTGAGCGAGCCCTGGTCCCTGCTGCTGCTCGACGATACGCGTGTGATCCATGAAACCACGCCGATCCAGCCGCTGGGCACGGCAGGCCACCGTGATACGCTGGTGGTGACGCTGCGCGCTGGCGGTTTCCAGGGCGACGACGAAAAACGGATCTGATGGAATCCCGGGAAGGACAACCGAGGCAGCGCCGATGCCCAGTTAACCAAAGAGAGGTGACCCCATGTTCAAGCACATTCTGATTCCGGTGGATGGTTCCGAGACGGCACAAAAAGCCGTGGAGAAGGCGGCCGGTCTGGCCAAGGCTTTTGGCAGTGCCGCGACCGTGATCTACGTGATCGATCCCTATCCCTTCACCGGGCTGGGCAGCGATTTCGCCTACGGGCAGGCCGAGTACCTGAGTGCGGCCACGGCCGAAGCCGAGCAGGCGATTCAGGCGGCAAAGCAGCTTCTGGAACAGTCAGGTGTCGTGCCGCAGACCCGGGTGGTCGAAGAGCATGCGGCCTGGCGCGGCATTCTGGAGGCAGCCAAGACAACGGGCGCCGATCTGATTGTCATGGGCTCGCACGGCCGCCATGGCATCGAGAAGATCGTGCTGGGCAGCGTGGCGCAACGTGTGCTGTCCCATTCGCACCTGCCGGTGTTCGTGGTGCGTGACTGATCAGCCTTGGCGGCGGGCCTGCATCTGCCGGCCCATGGCCACCAGACCGGTGGCGTCCATCCGCGAGCGAGCCTGCGGAAAGACCAGGCCTTCTTCGGTTTTGAGATGGTCGGCATAAAGCGCAGAAAAGCTCGTCGCGTCCGCTTGTGTGGAGGCCGTCAACGTCGCCGGTGCCTCGGCATCACGCCAGTTCAGCAGCACAAGGCGCAGCCGAAGCCAGAGGTGCCCCATGGCGACGTGATCCTGCTGAAGGGACTGAACGGCTTCGCGCACGGCCGCATCCCCTTGTTCCAGCAGCAGCGGAAAGACGTGCGTTTCCTCATCCAGGTGGTGCAAAGGCGCCGCCAGATCGAAATAGCGCAGCACGTCAGCCGCAGCGGAACGGCTTTGCGCATCGTGCCCGTGGTCTGCAACGTACGCCATCAGTTTGCCCAGCAGCGCCAGGCTGCGCCGCACCCGGTCATGACAGGCTTCGAGCATCTCGAACGGTTGCTCGAAGCCGACGGCGGGTGAGTTGAAGCCAGGGAGTGCGCTGCTGGGGTTCATCAACCACACTGTCCCACAAAACCGCAGGCGGTGCAGAAATCGCAACCGTCCTTTTTGATCACCGTGGGATTGCCACATTCAGGGCAAGGACGGCCGGCCAGTGCGGCGGTTTCCTCGTCGGCGCCCGGGGCTTCGAGCACCCCCATTTCACGCAGCGGGAAACCCTCTTCGTCGAGCACGCCCAGCATGGCGTAGCGGTGGATGATCAGGCGCGCCATGTAGGCCACGGTAGAGGGCCAGATCTGCTGGCGTCGCTCACCGTGTGGCAGACCGGGCACAAAGGCCATGAAGTGGCCCAGCGGTTCCGCGTAGTTGAGCAGCTTGCGCAGCTTCATGCCGATCCAGGCCGGGTCGATCACGCGCATGTCGAGCGAAAGCAGACGCGCCAGACCATCGAGTGCGCGCGGGTAGTTGCCCGACAGGCCGACCGCACAGGGCCGGTTCACCGGGTTGCCGTCGGGGCCAGGCAGGCTGACCTCTTTCAGGGTGAGCGTGAAGGCTTCGCCGGTGGCCGGGTTGTCGATGTCCACGGCCCAGGCCAGCGTCCCGGAAGGACCGGTGATGGGCTCATCCCGGCTGAACATGGCGTCGATCACCGGCGTGGCCAAGGGGTGTACGCGCTCACGCCACACCCCCAGCTGTTCACAGCGCCAGCGGATTACCGCCGCCGTCGCAGCCACAACGCCGGGGAACAGACGGCGCTCACCGTGCGGGGGGAAGGGCATTTCAAACGAGCGCTCCTCGGCCACCGTGGCCAGGGCGTCAAGCTTCAGGCGCAGCCAGGCCGGGTCGTTGGCACGCAGGTCCATGGACAGCGTCTTGGCCAGCGCACCCAGGCCGCGCGGCTGCTCGGTGCCGTTGACCCAGACCTCGAAAGGTTGAGTCGGCGCACCTTGCTCGGCCGCCAATTCGCCGACGAACAGTGCGAACTCGCCGAAGGGGTGGTGCACCATGAAGCTCCAGGCCGGGTTGCCGCCGGGCAACTCGGGCCGGCCTGGCCAGCGCAATGAAGACAGAACCGGTGCCGGCAGGCGCTCCAGGGCCAGACGCTGGTTGGCATCATCGATCTGCAGTGGGGCGGCCGTGGGCGTGACGCTGAGCACCGAACCCAGCACCGCGTTGGGACGGTAGGTGGCCAGGCCCTTGAGGCCCGCCTTCCAGGCCTGCAGGTAAAGATCCTGGAAGTCGGCATAGGGGTAGTCGGCCGGCACATTGACGGTCTTGGAGATGGCGGTGTCGATGCACGGCGCCACAGCCGCAACCATGGCGGCATGGTCCTGCGCGCTCATCTCCAACGCGGTCACGAAGGCGGGGGTGAGCGGTGTGTTTTCGCCCTTGAGGTGGCGATACAGGCGCCAGGCATGGTCTTCCACCGCGTATTCCTTCAGGCTGCCGTCCGGCATGCGCTTCTTGCGCGTGTAGTGCCAGCTGAAGGCTGGTTCAATGCCATTGCTGGCGTTGTCGGCGAAGGCCAGGCTGATGGTGCCGGTGGGCGCGATGGACAGCAGGTGCGAGTTGCGCAGGCCATGCTTGCGGATCTTCTCCTTCAGCGCCGCCGGCAGCCGCGAGGCAAAGCGCGGACTGCTCAGGTACATGTCGGCGTTGAAGAGCGGGAAGGCACCGCGTTCGCGGGCCAGTTCGTTGGAAGCCTCGTAGGCCGCATCCCGCATGGCTTCGGAGATCTTGCGGGCCATGTCGCGCGCGGGCTGGGTGTCGTAGCGCAGGCCCAGCATGACCAGTGCATCGCCCAGCCCCGTGAAGCCCAGACCGACGCGGCGCTTGTTGCGCATCTCCTGCTGCTGTTGCGGCAGCGGCCAGACCGTCACGTCTAGCACGTTGTCGAGCATGCGGGTGGCGATGCGGCAGAGTTCGGAGAAGCCGGCAAAGTCGAAATGGGTCTTGTCGTTGAAGGGCTCACGCACGAAGCGCGTCAGGTCGATCGACCCCAGGCAGCAGCAACCATAAGGTGGCAAGGGCTGTTCGGCGCAGGGGTTGGTGCTGGTTATGGCCTCGCAGTACGAGAGGTTGTTGTCGCGGTTGATGGTGTCGATGAACAGCACGCCGGGTTCGGCGTGGTCATAGGTGGAACGCATCACCTGTTCCCACAGGTCGCGCGCGCGCACCTTGCGGTAGACCCACAGGCCACGTTCACTGGCGTAATAGGCCCCGGCGTCTTTCTGGGCCATACCGGCTTCCGCGCGGTGGACCAGCTCAAACTCGGTGTCGTTTTCCACCGCCTGCATGAAGGCGTCGGTTACACCAACCGAAATGTTGAAGTTCCGCAGGTCACCGCCATCCTTGGCATGGATGAATTCCTCGATATCCGGGTGGTCGCAGCGCAGCACGCCCATCTGCGCGCCGCGCCGGCTGCCGGCCGACTCCACGGTTTCGCAGGAGCGGTCGTACACGCGCATGTAGCTGACCGGGCCGGAGGCGCTGCTTTGCGTGCTGCCCACCCAGGCACCGCGCGGCCGGATGCGGGAGAAGTCGTAACCCACGCCACCGCCGCGGCGCATGGTCTCGGCCGCTTCCATTAACGCCACGTAGATGCCAGGGTGGCCTTCGTCATCGTGCGCGATCGAGTCCCCCACCGGCTGCACAAAGCAGTTGATCAGCGTGGCCGTCAGGTCCGTGCCGGCTGCGGACTGGATGCGTCCGGCCGGCAAGAAACCCTGCTGCAGGGCATGCAGGAACCGGCCCTCCCAGTGTGTGCGTTGCTCCGGTGCCTCAATCTGGGCCAGCGCATGCGCCACGCGCTGGTTGACCTGCAGGATGCTGTGTTCATCGCCTTTGGCGTACTTTTCCAGCAGCACTTCTTCGCTGATGGACTGGGGGGCAAGGGTCTGGGTGCTGACTTGCGGGCTCTGCGTGGTGTCGGTCATGAATCATTACTCCTCATCATTTCTGCACGATGCTAAAGTGAGGTCAGCTTTGCTGTTTGACCTGTCACAAACCTTGTTCGCCTTGTGCGAACAGCCTGTTTTGCGGCGGCCTTTGTGTAAGTGTGGCACTGCCTTGACGAAAATCAAGTATGAATATTTCCTCTTTTGATGACCTGCTGTCCGCTGCACGGCAGCAGCCCGAGCCGCAGCGTCTGCTTTTCGTTTTCGCCTCGGCCGAACTGCCGGAAGACAGCACGCCCGAGCAGTCGGCCAGATTTGAGGCGGGTCAAGGTGGTGCGCTGGTGCCGTTGATGTGCGTGGACAAGACACCGGAAGAAATTGTCTCGTTTACGGCACTGGCCGATGAGGCGCGTCAGTTCGGCCAGCCTTGGGCACTTGTTTTTGTCGCCGGCATGTCGGGCAGTGGCGGCCGTGCGCCCAGCAGCCAGGATGCCGATGCGCTGCTCCAGCGCATGGTGGAAGACGTCAAGCGCGGAGCGCTGGACAGCTACCTGCCTTTCGATGTACAAGGGTTTCCGGTGCGTTTGGGATAGGTCGCCGCTTGTCGCACGTGGCCGATGGCGTGCGAGCCGAGTGACGGTGCCGCATGAATGGATGGCGCCCAGTGGCCTCTGAACGCGGGCGGCAGTGTGACGTTGACCAATACCCGCACTGTTTGTTGCACGCCAAGAGTGCTCTATCCCAAGGGCGGTGACTGATTTTCGGCTGAGCCGATCCGAAGTCTGGTGGCTGGGCTGGTTGCCGTGATTGGACTTCAGTGCTCGCCGCGTGCTAGCCAGCTGCGCGCCCGTTTGTACAGGCCCCAACCCCACCACAGTCGCCCCGCCCAGGCCAGTGCCCGGCGGGGGCGCAAGACCGCCAGCAACAACAGGGCGCCCAACGGCCACTGCGGGTGGCTGCGTAGCCAGCGGGTGCCACTGACAGCCTGGTCGGCCAAGGCCAACGGTCCTTGCAGGGTTTGGGATTGATGCGCCAAGGTGACGCGCAGTTCGGCACTGCGGATCAGCAGTTGCTGCTTGCGTGCCACCAGCTCCGTCTCGCGTGAACGCATCGCACCCGACATGTCATTCCGCCTCATCCAGGCCGGCTCGTTCGCGGGCCAGTTCGGAGTGGTCACGAGCCAGTTCGGCCACGCTGCTGGTGAACAGACCGCCTGGGGCGCGCAGGCGCGCGCGTGCGATCTGCAATACCCAGTAGCCGCAACCAAGAAAGATCACGGTCAGGCCACCCAGGGCGAGCAACCGGTGGTGGTCCCACAGCAGGACCACGATCAGGCCACACAGGAACAGCAGCCCCATGCCCAGCAGCAACAGGGCCAGGCCGGCCCAGAGCACAGCATCGAACAGGCGAAGTTTTTCCTCTTCAACTTCGGTACTCAGCAGTTCCAGCCGGACACGCAGAGTCTCCACCCCGGTCGCCAGCAACTGGCGCACCGAGGAAAAAAGCCCTCCGTCAGGGTTCGTCATGAGGTCAGCGACGGCCGATCAGCAGGCCGATCACCAGACCGATGCCGGCAGCGACACCAACCGATTTCCAGGGGTTCTCATGCACGAATTCATCGGCGGCATGGCCGGCCGCCTTGACCTGGGCCACCGCTGCACCCTGCAGTTGCGCCAGTTCGGCGCGCGCCTGCTGCAGGCGACCCTGGATGCGGCCGCGCACTTCGGCGGCGTTGCCGCTGGCCTGGTCGGCCGTCACGCGCAGCAGTTCTTCCGCATCGGCAATCATGACGCGCAGATCGGCCATCAATTTATCTTTGTGGGCAGTGGTGAGTTGGGGCACGCTCGTTCTCCTTAAGTGACAGGGTGAGAATTCGAATCAAGCATAGCGCGTTCTCATACCACTTTCATGACGAAGATCAAGAAAGGGGTGCCGCCAGAAGCATGCCTCAGGCGTGCTGCAGGGCGCCTTGACGTGTCAACAGTCGTTCGACCAGGTCACGCACGCTTCGAATCTGCTCACCAAACGGCAGGGTGCCGACGCCGCGGAAAAACAGGCCTTTTTTCACATCACCACGCAGGGCGGCTGCCAGCTGATTGTCGATGCAGAACTGTCCCCAGCCCGGCAGACCGTCACGCAGGCCACACTGGGCCAGGCAGTCGAAGTATTTGGTGCAATGCGCCTTGTGGTGCACCACGGCCTGCAGCTTGCTTTCAATTTTCAGGTAGGCGCGCAGCCAAGGCGTGGCCACGGCGCGCGCCGGCAGGCCGGCAACGCTGGTGAATTCCAGCATGTCGTCTTCTTTGGCTTGTGCCAAGACGCGCTTGAACTCGGGGTGGGCATCGCCTTCTTCGGTCACGGCAAAGGGCGTGCCGAGCTGGACGGCCGCCGCGCCGAGCGACTGCAGGCGCGCAATGTCTTCGAAACTGCGAATGCCACCGGCGGCGATCAAGGGAATCTCTTTCTCAATGCCAGCGGACTTCAGGAATTCGATCGATTGCGGAATGACATTCTCGAAGTCAAAGCGCGGGTCGTTCAGGTCGGCGATCCTGGCCGCACCCAGATGACCGCCTGCCAGTCGAGGGTGCTCGATCACGATGGCGTCAGGCAGGCGCTTTTTGCGCTCCCATTTCTTGACGATCAACTGAACGCCGCGCGCATCGGACAAGATGGGAATCAGTGCGGCTTGCGGATGGTCCTGTGCCAGGTCGGGCAGGTCCAACGGCAGGCCGGCGCCCACCACCACGGCATCGATGCCGCTCTCCAGTGCACAACGTACCGTAGGGGCATATTCACTGACGGCGCGCATCACATTGATGGCCAACAGGCCGCGGCCCTGGGCCAGTTCGCGTGCCGCGCTGATTTCCCGCCGCAGGGCTTCTAGGTTGGCAGCGTCAATCAGGCGTTTTGTGTCTTCGCCGGCACCAAGGTGCCCGGTCTGTGCCATCAGATCAGGGTGATGGCGGCGCAGGTCCACCGATGACAAAGTCCCCACACCGCCCAGTGCGGCCACGCTGCCGGCCAACCGGTGGGCCGAGACCCCGATGCCCATACCACCTTGCACCACAGGCAGCAGCGTACGCCCCCCCAGGTTCAGGGCGCGCAGGCCGCTGCGTGCCAGCCAGGTGGCGCTTTCTGCAGAGATGGCGGGGGAGAAGGCGGAAGAAGCATGCATGTGGAGAGCAACCGCTGTGGGCGGCCATGGGTACGTGACAAAGCGCGTAGCTTAGGGACGTCCGGCCGCGCGTGTTTTGAGCGGGGTCAAGTTTTGCCGCATGAGCAGTCAGGCGTGGCGACTGGCTGCAGCTGGCGGTAGCTCTCATCGATTTCGTTGAACAGCGGACTGGACATCGTGTCCTCCGGCATGGCGTACGGGCCGGTACCGCTGTGCGAGGCGCTGGAAGCCGGCACGAACTCGCCGCTCTTGACGTCGAACACATGCACCTCCCCCTCTTCGATCACGTAATGCCAGCCATGCAGGGCCAGTTTGCCCTGTTCGACCCGTTCGCGCACCATGGGGTAACCCATCAGGCGTTCCAGCTGGAGGATGACGGCGCGCTGTTCGGTGCGGCGCAAGGCCTCGGGGGTGACCTGGACCGGCAACGCCGCTTCGCGGCCCAGCTCCAGCCAGGCCGTCAGATTGATGGCCTGGGCTGGGGCACCTTCGTAGAGTGCGCGAATGCCGCCGCAGTGGCTGTGGCCGCACACCACGATGTGCGAAACCTGCAGGTTGATGACCGCAAACTCGATGGCGGCGGCGGTGCCGTGAAAACCGGCAGAACCATCGTAGGGTGGCACGAAGGCACCGACATTGCGGACCAGAAACAGATCGCCTGGCCCGGTGCCTGTCAGCAGGTAGGGCACCAGCCGCGAGTCGGAACAGCCGATGAACAGGATGGTCGGATGCTGTCCTTGCGCCACCAGATCCTGAAACTGCTCCTGGATGCCTGGGAAGGTGTGATCGTGGAAACGGCGCAACCGATCCAGCAGTTCGTCAGGCATAAATTTTCAACTCAGATTTTCGCATGAGGCAGTCTAGCCGCGGAACGCCGTGGAACCGGCTCCGCCGGCCCACTGGCGTTGCCCCCTGCAAGGGGGGGGGCGTAGCGACACGAAGTGCGCGTAGCTTGGGGGTGTGCCACTTATTGCACCAAAGGCGTATCCGCACCGTCAAGGTCAATGCCTTCCACGTGGGCCTGTCCGGCCAGCAGACTCAGGAACTGGCGTAGCGCGGTTACGTAGGATTGCTGGCGAAGCGCCATGGCTACCGCGCCGCGCACGGTTTCAAAGGGCGGGTCTTCACCCGCCTCGCGCTCCAGTACCTCGACCACATGCAGGCCGAAGCGGCTGTGCACCAGGCGCGGCAGCACGCCGACTTCTGCGTGACCGAAGATTTCGCGTGCGAATTCGGGTGCACAGTCCTGCGCTGTCAGCCAACCCAGTGAGCCGCCTTCCTGCCCGCTCGGACAGTTGGACAGCTGGCGCGCCGCGTCGGCAAAGGGGTCGGCCTGGCCGTCGTGGCTGCGCACGTCCAGCAGGGCGCTTTCGGCGCGCAGACGCAATGCCTTGACATCAACGCCGGGTGTGACGGCAAACAGGATGTGGCGCACGTTGGCACGTTCGCCCACCCGGTAGCTGGCGGCATGAGCGACATGATGGCGGCGGCAGGCCTCGTCCGATGGCTCAGGGATCTGCAGGCTTTGCTCCAGCAGTTGTTCGATGGCGCTGCTCGCAGCCTCACTGGCAATGCCGTCAGTGCCGGCCACATCGTCTGCCGCCAGCAGGCCGCGGCTTTGGGCCGCCTGGCGCAGCAGTTCGGTGTAGGCCCGTTGACGCAGTTCGTCGACCGACAGCATCTGATCAGCGCTGTGCAGCGCCACGCCATTGATGCGGGCCACAACAAGATCTGTCACGGCAGTTGCACTGGTCTCAGCGCTGGCGCAACCGCAGGAAGGAGAGCAGGACGCGCTCATGGTGCACTCCTTCAGACGCCGGCGCCTGGGCGGCGCGGCATGTTGTGACCGGCTGGCAGGTTCAGACGGCGGCTGCGCACCACCTGGTAGGGCCGCACCAGATAGGCAACCGAGGCAAAACCACTCCAGACATGGACCAGCCGCGTGAACGGGAAGATCAGGAAGATGCTCATGCCGAGGAACATGTGGGCCCGGAAAACCCAACTGGCTTCCACCAGCAGTTCGGGGGCGCCGGCGCGGAAGGTGACGATGCGCTGTGCCCACTCGGCCAGCTTCATCATCATGCCGCCGTCCAGGTGCTGGGCCGACAGCGGGATGGTGGCCAGGCCGAGTGCGAACTGCAGCCACAACAAGATCAGCAAGACGATGTCGCTGGTTTTGGAGGTGGCGCGGATGCGCGGTTCGGCCAGACGGCGGTGCAGCAGCAGCGTGACACCCAAGAAGCCCAGCAGGCCGAACAGACCGCCTGAGATCATGGCCATCAACTGCTTGGCGCCAGCCGTCATGAAGGGCTCATAGACGAAGTGCGGCGTCAGCATGCCCACCGTGTGGCCGAAGAACAGGAACAGGATGCCCAGATGGAACAGATTGCTGCCCAGGCGCAGCTGGCCGGCCTTGAGCAACTGCGACGAGTCGCTTTTCCAGGTGTACTGGTCGCGGTCGAAGCGGATCAGACTGCCCAGCAGGAAGACCGTGAGGCAGATGTAGGGATAGATGCCGAAGACAAACTGGTTGAGGTAGCTCATGATCACACTCCTTGCACAACGTTGTGGCGTTGGGCTTCGTTTTTGACGATGCGAATCGGCTGGGGCTGGCCCGGCTTGGCCTGGCCTTCCGTGGAGCAGCCACCGAAGACGGCGGGCTCTTCCCAGCTCTGGTCCAGCGGTTCGTCCTCGGCCACCTTGACGGCCTGGGCCTTCTCGCCGGCAATTTCCAGCAGCGCGCCCAGCACGCTGGCGTAGGCGCTCTGGCGCTTCACCAGGGCACTGAAGATGGCGTTGAGAATGTGCGCCATCTCGCCGAGGAAGGCCCGGGCCTCTTTGGGCGGCTGCGTGGAGACGAACTCCAGCACCACCGGCAGGTAGTCCGGCAACTCGCCTTCGGCCAGGTAGAGGCCGGCTTGTTCGTAGGTCTTGGCCAGGTCAATCATGGCCGGCCCACGGTCGCGCGAGTCGCCGTGCACGTGCTCGAACAGATGCAGCGACGTGGCACGACCACGGTCGAACAGCTGAACATACTCTGCTTCCACCTCCAGCGGATCCTGTGCCGTCAAACTGCGCATCAGGGCATCCAGCTCGGCCAGACGAGGCGCACCCAGGGCGGCCTCACTGTGCAGCGCATCCCGCATTTCCGACAGGTGGCTGCGCAGCTCGGCGTCCGGATAGGACAACAGGCGCGCCAGCACCCGCAGGCTGAGTGTTGCGTTGGTCAGTGCCATGGTCAGACTCCTGCCTTGATGGGGATGGTGCGGCGTTTGGTGCCGCCGAACAGGCTGGTCTCGCTGGCGCCATCAGAGCAGCCGTTGCCGAACGAGAAACCGCAACCGCCGCGCATGTCAAAGGTGTTTTCGGCGTACTCGCGGTGTGTGCTCGGAATGACGAAGCGGTCCTCGTAGTTGGCAATCGCCATCACCTGGTACATGTCCTCCACCTCGGCCTGCGTCATCTGAACCTGCTGCAGCGCTGCGGTGTTGATGCGGCCTTCCACGTGCTTTTCACGCTGGTAGGCGCGCATGGCCAGCATGCGTTCCAGCGCGCGTTCCACCGGCAGGGTGTCGCCGGCGGTCAGCAGGTTGGCCAGGTACTTGACCGGGATGCGCAACTGCTTGACGTCCGGGATCTCACCGTTGATGCCGATCTGGCCCGCATTGGCGGCTGCCGTGATGGGCGAGAGCGGTGGCACATACCAGACCATGGGCAGGGTGCGGTACTCCGGGTGCAGCGGCAGCGCGATCTTCCAGTCCACGGCCATCTTGTAGACCGGGCTCTTGCGTGCGGCCTCCATCCAGGCATCCGGAATGCCGTCGATACGGGCCTGCTCGATCACCTTCGGATCGTTCGGGTCCAGGAAGATGTCCAACTGGGCCTGGTAGAGGTCGCGGTCATGTTCCACACTGGCGGCCTCAGCGATGCGGTCGGCGTCATAGAGCAGCACGCCCAGGTAGCGGATGCGGCCCACGCAGGTTTCCGAGCACACGGTCGGCTGGCCGGCTTCGATGCGCGGGTAGCAGAAGACGCACTTCTCGGCTTTGCCTGACTGCCAGTTGTAGTAGATCTTCTTGTAGGGGCAGCCGCTGACGCACATGCGCCAGCCGCGGCACTTGTCCTGGTCGATCAGCACGATGCCGTCTTCCTCACGCTTGTAGATCGAGCCCGAGGGGCACGATGCCACGCACGCCGGGTTCAGGCAGTGCTCGCACAGGCGCGGCAGGTACATCATGAAGGTGTTCTCGAACTGGCCGTAGATGTCCTTCTGCACGTCGTCGAAGTTCTTGTCCTTCGAGCGCTTGCTGAACTCGCCGCCCAGGATTTCCTCCCAGTTCGGGCCCCACTCGATCTTCTCCATGCGCTGGCCGGTGATCAGGCTGCGCGGCCGGGCAGTCGGTGCGGCCTTCATTTCCGGTGCTGACTGAAGATGGTCGTAGTCGAAGGTGAAGGGCTCGTAGTAGTCGTCGATCTGCGGCAGGTTGGGGTTGGCAAAGATGCGCATGAGCAGCTTCCACTTCGCCCCCTGACGCGGTTCGATCTGGCCATTGGTCTTGCGGACCCAGCCGCCATTCCATTTGTCCTGGTTTTCCCATTCCTTGGGGTAACCGATGCCGGGTTTGGTCTCGACGTTGTTGAACCAGGCGTATTCCATGCCGGAGCGGCTGGTCCAGACGTTCTTGCAGGTGACCGAACAGGTGTGGCAGCCGATGCACTTGTCCAGGTTGAGCACCATGCCGATTTGAGCGCGGATTTTCATGTTCGTTCTCCTAGTCTCAGGCGTGCGCGCCCGTGCTGGTGGTTGTGGCGGCGGTGCCATCCAGCCAGTCCACTTTGTTCATCTTGCGCACCACCACGAACTCGTCGCGGTTGGTGCCGATGGTGCCGTAGTAGTTGAAGCCGTAGCTGAACTGCGCGTAGCCGCCGATCATGTGCGTGGGCTTGAGCACGATGCGGGTCACCGAGTTGTGAATGCCGCCGCGTGCCCCGGTGATTTCCGATCCCGGGGTGTTGATGATTTTTTCCTGCGCGTGGTACATCAGGACCATGCCCGGGTTGACGCGCTGGCTCACCACCGCCCGCGCTGCAATGGCGCCGTTGATGTTGAACAGCTCGACCCAGTCGTTGTCCACAATGCCCGCTTTCTTGGCATCGTCTTCGCTCAGCCAGATCACCGGGCCACCGCGGTTGAGCGTGAGCATCAACAGGTTGTCCGTGTAGGTGGAGTGGATACCCCACTTCTGGTGCGGCGTGATGAAGTTCAGCAGGATCTCGGTGTTGCCGTTGGACTTCACGCCATGGATGCCGGCCGTGGTCTTCAGGTCCACCGGCGGGCGGTAGCTGGTGAAGTTCTCACCGAAAGCCGTCATCCATGGGTGATCCATATAGAACTGCTGGCGGCCGGTCAGGGTGCGCCATGGGATCAGCTCATGCACGTTGGTGTAGCCGGCGTTGTAGGACACCGTTTCGCTCTCGATGCCGCTCCAGGTCGGTGAGGAGATGATCTTGCGCGGCTGGGCCTGGATGTCGCGGAAACGGATCTTCTCGTCTTCGCGGTACAGGGCCAGGTGCACGTGATCGCGCCCCGTTTGTTTGCTGAGCGCTTCCCAAGCCTTCACGGCAACATGGCCGTTGGTCTCGGGGGCCAGTTGCAACACCACTTCGCAGGCGTCGATGTCGGTCTCGATTTTCGGCATGCCACAGGTCACGCCTTCGGCCCTCACCACGCCATTGAGTTCGCCGAGCTGCTTGACCTCGGTCTGGGTGTTCCAGGCAATGCCCTTGCCGCCGTTGCCCACCTTGTTCATCAGCGGCCCCAGGGCAGTGAAGCGTTTGTAGAGATTGGGGTAGTCGCGCTCGACCACCATCATGTTGGGCGCGGTCTTGCCCGGGATGAGGTCGGTCTCGCCCTTCTTCCAGTCCTGCACACCGAAAGGCTGGGCCAATTCGGCCGGTGAGTCGTGCATCAGCGGCGACAGCACCATTTCGCGTTCCACGCCGAGGTGGCCGACGCACAGTTCGCTGAACTTCTTGGCGAACCCCTTGTAGATCTCCCAGTCGCTCTTCGATTGCCAGGCCGGGTCCACCGCGGTGCTCAGGGGGTGGATGAAGGGGTGCATGTCACTGGTGTTGAGGTCGTTCTTCTCGTACCAGGTGGCCGTTGGCAGCACGATGTCCGAGTACAGGCAGGTGGTGCTCATGCGGAAGTCCAGCGTGACCAGCAGGTCCAGCTTGCCTTCCGGCGCCTGGTCATGCCACACCACCTCGGTCGGTTTGGCATCGTCTTTGCCGAGGTCCTTGCCCTGCACGCCGTGGCTGGTGCCCAGCAGGTGCTTGAGGAAGTATTCGTGACCCTTGCCGCTGGAGCCCAGGATGTTGGAGCGCCAGACGAACATGTTGCGCGGCCAGTTGGCCGGGTGGTCCGGGTCCTCGCAGCTCATTTTCAGAGAACCGTCCTTCAGGCCCTTGACGGTGTAGTCTTTCGGGTCCATGCCGGCCGCCACGGCGTCCTTCACCACCTGCATCGGGTTGGTCTGCAGTTGCGGGGCGGAGGGCAGCCAGCCCATGCGCTCGGCGCGCACGTTGTAGTCGATCATGCTGCCGCCGTACAGCTTCTTGTCGGCCAGGGGCGAGAGCACCTCTTCCATACCGAGTTTCTCGTAACGCCACTGGTCGGTATGGGCGTAGAAGAAACTGGTGGAGTTCATCTGGCGCGGCGGACGGATCCAGTCCAGCGCGAAGGCCAGTGCGGTCCAGCCGGTCTGCGGGCGCAGCTTTTCCTGACCCACGTAGTGAGCCCAGCCGCCACCGCTTTGCCCGATACAGCCGCACATCATCAGCATGTTGATGACTCCGCGGTAGTTCATGTCGCTGTGGTACCAGTGGTTCATGGCCGCGCCGATGATGACCATGGACTTGCCCTTGGTCTTGTCGGCGTTGTCGGCGAACTGGCGTGCCACGGTGATGAGCTGTTGGCGCGGCACGCCGGTGATCTTCTCCTGCCAGGCCGGGGTGTAGGGTGTGTCATCGTCAAAGCTGCTGGCAGCCAGCTCGCCGGCGATGCCGCGGGCCACACCGTAGTTGGCGGCTTGCAGGTCGAACACGGTGGCCACCAGGGCTTCGCGCTTCTCGCCTTCCTTGCCCAGCGCAATGCGCTGGACCGGCACCGTGCGCACCAGCACGTTGCTGCTGGCCGCACCCGTGGTGTTGTTCGGAAAGTGCTCGGATTCAATGCCGCCGAAATAGGGGAAGCCCACTTTGGCGGTCTCGCTGCTGGGGCTGTCGCCTTCCAGCACCGAGAGTTTGAGCTTCACATCACCACCGTGACGCGCTTCCTTGGATTCCAGATTCCACTGGCCGGCATCGGCACGGCCATCCGGGCCCCAGCGGAAGCCGATGGCACCGTTGGGCAGTACCACCTTGCCGTCTTCGTTGAAGGCCACGGTTTTCCACTCGGGGTTGTTGGCCTGGCCGAGCTTGCCGTTGAAGTCGCTGGCCCGCACATAACGATCCGGAACCAGAATGGTCTCGCCGTTCGGTGCCTTCTGCTCCTTGAGCATCACCAGCATGGGCAGGTCGGTGTAACGCCGTGCGTAGTCATCGAAGTAGGCGCTGCGCTTGTCGAAGTAGAACTCCTTCAGGATCACATGGCCCATGGCCATGGCCAAGGCCGCATCCGTGCCCTGCTTGGGGTGCATCCAGATGTCGGCCAGTTTGGAGATTTCGGCGTAGTCGGGCGTGATGGCAACGGTCTTGGCACCCTTGTAGCGCACCTCGGTGAAGAAGTGGGCGTCGGGCGTGCGTGTCTGCGGCACGTTGGAGCCCCAGGCGATGATGTAGGTGGAGTTGTACCAGTCGGCCGATTCGGGCACGTCGGTCTGCTCACCCCAGATCTGCGGACTGGCGGGGGGCAGGTCGCAGTACCAGTCGTAGAAGCTCATGCAGACGCCGCCCAGCAGCGACAGGTAGCGCGAGCCGGCGGCGTAGGACACCATGGACATGGCCGGAATCGGCGAGAAGCCGATCACGCGGTCCGGGCCGTGTTTCTTGACGGTGTAGATGTTGGCGGCAGCCACCATCTCGTTGACCTCGTCCCAGCTGGAGCGCACGAAACCACCGAGGCCACGCACGCTCTGGTATTCCTTGCGCTTGGCATTGCTGTCGGCAATCGAGGCCCAGGCATCCACCGGATCATGCGAGAGGCGTGCCTCACGCCAGAGCTTGAGCAGGCGACCGCGCACCATCGGGTACTTGACGCGGTTGGCGCTGTACAGGTACCAGCTGTAACTGGCGCCGCGGGCGCAGCCGCGCGGCTCGTGGTTGGGCATGTCCCAGCGGGTGCGCGGGTAGTCGGTCTGCTGGGTTTCCCAGGTGACGATGCCGCCCTTGACGTAGATCTTCCACGAGCAGGAGCCCGTGCAGTTCACGCCGTGGGTGGAGCGCACGATCTTGTCGTGTGCCCAGCGGTCGCGGTAGGCGTCTTCCCAGGTGCGGTCTTCACCCGTGGTGATGCCGTGGTCGTTCGAGAACGATTCCTTCGGCTGCGAGAAGTAGCTCAGTCGGTCGAGAAAGTGACTCATGTTGGTCTCCGGTCAATCAGGTTCGGTGCGTTCAGGGGTTCTTCACGTAGGCGTTCTTGCGCAGGTAGAACCACCAGTTCAGGATCAGGCACAGGGCGTAGAACACCGCGAAGCCGTACATTGCGTATTGCGGCGTGCCGGCCTTGATCTGGTCGCCGATCACGATGGGCGCGACAAAGGCGCCGTAGGCAGCGATGGCCGAGGTCCAGCCCAGCACGGGGCCAGCCTGGGTGCGGTCGAAGATGACGCCGATGGTGCGGAAGGTCGAGCCGTTGCCGATGCCGCTGGCGAAGAACAGCACGATGAACAGGCCCAGGAACATGGGGAAGTACTGCTCTGGTGTGGCTGAACCGTAGGCTTGCATCATCACGTAGCCCACGGCGACCGAGGCCAACACCATCACGGCCGAGATGATCTGGGTGACGATGGAGCCGCCAACCTTGTCGGAGATCCAGCCGCCGATGGGACGCACGGCCGCGCCGACGAAGGGGCCGATCCAGGCATAGGCCAGCACGGTCGGCGCGTTCGGGTTGTTGGCATGAACCCATGCATTGGTGGCCGGGTTGAACACGTGGGTGCTGCCGAAAATCACCTTCATTGCCAGCGGCAGTGCCATCGAGAAGCCGATGAAGGAACCGAAGGTCACGATGTACAGCGCCGTCAAAGACCAGGTGTGCTTGTCCTTGAAAATCGCGAACTGCTTGGCAACGTTCTCCTTCATCGGGCCGAAGGCGGCGAGCTTCATGATCAGCAGCGCGCTGACCACGTCCAGGGGAATCGCCACCCACATGCTGATCAGGCCCAGGCCCGTGGGCTTGGGCAGGTACAGATAAAGGCCGAGTATCGAGGGGATGAAGGCCAGCGTATACAGCCAGGTGATCTTGGCGAAGGCCACGATCGGGTTGCCGCTGTCAGGCGTGACCGTCTTCAGGTTGTTCATGCCGAACCAGCACAGGATGGACAGCGGTACCAGCGACAGCACCCAGGCAAAACCGGCATTCTGGATCCAAGTGGATGTGCCAGCGGCAATCTTGCCGAAGATCCACCCGCTGTCCTTTGCCAGCGTCATGGGTTCGCCGCCGAGGGCGCCTAGCAGCGGCACGGTCATCACCAGCGGGATAACGATCTGCATGGTGGTCACGCCGAAGTTGCCCAAGCCGGCGTTCAGGCCCAGCGCAGTTCCCTGCAGACGCTTGGGAAAAAAGGTGCTGATGTTGGACATGCTGGAGGCAAAGTTGCCGCCGCCCACGCCACACCACAGCGCCATCAACTGGAAGGCCCACAGCGGCCACTCGGGATGTTGCAGCACAATGCCGGTGCCGATGGCCGGCGCCAGCAGCATGGCCGTGGTCAGGAAAATGGTGTTGCGACCACCTGCCAAGCGGATGAGGAAGGAGGCCGGAATGCGCATGGTGGCCCCGGCAATGCCGGCAATGGCGGTCAGCGTGAAGAGTTCGGCCTGGGTGAAGGGGAAACCCAGGTTGAGCATCTGCACGGTGATGATGCCCCACATGCCCCAGACCGCGAAACCACACAGCAGGGCGGGAATCGAGATCCACAGGTTGCGGTAGGCGACCTTCTTGCCGGTGTTTTCCCAGAACTGTTCGTCTTCTGGCCGCCAGTCGGTGATGGTGGCGCCACTGTCCTGGACAGCTTTGCTAGTCGTATTCATATTGCGTCCTTGGTATTGAAGGGAGAGGCTCAGCCTTGCAGGCTGAAGTCCTTGGCATGAGCGCCCATGACTTCGGCACGGCGGACTTCGGTCCAGTACATCCAGATCAGCGAGACCCAGACCACGCCGTACATCAGCATGAAGGCGCTGGAACGGATGCCGGTGATGTCCACCAGTGCGCCGAACATGATGGGCAGCACGAAACCGCCCAGGCCACCGGCCAGGCCGACGATGCCGCTGATGGTGCCGATGTTGCCGGTGTAGTCGTCACTGATGTACTTGAAGACGCTGGCCTTGCCGAAGGCAAAGGCGATGCCCAGGATGAACATCAAGACGGTGAAGGCATAGACGTTGAGGCCGATGTGGAAGGTCTTGGGGCCGTTGGTGGTGGCCACCGTGAAGTCGAACTGCGGGTAGCTCAACAGGAACAGGCAGATCCAGCTCACCCACATCACCCACCAGGTCACGCTGTGGGCGCCGTATTTGTCGGACAGCCAGCCGCCCACGGCGCGCAGGACGCCGCCGGGCAGCGAGAAGCAGGCTGCCAGCAGCGCCGCGGCACGGATGTCCAGGCCGTATTCACCCACGTAGTACTGCACCATCCAGAGCGACAGCGCCACATAGCCGCCGAACACGATGCTGTAGTACTGGCAGTACTTCAGCACTTTCGGATCTTTCAGGGCCCGGAGCTGGTCGGTGAACTTGACGTTGCTGGGCACCAGATGGGTCGGGTCGCTGTAGCTGAAGAACCAGAACACGATGACCGTGCCCAGCATGATGGCGGCATAGACCTGCGGCACCATGGTCCAACCGAAGGCCACTACCAGTGCCGGCGCGATGAACTTGTTGACTGCAGCACCCGAGTTGCCGGCCCCATACACACCCATGGCAAAACCTTGGCGGTTCTTTGGGAACCAGCGCGCCACATAGGGCGTACCGACCGAGAACGAACCACCGGCCAAGCCGACGAACAGACCGATCACCAGGAAATGCCAATATTGCGTGGCATGGGCCATCAACCAGATGGCCGGCACGGTGCAGGCCATCAGAATGGTCATGACGATGCGGCCACCGAACTTGTCGGTCCAGATGCCCAGTGGGACGCGGATCAGAGAGCCGGTCAGCACCGGCATCGCGGTGAGCAGGCCGAATTCGGTGGCGTTGAGGTTGAGCGCCTTCTTGATCGGGATGCCGATCACGCCGAACATCATCCACACCATGAAACACACGGTGAAGGCCAGCGTACTGACGATCAGCACCGAAAGTGCTTGTCTGTTTTTTTCCATGTCCATACTCCTTTTAAGGATGGACTGACTCTAGGGTTCAGGCGCCGTGGGCGCCATCCTTCGCTGGCAGGTGCGGCATAGTTCGAAAGAACTATGTGAGACTGGAATTCGTTGCCTGTTTGATGCAGGTCAAAAGATAGCCCGGATGGGCGATTCAGGTCAAGCCGTTTTCGGTGGCCAGTACGGCGGCCTGGACGCGCGAACTCACGTCGAGTTTGCGCAGCACGTGCTGCACGTGGATCTTGACTGTGGTCTCGGCGATGCCCAGTTCGCGGCCGATTTCCTTGTTGCTGGCGCCGCGTGCGATGCCGCGCAGGATGTCGCGTTCGCGCGGCGACAGGCTGTCCAGCAGCGGGGAGCTTGCCGGGGGGGGCGCTGAGACCGTGGCCGTGGCGGGGCGCATGCCGTTGCTGGCGCCCTGGAAGGCCGCCACCAGCTTGCTGGTCATCTCCTGCGCCAGCACGCTTTCGCCGGCCATGACGCGGCGGATGGCCGCCGCCAGGGCGTCGCCCTCGATGGTCTTGAGCAGATAGCCGGCGGCGCCGGCTTTCAGGGCATCGGCCAGATCCTGTTCGTCCTCACTGACGGTGAGCATCAGCACCCGGCTGCTGGGCGCTGCTTCGCGCAGGGACGGCAGCGCATCCACGCCCCGCACGCCGGGTAGGTGGTTGTCGAGCAGGATCAGGTCGGGCTGCAATTCCTGGGCGCGGCGTTGGGCTTCGCCGGCGTCGGCGGCATCGCCCACCACCTCGAACTGCGGCTCGCGCGAGAGCAGGGCCATCAGGCCGCGGCGGAACAGGGTGTGGTCATCGACGACCAGGATGCGGATGGTTGCAGACAAGGCCATGGTAAATATTCAATGCGGATCAAGCGCGACGGCCGTCAGCAGGGGGGCCGAGGGTGTCAGCTGGGCCGGCAAGATCAGCACGATGGAGGTGCCGCGCCCAGGGGTGGAGATGACGTCAATCCGGGCGCCAATGCGTTCCGCCCGTTCGCTCATGATGCGCAGGCCGACATGGGTTTCGTCGAGACGGCGATCGCTGACGAAGCCGATGCCGTTGTCGCGGACCTCGAAACGCCATTCGGGTTGTTGCTGCACGTCGACCCAGACCTGCGACGCACGGGCATGCTTGCGCACGTTGGAGAGGGCTTCCTGGATGATGTGCAGCACCTGGATCTGCAGGTCGGGCGACAGCGGCAGGCCGTGGCCCTCGATCTGCAGATGGGTTTGCAGGCCGCTCTGGTGTTCGAACTTGCGCAGGGTGGTGGCCAGCGCCGGCTCGATGTCTTCTGTGTTGGCGCGGGTGCGGAAGTGCAGCAGCAGCTCGCGTACGTCGCCATAACTTTCGCGCACGCCGACGTCGATTTCCTCCAGCACCTGCTCGATCGCCTTCTGGTCGCCGCCCGCCAGCGCATCGCGCATGAGCTGGACCTGGATCTTGAGGAAGGCCAGCGACTGTGCGATCGAGTCGTGCAGTTCGCGCGCCAGCAGGTTGCGCTCCTGCGCCACGGCGGCTTCTTTTTCCAGTGCGTTGAGACGCAGGTTCTCCATCGCGCTGGCCAGGTGGCTGGCCAGTGCCTCCAGCAGCGAGCGCTCCGCCGCGGAGAGGGTGATCTTGGCGTGGAAGAATAGGTCGACCTCGCCCATCAGGCGCTCATGCAGGCACACCGGGATGTTGACGAGGGTCTCGAAACCGGCCTTGCCGCAGAGCCGCTCCTTGGTGTTGCCCAGTGCATGGATCGGGATGACGCGCAAGGCCGCCGGTCCTGTGGAAGAACCGCAATCACAATCGCCCTTGTGGATGCAGTGCTCGGCTTCCAGCATGTCGGTCGGCAAACCGTTGGCGGCCAGCATGAGGTAGCGCTGGTTGGCCTGGTCCGACCAGCGTAGCGCCACGCCGTCGGCATGCGCGATGCGCATGATGCTGCGGGCAAAACCCTGCGCCAGTTCATCCAGCGTGGTGACGTGTGCCACCAGCGTTGTGACCTCGTACAGACTTTCCAGTCGTTCGCGCTTTTCTTCCAGTTCAGCGGTCTTTTCCGCCACCTTGCCTTCCAGATTGCGGTACATCGACTGCAGGTTCTCCGCCATGCCGTTGAAGCCCTGGGCCAGCGTGCCGAATTCGTCGCGCGTGAGTTTCTCGACGCGGGCGTCGAAGTCGCCGCCCTGGATCTTTTCGATCGCCTGCTTGAGCAGCCCCACCGGCTCCAGCACGAACAGATGACCGGCATACAGCAGCACCAGTGCGCCGAGCACGACCACGGCCATCATGGTGGTCTGCAGCAGGTGCAGGATGGCGGTCCAGCGCGAGATGTGGTGCTCGATGCCCTGGACGAAAGCCTCGATGTGCTCGACAAAGGAGATGGTCCGCGTGCGCAGCTCCTGCGGCGATGTCGGGGTGGCTGCCAGCGAACGGAAAACCTTCCAGTCCTGCTCGATGACGTTGAAGCGTCTCTGCACGGTGTCGTCCCACGGCACGAACAGGGGACGTTCCGGGTCGCCATGGCGCAGCACGGCCAGGCTGTCCTCGAATTCGCGTACCTGGGCCGGCACGGCGGCCATTTCCCCGGTGCCCAGCGAGAGCGAGAGGCGGTAGGCCTGCATGCGCATGCGACCGGCCTCGTTGACGGCGGCGGCGCCTCCGTCGAGCTGCCACGACACCCACAGCGTGGCCGCCGTGGCCACCAGGGCCAGAAGCAGGAAAGGCGTTGCCACCAAGGCGAGCTTGGCGCTCAGGCTCCAGTGCTTGCGGCGTGTCATGGCTGGCATCTTAGCTTCAGGGCCTGACGCGCCGGCCCTGCAAGCCGGAGTAAATTGATCTGGATCATGACTTTCTGGCCCCAGCCTCTTAGACTGGGAGCATTCTGAAACGGAGACCCACCATGGATTTGCTCAAGCACGACATCGCCACCGAATTCCCTCAGCTGAAAGACAAAATCCATACCCTGAAGACGACGCACCACCATTTCGCGCGTCTGTTCAACGATTACGACGAGGTGAACCACACCATCACCAAGGCCGAGACCGGCGGTGCCGTCATGACCGACGAAGCCCTGGAGAACCTCAAGAAGCAGCGCCTCAAGCTGAAGGACGAGATCGTGCAGATGCTGCACGCGGCCTGACGCTTCGAACGCTTTCCCCGCGAGCCGCCGGGGCCGGCCCCGCCGGTGCCACGGCGTTGACGGCGCTCAGATGGCGCGCATCACCTTGCTGGGCCGGTGTATTGGGTCAACCGCGCACGTCGGCCACCGGCTCGGTGCCGAAATCGGGCCGGGCCAGATAAGCCAGCACCTTGCGCGCGGCGGTCTCTGGGCTGTCAAGCTGGTCCCCGCTTTTGAGTTGTTCAAAACGGCCGCGGTCCGGGAAGGCGGTGGGGTCGGCATTGCGCAACTGCACCTGCATGTCGGTGTCGATCACGCCCGGGGCCAGTGAGCAGACCCTGGCGCTATCCGGCTTCCGGGCTTCTTCCAGCGCTAGGCAACGCGTGAAATGGTCCATGCCGGCCTTGGCGGCGCAGTACGGGGCCTGCGAGGCCATGGGGCGCCGTCCCAGGCCCGACGAGATATTGAGCACTCGGCGCGGAATGCCCCAGCCCTCGGTGGCGCCGAGGAAGGCTGCGCTCAGCAGCAGGGGGGCTTCCAGATCCACGCGCATCACCTGCGCCAGTTCGTCCGGGTCAGCGGCCGACAGGGGGCTGACGCGTGGAATCACCCCTGCGTTGTTGATCAGCGTGGCGCTGGCATAACGCGCAGCGGGGCGGCCCAGCCATTGGCGCAGCATGGCGGCGGCCTCACGGCTGTGGGCCAGATCCAGCGGCCATTGCTCCAGTTGACAAGCGCTTGGCCGCGCCTGCGCGGCCAGGGTCTCACTGGTCTGGCGTGCAATGCACAGCAGAGCGTGATCCGGCTGCAGCAGTTGCCGGGCCATGGCCAGCCCCATGCCGCGCGAAGCGCCGGTGAGGATGTACAGATGGGGGTGAGACATGATGAGCTCCCTGGAGTGCCAAATGTGCTGGTTTGTCTTGTGGAATATGTGCCAACAGCTATTGTTTTTATAGCAAAAAACGATGTCAGAACGGTGGCGGGCTGCTCAGCTGCAGAGGCAGCCCGGTGAGCGGGTGCTGCAGGGCCACTGCACTGGCGTGCAACAGCAAGCGTGGGCTGCGCGCCTGAACCTCGGCGCTGGCATACAGCGCATCCCCGACGATGGCGTGGCCCAGGGCCTGCAGGTGCACGCGCAGCTGGTGCGAGCGGCCCGTCACGGGCTCCAGTTCCAGCCGGGTTTGTGGCAGGCCGGCTGCATCGGCTTCATGTGCCAGCACGCGCCAGCGCGTCAGGCTGGGCTTGCCGCGCGGATCGATGATGTGCAGCGGCCGGCGCGGCCAGTCCAGCAGGATGGGCAGCTCGATCACCTGCCATGTGTCAGCGGGTGGTTCAAGGTGGCCGTCGACCACGGCGACGTAGCGTTTGTGCACCATGCGGTTGGCAAAGGCGATGCTGAGTTCGCGCTGCATGGCCGCGCCGCGTGCCATCAGCAGCAGGCCGGAGGTTGCCATATCCAGCCGGTGCACGATGAGGGCGTCGGCAAAGTGGCGTTGTACGCGGGCACTCAGGCAGTCCTGTTTGTCGGGGCCGCGGCCAGGCACGGAAAGCAGGCCGGCCGGTTTGTCGAGTACCAGCAGGGCCTCGTCGGCATGCCTCAGGGTGATGCCGTCAAGCGCTTGCATCGGGCGCGGCAGTGGGCTCACCCCGAAGCAGGCGCTGCACGGTTTCGCACATCTCCTCCACGTCATTGGGCTTGTGGATCAGGGCGCGTGCACCGGCAGCCTGGGCGGCCTGTTCGATCTCGGGCGTGACATAACCGGACGCCAGTGCCACCGGCAGGCCGGGCCGGATGGCGGCCGCATCGCGCAGCAGGTCCACGCCGCTGTAGCCCGGCATGTTGTAGTCGGTCACCAGCAGGTCGATGTCGGCCGGGTTGTCGCGCAGCGCGGCCAGGGCCTGCTGCGGATCGGTGTAGGTGCTGACCTTCAGGCCCTTGCGGCTCAATGCGCGCTGCATCAGGAACACCAGGGCCTGGTCGTCGTCGACATACATGACATGGCCGCTGGCGGTGTTGCCGCTGGCCGGGCGCCGCGTCTTGACGGGCGCGGGCTCCACCGGCTCGACGGCCTCGTCGAGTGCCGGAAAGTACAGCGTGAAGGCGCTGCCCGCGCCGGGTGTGCTCTGCACATCGACCGTACCCATGTGGGTGCGCATGACGCCATGCACCACGGCCAGGCCCAGGCCCGTGCCCTGGCCGACCTGCTTGGTGGTGAAGAAGGGTTCGAACAGGCGTTGCAGTGTGGCCGGGTCGATGCCGGTGCCGGTGTCGCGCACGGTCAGCGTGGCGTAGTGGCCGGGCAGCAGCCCGAGCGGCTCGGCCTGCAGGGTGTCGAGGTGGGCATGGCCCAGCTCGATGCGCACCGTACCGCGTTTGCTGCCCATGGCGTGGATGGCATTGGTGCACAGGTTGAACAAGGCCTGCCCGACCTGGGTGGAATCGGCCAGCACGTCGGGCGTGTCGGCATCGATCTGGGCCTGCAGCTTCAGATTGGTCGGCAGTGTCACCTTCAGCAGGCGCTTGCATTCCTGCACCACGTCGGCGAGCTTGACCGGGTCGCGGCGCGGCGCCTCGTTGCGGCTGAAGGTGAGGATCTGGCGCACCAGGTCACGGGCGCGCTGGCCGGCCTTTTCGATCTGGGCCAGGCTGACCTGCGCCGGCGAGTCCGGTCCGGCATCTTCCATCGCCAGCGCCGCGTTGCCGAGGATGGCGCCCAGGATGTTGTTGAAGTCGTGCGCAATGCCGCCGGCCATGGTGCCGATGGCCTGCATCTTGTGCGACTCGCGCAGCTGCGCCTCCATGGCCTTGCGGGCCGTCAGGTCGCGCGCAAACAAGGTTGTGATGTTGCCTTGAGGATGGCGCTCGCAGGAGACGCTGACCTCCAGGGTCAGCGGCTGGCCATTGGCCGTCAGGCCGCTCACCTCGTCGAGCCGGGTGTGGCTGGAGACCTGCGTGGCGGCAATCGCGGGCATGGCGTCCGGCAGGAAGCGCGCCAGCGAGCTGTTCATGGCCTCCATGGCCGGGCACTGGAACAGGGCCGCGGCAGCCGGGTTGAAAACCGAGATGCGCTGGTCGGCATCGACGCAGATGATGGCGTCGAGCGAGGAGTTGATGATGGCCGCCATGCGGTTCTCGCTCAGGTGCAGGGCCTCGTTGCGCTGGCGCAGCGCCTCGGCGCTTTCCTGCAGTGCGTGGCGCTCGGCCAGCAGTGGGCCCTGATCGATGACGGCGCAGATGAAGTGCGCCATCTCGTCGTCCTGAGAGTACTCGATGCGCGCCATGTGCAGGTCGCCGGTGAGCGTGCCTTCCGAGCCGCGCAGAAAGACCACCTCGGTCACTTCACTGTTGCCGTTGCGGCGCGCATCGTTGAAGCAGCGTCCGACGCGCTCCAGGTGCGCCTCGTCGACCAGCGGCAGCAGGAAGTTCAGCGGCGGGTCGTATTCCTGGGGCCGGAACAGGCGCAGGGCCATGGCATTGCTCTGCACCACCATGCCGAGTTCGTCCACCACCATCAGCGCCAGTGGCACATTGGAGAACAGCGACTCGAAGCGTTCCGAGGCGCCTTCGGCGGCAATACGACTGTAGCGCAGGGCCTCGTTCTGGGCTTCCAGCTCGGCCTGGTAGCTGCGCAGTTCCTCGACCAGCTGGGACAGTGATTTCTGGGGTGTCTCGTTGCTCATGGGCGTGGGGGTATCGCGTGCGCTATTATCGCCCGCTTGCTTTCGCGGCGTGCCTGCCGCCCGGTTTTTCGAACGAGTCTGTCTTTTCCATGTCCAGCTACACCATCCGCCCCGCCACATTGCGTGACGCCAAGGCCATTGCCACCATCCACGCCAGCACCAGCGAGACCATCTACCGCGAACTCATTCCGGCCGAGTTCCTGAAGCCCCAGGGCGCCGATGCGCGTCTGGCCTTCTGGCGCGAAGCCATCGAGTACGCCGAGCCGCAGGTGCAGGTGGCCGTTGACGAGAACAACAAGGTGATCGGCTTCGTCGGCTACGACCGCTCGCGCGACGAAGGCACCAAGCCGACGGTGGGCGAGATCTGGGCCATCTACGTGCTGCCTTCTCATTGGGACACCGGTGCCGGCCTGGCACTGTGGGATGCCGCGCGCGACGGCCTGCAGGAAGAAGGCTGCACCCAGGTCACGGTCTGGTTGCCGCTGGGCAACGAGCGTGCCCTGCGTTTCCACGAACTGGCCGGCTTCAAGCGCGAACTCACCACGGCCAAGACCGTGCCGGTGGGCGGTTTCCGCCTGGAAGAAATCCGCCTCAAGCGCGCCACGGCCTGAGCGTTCAGGGCAGGTCCACCGCGGACCTGCCTGTCTTTGCGGGGGCCTGCGCGCTGCCCCCCGATGCAGTGATGGCCCCGCCGGGCCTTTCCCGACGCCCATTGCACCGATGGCGTGCATGGAGGGCATGCAAGATGCACTCTTGGTGCGGCATGCCATCGAAATGGGCAGATGCCAGGCCCTGATTCCGTTTTTTTCTTCTTCTGCCTTGCCGCGCCGTCCTGGCGCACAACTTGCGTGCATGGGTGCTGATACACCGGTGTTTCATGCTTCGTGGAAGGGCGAGCAGTTGCTTGAATGACAGGATGAGTGAGCTTTTTTCAAATCTGGGGCGTTTGTTGCGGTACATGCCGCGGGTGCAACTCCGGCGCCAGGAGTTGAGACTGGTGGAGTCGGCCTGGGACAACCTGGCCTTGCTGTCGTCGCTGTCGCGGCTGTCGTCGGATGCCTCCTCCGGCAGCGACCTGGGGCGGGCACGGCAGGAATTCGCGTCCTTGTCGGACGCGATGATGCGCGGGCTGGAGTCCGAGAGCCTGAAGAACGCCCTCGATCATCTGGCTTCCCGGGCGCAGGTGTGCATTGACATTCTTGTGCGCAATTTGTTTGAACGCACGGCGGACATCAGTTTTCTGGCCACCGATGACATCATCGCCCGGTACCTGGCGCAGACTGATCCGCTGACGCGCACCGACGTTGAGGCCCGGCTCTACGAATACGCAAGCAAATACTCGGTCTACTGTGACATCTTCCTGTTCGATGTGCAGGGACGCCTGCGAGCCAGTCTCAGGGCGCGGCCGGATGAGCCGGCGCCTCTGCCCGATCCGCGCGATGCGGTCTTTCTGCAGGCGGTGCAGACCAGCACGGCACCCTATGTCGAGCACTACGCGCAGCACCACTTCTGCATGGATTCGGCCGGGTCAGGGCCGTCCACGCTGATCTATGCGCATCGCGTGGAGTCGGGGCGGACGGTCGTCGGGACACTGTGCCTGCAATTCAATCTGGCGGATGAGATGCCCGCCATCTTCAACGCGATTCAAGGCGCCGCGGCCGCGGACGATGGCATCGTGCTGGCACTGGTCGATGCGCAAGGTGGTGTGATTGGCACCAATGACCCCTTGCAGCTTCCCCTGGGTTGGCAGATCCCGCAGTCGGGCCGGGCCGGGATGAGCACGGTGCGCCATCTCGGACGCGAGTACCTGCTGGTGGTGCGCGACACCCACGGGTTCCAGGGCTATACCGGCCCCGGCTGGCGCGGTCTGGCCATGATCCCCATGGACATGGCATTCGGGGACGATGACGAGCAGGCGGGTTCACCGTTGATGCTGGAGGCGGCCCGCAGCACCGATCTGCTGGCGGCGAACCTGCGTGACATCCCCCGCAATGCGGCCGCCATCCAGGCGGCGCTGGAGCGTTCGGTCTGGAACGGCCTGCTTGACATCAACCGGATCGAGTCGGACGGGTCGCCGGCCCACGCCCGGGAATTGGCGTTTGCCAGGACGTTGTTGTCCGAGATCGGCAATACCGCGTTCAAGACAGCCCAGGCCTTCTCCAGCACCCTGCACGACCTGCATTTCGTTGTCATCCAATCGATGCTGAGGGATGTGCAGGATCGTGCTTCACTGGCGATGCAGATCCTGGACCGCAACCTGTACGAGCGCGCCAACGACTGCCGCTGGTGGGCCCTGACACCGCAGTTTGTGAGCACGCTGCGTGCGGGAACGGTCGGGTGTGCCGATGCCACGCGCGTGTTGCAGTACATCAATTCGCTTTACACGGTGTACGCCTCCCTGGTGCTGTTTGACCGGCATGGCACGGTGGTTGCCGTGTCAAAACCGGAACTGGTGCCGCAGATCGGGCAGCCGATCCGGGCGGACTGGGCCGTGCAGGCCCTGCACCTGAGCAGCAGCCAGGACTATGTCGTGAGTGCCTTCGAACCCAGCCAGTTCTCCGGCAGCAGCCCGACCTTTGTCTACGCGGCGGCGGTCCACGATCCGGATGCGGCCGCTGCCGCCGTGCTGGGCGGCATCGGTATCGTCTGGGACGCGAGCAGCCAGCTGTCATCCATTCTGGCTGACTGCGGGGAAGGCTCCGCTGCCGATGACCTGCTGATGTTTGTGGATGCCGACGGCCACCCGATCAGCGTGCATGGCAATGATGCACTGCTGTCGGGTCAACAGGCGCCGCAGGCCTGCCTGCAGGGCGAGCGCATCGTGGAGCTGGCGGGCGCCTTGTATGGTGTCGGCATGCATCGCGGGCAGGGGTATCGGGAGTTCCGGGTCAGCGACGGTTATGCGCATGGCCTGGGTTGCATGGCGCTCAGGAGCCTGTGCAAGCCGCAGTCGCGGGCCCGGGCAGAGAGCAGCAGCCGGCCATCCGGCCGCAGCAGCCGGATCGAGGCCGGGCATGGACTGCAAGTGGCAACGTTCTGCGTGGCCGGACATTGGCTCGGCTTGCCGGCGGCGCAAGTCCTGCTGGCGGCGCCGGATGCCACCATCGCGAACGCAGGGGGCATTCAGCCCCCTTTTCTTGGCATCACCCAGATCGGCAGCAGGGCCTACCCGGTGATCGACTTGCGCAGTGTGATTGCCGCCGGCAAGGAGACAACGTCGACCGGTCTGCGGCCCGTTTCGCGAAACAGCGATCATTCGCGCCAACTCATCGTGGTGCTGGTCCAGACTGAATCCGGCAAGCTCCAAGAGCTGGCCTTGCGGGTGGATGCCCTGGGTGCCGTGCTGGAAGTCGACAGCCGCAAGGTGCAGGAGATCGCTTTGCCCGGGGGGCGCAACGGCGTCGGGTTGGTGGACGCGGTGGTCTCTGTGGCCAGTGGCGAGGGCAACCAGTCGGCGGCGACTGCCTTGCTGAGCCGTTTGTCAGGCCGCTGGCTTGAGTCCTGTGTTGCCGGGTTGCTGCGCGACTTTGCCCCGCAGGACCTGAGTACCCTGCCGACCTTGCGCTGATCCCGGTCGCGACCGGCCCAGGCTGTCGAAGCAGTGCAGGGCCGGCGTGTAGGGCTGGCGTGTAGGATACGCCGGCTCCGCCAGAAGTTCGTTTCCCCCTGTCATGCAAATTCTTCTCGCCCCAATGGAGGGGCTGCTCGATTGCGCTTTGCGCGACATCCTCACGCGTGTGGGCGGGGTCGACCGTTGTGTCTCCGAGTTCATTCGCGTCACCGACCGCCTGCTGCCCGACCGCGTTTTCACCCGCATCGTGCCCGAGCTGCGCAACGGTGGGCGCACGCTGGCCGGCGTGCCGGTGCGGCCGCAGTTGCTGGGCTCCGACCCGGCCGTGCTGGCCGACAACGCCGCGGCGCTGGCCGCACTTGGTGCGCCAGGGGTGGACCTCAACTTCGGCTGTCCGGCCAAGGTCGTCAATCGCCATGGCGGTGGTGCTGCGCTGCTCGATGAGCCGGAACTGATCGCCCGCATCGTGGCTGAAGTGCGCCGCGCCGTGCCGGCCCAGGTGCCGGTGTCGGCCAAGATGCGCCTCGGTTTCAATGACGACAGCCGCGCCGAGGAATGCGCCCAGGCCATTGCCGACAGCGGCGCCGATGAACTGGTGGTGCACGCGCGCACCAAGGCGCACGGTTACCGTCCGCCGGCCTACTGGGAGCGTATTGCGGACCTGCGCGCGCGGGTCAGCGTGCCGATGGTGGCGAATGGCGAAATCTGGACGGTGCAGGACGCACTGCGTTGCCGCGAAGTCACCGGCTGCGACAGCCTGATGCTGGGCCGCGGCATGGTGGCCGACCCGGGGTTAGGCTTGGCGGTGCGGGCGGCCGTTGGCGTGCAAGCCGCAGCGCCGGTGGCCTGGTCTTCCCTGTTGCCGCTGATGGCGGATTTCTGGCGGCTGGTCAGTGGCCGTGTCGAGCGCCGCCACCGTGCTGGGCGCCTCAAGCAGTGGCTCAACTACCTGCGTCGCGTCTATCCTGAGGCGCAGGAGGCCTTCATGGCCTTGCGCACCATCAACGATCCGGTGCTGGTCGAACAGTGGCTCAATGCACAGCTGGCCACTGCGCCAGCAAGGGCTGAATGTCGGCCAGGTCGGCAACCGGCGTGATGCCGTCGAGGTCGCGCCTTTTCAGCGCTGGGTGATGGCCGCCGGCCCAGATGCTGATGTCGGCGGGCAGCTTGGCACGCAATTCCTGCAGGCCGCGCAGCATCTGGTTGGTGTTGACGCTGGCGCTGAAGCTCAGGCCCACGATCTGCACCCGGTTGGCCTGCGCCGCCTGCGCAATCTCCAGCAATGGGGTCTGCACCCCGAGCGAGACGCAGTTGCAGCCCTCCAGCACCAGCATCGCCTCGGCCATCAGCAGGCCTAGCGCATGCGGCTCCTGCGGGAAGGTGGTGAGCAGAACACGCGGGCGCCCCGGCAGGGGCGTTGCGGGCGTGCTGCCGATGGCGCTGCGCAGCACCGCCGTCACGCTCTCGGTGTACATGTGTTCTTCGAACACCTGAATCTCGCCCCGCACCCAGGCCTCGCCGACCAGCACATTCAGTGGCGCCAGCAGTTCGGTGACGAAGCGGCCCAGGCCCATGCGCAGCACAGCCTGGTTGAGGGCGCGGCGCAGGCCGACGACATCGTGTTCCTTGAGTCCTTCGAGGATGGCCCGCTGTTCCGTGCTGGCCGCTGCGTCGCCGCTGGCGCCTGGTGCCACCTGCTGCACCAGTTGCTGCAGCGCCGGCATGGGCAGTGACACCACCCGGCCCGGGCGTTGCCCGCTGTTGAGCAAACGTGCAATCAGGCGCAGCCGCTCCACCTGGTCGGCCGGATAGACACGCTCGTCGAAGGCATCTCGCACCGGCTGCGGAAAGCCGTAGCGGCGCTCCCAGACGCGCAAGGTGTCCTTGGACAGGCCGGTGTCGCGTTCGACGGCCGAAATCGGCAGGGCAGCGGGTGAACTGGGGACGTTCATGGCGGGCAGGTTGCTGGCTTCAATGCTTGATCGATGAGTGTGGTCTTTAGTGCAGTCCATTTATTTGTCTAGGACAAATGCAATAATTTTCTTCAATTATTCGAATGTTACTCGTTTATTTTGATATTTGTCCATGTCAGATATTCGGTTGGATGCGCCTGCTGAGTGGCTGGGCAAGACGGCTGACAGGACGCCAAAACTGCAGGCAAGTCATGAAAATAGCAATTGTCGGTTCAGGCATTTCGGGGTTGGCCGTGGCCCATGCCCTGCGCGGGCGCGCCGACATCACGCTGTTCGAGGCAGCCGACTACTTTGGCGGCCACACCCACACGGTGGATATCACGCTGCCCACGGCGCAAGGGCTGCGCACCTGGGGTGTGGACACCGGTTTTCTGGTGTTCAACGAACGCACCTACCCGAACCTGATCCAGCTGCTGGCCGAACTCGGGGTGGCCACCGCCAGGACCGACATGAGCTTTTCCGTCAAGGCGGCGGACGCGACCCGGGGCCGCACCCTGGAGTGGAACGGCGCCAACCTCAACACCGTGTTTGCCCAGCGCGGCAACCTGCTCAACCCGCGTTTCCTGCGCATGCTGCGCGAGGTGCTGCGTTTCAACCAACTGGCCACCCGTCTGGCCGAGAGTGGGCAGGAAGACGAACTGGTGCAGCCGCTGGGTGAGTTCCTCGATGCCCATGGCTTCAGCGCCGAATTCCGCGACTGGTATTTCCTGCCCATGATGGCCTGCATCTGGAGCTGCCCTACTGCCCAGATGCTGCAGTTCCCGGTTTCGACCATGATCCGCTTCTGCCATAACCACGGTCTCATCCAGGTCAACGGCCGGCCGCAGTGGTGGACGGTGACAGGCGGCGCGCGCCATTACGTCGACAAGATCGTGGACCGCATTGCCGACAAGCGGCTGGCCACGCCGGTGCGCCTGATCGAGCGTGATGCGGATGGCGTTACCGTCTTCACCGACCAGGGGCCCGAGCGTTTTGACAAACTGGTGCTGGCCACGCACTCCGACCAGGCGCTGCGGCTCTTGCGGCACCCCTCCGAACTGGAGGCGCGCACCTTGGGCGCCATCCGCTACCAGGCCAACCGCGCTGTGCTGCACACCGATGCCGCGGTGCTGCCGGCCAGCCGCCGTGCCTGGGCGGCCTGGAACTACGAACGCGCGCCGGCCACCGAGCAGGAGCACAGCCGCGTCTGTCTGCATTACCTGCTGAACAAGTTGCAGCCTTTGCCCTTCACGCAGCCGGTCATCGTCTCGCTCAACCCGGTGCAGGCCATCGCCGCGCAGCACGTGCTGGGCGACTACGCGTACGCGCACCCGGTGTTCGACGTACCCGCCATCCGTGCCCAGGCTGACATGCCGCAACTGCAGGGCCGGCAGCACACCTGGTACTGCGGTGCCTGGATGGGTTACGGCTTCCACGAAGACGGCCTCAAGGCCGGGCTGTCGGTGGCGCGCCAGCTGCTGGTGGACATTTCCTTGCGCGAGCCGAGTTACCCATGAACACGGTCACCCCGCTCATCGGTTTTGGCCAGGTGCGCCACACGCGGCTGCGGCCGGCACGTCACGCCTTTGCCTACCCGACGTTTTTTCTCATGCTGCCCTTGCGCAGCATGCAGCGGCAGGGCGGGGGGGCGCTGGCTTTCAACCGGGCCGGCTGGCTGAGTTTTCACGACGTCGATCACGGCGATGGCCGCAGCGCAGCGCAAGGCGGGGCGCTCGGTTGGCTGGAGGAGCTGCTGCGCAGCCACGGCGTCGTTGATGCCGATGGCGAGATCTGGCTGCACTGCTACCCACGCGTGCTGGGTTACACCTTCAAGCCGGTGAGCTTCTGGTACTGCCATGCGGCTGACGGCAGCCTGCGCGCGATCGTGGCCGAGGTCAACAACACCTTCGGCGAACGCCACTGCTATTTGCTGGAGGCGCCGCGCTACGGCCAGGAGCTGCGTGCGACCAAGGTGTTCCACGTCTCGCCCTTCTGCCGTGTCGAAGGCGACTACCGCTTCCGTTTCCTGCGCACGGTGCGTGCCGGTGTGCCCCACACCGTGGTGCGTGTCGACCTCGATGACGCCCAGGGCCCCTTGCTGCAGACCAGCGTCAGCGGTGTGCTCGAACCGGTGACGCCGCAAGCCATCCGCCGGGCCCTGTGGCGGCACCCGGCCATGACGCTGGGCCTGATCGCGCACATCCACTGGCAGGCCTGCCGCCTGTGGTTCAAGCGTGTTCCGTTTTTTGCCAAACCGGCACCACCGCCGGCGTTCGTCACCCGTTCCAACCCCAGGTCCTCCACGCCATGAACACCACCACCGCACCGACCCTGATGCTTCCGCGCAGTGCCCCGGCCAGCGCGCGCACCGTCTTCAAGCTGCTGCAGCGCCTGCGCCATGGCACGCTGACCCTGCACCTGCCCGACGGCACAGTGCCGCAGTTCGGCCGGGGCGAGCAGCCCGCGGCCACCCTGGTGCTGCACAACTGGGCCGTGTTCGGTGCGACACTCAAGTCCGGCGACATCGGGTTTGCCGAAAGCTACATGGCCGGCGACTGGAGCACGCCGCAGCTGGCCGAGCTGCTGCGCCTGTTCGTGCGCAACCGGCAGGAGATCGAGGGCGTGATCTACGGCAGCTGGCTCGGCAGCCTGTGGTACCGGCTGCGTCACCTGCTGCATCGCAATACCCGAACCAACAGCCGGAGAAACATCCACGCCCACTACGACCTCGGCAACGCCTTCTATCAGCTCTGGCTGGACGAGACCATGAACTACTCCTCGGCCTGGTTCCAAGGCAGGCTGGACGGTGACATGGTGCCGGCGCAGCAGGCCAAGGTGCGTCGTGCGCTGCGCATGGCCGGCGTGGGGCCGGGCGACCGTGTGCTGGAGATCGGTTGCGGCTGGGGCGCACTGGCCGAGATGGCCAGCACCGAGTTCGACGCCCGTGTGGTTGGCGTCACGCTCAGCACCGAGCAGCTGGCCTGGGGGCAGGCGCGCCTGGCCCGACTGGGGGTGGGGCAGGGCGCGGGCCAGCGGGCCGACCTGCGCTTGCAGGACTACCGCGACATCAACGACGGCCCGTTCGACGCCATCTGCTCCATCGAGATGGTGGAGGCCGTGGGCCGCGAGTACTGGCCGCAGTACTTCGAGACCGTGCACCGCCTGCTCAAGACCGGTGGCCGTGCCTGCATCCAGAGCATCGTCATCGACGACGCGCTGTTCGAACGCTATGTGAACTCGACCGACTTCATCCAGCAGTACATCTTTCCCGGCGGCTGTCTGCCGTCTCCCGGCGAGTTCCGACGCCAGGCCGAAGCGGCCGGCCTGAAGGTGGTGGACGAGCTGGCTTTCGGCCCCGACTACGCCGAGACACTGCGGCGCTGGCGCCACCAGTTCCTGGCCGAGCAACGCCGCATCCTGCAACTGGGTTTTGACGAAAGGTTCATGCGCTTATGGGAGTTCTATCTGGCTTACTGCGAAGCGGCTTTCGACGAGGCGAACATCGATGTGGTGCAGTTCACGCTACAAAAAAAATAGCGGCTGGCGCATTGTTGATAGGGTCTGCGACCATTTTTGGCCTTCAATCGACAGCGTCGGCACAAACGGCCGCACCGCCACCGGTGGTCACCGAGCTGGTGCAGCCGCGGCTGGCCGGGGTGTCGCGTTTCACCTTCTGGGGCTTCGACGTCTACCAGGCCAGCCTGTGGGTCGAACCCGGCTTCGACAGCACCACGCTGGCGCGGCAGCGTTATGCGTTGGAGCTGCGCTACCTGCGCGGCTTCAAGGGGCGCGACATCGCACAGCGCTCCATCGACGAAATGCGCCGGCTCGGCCGTTTTTCCGAGGCGCAGGCGCAGGCCTGGCTGCAGGCCATGACGCAAGCCTTTCCTGATGTGGAACCCGGCGATCGCCTGTTGGGCATCTACCTGCCGGGGCGGGGTGCGCGCTTCCTGGCCAACGGCCGGCTCACTGCCGAGGTGATGGACGCCGAATTCGCCCAGCTCTTTTTCGGCATCTGGCTGTCGGACAAGACGTCCGAGCCGCGCCTGCGCCAGGCCTTGCTGGGGCAGGCCGTGGCCACCAGCAACTGAGGCCGGGTTCCCACGCATCCCATGTCCACCGCCCACACGCTCACCTTCGGCCAGGGCTGGCGTTACGGCCTGATGGGGCTGCCGCTGGCCTTTGTCGCCCTGCCGCTGTACGTGCTGCTGCCCAACCACTACGCGCGCGAGTTCGGTGTGCCAATGGCCGCGCTCGGTGCCGTGCTGCTGGTCACCCGCCTGATCGACGCCCTGATCGACCCGCTGCTGGGGCGTTGGTTTGATCATCTGTTCCGTCGCTCGGCGCGTACCGTTCTGGCGTGGGCGGCAGCAGCGTGTGGCTTGCTGGCGTTGGGTTTTCTGCTGCTGCTTTTCCCGCTGACCCAGCAACCGCAGGCTTTGCTCTGGTCCAGTGCCGTGCTGCTGATGCTGACCTATGCCAGCTACAGCGCAGTCATGGTGGCGCACCAGTCCTGGGGTGCGCTGCTGGCTGGCGATGCGGTACAGCAAAGCCGGCTGGTAGCCTGGCGCGAAGGCTTGGGTCTGCTGGGTGTGCTGTTGGCGTCGCTGGTGCCGGTCCTGCTCGGGCTGGCGCCCACCGTGATGCTGTTCTGGCTGGCACTCGTGCTGGGTTGGTTGGCCTGGCTATGCGCGCCGCGACCTCAGCTGCAGTACCAGCCCGCAGCACCGCGGGCGGCTGCACTGTGGCTGCCCTGGCGTCGCGCCTCCTTTCGCCGTCTGCTGGCGGTCTTCATGCTCAACGGCATTGCCAGCGCCATACCGGCCACGCTGGTGCTGTTTTTCGTGCAGGACCGCCTGCAGGCACCGCCGTCGCTGGAGCCGCTGGTCCTGGGCAGTTATTTCCTCTGTGCCGCACTGTCCATGCCCCTGTGGCTGCGCGGCGTGCGGCGTTTCGGCCTGGCGCGCTGCTGGCTGGCCGGCATGCTGCTGGCAATAGGCGTGTTTGTCTGGGCCAGCGGGCTGGGGGCCGGTGACACGCTGCCTTTTCTCCTGATCTGCATGCTGTCCGGCTTGGCGCTGGGGGCGGACCTGGCCCTGCCCGGCGCCCTGCTCAGTGGCCTGATGGCGCGCGCCGGTGACCTGGGCCAGGCGCAAGGCGCCTACTTCGGCTGGTGGAACTTTGCCACCAAGCTCAACCTGGCATTGGCCGCCGGCCTGGCGCTGCCGCTGCTGGGCCTTTTTGGTTATGTGCCGGGCACACGCGAGCCGCAGGCGCTGCAGGCGCTGGGCCTGGCCTATGGCCTGCTGCCTTGTGTGCTCAAGCTGCTGGCGGCCGGCCTGCTGTATCGGTTCTTCATCCGCCATGCTGGCGGCACGAAAGGAAGCTCATGAAACGACGTCTCCTGCTGGCCGGCTCGGCCGCGCTGGGCACTGGCCTGCTGGCCGGGTGCTCGGCACCCAGGATTGCGGATTACGCCAACGAAAAGCCGCAACTCGACCTGCGGCGCTACTTCAATGGCACCATCGACGCCTACGGCGTCTTCACCGACCGTGCCGGCAAGGTGGTCAAGCGTTTCACCGTGGTCATGCAATGCCGCTGGCAGGGTGAAGCCGGGCGCGAGGAGGGGGTGCTGGACGAAGACTTTGTCTATTCCGACGGCACGACCCAGAAACGCATCTGGCGTCTCCAGCGCGAGCCCGGCACGGGCGGGCAGGGGCGCTACAGCGGCCGTGCCGACGACGTGGTGGGCGAGGCCGTGGGCGAAGAGCAGGGCAATGCCTTCTACTGGGCCTACACGCTGAGCCTGCCGGTGGATGGCCGCCTCATCGAGGTGCGCTTCGACGACTGGATGTACCTGATGAACGAGCGCGTCATGCTCAACCGCGCCACCATGAGCAAGTTCGGTGTCACCCTGGGCGAGGTCACACTGTCCTTCAGCAAGCGACAGCCATGACCTTCAACCCCTCGCTTCGCGACTGGCACGGCAAGACCGTCTGGCTGGTGGGTGCTTCCAGCGGCATCGGCCGTGCCACGGCTTCGGCATTGCACGCGCAGGGCGCCAGCGTGTTCGTCTCGGCGCGCAGTGTGGCCGCCTTGGAGGCGTGGGTGGAACAGCACCCGGGCCACGATGGACAAGGTCGCGCGCGTGCCGTGGCCCTGCCGCTGGACGTGACGGACCTGGCGCAGGTGCAGGCCGCCGCGCGCAGCATCGAAGCCCGACAGCCGATTGACCTGGTGCTGTACTGCGCGGGCCATTACCGCGCGCTGCGGGCCGATGCTTTTGACCTCAAGGAGATGCTCACCCACCAGCGCATCAACTACCTTGGCGCGCTGTATGTGCTTGATGCCGTGCTGCCGGGGCTGCGCACCCGGGGCAGCGGCCACATCAGCCTGGTCAGCAGTGTGGCGGGTTTTCGCGGCTTGCCGCAAAGCCTGGCCTATGGCCCGACCAAGGCAGCGCTCATCAACCTGGCCGAGACGCTCTACCTCGATCTGCAGCCGCTGGGCATCGGCGTCAGTCTGGTCAATCCGGGGTTTGTCGAAACGCCGCTGACGGCCCAGAATGAATTCAGGATGCCCGGCCTCATAAAGCCCGAGCAGGCGGCGCAAGCCATGCTGGCCGGCTGGGCACGCGGCGACTTTGACATCCATTACCCGAAGCGTTTCACGCGCTGGATGAAGCTGCTGCGACTGCTGCCCTATCGCCTTTATTTCCCGCTTGTGCGAAAGTTCACCGGACTATGAGTCACGCCATCGAACGCATCGTGGTCTTCTTCGAAACGCTGACGCCGCACAGCATCGAGCGCTTCGGCGAGTTCTATACCGAGGACGCCTGGTTCAAAGACCCCTTCAACGAGGTGCGTGGCATTCCGGCCATCCGCCGCATCTTCGGCCATATGTACGAGAACCTGCATGAGCCGCGTTTTGTCATCACCAGCCGCGTGGCCGATGGCGGGCAATGCTTTCTCACCTGGGATTTCCATTTCCGCTTCCGCAAGTTCAGCCCGGACGTGCAGCAGATCATCCGCGGCGCCACGCAGCTCCAACTGGCGCCGGACGGGCGCATCTGCTTTCACCGCGACTACTGGGACGCGGCGGAGGAGCTGTACGAGAAGCTGCCGGTGCTTGGCACGCTGATGCGCTGGTTGAAGCAACGCGCCAACAGCTGATGCCGCATCAAGGCATGTGGCTTTCGATGAAAGCCAGCAGGCCGGTCGCCACCTTGCGGTAGCCCTGCGGCGTGAGGTGGATTTCGTTCTGCCAGTCGCCGCTGGCGCCGGTCGAACCCGGCACGGCGGCCGCCAGCGTCACGGCGCCTGAGCTGTCGAAGACATACACGCGGTCGCTGTCCGACGCCACGCCGAGCAACGCGCTGCGAAGGCGGCCGAACAGCTCTTCCCCCACCAGCTGCCAGTGCGGCTCGGGGACCTGGTAGTGCGTGACCGCCTTGTAGAGCCAGGGACCCAGCGGGCCAGCCGGGGCATTGCGCACGGTGGGCTGGTGGTAGGTGTGAAGAAAGATCGGCGCCTTCCAGCCCAATTGGGGTGCGCAGCTGGCGCTGTGATCGCGCCGCTCGATCAGGGTCCTGATGTTGGCCTGCAGATAAGACAGGAAAAGCTGCCAGCCCGTTTCGGACACATAGTCGCTGCCCAGGCTGGGTTGTGCCGGCCGTTCGTGCGGCAAGAGCAGCAGGCGTTTGTGGCTGGGCTCGCTGCCGGCCACCAGGCTGGCATCGATCAGGTCATTGCCCCCGGCGGACAGCAGGATGGCGTCCCAGGGCCGCTGGATCGGGCCGTCCAGCAAGCCGGTGAAATTGGCGTCGTGCCACATCTCCACCATATGGGTGAGGGTGTCGCCCTGGTGCGCGCAGTTGACGATGACGTCGTTCTTTAGGCTGCTTTGCCGCAGTTCGAACAGCAGGTTGGAGGTGGCCCAGGGCGGCAGTTCGCCGATCGAAAACCAGGAATCGCCTTCGGCCAGGAAACGGTAACGGTAGGAGGCCAGACCGCCGCTGAGTCCGGGCAACTCCCAAGGAGCCTTGATGTCCATCGTGCGCCTCCCTTGTGGCAGCAGTGACTTGCCGCTGCTGAGGGATGGCATGCTAGTAGTCGCGCTTCACGGGCGCAAGCCCGCTCGTCGCCCGGTGGTGCCGGGCCTGCCGCCTCAGGCGAACAGGCCTTCGAAACCGCTGTGCGGCTCGAAACGCCGGTTGCGGAAGTGCAGACGCGTCGGGCCGGGCAGGGCGCGGACCGCGACCGGGTGGCGTTCGTCACCGGGGTAGCAGATCACGCGCATGCCGTTGTCGTCAAACGATTCGGGCAGGATCACCGGCGGCAAGCGGCGCTGCGCCTCAGTCAGCACGCTGGCCACCGACGCATGCCGTGCCAGATGCGCCAGGCTCATGATCTGTGGCGGCGCCAGCGAGATCTGCCCGTCCCAGTACTGCTGCAGTGCCTGGCGCGGCGCCAGCCAGATGCTTTCCGTCGCTTCGTAGTCATCATGGCGTGCCGTCTGCTGCGCCGGCACCGCCGCCACAAAGAAGCGCGTGTCGAAGCGCTTGTTGCTGACCGAGGGCATGCGCGGCGTGATCCAGCGTGACCAGGGCAGCACGCTGCGCGTGTCCAGCCGGAGCGTCAATTGCGCCAGCATGTCGCCGAAGGACTGGCCTGCGCGCAGCAGTGCCGCGGCCTGTTGCAACTGTGCGGCGTCCGCGTCGGTGGCAAACAGCACGCCCGACTCTTCGAATGCTTCACGCAGCGCCGCCGCATAAAAACTCGTGGCTGTCGGCAGGTCCAGTTCGGCTTCACCCAGTGCGGCGTGCAGCTCGGTGGGCGACTGGTTCAGGTGGGCGGCCAGGCCGGCATCGGCCGCATCCACCTTGCCGCCGAGAAAGACATAAGCGCCACCCAGCACGTCCGAATTGCCGTGGCGTTTGAGCAGGAACACCTCCAGCCCGTCAGGGTGTCGCGCAGCATGACCACGGTGGCAGCGGCGCGCGGCGGCGCGGTAACGACTTCGGAGTTCAGTTCCATGGTGCTGTCAGACAGGTGACCCGTGACGAAAAAAGGGTGAATTAAGATTTGACCGTTTCAAAGCATACGCTGACAGCAACCAAGGAGACAGCATGATCGATTTCAAGGGCCGCGTGGCCATCGTGACCGGCGCCGGCGGCGGACTGGGCAAACAGCATGCGCTGGCATTGGCCCGACGCGGTGCCAAAGTGGTGGTCAACGACCTCGGTGGTGCCCGTGACGGCTCGGGCGGTTCTGCCTCGGCCGCGCAGGCGGTGGTGGACGAGATCCGCGCCGCCGGTGGCGAGGCGATTGCCAACGCCGCTTCGGTGACCGACTTCGCCGCCGTGCAGGCCATGGTGCAGCAGGCGGTGGACACCTGGGGCCGCGTCGACATCCTGGTCAACAATGCCGGCATCCTACGCGACAAGACCTTTGCCAAGATGGACCTGGCCGACTTCCGCCTGGTCCTCGACGTGCACCTGATGGGCGCGGTGCACTGCACGAAAGCGGTGTGGCCCCTCATGACCGAGCAGAAATACGGCCGCATCGTCATGACCACTTCGTCCACCGGCCTGTACGGCAACTTCGGCCAGTCCAACTACGGCGCCGCCAAGCTGGCGCTCGTCGGCCTGATGCAGACGCTGGCGCTCGAAGGCGCCAAGCATGACATCCGTGTCAACTGCCTGGCCCCGACCGCCGCCACGCGCATGACCGAAGACCTGATGCCCGAGGCCGTGCTGCAGGCCCTGAAGCCCGAAGCCGTGGTGCCAGCCATGCTGGTGCTGGCCAGTGCCGATGCGCCAACGCGAACCACGCTGTGTGCCGGGGCCGGCAGCTTCGAGGCGGCCCACATCACCATGACACAAGGGGTCTGGATCGGGCTGGACCAGGACGCTGATTCGCGCTTGGCTGAGCAACTGGCCGTGGTGACCGACCGTGCTGGCGAAACCGTGCCGCCCAATGGCAGTGCCCAGGGCACGCACGAGGTCGGCCGCGCCATGGCCAAGCTCGGGAAAAGCTGAAGAGTGCTTAAGGTGGCGCCTCAGGGCGCCAGCTGCAGCAGCGCTTCCTCGCGCCAGTACGCGGCTGCCGCGTAAAAGCCTTCCCAGACACAGCCGTTGCAGCCCCGGCCGCAGCAGGTGGTGGGGACGGGCGGCGGCTGGCGCAGGGTCACGCCGGCCTCCAGCGCCCGTTGTTGCAATTCGGCAAAGAGGGTTTGGACGGTTTCAAGCGGGGAGGGCGGGGCGGACATGCGGGCCAACAGGGTGTGGGTTCGGGAAATCTGACGGTTTTTTCCGACGGCGGCCATTATCGGCGCCGGTTTGTACGAATTGTTACAAACCGGGGTGCCCGAGACACCCTCAGGTTTGTTAAATTGCAAGTTCAGGTCCCAAGGTCCCAGCATGAACGTCGCCTCTGCCATTGCCCAATCCGGTCTCAACGCTGCACAGCGTCGCATGGACTCGTCGGCCCACAATATTGCGAATGTGGAAACCGGCAACTTCCGTCGCGAGGACGTGACGCAGGAAGCCGTAGCCGAGGGCGGCGTCAAGACCCATACCCGCCGCGCGACAGTGCCGGGCGAAGCACTGGCCAAGGATCTGGTGGACCAGAAGAGCGCTGGTTATGCCTTTGATGCCAACCTCAAGGTCATCCAGACCGAGAAAAAGATGATGGGCCGCCTGCTCGACGAGCAGGCCTGACCTCCCTCAGACCGGCAGGCCTCGCTGCCGCCGGTCTCTTCCGATCCGGCCCTCCCGGATCGTGATGCCTGATCCACCTCAAAACCTTACGCCGGACGGCTTGGCCCGTCCGTGTTAATTTCCGGGTCCGATCAGAAGAATGAGATAGCAGCCATGACTATTGCGCATGCGGGTTTGGGCGAACGGCTGGGCGCCTTGACGCCCGAACGCTTGCGGGGCATCCGCCGCGGCATCGAGAAGGAAAGCCTGCGTGCCCTGCCCGACGGCATGTTGGCATTGACACCGCATCCGGCGGCGCTGGGTTCGGCGCTCACGCATCCGCACATCACCACCGACTACAGCGAGTCCCAGCTCGAACTCATCACCGGCGTACACGCTGGTGTGCAGGCCTGCCTGGACGAGCTGACCGAGGTTCACCAGTACACCTACCGCGTGCTGCGCGAGGCCGGTGACGAAATGCTGTGGGTCTCCAGCATGCCCTGTGGCCTGCCGACCGACGAGACCATTCCGATCGGGCGCTACGGCTCGTCCAACATCGGGCGCGCCAAGAGCGTCTACCGCATGGGCCTGGGCCACCGCTACGGCCGGCGCATGCAGACCATCTCGGGTATCCACTACAACTGGTCGCTGCCTGGTGTCACCAGCGAGCAGTACTTTGCGCTGATCCGCAACTTCCGCCGCCATGCCTTCCTGCTGCTGTACCTGTTCGGCGCCTCGCCGGCGGTGTGCTCGAATTTCGTGCTCGGTCGTTCACATGAACTGCAGCCGCTCACCAACAACACCCTGTACATGCCGCACGGCACCTCGTTGCGCATGGGGCGGCTGGGTTACCAGAGCGACGCCCAGGCTTCGCTGGCGGTGAGCTACAACAGCCTGGACGGTTACGCCGCCTCGCTGCATGACGCGCTCACGCGCCCCTGGCCGGCCTACGAAGGCCTGGGCATCCTCAACCCTGGTGGTGACTACATCCAGCTTGCCACCAGCCTGTTGCAGATCGAGAACGAGTTCTACGGCAACATCCGCCCCAAACGCACCATCTTCCCGGGTGAGCGGCCGCTGCACGCGCTGCGCGAGCGCGGTGTCGAGTACGTGGAGGTGCGCCTGCTCGACCTGAACCCGTTCGAGCCAGTGGGCATCAACGCGCAGACCATGCGTTTCATCGATGTCTTCCTGCTGCATTGCCTGCTGAGCGACAGTCCGCCCGATACACCGCAGGAGATCGCCGAACTGGCGCACAACCAGAACCTCACTGCCGCCCGCGGCCGCGAGCCGGGCCTGCAGCTGCGGCGCGACGGGCACGAGGTGGGGCTGGTGGACTGGGGCGGCGAGTTGCTGCAGGCCTTGGACCCGGTGGCGCAAGCGCTGGACGCGGTACACGGTGGCCAGGACTACAGCCAGGCTGTGCGGTCGGCCCAGGCCATGCTGCAGGATGCCACGGCACTGCCGTCGGCCCGCGTGCTGGCGGCCATGGCCGAGCATGACAACTCCTTCCTGCGCTTCACGCGCGAACGTTCGCGCCACACGCGCGAGGTGTTGCTGGCACAGCCGTGGTCGGCTCCGCAGCAGGCGCGCTTCGAGGCGCTGGCCGAGCAGTCGCGGCGCGATCAGAAAGCGATTGAAGCGGCCGACAGTCAGCCGTTCGAGGTCTTCCGGCAGGAATACGTGTCGCCCCGGCGGCTCGGCCTATTTGCCGGCGCGGCGGCGCAGCAGGTGCTGCACGATGAAGGCGCCGCCCAGCACCAGCGCGAACCAGCCGACCAGCGTTGAGCCGGCCAGGATGGCCTGCAGCTCCGGCGACTTGCTGAAGTAGGGCGCCAGCAGCACCGCCAGCCCGATCAGGGCGACGACGATGCCCTTGATCAGCAGGTCGTTGGCGTTCTTGTCGTGCTGGCGGGAAGGAATGCGGGGTGGGTGGGCCATGTGCCGATTATCGGTGTCGTGGCGGCCGGCTTGTGCGGTGGGTCACAATTCACCCTGTTGAATTCATCTTTTCCCTCCCAGACAGAAGAAAAACAAGCCATGGCCGTCCAGTGGTTCCCGGGTCACATGCACCTGACCCAAAAGGCAATCGAAGAGCGCATCAAGAACATCGATGTGGTCATCGAGTTGCTCGACGCGCGCCTGCCCGGCTCCAGCGCCAACCCCATGCTTGCCAAGCTCACGGCGCACAAGCCCACGCTCAAGGCCCTGAGCAAGCAGGACCTGGCCGACCCGCAGCGCACCGCGTTATGGCTGGACTATTACAACAGCCTGCCGGAGACCCGGGCCGTGGCGCTCGATGCTGGCATGGCTGCACCGGCCAAGGCGCTCATCGCTGCCTGCCAGGTGCTGGCCCCCACGCGCGGTGGCATGGCCAAGCCCCTGCGCGTGCTGATCTGCGGCATCCCCAATGTGGGCAAATCCACCCTCATCAACACCATGGTCGGCCGGCGCGTCACCAAGGCGGCCGACGAGGCCGGCGTCACCCGCATGGAGCAGCGCATCACGCTGGCCAGCGATTTCTATCTCTACGACACGCCGGGCATGCTGTGGCCGCGCATCATCGTGGCCAAGAGCGGTTACAACCTGGCGGCCAGCGGCGCCGTGGGCCGCAACGCCTTCGACGAGGAAGAGGTCGCGCTGGAATTGCTGGACTACATCAAGGCACCCTATGCTGCTTTGCTGGCGGCGCGCTACAAGCTCGATGCCGTGGCGGGCTTGAGTGACGAGCAGTTGCTGGAAGAGATTGGCCGCAAGAACGGTGCACTGCTCAGCGGCGGGCGCGTCAACACGCAAAAGGCGGCCGAGGTGGTGCTGACCGATTTTCGTGCCGGGCGCATCGGGCGCATCACGCTCGAAACCCCGGAGGAATTCGCGCGCTGGCTGGCCGAAGGCAAGAAGCTCGATGCCGAGCGCCAGCTGCGCAAGGAGGCGCTGGCCAGCGAGGGGCTGATCCGGGTGAAAAAACCATCGGTCAAAACACCGGCGGCGAAGAGCCCCGCCAAGACCACCGGCAAGCCGTCCGTGAAGAGTGGTGTGAAGACGTCGGCCAAGACACCCGGCAAGGCGTCCGGCAAAGCCCCGGCCCCCGGTCCGGCGCGCAAGCCTTCGACGTTCAAGGTCAAACGTTAGGGTGCCTGAAAAGCGGGGTGACAGCGGCGACAATGGAGGCCATGAAAAAAACGATTCTTCCGTTGGCCCTCCTCATTTCGCCTGACCGTCACGATCCCCAACCGCTCATCCTGTACCACGCCCGCTGCCCCGACGGTTTTGGCGCCGCGCTGGCGGCCTGGCTGTTTTATGAAGGCCGCGCCGAATTCCACGGCCTGGACCATGGCGACGTCAAGACCGTGGCCGACCTGCCGGCCCTTGACGGCCGCGCCATCTACATTCTCGACTTCTCCTTCGACCCCGAACTGATGCGGGAGATTGAACAGCGCGCCGCCAAGCTGGTGATGCTGGACCACCACAAGAGCGCCGCCGAGAAGCTCACCGGCTTTGCCTGCCGTTGTGGTGTGGTGCATTTCGACATGGGCAAGTCCGGCTCGCGTCTGGCCTGGGAGTTCTTCCAGGCCGATCGCACGCTGCCCGATCTGGTGCGCTACATCGAAGACCGTGACATCTGGAAATGGGAGTTTGAAGAAAGCGCCGGCTTTCTGGCGGCACTCGACATGGAGCCGCAGACGTTCGAGCGCTGGGCCGAGATTGCGTCTTTCTCGCCTGCGCAGCTGCAAGCCTTCATGGCGCGTGGCCAGGCCATGGACGAGAAGTACCGCAAGCTGTGCGCCGACATCGCCGCCGGTGCCCAGCCGCTCACCTTCAACGGCCAGCAGGGCCTGATGGTCAACGCCCCTGGCATGTTCCACAGCCTGGTGGGCGACATCCTGTCCAAGCAGAGTGGCACCTTTGCGCTGATGTGGAGCGCGGCCGGCAACGGCGTGGTGAAGGCCGGCCTGCGTTCGCAGCGCGACTACGACTGCATTCCGCTGGCCGAAAGCATGGGCGGCGGCGGCCACGCACAGGCCTGTGGTTTCCGCATGAGCGCCGACCGGCTGCCGGAGTTGCTGCGCGGCACGCTCAACGCCTGAGCAGTCTCAAGGCGGGGGCGGGTCAATAGCCCTCGCGCAGCACCACGTCCGAGCACGGGTGCGCGACGCAGGGCAGCACGGAACCCTCTTCCTGCTCTTCCTTGGTGAGGCCAGGCCACTCGATGGCGTAACGCACCTGGCCGCTGACCAGCTGGCCGATGCAGGTGCGGCAGGTGCCGTTGCGGCACGAACTCGGCCAGTCGATGCCGCCTTGCTCCATGGACAGCAGCAGCGGCTGCTTGGCCCAGGCATCGAATTGCTGGTCGAAAGGCTCGGTGCGGCCGATGAAAAACTCCGGGGTATCGGTGGGGTTCATGCAGGTAAGTGGGATGCTGGCAAAACTGCCCCCGATTGTATGAGGCATCATATTGGCAGGTGGCCCTTGTGGAATATGCGCAAGCAGCTATCAAAAAGATAGCGTTTAGATGCGTCATGGACACGCTGCGCGCGCCGTGCCACCATGGCGCCTGATCCACTGCCGGAGCAACACATGGCTGGCCAACGCATCCTCCTGATCCAGGGCCACCCGGACGCCGTGACCCCACACCTGTGCCATACCCTGGCCGAGGCCTACGCCGAAGGCGCAGAGGCGGCCGGTCACGAGGTGCGCTGGACCGATGTCGCCCGGCTCGACTTCCCGCTGCTGCGCAGCCAGCAGGCCTGGGAACATGGCGAGCTGCCGCCTGCGCTGCAGAGTGCGCAGGACGACATCGCCTGGGCCGAGCACCTGGTGCTGTTCTTTCCGCTCTGGCTGGGTGACATGCCGGCCTTGCTCAAGGGTTTTCTGGAGCAGGTGGCGCGGCCCGGTTTTGCCTTCACCGCCGAGGGCGGCAACCCCTTCGGTCGCAAGGGCCTGACCGGACGCAGTGCGCGCGTGGTGGTCACCATGGGCATGCCGGCGCTGGTCTACCGCTGGTACTTCCGGGCCCACAGCCTCAAGTCACTGGAGCGCAACATCCTGGGTTTTGTCGGCATCGCGCCGGTGAACGAGACGCTCGTCGGCATGGTGGACAAGCTGGGCGAGGCCGGCGTGACCAAGTGGCAGGGCAAGATGCGTGCGCTGGGGCGGGCGGCGTCCTAACGCGCATCGTGTGGCGGCAGGCCTGTAGTAGAGTGGTTGCGCCTTCAGGCACCACAAAAATCAAACTGCAGGAGACCACCATGCCTTCACTGTTCCCGGCCCGTCTGCGCGGCCTGCTTGCTTTTGCCCTGCTGGCGCTGGCCGTGTGCCAGGCTGGCGCCCAGACCAAACCCAAGGTGCTCGATGCCGGCATTGCCAACCCGGCCTCGGCGATCTACATCGGCAACAGCTTCTTTTATTACAACAACAGCCTGCACGGCCATGTGGGCCAGCTCATCACCGAAGGCCTGCCGGGCTTTCGGCACCGTGCCACCTCGGTCACCATCAGCGGCTCGGGCTTCGACTGGCACGATGTGGATTCGTATTTCCGGCCCAACGCCATCGGCGGCTATTCCTTCGGCCCCAACAATGTCGTCTCGTTCAACAAGCTCGACAAGTTGTTCGACGTCGCCATCATGATGGATTGCAGCCAGTGCCCGCTGCATCCCCAGCTCAAGAGCGTGTTCACCGAGTACGCCCGCAAGAACAGCGAAACCGTGCGCAAGCATGGCGCCAAGCCGGTGTTCTTCATGTCCTGGGCCTACCAGGATGCGCCGGAGATGACGGCCCAGCTGGCCGAGGCCTACACCCGGGCCGGCAACGACAACAACGTCTTTGTCATTCCTGCCGGTCTGGCCTTCGCCCGTTCCATCCAGCAGATGCCCGCGCTCAACCTGTACGCACCCGACAAGCGCCACCCCAGCCTGGCCGGCACCTACCTGGCAGCCTGCACGGTTTATGCCTCGCTGTTCAAGAAGTCGCCCGTGGGGCTGACGTACAACGCCGGCCTGTCGCCGGAGATCGCCCGCCATCTCCAGACTGTGGCCTGGGAAACGGTGCAGGCCTACCACCAGCCCTGAGCCAGCGGCCGTGCCTCAGTGCCAGTGCCGGGGTCCGCGGTAACCACCCCAGTAACCAAAGCCCAGCTGAATGCCGATGGGCGGGTAGTAGGGCTGCGGGTAGTAGACCGGGTAGGCCGCAGGCGCGACCACCACCGGCGCGGGCTGCACATACACCGGCTGCGGTGCGATGGCGTTGCTGGCCGGTGTCGTCATCGTCGGGTTCGTGCCGACCGGGGTGATCTGGATCGCCACCGTGCGGCCCGGGTCGTAGGGCAGCTGTGCCGTGTACTGCTTGCCGGCGTATTCGTAGACCACGTGGTAGACCGTGCCGCGGTTTTCGTAGACGGTCTGTACACCGCAGCGCTGCACGTTCTGCAGTTGCGGTGCGGGGCTGCCTTCGATCTTGTCGCCAAGGGCGGCACCGCCGACGAGGCCGATCATGGTGGCTGCGGCCTGACCCGCGCCACTACCGACTGAGTTGCCGATGGCCCCGCCGGCAATGGCGCCCATCACGGCACCTGCGCCCGATTTGGGTGCCTGCACCGCCACCTGTTCGGTGGTGCACACCTGCCGCGGCACCGCCATCTGCTGCACGATCGGGGTGGTGGAAATCACGCGCCCGACTTCCTGCGCCAGACACAGGCCGCTAGCCAGCATGGCCGCAGTCAGTACCACTTGTTTTTTCATTGGCTTCAACCTTTCCGTGAGCACAGGCAGACAGCATGCACGATGGCCTTCGTGGGCGGATTTCGCTTCTGTAAAGCTGCGGTAAAGCGTGCTGGATTTCAGGTGAAGGACGGGCCGGTGGCGTCAGAAACCACCGCGGCTCCAGCCCCCTTGGCCGCCGCTGGTGCCACCACTGCGCGCACGCATGTCGCCACCCCGCCGTCCGCCCGGGCTGTGGCTGTCCTGTGCCGGGCCCGCCGTGTTGCCGGGGCCGGCAAAGGTGGGAATGGTCGAGAGCAGCAGCTGGTTGGCGGTCTGTTGCTGCTCGGGGTTCAAGGCCGCGTACAACTGTTTCGCAGCTTGCTCGATGTCTTCCAGCGCGGTCAACCGGTTCTGCAGGTTCTGCACCAGACCGACGACCTGCTGGGGCGCCGGTGTGTCCGCCGATGGCATGACCGGTTTCTCGCGGTAGTACTGCGCGGTGTAGGCGTCCACCTTGCCCGCATAGGTCTGCCACAGGGCCTGTTGCTGCGGCGTCAGGGCCAGCTTGTCGTGCAACTGCGCCAGCGTGTTGGGGTACTGGCCGGTGGCTCCCGGGTACTGCAGGGCGCTGACGGATGCTGGTGGTGCGTGCTCGCCAGCAGGCGGTGCCGGCGGCACCTCCGTCTGCGCCTGGACCACCCACGGCGCCAGCATGAGCAGAGGCCAAAGGGAACACTTCTTCATTGCCACTCCTTGTCTTGAGACCGGGCACGAGCCTAGCCCGGCCAGGTGTCACGACACCGGTCAGGCTGGCAAAGAAGTGTGAAGTTGCATGAGGCGGTGGTGCGACCGCCGCCGCTCAAGACGCGGTCAGCAAGGCCGGCCGCTGACCGTGCGACAGCTTGAACACGGCCACGGCCTGAACCAGTTCCTGGGCCTGCCCGCGCAAGCTGGAGGCGGCCGATGCCATCTCTTCCACCAGCGAGGCGTTCTGCTGTGTCGACTGATCCATCTGAACCACAGCTTCACCGATCTGCGCCACGCCGGAACTCTGCTCCGAGCTGGCGGCACTGATTTCGCCCATGATGTCGGTCACGCGCCGGATGCTGCTGACCACCTCGCTCATGGTGGTGCCGGCCTGGTCCACCAGCGCGGTACCTTGTTCGACACGCTCCACGCTGTCGGTGATGAGCGTCTTGATTTCCTTTGCCGCTTCCGCACTGCGGCCGGCCAGACTGCGCACCTCGCTGGCCACCACGGCAAAACCGCGGCCCTGTTCGCCGGCACGCGCGGCTTCCACCGCGGCGTTCAGTGCCAGGATGTTGGTCTGGAAGGCAATGCCGTCAATGACGCTGATGATGTCGGCAATCTTGCGTGAACTGTCGTTGATGCCCTTCATGGTGTCCACCACCTGGGCCACCACCTCACCGCCCTTGACGGCCACCGTGCTGGCGCTTTGCGCCAGCTGGTTGGCCTGGCGGGCGTTGTCGGCGTTCTGTTTGACGGTAGAGCCCAGTTCCTCCATGGAGGCTGCGGTTTCTTCCAGCGCGCTGGCCTGGCTTTCGGTGCGGGCCGACAGGTCCTGATTGCCCTGGGCGATCTGGTCACTGGCGGAGGCCAGTGCCTCGGAGCTCTGGCGAACGGTGCCAACCACTTTTTGCAGGGAGCTCTGCATGGCCGCCATAGCGCCCATGATGCTGGCCTGCGCGTCTTGCTGCAGGCGGATGCGGGAGCTGAGGTCGCCCTCGGCAACCGCATTGGCGATGGCCATCACCTCGCTCGGCTCGCCACCCAGCTGCTGCGTGATGGAGCGTGCCGCCACGATGCCCACCATCGCCCCCAGCACACCCAGGGTCAGCAGCACGCCGATCAGCACCAGCAACTGGCGCTGCAGGCTGGTGACGCGGCCGTCGAGCAGCTGCCCCAGCACGTCCATGGCCATGTCGTTGAGCTTGACCTGCACATCAATCGTCTTGGTGAGCAAGGCGAAGTAATCCCCCGGCGCATAGCTCAGCTCTTCCGGTGTGATCACCTGCTCGGTGGTCAGCTTGATGGCCTGCTGCGTCAGCGACACCATCTCCTTCACCTGTCCGTCTAGGGCCTGCTTGACGTTGCCGTTGGCTGCGGCCGACTTGCCGTAGGCCAGAAGCACACGCTCCTTCTCCGCCCCGATGCGTGCCATGAAGACGGCCAGCGCTTGGCGTTCGGCCGGTGAGGCCCCCTTGTTGCTCAGCATGACGCTGCCGCGGGCGCGCGACTTGCCCAGCTCTTCGCTGAGAACCGGCAGGGCATACAGCACCGACTGGATCAACTGGTAGCTGTCAAGCTCCGGGTCCAGCGACAGGCCGAAGGCATCGGCCAGCCGGTCGGTCAGCGCAAGCAGTTTTTCAATCACGGCGGTGTGGGCCGCAAAGCTCTGCGGCGCCACCAGGTTGCCGGCGGCCACCTGGCTGCTCAGGGCTTTCCAGTCCTTCTGGATCGTCTGCCATTCGGATTTCAAGGCCGCATCCAGCAGGCTTTCACCTTCGATCAGCGTCGCCAGCGCCTGGTAGGCCTTGTCGGCCTCGCTCTGCTTGTTGCTGCGATCCGACTGCGCCGCTGTGTTGCCGCCCAGGGCCAGCGCGCTCAAACCGCGGTGTTGCTGCGTGAGCTGGATCACCTTCAGGGCTGCTTTGGTGAACGGAATGCCGTGCGCTTCGACTTGCGCCAACTGCATGTTCTGGTAAGCCATCCGCATGTACAGCAGCGTGGGGGCGAGCGTCAGCACGAACCCGATGGCGCCGAGCAAGGCAAAGCGGTTGATGACTTTCAGATTGCCAATGAATTGCATGTCGAGATCCTCTTTGTTGGTGCTGAGAGGAACGTCGATGCCTCACATCTCAGTCAAGGACCTCGCTCCTGCAGCTTGTTTTTTGATGACCCACCTAAATGTCGACATACGATCATGGGTATCCATTGGGAGTAACCCTCGATTTCCATCGGGGGGCAGAAGGCTGAAACAGCCGTTAGAACACCAACCGTTGATGCGGATCAAACCCGTCAACGCGAGGCGCCGAGGTTTCGCGTCACTTCGGCGGCAGGCTGCCCACGCAGCGCATGGCCAGCTCGACCCAGCGCTCCAGCCCTTCGTCGAGCGCGGCATCGGCATCCACCCAGATGAAGCCGCTCATGGGCCGGCCGCTGGACGCCATGCGCGTAGCGCCCGGGCGTGCCAGCGCCTCGGCTTCCAGTGCCTTGCCCACACGGAACAGGTAGCGCCCCACGCCCGCGCCGCACACCAGGTGCCCCTCCCACATCCAGCACCAGGTGCCGAACATGCGTTTCTCGGTGAAGTGGTGTCGTTGCCGCAGCGCGCTGCGCATCAGATCGACGAGATGAGGGTCGAAGGCCATGGGCTGAGTTTATTGGCGCGAGTGCAGGCCGATGGCATTGCCTTCGGTGTCCTGCACGATGGCGATGAAGCCGTATTCGCCAATGCTCACCCGGGGCTGGCACACCGTGCCGCCGGCCGCGGCCGCCCGAGCCGCTTCCACGGCGCAGTCCAGGCACGTGAAGTAGACCATCGTCCCGCCGTTGCCCGGCTTGTTGCGCGGGCTCTTCACCAGGGCGCCGGCGCAGCCGGGGACGGACATGTCCATGGCGAAGAGCGCCATCTGCGTGTCGCCGCTCGATGCGGCTGGCAGGTCGGCCAGAGGGCGCTGGAACACCGTCTCGTAAAACTTCCTGGCGCGCGCCATGTCGTCCACGTACAGCTCAAACCAGCCGACCGGGTTGAAGTTCTGGCTCATGTTGTCCTCCCTGATGTGCAGCCTGCAGTGTAGAAGGGCCTGCGGGCCGCCGCAATCCTTGTTGGTGAGGGTGCGGTGCTAGCATGGCTGCGTTTCAACGTGCATAGCGGGAGGAAACCGTGAACAAGTCCAGAGTCGTGCTGGTCCTCATTCTGGTGGCGGGTGTGCTGGGGGCAGCCTACTTCGGCTGGATGCGCCCGAGCGAGGTGGCGCCCGAGCCGGCTGAGCCCCCGGTGCCCGTGCCAGCTGCTGCGCCTGCGCCCGCACCGGTGGCATCCCAACCCGCCATCCAATACCCACTCCCTGCTGCCGAGCCCGAAGCGCAGCCCAAGCAGCCGTTGCCGGCCCTGGCCGACTCCGACGCCTATGTGCAGGCCGTGCTGACCGATCTGCTGGGCAAGAAAAACGTGCTCACCTTCCTGCAGCTCGACAGCTTTGCCCGCCGCGTGGTGGCCACGGTCGACAACCTGGCACGCGAACACGCGCCGCCCATGGTCTGGCCGGTGAACCCCACACCCGGACGTTTCAGCACCCGCGGCCAGGCGGGCAGCGAGACCATCCACCCTGACAACAGCCAGCGCTACACCCCGTTTGTGCTCTTCGTGGAATCGGTGGACACGGCGCAGGCCGTCAGGCTCTACGTCAGCCTGTACCCGCTGTTCCAGCAAGCGTATGAAGAGGTGGGTTTTCCCAAGCGTTACTTCAATGACCGGCTGGTGGCGGTGATCGACCAGCTGCTGGCCGCACCGGTGCAGGACGGCCCGGTGGGTGTGGGCCTGGTGGACGTGAAAGGGCCGGTGCCTTCCGAACGCCCCTGGGTGCGTTATGAATTCACCGACCCGAAGCTCGAAGCCCTCTCTGCCGGGCAGAAGATGCTGATCCGCACCGGCCCTGTGAACCACCGGCGCCTGCGTGCCAAGTTGCTGGAGGTGCGCAAGCTGGTCACAGGGGCTGCCGTGGCCCCGGCGTTGGCCGCCAGCGCGCCACGGCCGTAGCGCGTAAGCACTCAGAGCGCCAGCATCAACCCTTCGCGCGCATCGCTGCGGCCGGCCAGCAGTTGCTGGTAGGCGGCGGTCACGGCTTCGGTGCCTCGGGCTGTGCGGATCGTGAGCCAAGGCTGGCTGGGGTTGTTCACGGTTTGCAGGAAGGCCTTCCAGGCCAGTCCCAGATGTTGTTCAAAGCCGCTGGGCCCCCAGCCCTCGGGCGGTGGTGCAACGCGCTTCTTGACTTGGGCCGGGGCAAAAAACAATTCGGGCTTCGGTCCGGGCAGCCGACCACCGCTACCGAGCGACTCCCAGTGGCTGCCGCCAACCGAGCAGCTGTAGGTCAGCGCGTTGCCGAAGTGCTCATGGATCGTGCGGCGTAGCCCGGCATTGCCCGCGAAGTCAATGTAGACCGTGGGCACGCTGGGGTCCAGCGCGGTCACCTGCTCATAGGTGCTCACCGCGCCATAGCAGCCCAGCCCGTGTGTGAACGCCAGATTGGCATCCGATGTGAGGCCGTGTACCCGGGGGGCACCGTCGCGTCGCGAGAGACAGAAGGCCGTGCCGTAGGCTGTCTTGCTCGACGCGCTGGACAGCAGCAGTTGGTGCGCACCAAAGAACCCGTGCTCGGCCATGAAGTCGTCGATCAGGAAGGACGTTGTGAACAACGGGCGCAAGACGGCCTGTTGGCCTTCGAACGCCGGGTCGTAGCCTGGGTCGGTGGCACAAAACACCAGTTGGTTATAGACGGCGGCCAGTTCGCGCCGGTGTGCAGCGCCGTCCATGAAACCGTGCCGGTTCACGCGCGCGGGCTGAACCACCAGGTAGTGGCCCATGGGCAGGTAGCCATAGACGCGCTGGCCGGTGCTCACCTCCGCGCAGCGCGACTCCACTATCTCGGCGAAGCCCCAGACCGGGATGCAGCCCCAGCCCTCGGCACCGCTCGGGAAGAACTGCCAGTATTTCATCTTGTCGCCGAAGGCCGCGTAGGTGATGTTGTTGGCCGTCAACGCGAAGTGGTCCACGCGCAGGCGCACCTCGCCCTCGGCCAGCGGGCGCGCGGCCGGCGCATCGGGGTCGCTCAGCAGGCGGGTGGCGTGCAGGTCGGTGCGGCCGACGCAGAAACGGAAACAGGTGCTGGCATCCATCGGGGCTTCTCCAAAACGATGCGTGAGCATGCCTGCACCCAGCCGGCGCCGCAGTCACCCAAGCGATAAGCGTCGACGCCCCGCGCCGCCGGCTTAGCGGGCCTTGCGCGTGGCCACCAGCCCCTGTACCAGCGCACCGAGCGCAATGCCGCCCAGCGCCCACAGCAGATCGAGGTTGCCGGTACCCAGGCCGGCAATGGCCGGGCCGGGGCAGACGCCGCACAGGCCCCAGCCAATGCCGAACAGCGCCGCGCCCACGGCGGTGTCGCGGTTCCATTCGCTCGGGTGGGTGTGAAAGTAGTCGCCCAGCAGCGGGCGGTTGAGTAGGCGCGGTACCACTTTGTAGGCCAGCACCACCACCAGCACCGCGCCGCCCATCACCAGCATGAGGCCGAAGTCGGAGAAGTGCAGGAAGCTCAGCACCACCTCCGGCCGCACCATGCCCGAGAGCGAGAGGCCGAAGCCGAACAGCGCACCCGCGGCCAGCGTGGCCAGAACGCGCGGCAGGGAATTCTGTTGCATGCTCATGCCAGCCACCTCGCAGCCAGGTTGGCGGTGAGGAAGGCCGTGGCCATGAAGGTCAGCACGGCCATCAGCGACGGCCATTGCAGCGAGCCCAGCCCACAGATGCCATGGCCCGAGGTGCAGCCGTTGCCCAGCCGCGCGCCGTAGCCCACAAAGAAGCCACCCAGCAGCAGTTGCCAGGCCGGCACATGGGTGCTGAGCGGTGTGCCATCGGTGAAACCCAGCCACCAGAGGGCGGCGCCCACAACCAACCCTGCCGCGTACACCAGGCGCCAGCCGCGTGAGCCGGTGAAGCGCGGCTGCTGGAAGAACGGCCCTTTGACGACGTAAGACCAGGTGCTGGAAAACACCGTGCTCATGCCGCCGATGCGGCCGGTGAAGACAAACAACAGCGCCGTGCCGAGGCCGATCAACAGGCCGCCCAGCAGGTAGTGCTGCCAGCCCAAGGGGAAAAGAGAGGTCAACATGGGGCCGGATTATCCCCGCGTCGCGCTCAGCTTGCCCGTGTCCACACCAGCAGCAGGTTGTTGGCCGGCATGGCGTGGCGCGCGGCCAGCCGCAGGCCGGCGTGCTGGGCCTCGCGTTCCACGTCTTCGCGCCGGCGGATGCCCCAGGCCGGGTCTTGTGCGCGCAGGCTCTGGTCGAACGCCAGGTTGCCCTCCGACGTGGGCACCCCGTCTTCCAGATACGGGCCGTAGGTCGCGAGCTGGCCACCCGGCGCCAGGTGGCGTGCAGCGCCGCGCATCAAGGCCGCACAGCAGGCCCAGGGCGCGATGTGCAGCATGTTGGCGCAGTAGATCAGGTCGAACAGCGGGGCTTGGCCTGATGCGTCATCGGGCAACCAACGGTCTGACAGCACGTCCAGCAACCGGGGCGGCTGCACATTGCGCAAGTGCGCTGCGGTCGCGTGGGCGGTGATGGACGGAAAGAGATCAACCTGCGCATCGCTGGGCAGCCACGTCCATTGCGGCATCTGGGCGGCGAACCAGGCCGCGTGCTGGCCGGTGCCGCTGGCAATCTCCAGCGCGCGGCCCTGCATGGGCAGCAACTGGCGCAGCATGTCAAAGATGGGGTGCTTGTTGCGTTCGGCGGCGGGGCTGAAGGCGGGTTCGGTCATGGAGTCGGTGACGGTTCTTTTATGGAAAAACAGGTTGTTTTGCTCTTGGAATATGCGCGGCAAGCTATCGAAAATATAGCAATCTTGTTTCGGTGAAAGGTCTAGTTCTTGAATTTCCAGTATTGCGTGCCGCTGGGCGCGGGTACCGGCTCCAGTCCGTATCTGGAGGTGGCATGCAGACCCTTGACGATGAGATAAGAAAGGTCGGACAGGATGTTCCGGCTGTCCGCGACATAGGCATGGCCGAGGCCCCAGAAGAGATTGGTATCGACGTTGGTGGCATCAATGGTCTCGATGCCTTTGACGACGACCAGCCCTCCCTCCGAATCGCCAGCACGGGGCTCGCCGTTGATTTTCTTGGCGGCAGCCAATGCCCCGTCGCGCGATGACGCATACAAAGTGACCGAGGACTTGCTCGCCACAAGTGCCGGGACGATATTGTTCTTGAAAACGTCGGCGTCAATGTCTGGTGCCGCGAGGATGATCTCCTTGAAGACCCGCAATTTCGTGGTGTCAATCTCGTTCTTCAGCGCGGCGAAGGCCTGTGTCAGTACCCGGTTGCCCATGCTGTGCGCCAGCAAGGTGATGGAGGTGAATTTTGAATTGACCGCAAGATCCTTGAGAAAGGCTTTGAGGTACACGATGGCCTGGTCCGCATCGTTGCCATCCGTGACGTAGGAAAGCGTGGCGCCGTTCGAGGGCCAGCTGTAGAACATGGGAACACCCGGAAATTCGATGTCATGTGCAATCTGCGCAGTACGCCTGGCGGCATCCTCGAACGTGTTGTTGTAGCCATGGATGAACACCAGCGCGGAGTTTGTCTTTTTCTCTGCGATCGTGCTGTTGAGGTCGCTCATGAATTCGTTTCTGTTGCGCAGGTTGAGCCGCAGCAGAACCACATGCTTGGCCGGGTTCTCAAGATATTTCCGCAGCAACGAAGGAGCTTCCAGTTCTCCAGTTTTGTGATCCCGCGGAATGCTGACTTCGCAATGGCCGTAGCTGATGGCTCGCCCGCGTTCCGACGCAAAGAAATCGCGCGGTGAACTGGCGGTGGGGACCAGCTTGCGATCCGTGCCAAAGAAGACCTTGACAACCTTGTAGGGAGCGACTGGGCTCGGTTGAGCGGGCGTGGGCATGGCTGCGGGCTTGGCCGGGGGCGGGATGACAATCGGCGCCGTGACCACCGGGGCCGGTGCAGCCGCCTTGGGCTGGTCTGCAGGCGCCGCGCCATGTTTCACCAGAGCGGCCCACCGAGCCGAACCGCGCGATGTCTCCAGGATGGTGGCCAGTTCCTGGGGGCTGGAGCCAACCGTTTCAATGCCATATTCAGCCATCTGGCTCTGGAACTCGGGTGACTGGACGATTGCCGTGAGTTCCTTGTGCAGGGTTGCCACGATGTCTTGCGGTGTGCCGCGCGGCAGCAGCACCGCGTACTGGGACAAGGCATCAACCCCCTTGATGCCTGCTTCCGCGAACGTTGGAACGCCGGGCGCCAAGGGCGAACGATGGTTGCCTGTCACCGCCAGGGCACGAATCTTCTCTTTGGGTCTGAAGAACGCCACGCCATCCAATGTGGCAAAGGCCACCTTGACATCGCCGGATGCCAGTGCGGTGAGTGTGGCTGCATCCGTGCGGAATGGCACCCGCGTCATCGTCGTTTTCGTGTCTTGCCTGAACTGTTCACCGGCCCGGTGGCTGGGGCTGCCGGTTTCCGAGGTGCCGTAGGCAACCTGGCCGGGCCGGGCGGCGGCGTAATCCAGCAGTTCCTTGGCCGAGTTGACCGGAACGGACGAATCGACGATGAGAGCAACGGGAAGCTGCGCCAGCAGCGAGACCGGTACGAAGTCCCGCTGCAGGTCGACCACGGGCGTGAGCTGGCCGGCTGTGTCTGGGAAGCTGCCAATATTGCCCAGCACCATGGTGTAGCCATCAGGCGCTGACTTGGCAACGCGTTCGAAACCGATTTGCCCCATGGCTCCGGCGTGGTTCTCAACCATCACCGACTGACCCAACCGCGTACTCAGCCGCTGGGCAACCATGCGCGCCAGACCATCAGTAACCCCGCCTGCGGCGTAGGGAACAACCAGAAGAAGGGGTTTGGCGGGATAGGGCTGGGCGATGGCGCCCAGCGGGCATGCAATCGCCATGATCACGGCGCCCAGTTGAGCGCGCCATTGCCGAAGTGTCTTCATCGCTGCCTCCCTTGCTGGCTTGTTGCAAGCGCATTGGGGGCAAAGCATGCGACGGATGCCGGCAAGTGTCAAACCGTGCCGAGGCCTTCCCGATTGAAGCCTCCGCCAACCTGTGCCGCGGCCGGGTTCAGTCGGCCACGAACTCGTAAGAGACTTCTTCGCTGTCTACCATGTCCAGAAACTCGTTCAGTTCGTCTTCGCTCTCGGTGCCGCTCCAGGTGCCTTCCGGGTCGGCGGTGTAGAGCGGTTCCACCGCCAGATCGAGGTAGGTGCCGCCGGGCATGCGGATCATCGGCGTGCCTTCGGAGGTTTGCACCAGCTCCCAGCCGTCGGGCACGGACATCTGCAGCTGGATGGTGACGTTGAGTTTCTTCATGGCGGATGTTCCTTGTGTGTTGCTTGTGGGTGAGGGCGCGAGCTTAGCCCAAAGCCAGCCACTCAATGCCGCTCCACAGAGAAAACGTTGACAACGTGGCGGCCGCGGGGCGGCAGATGGCCGCAGGCGGGCCGCGTCAGGTGATGGTGTTTTCGTACAGCACCAGCCGGCTTCGGCCGCTGTTCTTGGCGCGGTACAGCGCAGCGTCGGCGCGCGCCATCAGCGACTCCAGTGTCTCGCCCGATGGGCGGTACTGTGCGTGGCCGCTGCTGAAGTCCAGCGTGCAGGGCAGGCCGGCCGCGCTCGCATGGGTGGCCAGCTCGGTGCGCAGGCGGGCATCAAAGGCCTGCGCCGCGGCGGCGTCGGTGTAGGGCAGCAGCACGCAGAACTCCTCGCCGCCCACGCGCGCGCTCACGTCGCCCCCGCGCTGGCAGCGCTGCAGCAACTGGCCGATGAGCTGCAGCGCCGCGTCGCCGACTTCGTGGCCGTGCGTGTCGTTGATGCGCTTGAAGTGGTCCACGTCCAGCATCAGCAGCGACAGCGGGTGCCCGTGGCGCTGCGCCTGGCGCAGCGGGTGGCGTGTCTGCATCGTCCAGCCGTGGCGGTTGAGCAGGCCGGTCAGGGTGTCGGTGCTGGCCAGCTTGTGCAGCTGGCGTTCCGCTTCTTCGCGCCAGGCGCCCAGCATGGCAATCGTGCCCAGCACCAGCGACATGTTGGCGCCGATCAGCGCCGCAATGTTCACCGGCGTGGGGGCACGGAAAAACGGGTACAGCTCGGTGAACCACGCGCCCAGGATGCCGCGCGCCGCGGTGAACCCGGCCATCACGGCCAGACAGCCGAACAGCGGGTAGCGCCAGGCGCGCCGGCCGAAGTTGCGGCTGGTGGGGTAGAGGCAGGCGCGCGCCACGATGAGCAGCTGTGCCGCCAGCACCAGGTTGGCCCAGCCCACGCGCACCGGGTAGCTGGAGAAACTCAGCACATAACCCACCGGCATGATCCACACCAGCAAGCGCAGCAGGCCGCGCAGCGGGCGCGGGCCCAGCCAGTTCTCCAGCGCGCGGTACACCATCCACTGGCTGGCGCAGATGAAGGCCATGGCCAAGGTGGACAGGATGAGGTCTGGCGTCTGCCCGTACCAGAGGCTGGAGGCCAGCAGGCAGATCCAGGCGGCGGCATTGAGGAGCAACGAGTGCCGCGCATGGCTGGCAGCCGGGCTCAGGCCCTGGCCCATGACGAAAGGCAGCGCCGTTGCCATGACCAGCAGGTTGGCAACGTTGACGATGATGAGCGAAGTGGGATCGATCTGCACGGCAGGCGGGGCCCAGGGGGCACAGGCTGTTGCCTAGTGTACTTGCCGCCGGTGACGGGGCGCCGGTTCAGCGCACGCCCAGCCGGGTGCTGAGCTCGGTTGCATCCGGTGCCGCCATGGCTGTGTTGTGCTGGTCCGTGAAGGGCCCACCGCCGGGCACGAGCTGGCCAGCGGCGTCGTAGCCGATGGCCTTGAACTTCCACACCGCGCCCACGCGCTTGAGGTTGCCCACGTGCGCGCCGTCGGGTGTGTGCACGCTGTAGACGTCGGCATTTACGGGGCGCAGGGTGAGGTCGGTCACGGGCGGAACCTTGGGAAGGCCATGAATGAAAATGGGCTCTAGCCCAGGTGGAATATGCGCGAACAGCTACTAAATCAATAGCATTTTACTTTGCAAGGGGCGACGCCTCCGCCCAGGCGTGGATGGCCTTCCAGTCGCGGAAGTCGCCTTCCGGCTGCGCCTTGGACTGCATGATCTTCTTCGTGGCCCAGGACAGGTTGCCGTAATCCAGCGCGCCGGCAAAAGCGCCCACGCCCACCGGCTTGAGCAGTGGCGCAGCCTTCAGCACCGGGTCCAGGTAGGCGAGGGCCTTGGCCATGTTGTCCGGGGTTGGCTCATGCAGCAGCATGCAGACCACAAAACACGCCAGCGGAACCCGGCCCAGCGCTTCGGCATTCTGTTTCACGAAGTCGGCCGCCTCCGGCAGCCACTTGCCCATATACACCGGGGCCCCCAGGACCACGCCTTGGTAGGCTTCCAGGTTGCGAACGTTCTTCATCAGCCGCACGTCCACCGTCGCACCCTTGCCGCACAGTGTCTGGCCGATGGCATCTGCCACACCGCCGGTGGAGCCGTACTTGCTGGCGTAGGCGACCAATATCTTCCGGTCCGCCAGGCTCTTGTCGCCACATTGCGCCTCAGTGAAGGCGATGGGTGCGGCATGGCTTGGCGTTGCAGTGAAGCAGGCCCCCAGCGACACGGCACCGATGAGCCCTTCTGCCAGAGTCAGGACGTCCCGACGGCGCACGCCCTCACGACCACGCTTGTTGATTGCCATTACCGGGCCCTCCCTGCCTTCAGATTTTCATTCTGTTCCAACGTGTCAGGGGCGTCAAACAGGCTCGGCGGCTCCTCTATGAAACGTTCACCCGGGTCAGGGTGAGGATGCTCATTTCAACTGGCTGGTGCCTCGGCCGAAACCAGCTGGCTGCGGCCCGCGTTCTTGGCGCGGTACAGCGCCGTGTCGGCACGGGCCATGAGCGACTCCAGCGTCTCGTCCTTGCCGTTGCACAGGGCATGGCCGGTGCTGAAGTCGATGGTGCAGGGAATCGCCTGCGGCGCAGCCTCGGCCAGTGCGGCACGCAGGCGCTGGTCAAAGGCCTGCGCCGCCGTGGTGTCGGCGTGCACCAGCAGCACACAGAACTCTTCGCCACCCAGGCGGGCGTTCACGTCACCCGCGCGCAGGCACTGCCTGAGCAGGCCGCCGAAAAACGCCAGCGCCGTGTCGCCCACCTCATGGCCGTGCGTGTCGTTGATGCGTTTGAAATGGTCCAGGTCGAACATCAGCAGCGAGAGCGGAAACCCGTGGCGCTGTGCATAACGCAGCGCCTGGTTCGCCTGTTCAGACCAGCCGTTGCGGTTGAGCAGGCCCGTGAGCGTGTCCGTCACCACCAGCGTGCGCAACTGCTGCTGGGCTTCTTCGCGCCAGGCGGCCAGCAGGGCGATATTGCCCAACACCAGCGCAACATTGGCCGCGACCAGCGTCAGCGCGATGATGGGCGAAGGCGTGGTGAAGCCGGGGCTGAGCTCCGGGACAAAGGCGCCAAAGATGCCGCGAAAGGCCATCAGCACCGCCATCAGGAACAGGCAGCCGAACAGCAGGTAGCGCCAGCCACCGCGGCTGTTGCTGTCGGCGGCGGGCAGCAGCGTCGCCCGCGCCTGAATCAGCAACTGCCCGGCCAGCGCCAGGCTGATCCAGGCCACCCGCACCGGGTAGTTGTGAAAACTCAGCGCAAAGCCGATCGGCGTGGCCACGGCCAGCACCACCAGCAGCCGGCCCATGGGCCGCGGCCCCAGCCACAGGCTCAGCGCACGGAAGATCAGCACATGGCTCAGCGACATCAGCGCCAAGGCCAGCGTGGCCAGTACCGGTTCGAGCCACTGCCCGGCCAGGCGTGTGGTGAGCGCCAGCAGCACCCAGGCCCCGGCCTTGAGCATGAGCGAGGTGCGGACATGGCTGGCAGCGCGGCTCAGATTGAGCCCCATCACCAAGGGTAAGGCCAGTGACATCGCCAACAGGTCGGCGATATTGATGAAAATCAGGGTGGAGGTGTCGAGATGCACAAAAAGAAAGAAATCGCAAAAACTACTATGAGTTTATGCGACATTCAGCACGCTCATAAGCATGCATACCACCGGCTCAGGCCTGCCAGACACCAAACCCGGCCGAGCGCAGGTCAATGCCCACTTCCACCTCGCGTTCCTGGGCATCTTTGTAGCTCATGGGGTTGAAGCCCTCATACAGGTCGGGCAGCAGGCGCAGGCCGTACTTGGTGACGTAGCGGTTGGCCTGGATGCCGGCCTTGTGCTTGTCAAAGCGCACATCTGGGTCCAGCCCCGTCATGCCGACGTAGACACAGGGCTTGCCTTCCACATAGCCCGGGTTGTTCTTGCGGAACTTGGGCTCGTACAGCACGTCTTTGGAAAGCTCGATGACGTAGACGTGGTAGTGCGGGCGGCGGGCCATGCTGTGTGTGCAACGCCAGCGCAGGGCGCGCTGCTCACTCCTCGATCTTCACACCCTTCCAGAACGCCACGCGGCCCTGGATGAGATGGGCTTCGGGGGTGGGCTCGGGGTAGAACCACACGGCGTCGGGCAGCATGTCGCCGTTGACCATGAGCGAGTAGTAGTGCGCCTCGCCCTTCCAGGGGCAGGTGGTCTTGTGGTTGCTGAAGGTGACGTACTCGCGCTTGAGCGTGTGCTCGGGGAAGTAGTGGTTACCTTCCACCAGCACGGTGTCGTCACTCTCGGCGATGACGGTGTTGTTCCAGGTGGCTTTCATGAGGGTTGCGAGGATTTTCCTCGGATTGAGTCATTTCTTTGTGAAGACGAGTACGTCGCGATCAATGTTCTGTAGCATGACTTCTCCAACCGCATGTTCTTTACGCTCCCAATCGTAGCCAGAAGGCCAAGCTGCACTCATGATGGACTCGATTTGCGGAAGGTAATCGATGGTTGGAATTCCCAGATACTTTGCTAGGCGGTCAATGTCTCGCGGCATGAAAACCACCTCGGATGCGGGTTCAAAGAACGTATCGAAGCTATGACGTGAAACCTCATCGAAGCTTTCATGTTCGAGTTCAAAGTCATAAACGTAAACAACGGACTGAGTTGAAATCCATTTCTCTAGCTCCTGCTTGTTAAGCGATGCTCCATTCCGATTAAAAACCGGGAGATCTAGATCTGGACACAAATGGTGAAGAGCAGTTAATGCGTCGGTATCCTCATTGTCGATTTCATTAAGATGGTTAACGGCCCATGTTTTCCACGCTTCCAGTGAAGCGAGGGGGTGTGCAACTTTACGAGCAAGATCGACATTGTTTTCGGCTTGAATAACACCCTCCGTGAGTGGCACGGTTCCACATTGAATCCCTCGGTGAGTCGCAATGCCCTCGCTGAAGTATCCATCACGGTGTCGTAAGCGCCCTTTGACTTCGCCGCTTTTCTCCACTAAGTCAATTAGCTCGTTTGTTGGTTGTCTGTGTCGATAGTGGGTCGGATATAAGCGCTTCAGAAGCGAGGCTGAATCTAGACTTAGCCAGTCATTAGGCTGAATGATCGTCCTCGGCTCATTAGTACCGATTTTCACGTTCACAGATATATCCAATGTCGGGCACAGTAATCCTATAACTGCATTAAGACTTGCTGTCGGGGGATCGTCTTTTTTGGTTGCAGCCTCATCAATATCTCCGTATACATGGGTGATGCCGGGGACAGTCCATGTTTTTTCTCGGATTCCCAGAAGTCTCTTCAAGACTTCATCTTCAATGTGGACGGAAATTCGTGTACCAGTTCTCCTCAACTCTTCTGACGTAGATGGTTGCCGCAGCATTGGCCGGCTATCAAGTGAGTCTCCAAATTCAAGAAGCCATTGGTCGCTTCTGTCCGCTGTGGCCCTGCGATAGCGCCGTGTATTAACAATAACTTTGTCACCCAGCATGAATGTGGCGAAGAAGCCAATGCCGAATTGGCCTACGGACTTAAATCCGCTGGCGGCGAGGCCAGGTATTTCAGCGCGCGACTGTTCGCTACTCCAAAATGATGTTCCAAAATCCAGAAGTACTTCTGTAAGTACATAGCGGCTCATGCCAATTCCGGTATCGGTAACATGCAACCAGTTTTGCCCATTTTTGCGCTCGAGTGCAACTTCGATTTGGCCTTCTTCTGGGCCAAGACCGCCAATTGCCCTAAGCGCACGGACTGCATCAGCAGAGTTTTGCAGTAGTTCACGTAGGGCGAGAGATGGGTCGTCGCCGTACAGCTTCTTGCCGCCCAGATTCGCGATCACCTTTGGAACGTCCTTGATCTTCGGGGCAACATTGACCGGTTCCCAGTTTTGCACTTGTACATCTTTGGCGAAGGATGACGGGTCTGCAACTCGCGCAATTGAAGTGGCTGCAAAAGTCCGCCGCCCAAGGTCCCGCATGATCAGTTGTGCATCACGTAACTCTCGGTCAATCATGCATGCGGTGTCATACGCCAACCACCATGCTTTCCTCTCGTCGGGCTCAAATGGACTACCAGAGGTAAGCCGAAGTTCGCCGTTATCTGACCGCGTTGGTTGCCCTAGCTTGGCTTGAAATCGCCAGTGGTCACTTGATATGCCTTTAGGTTGTCGCAGGGCGAATAAAAACCAAGGTGCTCGTTGAGCGTCGATGTGTGCTGCATCGGCAGTACGCAGCAAAAATGCGATCTTTAGAGCATCGACTTGCCATGTGGCTGGTGCTAGAAATGCTGGAGCATTGACATGACGAGTTTCAAAAGACTCACCTACTTTCTTTGTTGACCAGTGATGGCTTTCGGCTAGCTCTCCGATTAATGGACCGTAGTATTCGCAGAGTTGGGGTTGAGAAAGTAATCTAAATCTGCCGCCAGTAGTTTTCTCAGAAACCTTCCATTCCATGGTCGGTAGAAGGCGTGCTTGCTTCGCGTGAAGGAGACGTAGCACTTGGAATAGTGCATCTCTCTGGTCGGCTGATCCATCTGATGGCTCCCTCCCACCAAATTGTTGCGCAATTAAATCCTTCCATTCCGTTGTCGCCTTGACTCCTATGATGCGATTTTCATATGCGGCAAGTACATGTGCTGAGTCATGCAACAGAATTGCTCCGCCTAGAACAAAAGCTTCGGCTGGATTCAGTGGGTAATCGGGCCCTGCTATTTGATCCGCGATACGCCATAGAGCATCCAGATGGGTAATGTCGTGAACAGTTAGATCTGGAAGAAGCCCACCGATTTCTTGGACGAGCTGTGCGACATTCGATCGGAATTCAAGAAATGCTTGTCGAAGAATTGATCTTTGTGCATCGAGTGAGTCGCCTTGGTCTGCGAGAGTTCGCCTCCAAATCGCGAATTCGTCCATGTCAACTTCCCCCCCCCCCTTGTGTTTCTATGAGCTATTTTCCCCAACTATCCTTCAATCCGGTCACCCGGTTGAATACGGGCTTACCCTTTGCATGGTCCTTGCGGTCGGCCACAAAGTAGCCATGGCGCTCGAACTGGAACTTGTCGTCCGCCGCGCAGCTGGCTAGCGCCGGCTCCACGTAGGCCGTCACCGTCTTCAGGCTGTCCGGGTTCAGGCTGGCCAGGAAGTCCTTGCCGCCGGCATCGGGTTGCGGGTCGGTAAACAAACGGTCGTACAGGCGCACTTCGGCGGCCACGCCGTCGTTCACGCCCACCCAGGTGATGACGCCTTTGACCTTGATGGCATCGCTGCCCGGCGTGCCGCTCTTGGTGTCGGGGATCAATTCCGCGTGCACTTCCGTGATGTTGCCGTTGGCGTCTTTCAGCGCGCCCTTGCATTCGATCACGTGGCCGTATTTCAGGCGCACCTTGTTGCCGGGGTAGAGCCGGTGGTAGCCCTTGGGCGGCACCTCTTCGTAGTCGGTGCGCTCGATCCACAACTCACGGCCGAACTTGAAGGCGCGCTTGCCCAGGTTGGGGTGGTGCGGGTGCACCGGGGCCGAGCAATCATCCAGCGCGCCGGCGCCGTGCAGTTCGTCCCAGTTGGTGATGACCAGCTTCACCGGGTCCAGCACGGCCATGGCGCGCGGGGCCTGCACGTCCAGGTCTTCGCGCAGGCAGCCTTCCAGCGTGGAGTAATCAATCCAGCTGTAGTCTTTGGTGACGCCAATGCGCTCGGCAAAGTTCTGGATGCTCTCGGGCGTGAAGCCGCGGCGGCGCAGGCCGACTATTGTTGGCATGCGCGGGTCGTCCCAGCCGGTCACATGCTTGTCGTTCACCAGTTGCGCCAGCTTGCGTTTGCTGGTGATCACATACGTGAGGTTCAGCCGTGCAAACTCGTGCTGGTGCGGCAGTAAAAAGACGTTGGGGCGCTGGCCGTCCAGCGCGTGTTGCAGCAGCGGGGTAAACTGCGCGGTTTCTGTTTTCAGCAGGGTGAAGAAGGCGCCCAGGTCTTTGAGCACGGCGTCGCGGTCGTGTTCCCACTTGGCAAACAGGGCACGCATCTGGCCTTCGGCCGCGCTGGCAAACAGCTTGTCGGCATGGTTGAAACAATGAAGGGCAAATTCCTTTTGTGCTTCCAGGCCTTGCGCTTCGATCTTTTCAATCAAAGCCTTGGCCTGGGCGAACTGCGGCGCGCGCAGCACGGGCACGATGCGCTCCAGCAGCCAGTCGTAAAACGGGCGCTGGTCTTCAAACTCCAGCGTGCAGATGCTGTGGGTGATGTTCTCCAGCGCGTCCTCAATGGGGTGCGCGAAGGTGTACATGGGGTAGATGCACCACTGGTCGCCGGTGTTGTGGTGGGTGGCGCGGCGGATGCGGTAGATGGCCGGGTCGCGCAGGTTGATGTTAGGGCTGGCCATGCTGATCTTGGCGCGCAGCACGGCGGCGCCGTCGGCCAGTTTGCCGTCGCGCATTTCGCGGAAGCGCGCCAGGTTCTCGGCGGGTGTGCGGCTGCGGAAGGGGCTGTCCTTGCCGGGCGTCACAAAGTCGCCGCGGTTGGCGCGCATCTCGTCCGGCGTCTGCTCGTCCACATAGGCGTGGCCGGTTTCGATCAGGTATTCCGCTGCGCGGTACATGAAGTCGAAGTAGTTGCTGGCGTAAAACAGGTGCTGGGTGTTGTGGGCGTCCCAGCTGAAGCCGAGCCACTTCACCGCGTCCAGAATCGAATCGACGTACTCCTGCTCTTCCTTCTCGGGGTTGGTGTCGTCGAAGCGCATGTGGCACACGCCACCGTAGTCGCGCGCCAGGCCGAAGTTCAGGCAGATGCTCTTGGCGTGGCCCACGTGCAGGTAGCCGTTGGGCTCGGGCGGGAAGCGGGTGCGGATGCGCGCTGGGTCGGGCTGGCCCTGTTCGTGGTGCGTGGCGTCGCCGGGCGTGCCGCCCCAGCGGCGGCCGGAATAGGTGCCGTGCGTCAGGTCGTTTTCGATGATCTGGCGCAGGAAGTTGCTGGCCTTGGCAGGGGCCTTGTCGTTGTCGGTAGGGCTGGCGTTACTCATTGGACGATTTTAGGGATTTGCTGA